>NZ_MKXB01000137.1:76144-132242 GCF_001865245.1 Streptomyces sp. CC53 | reverse complement strand
CGGGCCGCGGCCCCGGCGGAGGTGCGGACGCGGTCCGCTGCGGCGGTGCAGGGCGCAGCCTCCGCGGACGAGCCGCCGAAGGCCGCCGCGGACACCGCGGAGTGGGCACGCCACTGGCACTACCCCGGTGTGCCCGGCCTCGACCTGCTGCGCGCCCGCTACATACGCCACTCCTTCACCCGCCACGCCCACGAAGGCTTCGTCCTCGGCGCGGTCCGCCGCGGCATCGAGGACGTGGTCCTGCCGCACGGCACCGTCCAGGCGCACCCGGGCACCGTCGTCATGATCAACCCGGAGGTCCCGCACTCCGCCCATGCCGGGGTCCCTGAAGGCTGGGCCTACGCCACGCTCTACCCCTCCAGCGAGCTCGTCGCCGGCATCGCGCAGGAAGAGACCACGCTGCGCGGCACGGTCGGCTTCAAGGAGACGATCGTCGCCGACGAGGACAGCGCCCGCCTGGTGCGCGCCGTCCACCGTGCGGCGGAGGAGGGCAACGCCCTGGCCGCCGACAGCCTGCTGCGCATCGTCGTCGCGCGGCTCCTGCGGCGGCACGGTCAGACCCGGCCGGCCCGCGCCCCGTCGGCCGCCGGAGCCCGTGTGGCCGCCGCCGCGCGGGACGTCCTCCTGGAGCGCATGGCCGACCCGCCGTCCCTGGAGCGGCTCGCCCACGAGCTGGGGACCAGCCCCTTCGCGCTGCTGCGTGCCTTCAAGGCCGCCTACGGGATGCCGCCCCACACATGGCTGACCGACGCACGCGTACGCGCCGCCCGCCGCCTCCTCGACACCGGGACGGCCCCTGCAGAAGCCGCCGTCACCGTGGGCTTCACCGATCAGCCGCACCTCACCCGGCACTTCGCCCGGATCGTGGGTGTTCCGCCCGGTGCGTACCGGAAGGAGCGCGCAAGAACGTACAAGACCGGGGACGCGCGCCGGCCGTAGCGTCCCCGGCGTGGCAGAACAGACAGCACCACCAGACACGTCCCGGGACCTGCGGCCGGCCGCGCCCGCACGGCGCCGCACCTCCGGCGAGCCCACCCCGCCCGCGGCGGGCGACGCGTCCCCGGGGGCCCCGGGGCAGGCGGGGAGCGTCCCGCCCGGCACCACTGCCGCGAGCCGGCCCGACGCGGCCGTCATCCGGGACTCCCTCGGCGTGGGCGTGGCCGTGGGCCTCTCCGGCTTCGCGTTCGGCGTGACCTCGGTCGGCGCGGGGCTGGACCTCCTCCAGACGTGCCTGCTCAGCCTCCTCGTCTTCACGGGCGCCTCGCAGTTCGCGCTCGTCGGCGCACTCGCCGCGGGAGGCAACCCGTTCACCGCCGCGGCGGGCGCCTTCTTCCTCGGCACCCGCAACGCCTTCTACGGGCTGCGCCTCTCCCAGCTCCTCGCCCTGCCCCGTGCCGTCCGCCCCGTCGCCGCGCACTGGGTCATCGACGAGACGACCGCGGTCGCCCTGGCGCAGCCGGACCGGCGCACCGCCCGTCTCGGCTTCACCGTGACGGGCCTCACCCTGTACGTCCTGTGGAACCTCACCACCCTGCTCGGCGGCCTCGGGGCGGAGGCACTCGGGGACACCGACGCGTGGGGCCTGGACGCCGCGGGACCGGCGGCGTTCCTGGCTCTGCTCGCCCCGATGCTCCGCACCGCGACCGAGCGCGCCGTGGCGGGTCTCGCCGTGGTGGTCGGCCTCGGCCTGCTGCCGGTGCTCCCCGCGGGTGTGCCGGTGCTCGCCGCGGCCCTCGCCGCGCCCGCCGTGCTCTGGGCCCGGGGCCGCCGGATCGGGAAGGGCGGCGGCCGATGACCGCGACGACGTCGATCTGGCTGGCCGTCGGCCTCACGGCCGCCGGTTGCTACCTGCTCAAGCTCGGCGGCCTCCTCGTGCCGGCCCAGGTCCTGGAGCGGCCCCTGGTGCAGCGGCTCGCCGCGCTGCTTCCCGTCGCCCTGCTGGCCGCACTGATCGCCCAGCAGACCTTCAGCGCCGGCGGCACCCTGACCGTCGACGCGCGCGCCGCCGGGCTGGGGGCGGCGGCGGTGGCGCTGCTGCTGAGGGCTCCGTTCCTCGTGGTGGTGGCCGTCGCGGTGGCGGTGACGGCAGGGGTCCGCGCGCTCGGCGGTTGACCGCGCGCCCGGGGGCGGGGGAGCCCGGTCAGCGCAGGGGCCGGCCGTGGGCTCGCAGGGTGCGCAGCGCCTCCAGCGTCACGAGCGGGCGGGCCTCCAGGGCCGGACCGGGCGCCCACCGGCGCGAGGTGACCGGCCAGCCGCCGTCCCCCTGCTGTGCCGCAGCCAGGTGGTCCAGGGCCCGCCCCATCTCCTCGTCCGTGAACCACCGGCGGGCCAGCGAGTCCGGCACGCGCGCGTAGTCGTACGCGAAGTGGTGCTCACCCGGGCGGCCGCCGGGCGCCGCCGGCTGCCGCGCCGCCTTCCCCGGTTCCAGCAGCACCAGGCGCCGCTCCCGCACGAGGCGGCCCAGCCGGTCCGCGGCCGCTTCGGCCCGCGCCCGGTCGGGCACGCCGTCCAGGAACGCGACAGCGGCCTCGATCTCGTACGGCTGCGGGGGCCGCACCCCCTGGGTGATCGCGTCCACGGCCGCCCAGCAGAAGTCGGTGGCACGGAACAGCCAGGCGTGCCACACCCGGTTGCGGTGCAGCAGCCCCACCACGGGCCCGGTCGCCCGCAGGTCGCTCCGCGGATCGTCGACGACCGGCACGAACGGTGCCACCGGGTAGCCGCGGGCGGAGGGGCGGACCGGAGGCAGGGCGCCGTCCCGGGTGGAGACCCCCGTCAGGTAGCGGCAGACGCGCTCCGCCCGCGTCCCGTCGCAGCGGCCGATCGAGTCCAGGACGCGCAGCGCGTGTGCGGTGTGCAGGGGCTGGCTCGCGGGCCCCCGCACGTCCGGTTCCAGGGCGTGCCCGTAGCCGCCGTCCCCGTTGGCGTACGCGGTGAGGGCGGCCTCCACGGCGTCGGCTTCACCGTCCAGGAAGTGGTAGGCGAACCTCCGCTGTTCGAGGACGCGCGCCGACAGCCAGACGAACTGCTCGGCGCGTGCGAGGGGAGTCGTGGCGATGTGAGGAGTTCCAGCCATGTGCGGACCCATGCGCCGACCGTAGGGCGGAAAGGCCTTTCGGCAGGCCGGAGGGGCCCGGCTGCACCCTCGGGAGCGGGATACTGGGGCCATGCGGTTGACGACTTTCTGGGAGCGGATGGCGGAGCACTTCGGTGCGGTGTACGCGGAGAGCTTCGCCCGCGACCACGTGATGTCCGAACTGGGGGGTCGGACCGTGTACGGGGCGCTGGAGGCCGGCTGGGAGGCCAAGGACGTGTGGCGGGCCGTGTGCGCGGCCGTCGACGTACCCGCCGACAAGCGCTGACGGTGTCCCGTGGGTGACCGCGGCGACCGCAGGCGGCGGTACGGCGTCCGCGCATGAGGTCGGGTTCCGGCGCGGCGCGCTGCTTCCCTAGGGGCCGGCACCTGCCCCGTGCAGCGCCCACCGGGTGAAGCGCCGACCTGTTGGATGTGGCCGCCGGCGGCGTCGCCCGGCGCTGGCACCGTCCCCGACGGCGCCAGGGGAGGGGTTGTCACGGACGTACGCCACACTTGGCTCGTGGCCCCGACTGACGAGACCCCGAAGACGACCACCGAAGACCCCGGAACGACCGGCGAGCCGACCAGTGGCGCGCCGGTGGGCGGTGCGGCGTCCGGCACCCCGGCCGTCCCGCAGCCCGCACCCGTGCCGACCGCGGCCGCGTCCGGGCAGGCGGTCCGGGATCGGCAGGGCCGACCCGGACCGGCGGCTTCCGCCGACGTACCCGACGACCCCGGGCCGGGGAGCGATCCCCGCACCGAGCCGACGGAAGGGCCCCGCACCGAGCAGACCGGCGCCTCGGGCGCCGGGCACCCCGGTGAGCGGAGCACCGCGTCGTCCACGGCGGAGCCGGCCACCGAGGGCGGTGCGGGGCCGACCGTTCCGGCGGCCAGGACCGACCCGGCGCCCCTCACGGAACCGCCGCGCGGGGCCGGCGCCGGCCCGGCGGTGGAGCCCCCGGCAGGACGGGCCGCGGCCGCCCCGTCGTCCCCGGCACCACCGCTACCCGCGGCCTCCGGGACCACCGGCGGGACAGCGGCCGCGGGCGCCGGGGTGCCCGCGCGCATGCCGCGGTGGCTGCCGCGGGCCATGATCCTCGCGCTGACGCTCTACGCCTGCTTCCAACTCGGGAGCTGGGCCTTCCACCAGCTCATCGGGCTGCTGATCAACATTCTGATCGCCTTCTTCCTGGCCCTGGCCGTCGAGCCGGCGGTCGGGTGGATGGCCGCCCGCGGGATGCGCAGGGGGCTGGCCACCTTCCTGGTCTTCCTGGTCGTGCTCATCAGCAGCGTCGGCTTCGTCGTGCTGCTCGGGTCCATGCTCGCGACCCAGATCGTCGACATGGTCGAGGAGTTCCCCAAGTACATCGACTCCCTCATCGCCTGGATCAACCACACGTTCAGCACGGAGCTGTCCAGGGTCGAGGTCCAGAAGGGGCTGCTGCGCTCGGACACCCTGCGCAGCTACGTCGAGAACAGCGCGAGCGGCGTCCTGGACGTCTCCGCCACGGTCCTCGGCGGGCTCTTCCGCCTTCTGACGATCTTCCTGTTCTCGTTCTACTTCGCGGCCGACGGGCCCCGGCTGCGCCGCGCCCTCTGCTCCGTCCTCCCGCCGCACCGGCAGGCCGAGGTACTGCGGGCCTGGGAGATCGCCGTCGACAAGACGGGCGGCTACCTGTACTCCCGCGGCCTCATGGCGCTGATCTCCGGCGTCGCGCACTACGTGCTGCTCCAGTTCCTCGACGTGCCGTACGCCCCGGCCCTGGCGGTCTGGGTGGGACTGGTGTCCCAGTTCATCCCGACCATCGGCACGTACATGGCCGGTGCGCTGCCCATGCTGCTCGCGTTCACCGTCAACCCCTGGTACGCCCTGTGGGTCCTGGGCTTCGTCGTCGTGTACCAGCAGTTCGAGAACTACGTCCTGCAGCCGAAGCTCACCGCTAAGACGGTGGACATCCACCCCGCCGTCGCCTTCGGCTCGGTCGTCGCCGGTACTGCGCTGCTCGGCGCCGTGGGGGCGTTGATCGCCATCCCGGCGGTCGCCACGCTGCAGGCCTTCCTCGGGGCGTACGTGAAGCGGTACGACGTGACGGAGGATCCGCGGGTGCACGGCCACCGGAGGAACGGAGAGATGGTGCTGGCCCGCCTCCAGCGCGCCCTGCGGGCGAACGCCGCCGCTCTTGCCCCGGAGGACCGCGGCCCCTCCGGGGACTCCGCAGCCCGGCCCGGTGCGGTCGGCGCCGCGGGCACCGGCACGGCCGCGGAGGGCGGCCCCGCTCCGACGCCGGACCGCGGGCGCGGCGGCGGGGGGTGACTCCGCCGGCCCGGCCCACGAGGCCGGCTGCGACCGGGAAGCCACGAGCGGTCCTGCCGGTGGGGCACCGGCCCTCCCGGCCCCCGGTAGCGGTCGGTGCGGGGCGCGCCGCGCGGCCTCCGAAGCCGGGCGGCATGCCGGGCGTCGCCCCCGCGTGCCTCGCTTGACACTAAAATCGAACATCCATTCTTATGGGGTGGATGGCCTGGGCTCCGGGCCATCGAAGCGGCCCTGCGGCACCCGTGACGGGTCGTGACGCTCCGGAGTTATCCACAGGTCGGAGGCACGTCGAGGCGCATTGTCAGTGGTAGGGGTTAGCGTCTTTGACGTGAAGCGATCGACTCAAGCAACCCGGGTGGAACCCATGGCAGCAAGCGACCGCGAGAAGGCGCTCGACGCCGCGCTCGCACAGATTGAACGGCAATTCGGCAAGGGCGCCGTGATGCGCATGGGCGAGCGGTCGAAGGAGCCCATCGAGATCATCCCGACCGGTTCGACGGCCCTCGACGTCGCCCTCGGCGTAGGTGGTCTGCCGCGCGGCCGCGTCGTGGAGATCTACGGCCCCGAGTCCTCGGGTAAGACGACTCTCACCCTGCACGCCGTGGCCAACGCGCAGAAGGCCGGCGGTCAGGTCGCGTTCGTGGACGCCGAGCACGCCCTCGACCCCGAGTACGCCCGGAAGCTCGGCGTCGACGTCGACAACCTGATCCTGTCCCAGCCGGACAACGGCGAGCAGGCCCTGGAGATCGTCGACATGCTCGTTCGCTCCGGTGCCCTCGACCTGATCGTCATCGACTCGGTCGCCGCGCTCGTGCCCAAGGCCGAGATCGAGGGCGAGATGGGCGACTCGCACGTCGGCCTCCAGGCCCGGCTCATGAGCCAGGCCCTCCGGAAGATCACCAGCGCCCTGAACCAGTCCAAGACCACGGCGATCTTCATCAACCAGCTCCGCGAGAAGATCGGCGTCATGTTCGGCTCGCCGGAGACCACGACCGGTGGCCGCGCACTGAAGTTCTACGCCTCGGTCCGGATCGACATCCGCCGTATCGAGACCCTCAAGGACGGCACGGAGGCGGTCGGCAACCGCACCCGCTGCAAGGTGGTCAAGAACAAGGTCGCGCCGCCCTTCAAGCAGGCCGAGTTCGACATCCTCTACGGCGAGGGCATCAGCCGTGAGGGCGGTCTCATCGACATGGGCGTGGAGCACGGCTTCATCCGCAAGGCCGGGGCCTGGTACACGTACGAGGGCGACCAGCTCGGCCAGGGCAAGGAGAACGCCCGCAACTTCCTCAAGGACAACCCCGACCTCGCCAACGAGATCGAGAAGAAGATCAAGGAGAAGCTGGGCGTGGGCGTCCGACCCGATGCTCCCGCGGCCGAGCCCGGCACGGACACGACGGGCACGGCCCCGGCCCCCGCAGCGGGCACCGACGCTGCGAAGGCGGTCCCGGCGCCCGCCGTCAAGGCCGCCAAGGCCACCAAGGCCGCTGCGGCCAAGGGCTAGCCCGTGGCCCGGCGCAGCGAATGGCCGGGCGGCGGCTCCGACCCGTCGAGGGCCGGCAAGGAGCCGCCGCCCCAGGACCCGGCCGAGCGGGCGCGGGCCGTCTGCCTGCGCCTGCTCACCGGGATGCCCCGCACCCGCAAGCAGCTCGCGGACGCCCTGCACCAGCGAGGCATCTCCGACGAAGTCGCTGAGGACGTCCTCTCCCGCTTCGAGGACGTCGGCCTCATCGATGACGCGGCCTTCGCCGGGGCCTGGGTCGAGTCCCGGCACCACGGCCGCGGTCTGGCCCGCCGCGCCCTGGCCCGGGAGCTGCGCACCAAGGGCGTCGACTCGGCACTCATCGACGAAGCCGTGGGTCAGCTGGACCCCGAGCAGGAGGAAGCCACCGCCCGCGCCCTGGTGGAGCGCAAGCTCCGCTCCACCCGGGGGCTGGAACGGGACCGCCGACTCCGCCGCCTCGCCGGCATGCTCGCCCGCAAGGGCTACCCCGAGGGGCTGGCCCTGCGGGTGGTCAGGCAGGCCCTGGAGGAGGAAGGCGAGGAGGTCGACGACCTACACGCCGATCCCTTCTGACCGGGCGGTCCCCCAGGAGTGACGGCCAGGGGGCCCGCCCGCAGCCCCACCACGGGGTCGTTCCGTACCGCGCAGCACCGGCAGCGGCCACCGCCAGGCAACGTCGCCTCCCCTCAGTCCGGTAGCACCGCCTGGTGGAGGCCTGTGTAGTCGGCTGCCGTCGTGCCGGTGCAGACCGCCGCCGCGCTTGCACTCCCGCTGGTCGCCGCCGCCCCCGGGCCGCCGCTGGGCTTCCCAGCGGCGACGGCCACGGCAGCGGTTGCTGCTGAAACCGGTGGTTCCACCGCCGGTGGCCACGGCACCGGTAGCCCTGTCACCCGAGGCCCAGGCGCGCTGCCGCGCCGCCCACCGGGCCGGTGACGGCGGTATCCGTCCCTCCGAGCAGACGCTTACGAGACCGCGCCCACCGTGCCCGCTCCCTTCGGGGCGACACCCACCGCCCCACCGGTTCTCACCGCGCGGCATCCACCGAACCGGCAGCCACCGGACCGGGGCCCGCCGTGCCGGCATCCACCGAGGCGGTGTCCACCGAGGCGGTGCCCGCCGTGCCGGTGGTCGCGGCGCCCGCGGTGACCGGCCCCGTACCCCTTGGGGCGGCGGTGCCCCCAGGGCTGGCGCCTCCCACCTCCCCGACCCGCGGACCCGTGCCCTCCGATGCCGCGCCCTGCCGGCCCGCACCCCGCGAACCCGTGCCCCGCTGCCCCGCGCCCTCCGGCTTCCCGCCGCACGCATCCGGGGCGCCCGGCGCGTCGGTGTCCGGGCGGCCCGGGTGCGGGGCACCATCCGGCGCGCCGCCGCACACCGCCGCAGCCGCGGCATGCAGCGCCGACGCCCGCACGCCGCCCAGTGCGGCCGCCAGATGCCCGTCAGGCCGCACCAGCAGCACCGCGTGGGCCGCCGCCCCGGGGTACGCCTCCGTGACCAGCAGTTCGGCGCGCATCGGCAGGGTGCGCACCGCCTCCGCCAGGCGGGGCATCACACCGGCCCTGACCCAGTGCCGCCGGTCCCACACTCCCGTACCGGGCGCGACCAGCACCACCAGCAGGTCCCCGCCCAACCGGTCGTGCAGCCGCCCCGCCGTACCGTCCGGTGAGGTGACCGGCACGTCCGCGACCAGTGCGCCCGGGGGCGTCCCCACGTCCACGTGCGCCTCGTCGGGGGCCGGCGCGAGCGGCGACAGCGGATACGCGGGGGGCGCCCCGAGCGGGCCCCGCCCCAGGTGCCCGCCGGCCAGCAGGCCCTCATGGCCGCCCCCCAGCCCCGTCCGCAGGGCGCCCCGCAGCCCGCCACCGCCGCGCAGCACGGGAAGGGCCTGGTCCGCGGCGCGCAGCCGGGCGGCCACTGCGGTGCGCCGCTCCGCCTGGTAGCTGTCCAGGAGCACGTCCGACGGGCCTCCGTGCCAGACCTGCACCAGTTTCCACGCCAGGTTCCGCACGTCCCGCAGCCCCTCGTCGAGCCCCTGCGCCCCCACGGCGCCCACCAGGTGCGCGGCGTCCCCGGCGAGGAACACGCGCTCGACGCGCCAGCGGCGGGCGAGCCGGTGGTGCACGGTGTGGACACCCGTGTCGAGCAGGTCGTACGCGGGTGCCGGGCCCCCGCACCAGCCGGACAGGGTCTCCCTGATCCGCCACACCAGGGCGTCCGGGGTGACGAGCTCCCCGTGCGGTGGCAGCAGCCAGTCCAACCGCCAGACGTCGTCCGGCAACGGGCGGGCCGTCACCTCCTCGCCGACACCGCGCCACGGGGGCTGTCGGTGCAGCACGCTCTCGCCGGGCCAGGGGAGTTCGGTGCGGAGCACCGCCACGGCGTGGCGTTCCACCGCCGTGCGCCCCGGGAAGCGGACCTCTAGCAGTTTCCGCACTGTCGACCGGGCGCCGTCGCACCCCACCAGATACGCACCGCGCCACCGGCCGGTCCGGGCGCCGCGCACGTGCGCGGTGACTCCGTGGGCGTCCTGTTCGAGGGCATCGAGCCGGCTGCCGGTGACGACCCGCACGAACGCACCGGCGGGAAGGGACGCGATCGCCTGGCGCAGGGCCCCGGTGAGCAGGTGCTGCGCGATGTGCAGCGGAGACTCCGGGTGGCCGGCGCCCGGTACGGCCGGTTCCCCGGCGGTCCGGTAGCCACCGGCCGGCACGCCGTCATGGGAGGCCGGCGCGCCCGCTGCCGCGAACGGCTCCCGGCGCACCGGTTGCCTGCGCCGCAGCGACCGCCAGCCCGACCAGCGGGCCCCTGCGTCCCGCACGGCCGACGCGCAGCCGAGTCCCTCCACGAACGCCACCGTGTCGGGGCGCAGTACCGCCGTTCGGGCCGGGCGGTGCTCGTCCCGTCCGTCGCCCTCGTCGAGGACGACCGACGGGACCTCCCGGGCGCCGAGCGCCAGGGCGAGCGCGAGCCCGACCGGGCCGGCGCCGACGATGATCACCGGGTCCACGGCGTGACTCCCGGAGCCGGTCGGAGCGGACGGCGAAGGACGGCTGTGGTCCGATATGTGATCACAGAACGTATGCAACCCACTGCCTGTGCTTGCGTCAAGTGACAGGGCAGCGGCGCGCGTACGCACGGAGGAGCGGCAGCCGTCCGGCTGCCGCTCCTCCGTGCGTACGGGTCCTGCGCCGGGTGCGCCTCAGGTGCGCCCGCCGCGGCCCCCGAGCTCGTCGTCGGCCACCTCGGCGGCGACGCCGCCGCCCATGTCGGTGTCGATCTCCGTGATGTCGACGGTCGCGCCGGTGGTCCTCTTCCCGCGCCGGAGCGCGCCCTCCAGCCAGCTCGCGAACTGGGTGAGCGCCGTGTTCACGACGATGAAGATGACGGCGACCACGATCAGCGTGGCGATGATGTTGCTGTAGTTCGCGCTGAGCGTGCGCACCTGGGACATCAGCTCCGCCAGGCCCAGGACCGCACCGCCGAGCGCCGTGTCCTTGACGATGACGACGAGCTGGCTCACCAGCGCCGGGAGCATGGCCGTGACCGCCTGCGGCAGCAGCACGTAGAGCATGGTCTGGCCCTTGCGCATGCCGATCGCCTTGGCGGCGTCGGTCTGGCCATGAGGTAGGGCGAGGATGCCAGCGCGGACGATCTCCGCGATGACGGAGGCGTTGTACAGCACCAGGCCGGTGACGACCGCGTACAGCGGGCGCAGGTCCGAGCCGATGGTGGTGAACTCCCGGTACAGCGCACTCGCGAAGATCATCATCAGCAGGACCGGGATGGCCCGGAAGAACTCCACCACCGTGCCGACGGGTACCCGCACCCAGGCGTGGTCGGAGAGCCGGGCGATGCCCAGCAGCGCACCGAGTGGCAGGGCGATCACCAGGGCGAGAGCCGCCGCCCTGAGCGTCTCGCCGAGTCCCGGCAGCAGGTAGGTGGTCCACACCCGGGAGTCCGTGACGAACGGACTCCACTTCGCCGCGGTGAGCTCGCCCTCGTCCGCCATGACGGAGAGCACCCACCAGGTCCCCAGCGCCAGGACGGCGACGAAGAGCGCCGTGTAGAGGCCGTTCCGCCGCTTGGCCTTGGGGCCTGGCGTGTCGTACAGGACCGAACTCATCGCTTCACCGCCACACGCTTGGCCACCCCGCCGAGAATCAGGCCGGTGGGGAGGGTGAGAACGACGAATCCGAGGGCGAAGACGCCGAAGACGGCGAACAGCGCGTCGGTTTCGTTCTCCATCATGGTCTTCATCAGGTTCGCGGCCTCGGCCACACCGATGGCGGCCGCGACGGTGGTGTTCTTCGTCAGGGCGATCAGCACGTTGGCCAGCGGGGCCACCACCGAGCGGAACGCCTGCGGCAGCACGATCATTCGGAGGACCTGCGTGAAGCTCAGCCCCAGCGCGCGAGCGGCCTCCGCCTGTCCCACCGGCACCGTGTTGATACCGGAGCGCAGCGCCTCGCAGACGAACGTCCCGGTGTAGGCGACGAGGCCCAGGACGGCCATGCGGAAGCCGATCGTCTTGAAGTCGTCGCCGGCCAGCGTGAACTTGAGCGTCTGGTGGAGGCCCAGGGAGCAGGCCACGATGATGATCGTCAGCGGGGTGTTGCGCACCAGGTTCACGTACGCGGTGCCGAAGGCCCGCATCACCGGAACCGGGCTCACCCGCATGCCTGCCAGCAGCGTGCCCCAGATCAGCGACCCCACCGCCGAGTAGAAGGTCAGCTGGACCGTCACCCAGAAGGCGCCGAGCAGGTCGTACTGCGGATTGTCTAGGAAGTCGAACACGTTGACCCGCGCTCTCCCCTGGTCGGATCGTGGGGTACGCCGTCGGCTCCGGCCGGAGCCGACGGCGCCTCACCCTGGCTGCTGGTTCTGTCCGTTGGCCGCTGCGTCAGCCGCGGCCTTCAGCTCACTTCTCGGTGATCGCGGGAGCGGGCTCGGGCTTGTAGGCGGCCGGGCCCAGGTTCTTCTCGACGAACTTGTCCCAGGAACCGTCCGACGTCATCTTCTCCAGCGCCGCGTTGACCTTCTCGCGGAGCTCGGTGTCGCCCTTCTTGAGGCCGATGCCGTAAGGCTCGTCGCTCAGCTTCAGACCGGTGAGCTTGAACTTGCCCTTGTACTGGTCCTGTGCCGCGTAGCCGGCCAGGATCGAGTCGTCCGTCGTCAGGGCGTCGACCGTGCCCTTCTCCAGACCCGAGAGGCACTCGGAGTAGCCGCCCTGCTCCAGCAGGTCGGCCTTGGGGGCCAGCTTCTCCTTGACGTTCTGCGCCGAGGTCGAGCCGGTGACCGAGCAGAGCTTCTTGGTGTTGAGGTCCTCGGCCTTGGTGATCGAGGACTCGTCGGCGCGCACCAGCAGGTCCTGGTGGGCCAGGAAGTACGGGCCGGCGAAGTCGACGACGGCCTTGCGCTTCTCGTTGATCGTGTAGGTGGCGGCGACGAACTTCACGTCGCCGTTCTTGATCAAGTTCTCGCGCTCGGCGCTCGGCGCCTGCTTCCACTCGATCTGGTCGGCGTCGTAGCCCAGCTCCTTCGCGACGTACGTGGCGACGTCGACGTCGAAGCCGGTGTACTTGCCGTCCGGGGTCTTCAGGCCCCATCCGGGCTGGTCGAACTTGATGCCGATGGTGATCTTGTCACCGTCGGATCCGCTGCCGGAGCCACAGGCGGTCGCCGTGAGAGAGAGGGTCAGCACCGCGGCGAGGGCCGCACTGGTCTTGCGGAACTGCATGGTGAACATCCCTTGTGTCGTGGATCGGCCGTGGTCCGGAATCCGGGGCCTCGGATAGGGGGTGACCGGCGTGATGGGGGTGACCGGTGCGGCGGCACCGCCCGGGGGCGGGCGGGCCGGCGACTCTCAGTGGTGCAGGATCTTCGACAGGAAGTCCTTCGCGCGGTCGCTGCGCGGGTTGCTGAAGAACTGGTCGGGCGCCGCTTCCTCGACGATGCGGCCGTCGGCCATGAAGACCACGCGGTTGGCGGCCGAGCGGGCGAAGCCCATCTCGTGGGTCACGACGACCATCGTCATGCCCTCGCTCGCCAGCTGCTGCATGACCTCCAGGACCTCGTTGATCATCTCCGGGTCGAGTGCCGACGTGGGCTCGTCGAAGAGCATCACCTTCGGGTCCATCGCCAGGGCCCGCGCGATGGCGACGCGCTGCTGCTGGCCGCCGGAGAGCTGCGCGGGGTACTTGTCGGCCTGCGTGCCGACGCCCACGCGGTCCAGCAGGGCCCGTCCCTTCTCCTCGGCCTTCTTCTTGTCCGTCTTGCGGACCTTCACCTGGCCCAGCATGACGTTCTCCAGAACCGTCTTGTGGGCGAACAGGTTGAACGACTGGAAGACCATGCCGACATCGGCCCGGAGCCTCGCGAGTTCCCTGCCCTCGTCGGGCAGCGGCTTGCCGTCGATCGTGATCGTTCCCGAGTCGATCGTCTCCAGCCGGTTGATGGTGCGGCACAAGGTGGACTTGCCGGACCCGGAGGGGCCGATCACGACCACGACCTCGCCCCGGGCGATGGTCAGGTCGATGTCCTGCAGCACGTGCAGCGCGCCGAAGTGCTTGTTGACATTGCTCAGCACCACCAGGTCGCCGGCCGTGGCTGCGGTGCCCTCCGCGCCCTTGGTCACTGACACTCCGCTCATCGGCCTCTCGCTTCCGTCCTGCTCGGGTTGCAGAGGACATTAGGCTCGGCCCGCACGCAGCGTCATCACATCTGAGCGGAAATTGAGCATAACGATCCGGCTGCAACCGGACACTCCGCGTGAAGGGGGAAGTGTGCCGAAACGACCCCCTGTACCGGCTGCATAACGGATTCCGTGCCGCAGGGGGACGCCCCTTGACGACGGGCCCCGGCATCGGGGTTCATGCCTGGGTACAGCCACGTCCCGCAGGGCTGCCCCGCACGGGCCGGCGACCAGCGCCACGCATCCTGACCACGTGCGTGCGACCCACCGCCCGCGCACAGCCGTACGAGCGGCACGGACCCGTACGGCCCCGAGCGCAGCGGCACGGAACCGTGCGCACGCGCCACACCGCTGTTCGGCGTGGCGGGGACCGCGGCGGCACCGGCCCGGGCCGGGCGTTGTACGCGAACGCGATCCACCTTCGGAGGGGGCCCAGATGAGACTGCTGCTTGTCGAGGACGACGACCACGTCGCCGCGGCCCTGACCGCGATCCTCAGCCGCCACGGCTTCGCGGTCACGCACGCCAGGAACGGCGAGGAGGCCCTCAAGGCGGTCCTGCCGTCGGGGGACGCCGGGCGGGCGCCGTTCGGCGTCGTCCTGCTCGACCTCGGCCTGCCCGACCAGGACGGCTATCAGGTCTGCGGCAAGCTGCGGAAGCTCACCAGCACCCCCGTGATCATGGTCACCGCGCGCAGCGACGTCCGCTCGCGCATCCACGGACTCAACCTCGGGGCGGACGACTACGTCGTCAAGCCGTACGACACGGGGGAGCTGCTCGCCCGGATCCACGCCGTCAGCCGGCGCACCGCCGGTGGCGGTACGGACCCCGAGGACACCGGATCCACCCCCCTGCCCGCGGGCGCCGCCGCACCCCTCCGGCTGGGCGCCGTCGAGGTCGAGCTGCCGACCCGCCGGGTCAGCGTGCGGGGCGCGGTCGTCCAGCTCACCCGCAAGGAGTTCGACCTGCTGGCGCTGCTCGCCCAGCGGCCCGGGGTGGTCTTCCGCCGGGAGCAGATCATCAGCGAGGTCTGGCGCACCAGCTGGGAGGGCACCGGCCGCACCCTGGAGGTCCATGTCGCCTCCCTGCGCGCCAAGCTGGGCACGCCCGCGCTCATCGAGACCGTGCGCGGCGTGGGCTACCGGCTGGTCGCCCCGTAGGGTGGCAGCAGCCGGACCGGCGGACACCCGTGCCCGCCACCGGCCCCCACACCGGACCCCAGACAACGAAACGACCAGCGACCCGTGCGTACGCGTCTCCTCCCGCTGCTCATCGTCCTGATGGCCGGTGTCCTGCTCGCCCTCGGCTTCCCGCTCGCCGGCAGCCTGGCCGCGGCCCACCAGCAGGGCGTCGTCGTCGACCGCATCGACGACACCGCCCGCTTCGCGGCCCTCGCCCAGTACGTCACCGAGACCGGCCCCGGCACCGGCGAGCGCCGCGCGACGCTCCAGGCCGAACTCCACCGGTACCACGAGGTGTACGGCATCGACGCGGGCGTCTTCGACCGCGACGGCAACGCCCTGGTCGCCGCCCCGCAGGGCTGGCGCATACCTGCCGGGGGAGAGGTGCGCCGCGCGTTCGGCGAGGCCCTCCTCGGCCGTCGCTTCCACGACCCGCCCCAGGTGTGGCCCTGGCAGCCCGAAGCCCGGCTGTCCGTCGCCTCACCCGTCGTACGGGACGGAGACGTCGTCGCCGTCGTGGTCACCGACTCGCCCACGGGGCCGCTGCGCTCCCGCATCCTGCACGGCTGGCTGCTGCTGGCGGCGGGGGAGTGCGCCGCGATGCTGCTCGCCGTCGGCGCGGCCTTCCGCCTCACCGGCTGGGTGCTCAAGCCGGTGCGCGTCCTGGACGCGGCCACCCACGGCATCGCCACCGGACAGCTCAACTCGCGGGTCGCGCCCGCCGGGGGCCCGCCGGAACTGCGGCGCCTGGCGCGGTCGTTCAACGAGATGGCCGACCACGTCGAGGAGGTCCTGGAGCAGCAGCGGGCCTTCGTCGCGGACGCCTCGCACCAACTGCGCAACCCGCTCGCCGCCCTGCTGCTGCGCATCGAACTCCTCGCCCTCGAACTGCCCGAAGGCAACGAGGAGATCGCGTCCGTCCGGACGGAGGGGAAGCGCCTGGCGCAGGTCCTGGACGACCTGCTGGACCTGGCCCTCGCCGAACACGCCTCAGCCGACCTGCAGCTGACCGACATAGGGCTGCTGGCCACCGAGAGGGTGGCCGCGTGGCGCCCGCTCGCGGAGGAGAAGGGTGTCCGCCTGACCGGTTGCGGCGCCTGTGCCGTCACCGCCTGGGCAGACCCGGTGGCCCTGTCCAGCGCCCTGGACGCGGTGATCGACAACGCGCTGAAGTTCACGCCGGAGGGGGAGGAGGTCACCGTCGAGGTCGGGGCGCGCGGGGACACGTCCACCATCGTCGTGGCCGACCACGGGCCGGGCCTCACGGACGACGAGCTCGAACGGATAGGTGACCGCTTCTGGCGCAGCGGCCGGCACCAGAACGTCAGGGGCTCCGGACTCGGGCTGTCCATATGCCGCACGCTGCTGGCCGCGGGCGGCGGCTCGATGACCTATGCGCACAACGAGCCCCGGGGGCTGCGCGTGACCGTCGCCGTGCCGCGCACGGCCCCGGCGGAGACGGCCGCGGCACCAGCCGGGGTCTGACGGCCGACCGCCCCGGCCCGGCGCCCGACACGGGCTCCTGCCCCGACGGACGGCCGCCGGGCGGCATCAGCGGGCGGCGGGCTGCGGCGGCAGGTGCCGCAGGGGCGGCCGGGGCAGAGGCAGCGGCCCGCGGGCGCCCCTGCTGCGTGCCCCGCGGGCGCCCCTGCCCCGCCCGCCGCCCCCGCCGCCATGCCGTCCCGGCGGACGTGGGGGCCGTGCCACGGGGTGGGTGAGAGCCGGTCCGGCGGGCCGGCCCGGGCCCTCGGGCGGGAGCCGGGGTCAGGCCGTTGCTCTGCCGGGGTCGGGCTCAGCGGACCGGGCGACATGGGGCCGTGCCACGGGGTGGGTGAGAGCCGGTCCGGCACAGGCGGCCCTGGCCTCGCCGGTCGGCTCACGGCTTCACCGAGCGGTAGTAGCGCCGCGCGCCCTCGTGCAGGGGCAGCGGATCGGTGTAGATCGCGGTGCGCAGGTCCACCAGCTGCGCCGGGTGCACTTCGTGGCCGATCCGGTCCCGGCTCCGTATCACGGTCCGGGTGACCCCCTCGGCGAGTGCGGGGTCCATCTCCTCCATGGTGACGAGGAGGTTCGGTACCGCCACCGTCTCCACGGGCTCGCCGCCCTGCGCGGCGGGGTACGCGTCGGCCGGGATCGTGGCCGTACGGAAGTAGCGGCTCGGTCCGCCGCTCCTGCGGGCCGCCTCGACGACCTCCTCCTCCAGCGGGAGGAGCCGCACGGGGAACCGCTCGGAGAGCCGCTTCACCGCGCTCGTCGGCAGCCCGCCCGACCAGAAGAACGCGTCCAGCCGCTTCTGCTCCATCAGCGCCGGCATCGTGTCGATCCCGGCGGAGACGGACTCCACGTCCACGGCCGGGTCCAGCCCGGCGGCGAGCAGCAGCCGGTCCGCCAGGAGCCGCACCCCGGACCCCTCCTGGCCGACTCCCACGCGCAGACCCCGCAGCTCCCGTGTGGACCGCACCGGCGAGTCCTCCGGCACGACGAGCTGCACGTAGTCGTCGTACAGCCGGGCGCAGCCCCGCAGCCTGGAGGCGCCGGGGCGCCCCTCGGACAGGTACGTGGCGACGGCGTCGGCCGTGGCGATGGTGAAGTCCGCCTCGCCGGACGCCAGCCGGGCCAGGTTCTGCTGCGAGCCCTCGCTGTCGCGCAGCCCGGTCGCCACGTCGGGCAGGTTCCGCCGCAGCGCCTCCTGCAGGAGCTCCCCGTACCGCTGGTACACGCCCGACGGGACCCCGGTGCTGAAGGTGATCCGCCCTTCGGGCCGCGGCGCGCGGTCCGGTACCCACCACCACAGGAACACGGCGAGCACCACCAGCAGCACGGCGGGGGCCTGGAAGGCCCGGCGGCGGCCGAGGCGGGCAAGCCGATGGAGGGGGTGAGGGACGGCAGGCATGGCGCGATCCTGCCAGTCGGCCCGCCGTAGGGGAACCTCGGCGGTGTCCCCCGGGCACGACTCCCGCACCCGCCTGTGGCGCACGCCACAGGCGGTGGGCGGCTGGGGGCGGGGGTGTCGGTGCGACCGCCTACCCTTGTCCCATGACCAGCAGCGACCGGAGCCAGGCAGTGGACGTCACACGAACCTACGCAGTGCGCACCTACGGGTGCCAGATGAACGTCCACGACTCCGAGCGCCTCTCCGGCCTGCTGGAGGACGCCGGATACGTCCGGGCACCGGAGGACGCCGAGGGCGAGGCCGACGTCGTCGTCTTCAACACCTGCGCGGTCCGCGAGAACGCCGACAACAAGCTGTACGGCAACCTCGGCCGCCTCGCTCCGGTCAAGGCCCGCAGGCCCGGCATGCAGATCGCGGTCGGCGGATGCCTGGCGCAGAAGGACCGCGACACCATCGTGAAGAAGGCGCCGTGGGTGGACGTCGTCTTCGGCACGCACAACATCGGCAAGCTGCCGGTCCTCCTGGAGCGCGCCCGCGTCCAGGAGGAGGCGCAGGTCGAGATCGCGGAGTCCCTGGAGGCGTTCCCCTCGACCCTGCCCACGCGTCGCGAGTCGGCGTACGCGGCCTGGGTGTCGATCTCCGTCGGGTGCAACAACACCTGCACCTTCTGCATCGTGCCCGCCCTGCGCGGCAAGGAGAAGGACCGCCGCCCCGGCGACATCCTCGCCGAGATCGAGGCCCTCGTCGGCGAGGGCGTCTCCGAGATCACCCTGCTCGGCCAGAACGTCAACGCGTACGGCTCCGACATCGGCGACCGCGAGGCGTTCAGCAAGCTCCTGCGGGCCTGCGGCCGGATCGAGGGCCTGGAGCGGGTCCGCTTCACCTCCCCGCACCCCCGCGACTTCACCGACGACGTCATCGCGGCGATGGCCGAGACGCCGAACGTGATGCCGCAGCTGCACATGCCGCTCCAGTCCGGCTCGGACACGGTCCTGAAGGCGATGCGCCGCTCGTACCGTCAGGAGCGCTTCCTCGGCATCATCCGCAAGGTCCGGGAGTCCATCCCGGACGCGGCGATCTCCACGGACATCATCGTGGGCTTCCCCGGGGAGACCGAGGAGGACTTCGAGCAGACCCTGCACGTGGTCCGCGAGGCCAGGTTCGCCCAGGCGTTCACCTTCCAGTACTCCAAGCGCCCCGGCACCCCGGCCGCCGAGATGGACGACCAGATCCCGAAGGCGGTCGTGCAGGCGCGCTACGAGCGGCTGGTCGCACTCCAGGAGGAGATCTCCTGGGAGGAGAACAAGAAGCAGGTCGGCCGCACCGTCGAGGTGATGGTCGCCGAAGGCGAGGGCCGCAAGGACGACGCCACCCGCCGGTTGTCCGGCCGCGCCCCCGACAACCGGCTGGTCCACTTCACCAAGCCCGGCCAGGAGGTGCGCCCCGGCGACGTCGTGACCGTGGAGATCACGTACGCGGCGCCGCACCACCTGCTGGCCGAGGGACCCGTGACCGCTGTCCGCCGGACCCGCGCGGGAGACGCCTGGGAGAAGCGGAACGCAGCGGAGGCGGCCAGGCCCGCGGGGGTCATGCTCGGCCTGCCCCAGGTCGGCATCCCGGCCCCGCTGCCGCCGGCGACCTCCCGCTGCGCCGTCGACTGACCCGGTCCGCCCGGCCGGACCCGCCCGGCTCCGGGGGCCGGCCGCACCGTCCACCGGCAGCGGCCCCGGCCGGGGCGGGGCCGTTCGGCCCATCCGGCGGGGAGGCGCCGGCCGCGTTGGCTACGCTGCGGATCATGCTTGTCGCCGCCGCCGTGTGCCCCTGCCCGCCCCTGCTCGTCCCCGAGGTCGCCGCAGGCGCCGCGTCCGAGCTTGACGCGGCACGTGCCGCCTGCCTGGACGCCCTCGGGGTGCTGGCCGCCTCGCGCCCCGACCGGCTGGTCGTGGTCGGGACCGATCCACGCGCCGCCACCTCCGAGGCCGCCGGAGGTGCCCTGAGCTACCCGGAGGGGACCTCGGGCGGCTTCCAGGGCTTCGGCGTCGATCTGGACGTCATGCTCGGTCCCGGCGGGACGGCGGTGGAGCCCGCCGGGCCGACGTCCGGCCCGGTGGGGGGCCCGCCCCTGCCCGACTCCCTCGCCGTGGGCGCGTGGCTGCTCGGGCGCGCCGACTGGTCGGACGCCCCCGTGGAAGGGCTGGGCGTGGACGAGCGGCTCGCCCCCGGGCGCTGCGCCGCACGGGGCCGGGAGATCGCCGACCGTGCCCCCCGCGTCGCCCTGCTGGTCCTGGGCGACGGCAGTGCCTGCCGCACCGTCAAGGCTCCCGGCTACCTCGACGAGCGGGCCGGCGGGTTCGACGCGGACGCGGCGCGCGCCCTCGCCGCAGCGGACACGGCCGCCTTGGCGGCGCTCGACCCCGCACTCGCGCACGAGCTGAAGGCGGCCGGGCGCGCCCCCTGGCAGGTCCTGGCCGGGGCGGCCCGGGAGGCCGGCCTGGCGGGCCGCCTCCTGTACGACGACGCCCCCTACGGCGTCGGCTATCTGGTGGCCGCCTGGTCCTGACCGGGCCCCGCGGCGTGATCCGGCACGGATCCGGAGGCCGGCAACGACGACGGCGGGCGGCCGCGGAGCGTCAGGTGCCCCACGGCCGCCCGCCGTCGTCGGCAGGCCGGTTCAGGTGGCGGGCGGCGGCTCTGGTGGAGTGCTCCCGCCGTTCCGGTGGGACAACCGGTCCATCGCGTGCCTGGCCTTGCCGGTGCCCGACTCGATCTTGTCGCTGTACTTGCCCTTGGTCTTCCGGTCGACGGCCTGCGCGGCCCTGTCGATGCCGTGGTCGATCCGGTCGCCGTGCTGCCGGGCGAACCCGGCGACCCTCTCCCTGGCCGGACCCATCCTGGCCTTCAGCGAATCCACGATGCCCATGGCCCACCTTCCTCTGAACGACCTGCGGGAGGTCACCGCGCGGGTCTACCTGCGGGCGCTGTCCGGAGCCTCGCTGTCCGCCGCCTCCTCGGCGGACTGCTGCCGGGGGATGCCCGGGGACTCGCCCGCCGCCTCCTCGGCGGGCGACGAGGACTCCCCGCGGGTCGCGGCCCCGCCCGCGGAGCCCACCGAGGCGTCCGTGGTGCTCGCGGAGGCGTCCGGCTCCGCACGCTCCTCGGCCACACCGGACGCCGGCTCGGCCTGGGTCCGCGCGTCCCCGTCCTCGCTCGTCGACGCTGCGGTCACCTCGTCCTCGCCCCGGCCGTCCTCCGGTCCGGGTTCCGCGCTGACCGCCTCGGCCCCGGCCGCTTCACCGGTCGTGGCCGCGGCCTCCTGCTCACTCTTCCGGCGAAACCATCCAAAAACGCCCATATCCACTCCATAGCGTACTCGTGTGGGCGAAATCCCGTGCCGGTCGGAGCGTCCCCTTGCTGCGCCCGGTGGGGCCGGCCCGTGAACCGGCGGTCGGGACCTCGCAACTGGCAACGACAAGCCGTCGGCGGTGTCACGTAGCTCGTTCGGGTAATGCTGCGGGGTTTGGGAGACTGGGCCGGTGAGCACCGCAACCCCCGCCCCCCGCGTCATCGCCGTCGTCGGCCCCACCGCCGCAGGAAAGTCCGACCTGGGCGTCCATCTGGCCCAGCGGCTCGGCGGCGAGGTCGTCAACGCCGACTCCATGCAGCTGTACCGGGGGATGGACATCGGCACCGCGAAGTTGACCCCGGCGGAACGCGGCGGCGTCCCGCACCGCCTGCTGGACATCTGGGACGTCACCGAGACCGCGAGCGTCGCCGAGTACCAGCGGCTCGCCAGGGCGGAGATCGACCGGCTCCTCGCCGAAGGCCGCACCCCCGTCCTCGTCGGCGGCTCCGGCCTCTACGTACGCGGTGCCATCGACGCCCTGGAGTTCCCCGGCACCGACGCCGGCGTGCGGGCCGCCCTGGAAGCCGAGCTGGCCGAGCGGGGCTCCGGCGTCCTGCACGCCCGGCTCGCCGGCCTCGACCCGGACGCGGCGCGCGCGATCCTGCCGAGCAACGGCCGTCGGATCGTCCGCGCGCTGGAGGTCATCGAGATCACCGGCAGGCCGTTCACCGCGAACCTCCCCGGGCCCGACCCGGTCTACGACACGGTCCAGATCGGCGTCGACGTCGAGCGGCCCGAGCTCGACGCCCGCATCGCCGCCCGCGTGGACCGCATGTGGGAGGACGGCCTCGTCGACGAGGTGCGCGCCCTGGAGGCGCAGGGCCTGCGCGACGGCCGCACCGCCTCCCGGGCCCTCGGCTACCAGCAGGTCCTCGCCGCGCTGGCGGGGGAGTGTACCGAGCAGGAGGCCCGCGAGGAGACCATCCGCGCGACCAAGCGCTTCGCCCGCCGTCAGGACTCCTGGTTCCGCCGCGACCCGCGGGTCCGGTGGCTCGGCGGGGGCGCCGCCGACCGCGGGGAACTCCCGGGGCGTGCCCTCACGTTGGTCGAACGAGCGGTTACAGCCTGATCACGTGATGGCATCGGGACGCTCCGGCCGTCAGATCGACGTGCGTGGCCGTGCCATCATCGAGCATCGATCGACCAGTGAATCCGACGTGGGGAGGGCGCGTGGCGATGGAGGCCGGCCCTCGCGACAGAGAACGGCGGGACACACCGGACAGCCTGGACACGTCCGAGGAGCACACGCCCGAGGCGTCGGACACACCTGCGCGCACAGGGCCTTCCGGAGCGTCAGGTCCGGACGCGGCGGCGTCCGCTGAAGCCCCGGCAGCGACCGGCGCGCCCGAGACGCAGGCGGCACCAGGGACATCGGGAGGAATCGGAGTGGCGGACACGCCCGAGGTCTCCGCGGTGTCCCGCGTGCACGCGGCCCCGCAGCTGAGCCCGGACGGACCCGAGCTCGACGAGGACGGCACGCAGGAGATCACCCCGGACGAGGTCGAGGTCGAGCTGCGCCCGCAGGGGCGGCTGAGGGTGTGGCAACTGGCCCCGATCGTCGGACTCGGCGCACTCGGCTCCCTGATGTTCGCCTTCCCGCTCGCCTTCGGTTCGGGGGACGGGGGCGCCGTCCTCGCCATGCTGGGCCTCCTGCTGACCGGCTGCGCGGCGGGCTGGGGCATGATGGCCGCCCGCCGCGTCGGATACACCTGGCCCGGCCTCCCGGCCCGCGGCTCCGGCGAACGCCCGGACTGGCGGGTCATCGCCCTGTACGTCGCCGCGGTGACCGTCCTCGTCACCCTTGCCGTCTGGCGCGTGGCCCGCCTCCGCTGACCGGCCTCCCCCGCGTGGCCGGCACGCTCCGGACCTGACGTGACCGCCCCGCAGCCTCCGCTCCGGTCCACCCGCGCCTCCGCCGGGCGACACGCGCCTGCGGCATCGGTGGCCCGCGTTCCGCACCTCGCGGCGCGGGAAGCCCCGCCGGCCGCGGCCCCCGCAGCAGCCCCGTGCCCCGGTGACGGGGGCCGGGCGCCGACGCCCGTCGATGCCGCCGTCCAGCCGACGGACGGCCGAGCCGGCGGCCGCACCCGCCCCGTACGATGGAACGCGTGAGCACCGCACCCACCGCCGTCACCCCCCGCCTCGCATTCCTCAAGGGTCACGGCACGGAGAACGACTTCGTGATCGTGCCCGACCCGGACAACGCCACCGAGCTGTCCGCTGCCCTCGTCGCCCGGCTCTGCGACCGCCGGGCCGGCATCGGCGGCGACGGGGTGCTGCACGTGGTGCGGTCCGCCGCACACCCCGAGGCGCGGCACATGGCCGACGAGGCCGAATGGTTCATGGACTACCGCAACGCCGACGGCTCGGTCGCGGAGATGTGCGGCAACGGCGTACGGGTCTTCGCCCGCTACCTGGAGCACGCCGGCCACGCGACCGCGGGCGATGTCGCCGTCGCCACGCGCGGCGGCGTCAAGCAGGTCCACCTCGCGAAGAACGGCGACGTCACCGTCTCCATGGGCCGCGCGGTGCTGCCCCGCGACGGGGTCACCGTCACCGTCGACGGCCGCAGCTGGCCGGCCCGCAACGTCAACATGGGCAACCCGCACGCCGTCGCCTTCGTCGAGGACCTTGCGCACGCCGGCGACCTGCACGCGGAACCGCCGTACAGCCCGGGTCACGTCTACCCGGACGGCGTCAACATCGAGTTCGTCGCCGACCGCGGCCCCCGCCACGTGGCCATGCGCGTCCACGAGCGCGGCGCCGCCGAGACCCGCTCCTGCGGTACCGGTGCCTGCGCCGTCGCCGTCGCCGCGGCCCGCCGCGACGGCGCCGACCCCGCCGAGACCGGCACCCCGGTGACGTACACCGTGGACGTCCTCGGCGGCACCCTCACCATCACCGAGCACCCCGACGGCGAGATCGAGATGACCGGGCCCGCCGTCATCGTCGCCGAGGGCACCGTCGAGCCCTCCTGGCTGGGCACCCCCGCGTAAGGGACGCCCCGGCACGCCCGGGTGGGCGGCACAGCGCGCCCCCGCCTGTCACACAGCGAAACCGCACCCGCGAAAACCTCGCTCGAATGGGTGATCCCGTTCACGCTGGGCGAGAGCGGGACAGCGGCGCGTGGTGGGCTCGGTAGCATCAAGCACCGGCCGGGCGTGCACGCCTTGCCCGCCCACCGCCGGTCGACGCCGTCGGAGGTGCCCCATGAGCGCAGAGGCCACCAACCCCAGCGCCCCCGCCGTCCCCACCCGCAGGCGCGGGCGCCCCAGAATCGACCTGCGCAGACTCGGTCGCGCCGCCCTGCTCGGCCCCACCGGGCGCGACCGGCTCCCCGACGCACTCGGCCACGTCGCCGAAGCGCACCGCGCCCACCACCCGGACGCGGACCTGACCGTCCTGCACCGGGCGTACGCCCTCGCCGAGCTCTCCCACCGCGGCCAGTTCCGCAAGAGCGGCGAGCCCTACATCACGCACCCGCTGGCCGTCACGCTCATCCTCGCCGAGCTCGGCGCGGAGACCACCACCCTCACCGCGTCCCTCCTCCACGACACGGTCGAGGACACCGACGTCACCCTGGAGCAGGTGCAGGAGCTGTTCGGCGACGAGGTCGCGTACCTCGTGGACGGCGTCACCAAGCTGGAGAAGGTCGACTACGGCACCGCCGCGGAACCCGAGACCTTCCGCAAGATGCTCCTCGCCACGGGCAACGACGTGCGCGTCATGTCGATCAAACTCGCCGACCGGCTGCACAACATGCGCACCCTCGGCGTGATGCGCCCCGAGAAGCAGGCGCGCATCGCCAAGGTCACCCGCGACGTCCTCATCCCCCTCGCCGAACGTCTCGGCGTCCAGGCACTGAAGACCGAGCTGGAGGACCTGGTCTTCGCCATCCTCCACCCCGTCGAGTACGAGCGGACCCGCACCCGCATCGCCGCGGTCGCCGCCGAGGGAGACGCCCTCGGTACCGTCGCCGACGCCGTGCGCACCGTCCTGCGGGACGCCGGCATCACCGCCGACGTCGTCGTCCGACCCCGCCACTTCGTCTCCGTGCACCGCATCAGCCTCAAGCGCGGCGAGTTGCGCGGCACCGACTTCGGCCGCCTCCTCGTCCTCGTCGGCGAGGACGCCGACTGCTACGCCGTCCTCGGCGAGCTCCACACCTGCTTCACGCCCGTGGTCTCCGAGTTCAAGGACTTCATCGCCGCGCCCAAGTTCAACCTGTACCAGTCGCTGCACACCGCGGTCGTCACCGCCGGAGGCGCCGTCGCCGAGATCCTCATCCGCACCCACCAGATGCACAAGGTCGCGGAGGCCGGCGTCGTCGCCCTCGGCAACCCGTACGACGCCGACGACCCGGTGGACGCCGCCAAGGACGGCGAGCGCGTCGACCCGACACGGCCCGGCTGGCTGTCCCGGCTGCTGGACTGGCAGCGCTTCGCCCCGGACCCCGACACGTTCTGGACGTCCCTGCGCGACGACCTCGCCCAGGACACCGAGATCACCGTCTTCCGCCCCGACGGCGGCACCCTCGCCCTGCCCGCCGGGGCCACCTGCCTCGACGCCGCCTACGAGCAGCACGGCCCCGCCGCCCACGCCTGCGTCGGCGCCCGCGTCAACGGTCGCCTCGCCACCCTGGGCACGGTCCTGCGCGACGGTGACACCGTGCAGCCCCTGCTCGCCGAGGACCCCGGCTCCGGCCCCTCCCCGGACTGGCTGGAGCACGCCCGCACGCCCACCGCCCGCATCGCCATCAACCGCTGGCTCGCCGCCCACCCCCCGCAGCCCACCGCGGCCGCCCCCGCCGCGGGGCCCCGCCCGGCCGCCTCCGTCGTCGCGGACCGGCCCCGCACCGCCAACGCCGTCGTCGACGCGCCGCACTCCGCCGTCCGCCTCGCCGGCTGCTGCACCCCCGTGCCGCCCGACACCGTCACGGGCTTCGCGGTGCGCGGCGGCACCGTCACCGTGCACCGCGCCCAATGCCCCGCCGTGCACCGCATGCAGAACCTGGGCCGCGCCCCCGTCGCCGTCCGCTGGGGCGGCGAGGCCGCCTGCCGCGTCACGCTGGTTGCCGAATCGTTCGGCCGCCCCCGGCTGCTCGCCGACCTCACCGAGGCCATCGCCACCGCGGGCGCGGAGATCGTGTCGGCCACCGTCGAGCCCCCCACCGAACAGCGGGTGCGCCACACCTACACCCTCCACCTCCCCGACGCCGCCGAGCTGCCCTCCCTCATGCGCGCGATGCGCGAGGTGCCGGGCGTCTACGACGTCAGCCGCGCCCAGCACCCGGCCGCACCCCGCTGACCCGATCCGGCCGCACGCCCACGTCAGCCGGACCCTCACGTCAGCCGCCCGCCCGGATCAGCCGCACCCCCACGTCGGCCGCGCCGCCGCGTCACCGCGCCCGGTTCGGCCGGATGCCGCCCCGGCCCGGCCCGCACCCCCGCCCGCCCTGCCTGCCCCGGGTCGGTCCGCACCGCGCCACGGTGGCACCACACCTGCGGGTCCGCTCGCCGCGCCCGGTCCCGGCCGCCCCAGGGGCGCCCCGACCCGGGCACCGGCCTCCGCCACCCCCTGCCCCGCCCGCAGCCCGCCGACGATCGGATCCCCGCCCCGGCCGGGGCACCACATCGGGCCGCCGCCACGGGCGCGTAGGCGTCACGCCCGCTCGTTCGGGTGGCGCCCGTGCGTGCCGTCCCGGTCCGCCGCCGACCCGCTGGTAAGCGGTGGGTGCATGCGCCTCACCTCCCGCCGGCTGCGCGCCGCACTCCTCGCCGCCGCGTCCACCGGCCTCCTCGCCGCGGCCCTCCCGCCGCCCCAGCCCCTGGGCATCGGCGACCCGCTCTTCCCGCACCTCGGAAACCCCGGGTACGACGTCCGCGCGTACGACATCGCCCTCGCGTACAGCGGCGACAACACCCAACCCCTGGACGCCCTCACCAAGATCGACGCCCTGGCCACCCAGGACCTGGCCCGGGTGAACCTCGACTTCGCGCACGGCACCGTCACGGACGTCCGGGTCAACGGCCGCCCCGCCGCACACGCCCTCACCGGGGAGGACCTGGTCGTCACGCCCGAGCGGACGGTTCCGGCGGGCACCCGGATGCGCATCTCCGTGCGCCACACCAGCGACCCGGCCGCCCCCAAGTCCGTCGGCGGCTGGCTCCGCACCGCCGACGGGCTCGCCCTGGCGAACCAGGCGGACGCCGCCCACCGCGTCTTCCCCTGCAACGACCACCCGGCCGACAAGGCGTACTTCACGTTCCGCGTCACCGTCCCCAAGGACCTCACGGCCGTCGCGAACGGCACGTCCCTGGGCCGCTCGGTGTCCGGGGCGCACGCCACCTGGGTGTACCGGGGCCTGCACCCCATGGCCACGGAGCTCGCCCAGGTCTCCATCGGCCGCTCGGCCGTCGTCCACCGGACGGGACCGCACGGGCTTCCCCTGCGGGACGTCGTCCCGGAACGGGACCGCGAGCGCATGGAGCCCTGGCTGCGGAAGACGCCCGGGCACATGGAGTGGATGGAGCAGCACGTCGGCCGCTACCCCTTCGAGACGTACGGGGTGCTCGTCGCCGACGCGAGCACCGGCTTCGAGCTGGAGACGCAGACCCTCTCCCTCTTCGAGCGGCCCCTGTTCACCCACCCCAAGCTCCCCGCCTGGTACGTCGAGGGAATCATGGTGCACGAGCTGGCCCACCACTGGTTCGGCAACAGCGTCACCCCCCGCTCCTGGTCCGACCTCTGGCTCAACGAAGGCCACGCCACCTGGTACGAGGCCCTGTGGGCCGACGAGGCGGGCCACTACCCGCTGGAGCGCCGCATGCGCGACGCGTACGCGGTGTCCGACCGCTGGCGGGCCGCGGGCGGGCCCCCGGCCGCACCCAGGCCCCCTGCGCCCGGACACAAGATCAGCCTCTTCCGCCCCGTCGTCTACGACGGCAGCGCCCTGATCCTCTACGCACTGCGCAGGGAGATCGGGGACGACGCCTTCCGGCAGCTGGAGCGGCGCTGGGTGGCCGAGCACGCCCACGGCGTCGCCGGCACGTCCGACTTCGTCCGCCTCGCCTCCGAGGTCGCGGGCCGCGACCTCACGTCCTTCCTGCACGCGTGGCTGTACGACGAGAAGACGCCGCCCATGCCCGGACACCCGGACTGGCACAGCGAGGAACCCGCGAAGAGCCCCGCCGCGACGCAGGCCCGGACGGGTGCCGCACCACCGGTCGGAACGCCGGCCGCCTGAGGCCCGGCACCGGTTAGGCCCGGCGGGCGCGCACCGGCGCCGGGCGACGAAACCAGGGTGACGGTCCGCACCGGGCCGTGCGACCATCGACGTGTCGGCGGCGCCGTGGAACCCGCCGGGAATCTTCCGGCCCGTTCCCGCGTTGTCACCGTCACACCAGAAGTTCCATCGACGTAAGGATCCAATGACCTCCTCTTCATCCTTTTCCCAGGACGCGCAGCGCCTCACCGAGCAGAGCCGCACGGAGAGCCTTCGGGCCGACGCCCTGATGGAAGAGGACGTCGCCTGGAGCCACGAGATCGACGGAGAGCGGGACGGCGACCAGCTGGACCGCGCGGACCGTGCCGCTCTGCGCCGGGTGGCGGGACTCTCCACCGAACTCCAGGACGTCACCGAGGTCGAGTACCGGCAGCTGCGTCTCGAACGCGTCGTGCTCGTCGGCGTCTGGACCACGGGCACCGTGCAGGACGCGGACAACTCGCTGGCCGAGCTGGCCGCCCTCGCCGAGACGGCGGGCGCGGTGGTCCTCGACGGAGTCATCCAACGCCGCGACAAGCCGGACCCGGCCACGTACATCGGCTCCGGCAAGGCCGAGGAGCTGCGGGACATCGTCCTGGAGACCGGCGCCGACACCGTCGTGTGCGACGGTGAGCTCAGCCCCGGCCAGCTCATCCACCTCGAAGACGTCGTCAAGGTCAAGGTCGTCGACCGGACCGCACTGATCCTCGACATCTTCGCCCAGCACGCCAAGTCCCGAGAGGGCAAGGCACAGGTCTCCCTGGCGCAGATGCAGTACATGCTGCCGCGGCTGCGCGGCTGGGGTCAGTCGCTGTCCCGCCAGATGGGCGGTGGCGGCTCCGGTTCCTCGGGCGGCGGCATGGCCACCCGCGGCCCCGGTGAGACCAAGATCGAGACGGATCGTCGGCGCATCCGCGAGAAGATGGCGAAGCTGCGCCGGGAGATCGCGGACATGAAGACCGGCCGCGACATCAAGCGGCAGGAGCGGCGGCGCAACAAGGTGCCGTCCGTCGCGATCGCCGGCTACACCAACGCCGGCAAGTCGTCCCTGCTGAACCGGCTCACCGGCGCGGGCGTGCTGGTGGAGAACGCGCTGTTCGCCACCCTCGACCCGACCGTGCGCCGGGCCGAGACGCCGAGCGGCCGCCTCTACACGCTCGCCGACACGGTCGGGTTCGTCCGGCACCTGCCGCACCACCTGGTGGAGGCGTTCCGCTCCACGATGGAGGAGGTGGGGGACGCCGACCTCGTCCTGCACGTGGTCGACGGCTCGCACCCGGCGCCCGAGGAGCAGCTCGCGGCCGTCCGCGAGGTGATCCGCGACGTGGGCGCGGTGAACGTGCCCGAGATCGTGGTCGTCAACAAGGCCGACGCCGCCGATCCGCTGGTGCTCCAGCGGCTGCTCCGGGTCGAGAAGCACGCCATCGCCGTGTCGGCCCGCACGGGCCAGGGCCTCGACGAGCTGCTCGCCCTGATCGACGCCGAACTGCCCCGGCCGGAGGTGGAGATCGAGGCGCTCGTGCCGTACACGCGGGGCGAGCTCGTCTCCCGCATCCACGCCGACGGCGAGGTGCTGTCCGAGGAGCACACCCCGGAAGGCACACTCCTCAAGGCCCGGGTCCACGAGGAACTGGCGGCGCTCCTCGCGCCGTTCGTCCCCGCGGCGGCCTGACCGCGCCCGTACGCGGCGCCGCGGCACGCACCGGAACAGGGGAGGGCCCCCGGCTGAACAGCCGGGGGCCCTCCCCTCGTCGTGGGTTGCGCCGGACAGGACGCCCGGCGACGGCGGTCGCGCCACCGCCGCGTACGGGCGGGGTCAGCGGCGGGCGAAGCGCTCGCTGACCGCCGTGTACACGCCCTCGGCCTCCTTGCCGAGCCGCGGCCCGGCGAGCCAGCCGGAGGTCACCGGCCCGATGGACGTGTTCGACACGAGCGCGGGCTTGCCGTCCTTGCCCGTGTGCACCCAGCCGCCGCCCGACGACCCGGCCGTCATGCTGCATCCGATGCGGTGCATCGTGGGCTGACCGGCCTTCACGGACAGCCGGCCCGGCTTGTCCGCGCACTGGTAGAGCTTCTGGCCGTCGTACGGCGGCGAGGCCGGGTATCCGGTGGCCTTCACCCCGGCGATCCCCGCCGCGGTCGGCGCCGCGAAGTCGACCGGCAGCGCCGAGCCCACCGTCTCCTCCAGCGACTTGCCCCCGCTGCCCTTCTCGGGCGTCACGTGGATCACCGCGAAGTCGTAGGGCGCTCCCTGACCGCCGACCGGGCCGCCCTCGGCGATCCACTGCTCCGACGTCTGCGCCCAGTCGGCCCACCACACGCCGTACGGTGCGACCTCTTCGCGCTGCGCCTTCTCCAACCGGGCGGTGGACAGGCCGCTGTCGTTGTACGAGGGGACGAAGGCGATGTTCCGGTACCAGCCGCCGTCCTTGCCCGCGTGGACGCAGTGGCCGGCCGTCCACACGAGGTTGGACTTCCCGGGGTTCGCCGGGTCCTCCACCACCGTGGCCGAGCACACCATCGAGCCCTTGGGCCCGTCGAACAGCAGCTTCCCGGCCTCCGGGGCGTTCGTGTGGTACGGCGTCCCGACCGGTGCCGCCTCCACCCGCTTCGGGGTCGGGTCGGTCACCCCCTCGTCGCCGGGGAGGTCACCCTCCTCTACCGGCTCCTTGCCCGGCTCGTCCGCCTCCCGCATGCGGTCCGGGTCCCAGAGGTCCTCGATGATCGGGTTGACGAAGTCCTTCGCCTCGCGCAGCCACGTGTCCTTGTCCCAGTTCCGCCACTCGCCGCCGCGCCACTTGTCGAGGTCGATCCCGTGCTCCTTGAGCCGGTCCTTCAGGTCGTCCGGAATCGTGATCTTGCCGTCGGGCGAGGCGGCGGTGCCGGCGGACGCGGTGGGCGAGCCGCCCGCCACGTCCTCGCTCGGGCCGCAGCCGGTGGCCGTCAGCGCCAGTGCCGCGGCGGCGGCCGTGGCGAACAGCGGACGAATCGTGCGCATGTGTCTGATCCCCCTGGGACTTCATGTCAAGGACGTACCGGAGCGGGCGTGTTCGGGTGCGTGCCCGGACCCGCGGACGCGCCGACGTGCGGCCCCCACTATGCCGGTGCAGTGGGGGACGGCACGCGGCAGGGGGACGGTTCCGTTCCGCAAGGATCTCCGGCAGGACCGTGATCCGCCGGTGCTCCGGTCGTTACCCCCTCAAGGGGGACGCACGGGGACACCGGGAGGACCGAAGGACGTGGCCGCCATAGAGACAGCTCCAGTCGCACCGCCCACCGCCACCACCAGAACGGAAGGCATCCTCCGGCGCCAGTGGCTGCGCGAACCCGCCGCGCGCACGTACGCCCGTTCGCTGCCCGTCGTCCCCGTGCGGGCCCGCGGGCTGACGATCGAATGCGCGGACGGGCGGCGCTACCTGGACTGCGCCTCCGGCGCCGGGACGCTGGTCCTCGGTCACAACCACCCCGTCGTGCTGGAGGCGGTCAAGCGCGTGATCGACTCCGAAGAACCGCTCCACGCGCCCGACCTCGCGTCGCCCGTCAAGGACACCTTCACCACGGAGCTGTTCGCCACGCTGCCCGACGCGTTGGCACGCGACGCCCGGATCCGGTTCTGCGGCCCGGCGGCTCCGGACGCCGTCGGGGCAGCACTCGCACTCGCCCGCGCCGCCACCGGACGCACGGGCATCCTCTCCTACACGGGACACGAACCCGACCCGGCGCATCCGGCGCCGGACGTCACGCGGCTGCCGTTCCCCCGTGACGACCGGTCTCCGGCCGGGGAGGGCGAGGGCGGTGGGCAGGACCTGACCGCGCTCGCGGGCGTGCTCGTCGAGGCGGTGCGCCACGAGGGAGGTGTGCTCCCGGCACCGGACGGCTGGCTGCGCCGGATGCGCGCGGCCACGGAGGCCGGTTCCGCGCCGTTGATCGCGGACGAGACCCACACCGGCGTGGGCCGCACCGGCACGTTCTGGGCGGTGGAGCACAGCGGTGTCGTCCCGGACGTGATGGTCATGGGGAAGGCCATCGGCGGTTCGCTGCCCCTCGCGGTGATCGTCTACCGCTCGGCGCTCGACCGCCCGGTCGGTCCGTCCCAGGGCAACCAGCTCGCCATGGCGGCCGGCGCGGCCACCCTCGCGTACGTCCGCAGGAACCGGCTCGCCGGCCACGCGGCGGAGCTCGGCGCACGGATGCTCGCCCGGTTGCGCGCGGACCTCGGCGCGCTCCCCTGGGTGCGGGCCGTCCACGGACGCGGCCTCATGATCGGCCTCGAACTCGACGATCCGTCCGCATCGGGAGGGGCCGTGGCCGTACGGCAGGAGTGCCTCAAGCGGGGGCTGATCGTGGACGCAGACGCCCGCAGCCCGGGGACCGTCCGGCTGCTGCCGCCGCTCACGCTCACCCCGGAGCAGGCGGAGGCCGTGCTCGAACGATTCGCGGACGCCCTGGCCGCGGTGGACCGTACCGGATCCGGCCGGGCAGCGGCCGGGGCCGGGCTCGCGTGATCCCGACTGTCGGCGGCGCCCCTTAGGGTGGACGGGTTATGACGAAGCCATCCCTCCGCGATCTCCTCCACGCCGCCGTCACCGCCGTCGGCGGTACGGAGAGGCCGGGCCAGGTCACCATGGCCGAGGCCGTCGGCCAGTCCATCGACGACGGCTCGCACCTGCTCGTCCAGGCCGGGACCGGTACGGGCAAGTCCCTGGGCTACCTCGTGCCGGCTCTGGCGCACGGCGACCGCGTGGTGGTGGCCACCGCCACCCTGGCCCTCCAGCGGCAGCTCGTGGAGCGCGACCTGCCGCGCACGGTCGAGGCCCTGCACCCGCTGCTGCGCCGCAGGCCCGAGTTCGCGATGCTGAAGGGCCGCTCGAACTACCTGTGCCTGCACCGGCTGCACGAAGGCGTCCCGCAGGAAGAGGAGGACGGGCTCTTCGACCCCTTCGAGGCGGCCACCCCCACCAGCAAGCTCGGCAAGGACCTCCTGCGGCTGCGGGACTGGTCCGACGAGACGGAGACCGGCGACCGGGACGACCTGACGCCGGGGGTCTCCGACCGTGCCTGGTCGCAGGTCTCCGTCACCTCCCGGGAGTGCCTGGGCGCCACCAAGTGCGCCTACGGCGCCGAGTGCTTCGCGGAGGCGGCCCGTGAGCGGGCCAAGCTGGCGGAGGTCGTCGTCACCAACCACGCGCTGCTCGCCATCGACGCCATCGAGGGCGCCCCCGTGCTGCCGCCGCACGAGGTGCTGATCGTCGACGAGGCCCATGAGCTGGTGTCGCGGGTGACGGGCGTCGCCACGGGCGAGCTCACCCCGGGGCAGGTCAACCGGGCGGTGCGGCGCGCCGCCAAGCTGGTCGACGAGAAGGCGGCCGACCAGTTGCAGACCGCCGCGGAGGGCTTCGAGCGGCTGATGGAGCTGGCCCTGCCGGGGCGCCTGGAGGAGATCCCGGAGGATCTCGCGTACGCGCTGATGGCGCTGCGGGACGCCGGGCGCACCGTGGTCTCGGCGCTGGGAGCCACCCGCGACCGGTCCGTGCAGGACGAGGACGCCGTCCGCAAGCAGGCGCTGGCCTCCGTGGAGAACGTGCACGCCGTGGCGGAGCGCATCCTGGGCGGCAGCGAGTACGACGTGGTGTGGTACGAGCGGCACGACCGCTTCGGTGCGTCCCTGCGGGTCGCCCCCATGTCCGTGTCCGGCCTGCTGCGCGAGAAGCTCTTCGCCGACCGCTCGGTGGTCCTGGCATCGGCCACGCTGAAGCTCGGCGGCGACTTCAACGGCGTGGGCGCGTCCCTCGGTCTCGCACCGGAGGGAGTGGAGGGCGACGACCTGCCCGTCTGGAAGGGCATCGACGTCGGCTCCCCGTTCGACTACCGCAAGCAGGGCATCCTCTACGTCGCCCGGCACCTGGCCACCCCGGGCCGGGAGGCCGGACGGGCCGACATGCTCGACGAACTGGCCGAGCTGGTCGAGGCCGCCGGCGGGCGTACGCTCGGGCTCTTCTCCTCCATGCGCGCGGCGCAGGCCGCGGCGGAGGAGCTCAGGGGCCGACTGGACCGGCCGATCCTGCTGCAGGGCGAGGACACCCTCGGAGAGTTGATCAAGAACTTCGCGGCCGATCCGGAGACGTGCCTCTTCGGCACGCTGTCGCTGTGGCAGGGCGTGGACGTGCCGGGGCCGAACTGCCAGTTGGTCGTCATGGACCGGATTCCGTTCCCCCGCCCCGACGATCCGCTGATGAGCGCCCGGCAGAAGGCCGTGGAGGAGGCGGGTGGCAACGGCTTCATGGCGGTCGCCGCGACCCATGCGGCGCTGCTGATGGCACAGGGGGCGGGCCGTCTGGTGCGGGCCACCGGGGACCGGGGTGTCGTCGCGGTCCTCGACCCTCGGCTGGCGAACGCCCGTTACGGCGGATTCCTCCGTACGTCCATGCCGGACTTCTGGTACACGACGGACCGCAATCAGGTCCGCCGCTCGCTCGCCGCGATCGACACCGCGGCGAAGGGTGCCGGCGTGTAGCGCGGCGGACGTGGCGGACCGTGCACGGCGCAGCGCGGGAGCATCCCGTCGGGCCCGGCTCGTGCGGGGCGGGGGCCGGGGCGTGGGACTCCTCGCGTGGGCCGTGGCTGTGGTGGTGGGCGCGCCGCATCGGCCGGTGCCCGGTCGTCGGTGGTCAGCCGGTGGGTGCGGCCGGACGGCGTGACCTGGACCGGGGCGGGGCTGACGTCAGCACGGCGCCTGCTCCGCACACGACAGGGGCGCACTGTGGGGTTGCCCGCCCACCCGTCCACGTGGGGTGGGGCCGCGCGTGTGTGGCAAGCGCGGTGCGGCACACCGGTCCCCCTGCCAGCGGGGCCGCGCGTGTGTGCGCGGCAGTAAGCAGCCCCGGGACCGGCGCAGAGGTCCCGGGGCTGGTCGGAGCCGACGGATGGATCACACCCGTCGCAGGACCGCCACGACCTTGCCGAGGATGGTGGCCTCGTCGCCAGGGATCGGCTGATAGGCGGCGTTGTGCGGGAGCAGCCACACATGGCCGTCCTCCCGCTTGAAGCGCTTCACCGTGGCTTCGCCGTCCAGCATGGCCGCCACGATGTCGCCGTTCTCCGCGACCGGCTGACGGCGCACGGTCACCCAGTCGCCGTCGCAGATGGCGGCTTCGATCATCGAGTCGCCGACGACCTTGAGGACGAACAGCTCACCGTCGCCGACGAGCTGCCGGGGAAGCGGGAAGACGTCCTCGACGGACTCCTCCGCGAGGATCGGCCCACCGGCGGCGATCCGGCCGACCAGCGGCACGTAGGAGGCGGCGGGCTTGCCCGAGGTGTCCGCGGGCTGAGCGCTGGGCTGGTCGGATCCACGGACCTCGTACGCACGCGGACGGTGCGGGTCGCGGCGCAGGAAGCCCTTGCGCTCCAGTGCCATCAGCTGGTGTGCCACGGAGGAGGTGCTGGAGAGGCCGACGGCTTGGCCGATCTCGCGCATCGACGGTGGGTAGCCCCTGCGCTGCACGGAGTCCCGGATCACTTCGATGACTCGGCGCTGGCGGTCGGTGAGCCCCGAACTGTCGGCGCGGATGCCGGGAGGCCGACCGGGCAGGGCGCGGGCCGGCTTGGGCGGCTCGGGCGTGGCGGTCACCTCGTTCGCCTTTTTGACGTTCATGGCGTGTACCGGGTCGAATCGGCCCTGGGAGCGGTCCTGGGCGGTGATGGTGGCACTGTCTGCTGTGGTGGTCACGTCGGCCCCTCTCGAATGGTCTCCCTGGCTGGCACAACGGTAGTTGCTTTCGAAAGGTTGCGCCAAACACACGTTCGAGTGAAAAAAGCCGGAAACGCTTACGTGTGCGTGGGGAGGCGTGTATGCGCGACCCTCTCCACCGGCCCCGTCGCGTACCGCTCGCCGGTGGTCCGGAGGCTTCCCGCCCGCCGTCGCCCATCGAGCGAATTCCGGCCATTACGGTAGCCTCCCCGTCGTGTTTTCCGGGCGCCGGGGGGCGCGCGGCGGTGCTCGCCCGCCGCTTCCTCGCACCCTTTCCCCGCTCGGCGTTCGCGCGGAAAACCGCCGCGGGGCCGCCGTGCCGTAGGCTCGTGGCCCGCCGCGGGCCGGTAGCTCAGCGCGACACGCGCTACACAGTGAATGAGCGGCCAGACACCACATGTAGTGGTTGCATGAGGCTCGCCGCCCACAAGTTGTGGTGCCCCGGTCGGTCGGAGGCGTGGCGATCGCCTATGCTGGTGCCTGCTTCGGGAGGCCCGCGAGGGGTTGCCGGGCTGTTCAGTCGTGCTTGTGAAGGAGGGTTGGGATCCATGCACTGCCCCTTCTGCAGGCACCCCGACAGCCGCGTCGTCGACAGTCGCACCACCGACGACGGAACGTCCATCAGACGCCGCCGCCAGTGCCCCGACTGCTCCCGCCGGTTCACCACGGTGGAGACCTGCTCGCTCATGGTCGTGAAGCGCAGCGGGGTGACCGAGCCCTTCAGCCGGACCAAGGTCATCAACGGCGTCCGCAAGGCGTGCCAGGGGCGGCCGGTGACCGAGGACGCCCTCGCGCAGCTCGGCCAGCGGGTCGAGGAGGCCGTGCGCGCCACCGGTAGCGCGGAGCTCACCACCCACGACGTGGGGCTGGCCATACTCGGCCCGCTGCAGGAGCTCGACCTGGTCGCCTACCTGCGCTTCGCGTCCGTGTACCGGGCGTTCGACACGCTTGAGGACTTCGAGGCCGCCATCGCGGAGCTGCGCGAGCGGCGGCCCGCATCGGAGCGCGGCGCCGGCGGGGCCCAGGAGGTCCCGGTGCCCGCGGGTGCCGCCGACTGACCGGCTGACCGGCCGCCCCGGCGCGGGGTCGGCCGATGACGGGCCGCGTCGTGGCGGCCACAAGACCTGTGATGGGCGTCCATCAGGCGTTCATGACAACAGACAGAGACCGTGCCTTGGGAAGATCTGGGCACATCAGGGTGTTTTTGCCCGTATATGGGAGGCGGCATGACAGAGACGGCGAGCGGCTCGGCACGAGGCTCACGCTCCAAGGGGACCAAGGCGAGCAAGGGCATGCGTGTCGAGCGCGTCCACACGACCCCCGGCGTGCACCCGTACGACGAGGTCGTCTGGGAGCGTCGTGACGTCGTCATGACCAACTGGCGCGACGGCTCGGTCAACTTCGAGCAGCGCGGCGTCGAGTTCCCCGACTTCTGGTCGGTGAACGCGGTCAACATCGTCACCAGCAAGTACTTCCGGGGCGCCGTCGGCACCCCCCAGCGCGAGACGGGCCTGAAGCAGCTCATCGACCGCATCGTCAAGACGTACCGCAAGGCCGGCGAGGACCACGGCTACTTCGCGTCCCCCGCCGACGCCGAGATCTTCGAGCACGAGCTCGCCTACGCCCTCCTGCACCAGATCTTCAGCTTCAACTCGCCGGTGTGGTTCAACGTCGGCACGCCGCAGCCCCAGCAGGTCTCCGCCTGCTTCATCCTGTCCGTCGACGACTCAATGGAGTCGATCCTCGACTGGTACAAGGAAGAGGGCATGATCTTCAAGGGCGGCTCCGGCGCCGGCCTGAACCTCTCCCGCATCCGCTCCTCCAAGGAGCTGCTGTCCTCCGGCGGCAACGCCTCGGGCCCGGTCTCCTTCATGCGCGGTGCCGACGCCTCCGCGGGCACGATCAAGTCCGGTGGCGCCACCCGCCGCGCCGCCAAGATGGTCATCCTGGACGTCGACCACCCGGACGTCGAGGACTTCATCCAGACCAAGGTCAAGGAAGAGGAGAAGATCCGCGCCCTGCGCGACGCGGGCTTCGACATGGACCTGGGCGGCGACGACATCACGTCCGTCCAGTACCAGAACGCCAACAACTCGGTCCGCGTGAACGACGAGTTCATGAAGGCCGTGGAGACCGGCGGGCAGTTCGGCCTGCGCGCCCGCATGACCGGCGAGGTCATCGAGGAGATCGACGCCAAGTCGCTCTTCCGCAAGATGGCCGAGGCCGCCTGGGCCTGCGCCGACCCCGGCATCCAGTACGACGACACCATCAACCACTGGCACACCTGCCCCGAGTCCGGCCGCATCAACGGCTCGAACCCGTGCAGCGAGTACATGCACCTGGACAACACCTCGTGCAACCTGGCCTCGCTGAACCTGATGAAGTTCCTGAAGGACGACGGCAAGGGCAACCAGTCCTTCGACGCCGAGCGCTTCCAGAAGGTCGTCGAGCTCGTCATCACCGCGATGGACATCTCGATCTGCTTCGCGGACTTCCCGACCCAGAAGATCGGCGAGAACACCCGCGCCTTCCGCCAGCTCGGCATCGGCTACGCCAACCTGGGCGCCCTGCTGATGGCGACCGGCCACGCGTACGACTCCGACGGCGGCCGCGCCCTCGCCGGTGCCATCACCTCCCTGATGACCGGCACCGCCTACCGGCGCTCCGCCGAGCTGGCCGCCGTCGTCGGCCCGTACGACGGCTACGCCCGCAACGCCGAGGCGCACCAGCGCGTCATGAAGCAGCACGCCGACGCCAACGGCACCGCGGTCCGCATGGACGACCTCGACACCCCGGTCTGGGCCGCCGCCACCGAGGCCTGGCAGGACGTGATCCGCCTCGGCGAGAAGAACGGCTTCCGCAACTCCCAGGCGTCCGTGCTCGCCCCCACCGGCACCATCGGCCTCGCCATGTCCTGCGACACCACCGGTGTCGAGCCCGACCTGGCGCTGGTCAAGTTCAAGAAGCTGGTCGGCGGCGGCTCGATGCAGATCGTCAACGGCACCGTCCCGCAGGCCCTGCGCCGCCTGGGTTACCAGGAGGAGCAGATCGAGGCGATCGTCGCCCACATCGCCGAGCACGGCAATGTGATCGACGCCCCCGGCCTCAAGCAGGAGCACTACGAGGTCTTCGACTGCGCCATGGGCGAGCGCGCCATCTCCCCGATGGGGCACGTCCGCATGATGGCGGCCATCCAGCCGTGGATCTCCGGCGCCATCTCCAAGACGGTCAACATGCCGGAGTCGGCGACCGTCGAGGAGGTCGAGGAGATCTACTTCGAGGCGTGGAAGCTGGGCATCAAGGCCCTGGCGATCTACCGCGACAACTGCAAGGTCGGCCAGCCCCTCTCCGCCAAGAAGAAGGAGGAGGAGAAGAAGGCCGAGCCCGAGGCGGCGGTGGTGCCCACCAAGGTCGAGAAGGTCGTCGAGTACCGCCCGGTCCGCAAGCGGCTCCCCAAGGGCCGTCCCGGCATCACCACCTCCTTCACGGTGGGCGGCGCCGAAGGCTACATGACCGCGAACTCCTACCCGGACGACGGCCTCGGCGAGGTCTTCCTCAAGATGTCCAAGCAGGGCTCCACCCTCGCGGGCATGATGGACGCCTTCTCCATCGCGGTCTCCGTCGGCCTCCAGTACGGCGTCCCCCTGGAGACGTACGTCTCGAAGTTCACCAACATGCGGTTCGAGCCGGCCGGTATGACCGACGACCCGGACGTCCGGATGGCGCAGTCGATCGTCGACTACATCTTCCGCCGCCTCGCGCTGGACTTCCTGCCGTTCGAGACCCGCTCCGCACTCGGCATCCACTCCGCCGAGGAGCGCCAGCGCCACCTGGAGACCGGCTCGTACGAGCCCGTCGACGAGGACGTCGACGTGGAGGGCCTCGCCCAGTCCGCCCCGCGGGCCACGGAGGCCCCGAAGCCGGCCGCCCCCGAGGCGAAGGCCGAGGTCCCGGCGCCGCAGCAGGCGCACACGTCCGCGGAACTCGTCGAGATGCAGCTCGGCATCCAGGCCGACGCCCCGCTGTGCTTCTCCTGCGGCACGAAGATGCAGCGCGCCGGCTCCTGCTACATCTGCGAGGGCTGCGGCTCCACCAGCGGGTGCAGCTGAGAACGGGTGGTGACGCGTCGGCCGTGGCGGCCGGCGTGCTCCTGAACCGCCGCTGACGAAGGGGACCGGCCGAGCGCCGGTCCCCTTCGCCGTTCCGCCCGTGCGCCGGGAGGGCTCGGGCCGCCGCGTACGCCGCCGAGACCCCTGCCGCTCCCTGCGTCCGGGACTGCTCGGGCCCGGCGCTCCCGCGGCAGGCCCCTGTCGTCCAGCCCCGCGCGCACCCCTGCCCAGGGCTCGGGGGGAAGGGCGTGCCGGCGGGTACCGCGCCCGCCCGTCCAGGAGGCGCAGCGCCGCATGGCCGTGATCCTGTGCCCGTGGCCCCTGCCGGGCGCACGCTCCGGGACGGGGACGGAGACGGGCTCAGGGCAGGCGGGCGCCCATGTCGCGGGCGAAGGACTGCGGATCGCCGTCGAAGCCGCGCACGAGCGGGTGCATCCGCCAGGGGCCGCCCCCTTCCCGCGTGAACTCCACGACGGTCGCCGCCGTGGCGTCCCGCAGACCGCTGAAGTCGACCGCCATCAGCTCGTCGTAGCCTTCCTTCAGCACCAGTTGTGTGTGTGCCACCTGCCCGAAGACGACCTGGCCGCCGCCCTGCTGGATGGCCACACCCACCACCACGCGCGCGTACGCGTCGGACAGCCGGTCCAGCTCCAGGACCATCGACTCGTCGACGCCGAAGCCCTGCCCGGTGCGGCTGTCCCGGGTCAGCGTGATCGTGCCGTCCGGCGAACGGCTGTCGAAGTGCACCAGGTAGGCGGGCTCCCCGTACGGGTCCTCCGCCCGGTACACCGCGGCGATGATGTCCAGGTCGTGCACGGGCCCGCCGCCCGTGCTCGGGTCCCACCTGAGGTCCACCTCGGCCTTGGCGATCCCCTTGTTGAGGCTGCTCATCGGCTCCCCCTCTCTGCTGCCTGTCCGTGCGGCCCGGCCAACTGCCGCCCGCACCGGTCTCCTTGCACATGGTGTCACGGAGCGTCAGTGCGGAATGCCGCGCGGTGGCCGCTGCCGGGTCACACCGTCCTCGCGGAACTCCGCGATACGGCTGCTCACCTGCCGCATCGGATGGGTGTCCTCGATCTGCTCCAGGTACAGGCAGCGGCGCGCCAGACCCGCCAGTTCGAAGGTGAAGTACAGCCCCATCAACGGGTTGACGAAGAGCTCGCTGTCGGCGGTACGGGACGTGAACCGCACGTCCCCGAAGGAGCCGCGCACCGCCTCCGCTATGGAGCCGTTCACGATGCTGGGACGGTCCTCCGTCCGGCTCTGGGCGTAGGCCACGGCGTCGAGGAACAGCGCGCCCTCCCGCGTCGAGCGGGAGACGGAGAACGCCCCCAGGTAGGCGCCGTCCCGCTCCAGCGCCGCGATGTTCTCCAGGACGAGTCCGTGGCTCACCCCGTGGTACGCGTCCACGCCGAAGCCGATCGAGGCCACGAAGCACTCGGGCGCCGCTCCGTCCCCAGGGGCCAGGCCGGCCAGCGCCGCCACGCTCGCCAGGTCCTCCTCGGGCGTGCCGAGCCCCGACTCGTCGCCCCGCATCAGGATGTCCGTCCCGCCGTCGACCAGGACGACCGCGTCGACGGCGTGGTGGGTGATCAGTGCCCGGTACGCCGCGCGCAGCGGCTGTACGCCGACCTGGGGGAAGGCGTACACCGTGCTCGGCAGCCCGTGCAGCGCGAGCCACTCCGCGAGGACCCGCTCGGGAAAGTACCGGTGGTGCACTCCCGTCTCAGGTGTCACGACGGCCACGTCCGGCGCGAGCCACGCCTCGGACGGCAGCCCCGCCAGTGCGCTGAAGGACAGGTTCGCCAGGTGGACCCGCTTGCCCTGGTGGTGCAGCGACAGTGCCAGCGGCAGCCCGGCGAAGACGTCGAAGCCCCCGCCGGCGCCCGCCACGAGCACCCGCTGCGCCGTGTCGAGCCGGGCGAACAGGGGATTCACGTGCAGGGAGCTCATGGGCGCCCATTCTGGCGGCACGGCTCACGCGGGCGCGCCCGGATTCACCGGGAGCCGGGAGAACGCCCCCGCAGCCGGGGCGGGGTCCGCCGTGGCCGGGACCCGGCCGGGCCACGCGCCGTACGATGGCGCGGTGCTGGTCAAGTGGATGCGCTGCACCGTCGTGGACCGCCGGGGGTTCGAGAGGGGGCAGCGGAAATGGGCGGGGTTGCCGGGGGAGCCGGGGTTCCGCGGGCAGGGCGGCGGATGGAGCCGACTGCGCCCCGGTGTGGCACACGTGTTCTCCTTCTGGGAGAGCCGGGCCTTCTACGACTCCTTCATGGCCCGCTCCCACGACCGGCTGGCCGCCGCGCAGACCGGCACCTACACGGACGCACAGGTGCGGCTGTTCGATCACCGCTTCGACGTGAAGACGGGCTTCGAGCCGCGCTTCACCGACGCCGACGTCGTGCGCGTCGCCCACAGCCGGATCCGGGAGGACCGGGTCGAGCACTACGCCCTCATGCAGGAGAAGGTATGGAACCCCGCCATGGCGGGATCCCCCGGCATGCTGCGCGGGCTCTTCGGCGAGGCCCCCGGGAACGAGTTCGTCGTCCTCTCCATGTGGCGCTCCGCCGCCGAGCACGGCAAGTACCGCACCGAGCGGGTGGAACGGCTCGCGCTGCGCGCCCAGCTCGCCGTCGACGTGGTGGCCCTGACGGGGGATGTCGTGGACCTCGACGCGGCGTGGACCGTCTGAGGCCGCGGACGGGGGCCGACCCGGGAGGACGCGACAGGGTGCGGTGACCCGGTCAGCCCCTCTGGCGGGTCCGCGGGTCGGATCCGTACACGGCGCCGCTCCCTCCGCCACGGCCCTGCGGAGCGGGAGAGGTGGCGCGGCGCAGCGGCCTCGCCGCGGGTGCCGGCGTGCACGGCGTCACCCCGGGCGGCGCCCTCCCACCGGATAGAGTGGCGGTGCGATGACCGCTGACTCCGCTTCCGCCCAGCGCTTCCAGCGCGCCCTGGCCAGCCTGCGGGGGCTGGCCGTGGGAGACGCCCTGGGCTCCCAGTTCTTCGTGCCCGCCCACTACCCCCTGCTGAAGCGCCGCGAGCTGCCCCCCGGCACCTGGCAGTGGACCGATGACACGGAAATGGCCTGTTCCGTCGTCTCCGTCCTCGCCGCCCACGGCCGCATCGACCAGGACTCCCTCGCCCGCTCCTTCGCCGAGCACCACGACTTCGACCGCGGCTACGGTCCCGCGGTCAACCGGATGCTGCGGCTGATCCGGGAGGGCGGCGACTGGCGGGAGCTCGCCGCCGCCCTGTTCCAGGGACAGGGCTCCTGGGGCAACGGCGCCGCCATGCGTATCGCGCCGCTCGGCGCCTGGTACGCGGATGATCCCGAGCAGGCCACCCACCAGGCCGAGATCTCCTCGTACACCACGCACCAGCACCGCGAGGCCGTCGTGGGCTGCATGGCGGTGGCGGCCGCGGCAGCACTGGCCGCCGCCCCGGCAGGCCCGCCGAAGGCCACGGACTTCCTGGACGCCGTCATCGCCCTCGTACCGCGCAGCGCCGTCGGCGCCGGGCTGCGGCGTGCACGGGACATGCTGGACTACGGCGACCCGCAGACCGTCGCCGCCGTCCTCGGCTGCGGACGGCGCACCAGCGCGCACGACACCGTGCCGTTCGCCCTGTGGTCGGCGGCCCGGGCCCTGGACGACTACGAGCAGGCGTTCTGGACCACCGCGCAGGTGGGCGGGGACGTGGACACCACCTGCGCCATCGTGGGCGGCGTCGTCGCGGCGGCACCGGCCGGGGCGCCGCCGGCGGACTGGCGGGAGCGGACCGAGGCCCTGCCGGGCTGGCTCCCGGCAGGGCCCGCGTACTGACGTCCGGCGGCCCGTGTCCGCGCGCCGCACGCGGGGCCTACGATGGTGGCGTGCCGCGGCGGTGAGTGCCGCCCCGCCGCCGTCGCCCCGCTGTCCCGTACGGCTGCCGACGGCCGCACGGCACCGGTACCGCGCAGAAACGGCATCCGGGTGTTGCGGGCCGGGACGGGCGGCGTAACCTGTCAGGCGCCATGCCGTACGAACCTCCCACCCACACCGTCGAGCGCTCGATCCGGGCGACCACCGGCGCCAAAGTCATCGCCGGAGTCGACGAAGTCGGACGCGGGGCGTGGGCGGGGCCCGTCACGGTGTGCGCGGCCGTCACCGGACTGCGCCGACCGCCGACCGGACTCACCGACTCCAAGCTCCTGACGCCCAAGCGGCGCGGCGAACTGGCCGCGGAACTCGCACAGTGGGTCACCGCCCACTCCCTGGGCTCCGCGTCCCCCGAGGAGATCGACGCACTCGGGATGACGGCGGCGCTGCGGCTCGCGGCGGTCCGCGCGCTGGACGCACTGCCGGTGCGGCCGGACGCGGTGATCCTCGACGGCAAGCACGATTACCTCGGCGACCCCTGGCGGGTCCGCACGGTGATCAAGGGCGACCAGTCCTGCGTCGCGGTGGCCGCGGCCTCCGTGCTCGCGAAGGTGCGGCGCGACGCCTACATGGCGGCGCTGGGGGAGGAGTCCTCCGCATACGCGCCCTTCGGATTCGGTGCCAACGCCGGCTATCCGTCGCCCACGCACAAGGCCGCGCTGGCGGAGCGGGGTCCCACCCCGCACCACCGGCTGTCCTGGGCCTACCTGGACGCGCTGCCGCAGTGGCGGCACCTGAAGAAGGTCCGTGTCCCCGCCGACGCGACAGCCCTGGAGAGCGGGGGCCAGCTCGGTTTCGACTTCTGACCGCTGACTCTCCGCCCGGTCCGGGCCCACGGGCCGCGACCGGGCACGTGACCCGCCGATGCTTTCCGCAACGGCGTTTGATACATATGCATTTATGCCTCTCATCCCCGAGGAGCCTCAGATTCACGAGAGTGCCCAGGGTCCCCGCGCCACGCCGGCCGCCGGCCGGCCCGCGCCGACCCCACGTCCCGTACCCGGACCCCGTCCCGTACCCGGACCGCGTTCCGCGGCCACACCCCGGCCCGGCAGCCCGGCTCCCGGTCCTGCCAGGCCGAAGCCGGCGGCGGAGAATCGTTCCGGTAGCCAAAAGGCCCGACCCCAGATCCAGTTGATTCCCGCCCCGGCGGACGGTGCCGTGGACGCCGCGGAGGAGGCGGTCGACCTCCTGCTGGAGAGCGGCCGTGCACCCGGCGACATCCTGGTGCTCACGACGGGGGAGCAGCACCCGTGGGCGGCGCACGAGCTGTCCTTCGGCGAAGCCTCGTACTGGGCTCAGCACGACGCCCGCGAGGACGTGTTCTTCGCGGATGCGTCCGCCGTCGAGCGCGCCTCGGACCGGCCCGTGGTGGTCGTCGCCGTCAATGGCGGCGACGAGGCCGCCACGGTCCGCGCCCTGCCGGCGGCCCTGAACCGCGCCGGCACGCTGCTGATCGTGTGCGGTGACCCCCAGCGGGTCAACGCCGTGCTGGGCGCGGGCGTCTGACGGCGCCTCGCCTGCACGCCGCAGCGGACGGCGAGCGGCGCACCGTGCCGCGTGGTCCGCAGGCCGCGCCGAGCCCCTGCCCAGGGTGGTACGGGGCGCGTGCGCCGCAGCGCGCACGGCGGCGGCGCGGCCGTGCGGCGTGTGTGCAGCGGTTCGCGGCCTAGGAGCGGCTGAGCCGCTCCGTAGGAGCGACGGTCGGCCCGCCCGCGGTTCGGCACCCCACGGGAGCGGGGGCGGGGGCGGCAGGCCGGTTGCCGGGCGCCTCATGCCGGTTGCCGCACGCCGAGCCCGAGGCTCGGCGGCGGCTGCACCGGGGCGGCAGGCGCGGGACACCGTGGGGCAGCGCCCGGCGTGCGCCGTCGTGACTCCGCCGACCCGTGCTGCGCCTCAGCGCGCAGCCGTGCGCCGCAGGGGCCCGGCGGCGCCGCTCGCGCGCCGCGGCGCCTCCTGGTCCCCGCCGGCAAGGGCATCCGCCAGGTCGCCCGCGGGGGATGCGGAGTGGGGGTGCCGCCCGCCGCGCCCGTCACCCAGCACCTGCCAGCCGCCCTGCGTCAGCGTGATGTACGCACCGCAGCGCAGGCCGTGCAGGGTGCAGGCGTCCCGCAGACCCCACAACCACGCGCCGTCCTCGGCCGTCCACCGCTCGTCGCCCTCCCGGCAGGAGAGCAGCACGGCGGTACGGACGGGGACGCGCCGCCGCAGGTCGTGCGGGACGACACGGCGCAGGTGGGCGAGCAGGGCGTTGCGGAACTCCCATCCGTCGGCCGCGGTCGGCCGGGGCCGGAACGAGGCGCTGGCCGCGAGCCGTTCCCCGTGGTCGAGCACGGCGACGACGACGGTTCCCGGTGTCGGTCGATGCCGCGCGTGCAATCCGGTGACCACCTCACGGGGATTGCGCAGCAGGGGAATTTCGGCGGCCGCCCACTCGTCCGGTTCAAGAATGCGCGCGAGCCGGTTGGCGGAGGCGGTCGGCGTGGTCAACGAAGCGGCTGCGGACGGAGCGAATCCGAAGGTCACGGTCCTCCCTTCGCATACGCGCCCACAGAGCGGGCAGGGACGGGTGGGGGCGTGCCGCCACACGGCCCTGTCGGACCGCGAATGGCCGTGTAGGGGCTCAATCCGATTCTTGCGGGCGGCATGGGTGGGCGGCAACGAGCAATTGGGGCCCCTGACGGGAATGGGATGGTATGGGGCCCAATTCCGACGTGGTGAATTCCGTTACCGCCGGTCTCAGCCTGCGACCGCGAGGACCAGGGGAAACACACCGGGTGCGCCCTGACGGCGCAGCAGCCGCGCCCCGACCGCCAGCGTCCAGCCGCTGTCCGCGAAGTCGTCGACCAGCAGCACCGGACCGTCGGCGGACGCCAGGCGCTCGGCGAGCACGGGCGGCACGGTCAGGGCCCGGTGCAGACCGCACAGCCGCTGCGCGCTGTTCGTCCGCGAGATCCGCGCACCGGCCTCCTCCGGTACGTAGGCGAGGGAGCCCAGCAGCGGCATCCGGCCCACGGCGGCGATCCGCGCGCCGAGCGACGCCACCAACTCGGGTCGGCCGCGCGATGGGACGGTCACCACCCCGGCGGGCCGGGGCGGCGCGTCCGGTCCGCCCGACGCCCACCCGCCCGGCCCCTTGGCCCAGTCGGCCAGCACCTGCACCACCGCGTCCAGCACGTCCTCCGGCACCGGCCCGTCCGTCGCCTGCTCCGCCAGCAGCGGCCGCAGCCGGTTGCCCCAGCCGATGTCCGAGAGCCGGCCGAGCGCCCGGCCCGCGAACGCCTGCTCCCCAGCGGGAATGCGGCCCTTGAGGTCCACCCCGACCGCCGCGAGACCGGTCGGCCACATCCGCCGCGGCTCCAGCTCCACACCCGGCCTGCGCAGCTCGCCACGCGCCAGGTCCAGGGCGGCCGCCGACACCTTCGGGTCGAAACGGGGCCCCGCACAGTTGTCGCAGCGTCCGCACGGGGCCGCCTCCTCGTCGTCCAGCTGCCGCCGCAGGAACTCCATCCGGCACCCCGACGCCGCGACGTAGTCCCGCATCGCCTGCTGTTCCGCGGCCCGCTGCCGCGCCACCCGCTCGTACCGCTCCGCGTCGTACGACCACGGGCGCCCCGTGCTGGTCCAGCCGCCCTTGACCCTGCTCACCGCGCCGTCCACGTCGAGGACCTTGAGCATGGTCTCCAGCCGGGTGCGCCGCAGTTCGACCAGCGGCTCCAGGGCCGGCAGCGACAGGGGCCTGCCCGCGCCCGCCAGCACGTCCAGGGTCCGCCGCACCTGCTCCTCGGGAGGGAACGCGACGGACGCGAAGTACTGCCAGATCGCCTCGTCCTCCGGGCCCGGAAGCAGCAGCACCTCGGCGTGCTCCACTCCTCGCCCGGCCCGGCCCACCTGCTGGTAGTAGGCGATGGGGGAGGAGGGCGAGCCCAGGTGCACGACGAACCCGAGGTCAGGCTTGTCGAACCCCATGCCGAGCGCCGACGTGGCGACGAGCGCCTTGACCCGGTTGGCCAGCAGATCCTCCTCGGCCCTGCGCCGGTCGGCGTCCTCCGTACGGCCCGTGTACGAAGCCACCGTGTGCCCGCACTGGCGGAGGTACGCGGCGACCTCCTCGGCCGCTGCGACCGTGAGGGTGTAGACGATCCCGGAACCCGGCAGCTCACCGAGGTGGTCGGCGAGCCAGGCCAGGCGGTGCGCCGCGTCGGGCAACCGGATCACGCCCAGGCTGAGGCTCTCCCGGTCGAGGGGCCCGCGCAGCACCAGCGCGTCGGTGCCCGCCCCCGTGCCGAGTTGCTCGGCGACGTCCGCCGTCACGCGTGCGTTGGCGGTCGCCGTGGTCGCCAGGACCGGCACGCCGGGGGGAAGCTCCGCCAGCATGCTGCGCAGCCGGCGGTAGTCGGGCCGGAAGTCGTGGCCCCAGTCGGAGATGCAGTGCGCCTCGTCCACGACGAGCAGCCCGGCCGCGGCGGCGAGCCGGGGCAGCACCTCCTCACGGAAGCCCAGCGAGTTGAGCCGCTCCGGGGACACCAGCAGGACGTCGACCCGGCCCTCGGCGATCTCCTCCTGGATCGCGTCCCACTCCTCCGGGTTCGACGAGTTGATGGTCCGTGCGTGGATGCCGGCCCTGACCGCGGACTCCACCTGGTTGCGCATGAGCGCGAGCAGCGGCGAAACGATCACGGTCGGGCCCGAACCCGACGCCCGCAGCAGCGCGGTGGCCACGAAGTACACCGCCGACTTGCCCCAGCCCGTGCGCTGCACGACCAGGGCGCGTCTGCCGTGCGCGACGAGTGCCTCGATCGCCCGCCACTGGTCCTCGCGCAGCCTGGCCGTGCCGGTGGCGTCGCCGACCAGGCGGGCGAGCACGGCGTCGGCGGTCGCGCGGAGATCTCCCTGCTGCGTGTGGTCCATGCCTCACATGGAACAGCACAGGACTGACACCGGGCGAACAGGCCGGTCGAACGGCGCAGGGCCGCCCCCGCTTCCGGCCGCCGTCAAGCCCTGTGGACAGCGCAGACGCCGCAGGCCGGGGGTTTTCCACAGGGCTCGACGGGGGGCCGGGGACGCGGGACCGTCATGCCATGAACGAACGACACGACGACATCACGGGTCCCGACGACACCGCCCGGCCGGACGGGGACGGGACGGCTGACGACCACGGCACGGCGGGAGAGACACGTATGCGGGGAGGAGCGGGCCGGCACGGGGCGCGCACGCCGGAGAGGCAGGCGGGCGGCGCTGCGGGGGCGACGGACGGTCCGGCCGGAACGGGTGACGGCCGCGGCACGGCGGACGTCGCGAGCCCACAGGACGGCGCGAGCACTCAGAACGGAGTCGGGCAGGGGCCGGCACGGCCCGACCGCGTCCTGTTCGGACAGGGGCCGCAGCTCACCCTGCGCGGTCCGGCCGAACTGGCCGACGCCCTGCCGTACATGTTCGGCTTCCACCCCACGGACAGCGTGGTGCTGCTGGCCCTGCACGGCGAGCGCGGCAGGTTCGGCGGGCGGCTGCGGCTGGGCATCCCCCGCTCCCCGCGCGAATGGGAGCCCGTCGCCGAGCAGCTCGCCGAGTGCCTGGTGGGCGGAAGCGAGCGGAAGGGCGCGAGGCCCGACGGCATCGTGGTCTTCCTCTGCCAGGATCCCGGCGAAGGGGAGACGGGCCGGGGCGTCATGGAGCGGCTGCGGCCCCTCGCCCAGAAGCTGCGCACCGCCTGCGGCGCCCTCGACGTGCCGGTGTACGAGGCACTGTGCATCTCCGCCGGCCGCTTCTGGTCCTACTGCTGCCCCGACAGTGACTGCTGCCCGCCGGGCGGACGGGCACTGGCCGAGCCCGGCACGTCGGTGATGGCGGCGGCAGCCGCGTACTCCGGGATCCATCTCCGGGGTTCGCTGCGCGACATGCAGGCGCGGCTGCGGCCCTGGACCACCGGAGCCGTGGCCGAGCAGCTCAGTGCGCTCGATGAGGCGAGCGCGGCACTCCTGCACCGGATGGTGGGCACCGAGGGCTGCGAGCGGGTGCGCGAGGAGACGATCCGGAGGGCCGGGCGGCTCATCCGGCGCCTCGCCGACCGGCCCCAGCCCCCGGTCCCGGCGGAGGCCGACGCCGCGGACGACCGGCTCCTCACACACGAGGAGGCGGCAGAGCTGATCGTCGGACTTCAGGACCGCCTGACCAGGGACCGGGCTGCCGAATGGATGGAGGGTGCGGACGCCGCCCCCGCGCTGCGGCTGTGGCGGGCGCTGGCTCGGCGCTGCGTCGGCGCCTACGGAGAGCACGCCGCCGCGCCGCTGTGCCTGGCCGGCTGGGTGGCCTGGTCCACGCATGACGAGCCCAGCGCCCGTGTGGCCCTCGGGCTCGCCCTGGAAGCCGACCCGGAGTACGTCTTCGCCAGGCTCCTCCACCAGGCGTGCAACGAGCAGGTGGATCCGGAGTCGCTGCGGCAGTGCCTGCGGGGTGAGCGCGCCGCGAGGGAGGCGACCGGCGCCCTGACCGGTGCCTCGCGGCCGAGCGGGCGCCTGCCCGGTGCGGGCGCGCGGCGCCGGATGCGCGCCCGCACGTCCCGGGTGGGCCGTACGGCGCGGGCCGCCTCGGCCGCAGGCTCCGGCACTCCCTCGCCCTCCGGCAGTGGCCGGTCGGGGCCCCGCCCGCCCCGGGGCGAGCCGCGACGCACGCCCCGACCCCACGCCGTGGCCTCGCCGACCGCCACCCGTGCCTTCGGCCCGGCGCAGGCGCGCCCCGCCGACGGCTCCGGGCGCACCGCGACGAGCCCGCCCGCCTCCGCCGTGCCGTCCGTGGACGCGCCGCAGACGCCCGGGACCCCACACTCAGCCGGAGCCGGAGCCGGAGCCGGAGCCGGAGCCGGAGCCGGAGCCGGGACGGGAGGTGAGGTGCGGAGCCGTCCCTCCCACGCCGCTCCGGGCGGTGCAGGGAGCAGTCCACGGACCCGGGCGGGGAACGGAAGCCGTGCCGGTGGCCGGGGCGACACAGCACCGGGGCGGGGGGCGCGGGCGTGACCAGGGTGCGCCGTGCGGCGTTCACGTCTGTGGCGGAGTCGACCGACCCGTGCCGCCGTACCTCCAGCGGCTGTCCGGAGCGCACAGAAGGCTCAGCAGACGACCCATGGACCGCACTGCCCGCGCACCCTCCCCCCGTCCCGCCGGCGCGCCCCCGGGCCGGCCGTCCGGCGGCCCGGCCGTGCCACCGGGCGCATCCACAGGCCCCGACGCGGCCCCGGCCCGCCCACCGGGCGAAAGGCAGCCCGCCGCAGGGCGAGCGGTGCCGTTCCCTGCCGCCCGGGTGGCGGAACCCCTCTCCGTGCACGGTGCGCTCGTCTGCGTCGCCCTGCCGTGCATGGCGCTCTCCGCCGAGGACGGTCAGCTTGTCGGCCGCGGACTCGAAGGCGTCTACCAGTCGGGTCGCCGACTGCTCTCCCGCAGTCGACTCCGGGTCTTCGACCAGGAACCACTCGTCCTCCAGGGGCGCATGGCCGCCTCCGACCGGGCACGTTTCCTCGGCGCGGTCCGCACACCCGCCGACCTCGGGCCCGACCCCGGAGCCACGGTCGAACGGACCCGGGACGCCGACGGCACCGAGCGGATCACGTTCGGCAACGCCACGGGGCGCCCCCTGCGCCTTCCCGTCGAACTGGCCCTCGGCACGGACCTGGCCGCGCTCGGTGCCGTGGCCGCCGGCCGGGCGGGACCGGAACTGCGCGCCTCCGTCCACGGCACAGGGCTGCGCTGGTCGGCACCGGACGGCGCGCAGGCCGTCGTCACTGCCGACCCGCCGCCGAAGGACGCCCTGGCCTCGGCTGGCGTGCTGCGCTGGGAGCTGGTCCTCGGCCCCGGGGCACGCCGCACCATCGAGGTCGGTGTCCACGCGGGCCGCGCGGCCCGGCCGGTCGCACGCAGCGGAGGGCAGTGCCTTCCGGAGGGCCTCGCCGAGGGCGACGACCCGCGGGTGGAGCCGCTGCTCCGCACCAGCCTCGATGACGTGCGGGCCCTCCTGGTGCGGGACCCGGCGCACCCGGCGGACATCCACCTCGCCGCCGGCGTGCCGTGGCGCTGCGGCGCGGCCCCCGCCGAGGCGCTGTGGGCCGCGCGCATGCTGCTCCCCCTGGGTACGCAGCTCGCGGCGGGCACGCTGCGCAGCGTCGCCAGGGCCGTGCGGACCGGCGCGGGTGCGTCGGAGGGGCGTGTGGCCGGCCCACTGCGGGACGCCGGGCCGTACCTCCCACCGGTCTGCACGGGGATCGAGGCGACCCTGGCCTTCCCCGCCGTGCTCGCCGAGGCCCGGCTGTGGGGGCTCCCCGAGCAGGAACTGGCCGAACTGCTGCCGACCGCGGAGCGGTGCATGCGATGGCTGCGGGGCGCGGCCGGAGAGAGCGGGCTCGTCGCCGAGCCGGGGCCCGGCGCGGGAGTCAGCCGCGCCGAGACCCAGGCTCATGCTCACCGCGCGGCGCTGCTCGGCGCCGACCTGCTGGAGGCATGCAACCGGCCCGGGGCCGAGGAATGGCGGGACTGGGCACGGGCGCTGCGTCTCCGGTTCGGGGCGGACTTCTGGTGCGAGGACCCGGCGGGTGGGCGGCCGGCGGCGGCGCTCACCGTGGAGGGACGGCCGGTCCCGGTGCTCGGAGGTGGAGCCGCCCATCTGCTGGACACCGGGATGCTCGGTGTGGGGCGGATCGCCGAGGGCCTGCTGGACAAGGTTCAGACGGAACAGCTCGCGAGGCTGCTGGGGAGCCCCTCCTGCGACAGCGGCTGGGGGCTGCGCGGGCTGGCCGCCAAGGAAGCCGCGTACAACCCGTTCGGCCACCGCGCGGGGGCCGTGCGGGTCCATGAGACGGCCGTCGCCGTCGCCGGGCTCGCGGCCGCGGGCTACGAGAGGGAGGCGGCCGGACTGCTGCGCGGCCTGCTCGATGCCGCCGAGGCCTTTGCGTACCGGCTACCGGAGATGTATGCGGGGGAGCAGCGAACGGCAGGGGGCGCGCCCGTGCCGCACCCGGCAGCCTGCCGCCCGGCCGCCGTCTCTGCGGCCGCCGCCGTGCACGTTCTGGTGGCGCTGGCGGGCATCCGGCCCGACGCTCCCGCCCGGACGGTGGCCCTCCAGCCGGTACGCTGCGCTCCGCTGGGGGCGATCAGGCTTGCCGGGCTGCGCGTCGCGGGGGAACCGTTCGCCGTGCGCGTCAGCAGGTTGGGTCTCGGCATGGTGGAGGAAGCGGCCCCCGGACTCCAGTTGGGGGTGTGACCACAGTGCGCGCAGCATCGCGGGAAGATCGCCGAGGGCGTGTTTATCGTCAGGAAGACGACTATGATCGCGTCATGCCCCCCTACGACCCCTCGGCCTTCCCGCCCTTCGCCGTGACCGTCGACCTGGTCGTGCTCACGGTTCGCCGTGACGCCCTGTGCGCGCTGGTCGTGCGGCGGGGCGAGCCGCCGTTCCAGGGCCGCTGGGCACTGCCCGGGGGATTCGTACGGCCCGATGAGGACCTGGACGCGGCCGCCGCCCGCGAGCTGGCGGAAGAGACCGGGCTGTGCGTGCACGAGCCGGGGGACCCCGAAGCCGCCCCCGGGGCCGGTGCCCACCTGGAGCAGCTCGCCACCTACGGCGACCCCCTGCGCGACCCCCGCATGCGCGTGGTCAGCGTTGCCCACCTCGCCCTCGCCCCCGACCTGCCGGCACCCCGACCCGGCGGCGACGCCAACAGCGTGCGCTGGGCCGCCGTGGAGGAGTTGCTCAGCGCCGACAGCGGTCCCGACAGGAGCGGCGAACAGGCGGGCCCGCTCGCCTTCGACCACGCGCGCATCCTGGCCGACGGTGTGGAGCGGGCGCGGTCCAAGATCGAGTACTCCTCGCTGGCCACCGCGTTCTGCCCCGCGGAGTTCACCGTCGGAGAGCTGCGGCGGGTGTACGAAGCGGTCTGGGGCGTCGCCCTCGACCCGCGGAACTTCCACCGCAAGGTCACCGGCACGCCCGGCTTCCTCGTGCCCGCGGGCGGGACCACGACGCGGCAGGGCGGGCGCCCCGCGCAGTTGTTCCGCGCCGGTGGTGCGACCCTGCTCAACCCTCCGATGCTGCGACCGGAAGTGTGACAGCGGTCGTCGCGGGCCGCCGCTGATGCCTTCCATCGGGTGCCGGCGGTGCACCGGCCTTCGCCGACCTTCCGAGACGCTGCGCTGAAAGTCCGAAATGTGGCGTTATCGTGCTGCGGTACCCGCCCTGCCGCCGAGCGGTCTCACCTCCCGCGAGAGAAGCGATGCTCCAGGCCATCGGACTGACCAGCACTCCCCGCCGCAACCGGCCGCCCACTGTGCACGACCTCACCTTCGAGGCGCGGCCGGGCCGCGTCACCGCCCTCTTCGGCGCGGCCGGCGCGGGCAAGACCACGGCCCTGAGGCTCATGCTCGGCCTCGAACAGGGCCGGGGCGTCACCTACTTCCGCGGCCGTCCGCTGGACCGGGTCGCCCACCCGCTCCGCGAGGTCGGCGTCCTCCTCGGTGACGTGCCCGGTCACCCGGCCCGTACGGTCCGCGGACAGCTCCGGATGCTCTGTGCGGCCACCGGGGTGCCCGTCGAACGCGCGGACGAACTCCTCGACGTGGTCGGCCTCGCCGAACTCCGCGACCAGCGGCTCGGCACCCTCTCCCTCGGCATGGAACGCCGACTCGGCATCGCCGCCGCCCTGTTGGGGGACCCGCACACCCTCGTCCTCGACGAACCCGCCGCCGGCCTCTCCCCCCGCGAGGCCGGGTGGCTGAGCGGAGTGCTGCGGGCTCACGCCGCCCACGGGGGCACCGTTCTGTTCACCACCTCCGATCCCCGGCAGGCCGCGCGCGTCGCCGACCGGGTCGTCGCCGTCGCCGCCGGGCGGCTGGTCGCGGACCAGGACGTGCAGTCCTTCGCCGCCACACGGTTGCGCCCGCGTGTCGCCGTCCACACCCCGCACGCCGCCCGACTCGCCGCGCTGCTCGGCCGGGAGGCCCGCACCGCCCGCCGTGCCCTGGAGGTCGTGACCGAGTCGGGCAACCGGCTCCACGTGTACGGGGGTACTTGCGCCGACGTGGGAGAGGTGGCCTTCCGGCACGGGATCCTCCTGCACCGCCTCGCCGACGAGACCGGCCCCGGCCCCGCGGCCCCGGAGGAGCCGCCCGGCGAAGCCGCCGTTGGCGGAGGCAGGGACTCCGGGAACGCCGTGCCCGCCACCGGGGACCGTCACGGCAGACTCACCCCCGCTCCGCGGCGGCCCTCGGCGGATCAGGCGCCCGCCTTGACCACCCGCGGTCTCGGCACGCTCCTCCACCGTGCCGCCACGGCCTCCTCGGCTCGGGCCGACGCTGAAGCGGCTGTCACGCCGAGCACCCCGGCCGGGCAATGGCTGCCCGGCGGGCGCTCCACCGGCGCCCGGGCGGCCGGGTCCCTGTGCGGATCCGAGGCCGTGACCGGGCAACCGGCGGCCGCGGCGCCGCCGCGCACCTGGCAGACCGCACACGTGGACACCGCGACCACCGGTGGCGGGGGCGAGGCAGAGGCGGGTTCCGGCGCTCCGGCGGAGAGCGGTGGGAGCCGTCGCCGGGCCGGTTCCCGCGAAGCGGAGCAGCGCGATGACGGGAGCGGCCTGCGCGCCGGTCACGGTCACGGCGAGACCCTGCCCGACGCCGTGGACCTTCCTGGGACGGACCGCTGCACCGCCCCGACCGCCGCGTCTGCCCCCACCGCCCCCGATGTCCCTGTTGCTTCCTCACCACCTGCCGCCTCCACTGCCTCTGCCACTCCCATCGCTTCGGGAGCTGCCTCTGCCGCTCCCGCCCCCGTCTCCTCCTCCGTCCCGGTCTCGTCTTCTGCCCCCGTCTCCTCCTCTGCCGCGGCGACTGCCTACACCCGCCCGGGCGCCGCCGGTTCTCCAGGCGTCGTCGACTCCCCGAACCTCCCCGGCTCCTCCGCACGCCCCGGCCTCCCAGGCGCTCCCGACAGCCTGGAGGGCGCCCACCCGCCCGC
>NZ_MKXB01000137.1:29935-76114 GCF_001865245.1 Streptomyces sp. CC53 | reverse complement strand
CCCCGCCGTACCCGCCCCCGAAGTCCACGCCCCCGTCCCCGAGCCCTCCGACCACCGCTCATCCGCCCGCCCGGCACCCTCAGCGCCCGCAGGTGCGCAGTCCGCGTGTCCCCGGCCCGCACCCCCTGGGCCCGCGCATTCCCGTCCCTCGCCCCCGGACCGCCCCTGCCCGCCGTCCGGCCGCACCGCCCCGCGCCACCCCACCCCGCGGGGCGGACTGCGCGCGGTCGCTCGGTGCGGCGCGGGGCCGCGCCGCGGGCCGTTGTGGCCGTTGCGGTACGAGGTGCGGCGGATGACCGGCGTGCCCTCGACCCCGCTGACCGTCGTCGCCGCGCTCCTCGTCTCGGCGGCGGTGGCCGTGCTGTCGGCGCGAAGGGGCGGTGCCCTTCACCACGTCGTCCTGGCGGCCTGGCCGGACCTGCTGCCCCTGCCGCCTGCCGCGCTCGCCGCCGGACTCCTGGGCGCCCTCTCCTACGGGCACGAGTTCCGCTACCCGGTCCTGCAGCACGCCCTCGGGGCGGCGCCCCGCCGTCTCGGGCTGCTGGCCGCCAAACTCCTCGTCACGGCCGTCCTCGCCCTGCTGCTGGGGGTGGCGGTGATCGTCGTCGACCTGGAAGCCCTGCGGCTGGTGTACGGCGGCCCACTGATCCCAGTGCCGGCGAACTGGCCCGGCCTGTGCACGGCATGGGCGGGACTGCTCGTCGGATGCGGCTGGGCCGGGCTGCTGGCCGCCGGGGTGTTCCGTGTGACGGCGGCGGGCGTCGCGGCGGTCCTGTCCGTTCCCGTCCTCGTCGCCCCGCTCGTGGAGCGGGTCCTCACCGGTGCTCCCGCCCGTGCGGCCACCGGGCTGCCGGCGCGGTTGAGGGAGTTCACCTGGGCCCGCCGGCCACAGGAGACCGACCACTGGCTGGAGGGCGCGGTGCGGGTCCTCGCCCAACCCGTCGCCGCCGCTCTGGCCTTGTCGTTGGCGGCGCTCGTCTGCGCGTTTCTGTTCCCCCGGCTACGGCGCCGGGCTGGAGGTTGATCGCCTGCGTCCAGGCGTCGACCGATCCGGCCCGATCGGTCGTGACGCCATAGAAATTGCCCGCTTCCTTCCGATAAGGCGTCAATTAGGCAACGGGCACCGATCACCCTTTCGTGTGCTTTTCACCAAAGACCTCAAGGGGCCAGGAACCCGCGCCGACAAAGGAGGCGTGAGTACCCTTGCGCACACCATGATGACCGCCGCCCGCTCCGCCGAGGCCCCCCTCGCCGGCCCGGGCGGACTGGACCGCTACCCCTACGCGGAGGCGTCCGCCCCGGAGCGCGCCCCCGCCCCGGCGTGGGACGCCGCAGAAACGGAGTTGGGCCGGATGGGCCGCCGCGGCGGTGCCAGCCGCGGCCGCGGGCTCCACGGCCAACTCGTCCAGCAGCTCGGCCAGATGATCGTCTCCGGGGATCTCGGAGCCGACCGCCCGCTGGTTCCGGAAGAGATCGGCCAGCGCTTCGAGGTGTCCCGCACCGTCGTCCGCGAGTCGCTGCGCGTCCTGGAGGCCAAGGGCCTCGTCAGTGCACGCCCGAACGTCGGCACCCGGGTCCGCCCGGTCGGGGACTGGAACCTCCTGGACCCCGACATCATCGAGTGGCGGGCCTTCGGCCCCCAGCGCGACGACCAGCGCCGCGAGCTCGCCGAGCTGCGCTGGACCATCGAGCCCCTGGCCGCCCGGCTGGCCGCCGGGCACGGACGTGAGGACGTCCAGCGCCGCCTCGCCGACATGGTCGAGATCATGGGTCACGCCCTCGGGCAGGGCGACGCCCTCACGTTCTCCCGCGCCGACGCCGAGTTCCACTCCCTCGTCATCCAGCTCGCCGGCAACCGCATGCTGGAGCACCTCTCCGGCATCGTCTCCGCGGCCCTCCAGGTCTCCGGCGCCCCCGCGATCAGCTGCGACCGCCCCGGAGAGGCGTGCCTGACCCACCACGCCCGGATCGTGGAGGCCCTGGCCGCCGGCGACGGACAGGCTGCGGAAGGCGCCATGCGTCAGCTCCTCACCGTCCAGCCCGACGTGGAGCGGGTCGTCCCTGCTCCGCGTGAGCACTGAACTGCGGAACGTGACCACGTCGACTCCGCTCAGGCGCCGCACGGAGGCGTGTTGCCGGACCCCCGGGGCACCCGCCCGCGTCGGGCTTCGGCCGCGCCGGTCCCGGCGGGCGCCGGAACTCCGGGGTTGCCGGCGCGATTGATGGGCATTTGCCGCATTAGGTCGTTTCCTCCTGTCTCGGGATGTGACTCGGGCCACGCGGAACGGGCGTAACGCTCCGCGGAGCACGGCGATGACCTAAGAGGTGACAGCCGAGGAGGGAATACAGCTGCCGTGGACGGCGCTGTCCACCTCCGAGGTTCAGCCCGCGTCGTCGGCCATCCCTCGCCGGCGGTCGTCGGCTCCGGCCCGTTCCCGGGCGGGGCCGGAAGCCGTTTCCCATCGTTCCGAGAGGTTGTTCGTGTCGGCCAGCACATCGCGTACGCTCCCGCCGGAGATCGCCGAGTCCAAGTCTGTGATGGCGCTCATCGAGCGGGGAAAGGCTGCGGGGCAGATCGCGGGCGATGACGTGCGTCGGGCCTTCGAGGCTGACCAGATTCCGCCAACCCAGTGGAAGAATGTTCTGCGCAGCCTCAATCAGATCCTCGAGGAAGAGGGTGTGACGCTGATGGTCAGTGCAGCGGAGTCGCCGAAGCGCGCCCGCAAGAGCGTCGCAGCGAAGAGCCCGGCAAAGCGCACCGCCACGAAGACCGTCACCGCCAGGAAGACCGCGGCCAAGCCGGCCGCGTCGACCGACGCGGCGGTTGCGGCGGCCCAGGGCGAGGACACCCCGGCCGACGAGGCCGGTGCCGCGCCCGCCAAGAAGACCGCCGCGAAGAAGACGGCGGCGAAGAAGACCGTCGCCAAGAAGACGGCGGCCAAGAAGACGACCGCCAAGAAGGACGGCGAGGAACTCCTCGACGCCGACGAACTCCTCGAAGAGGTGCAGCCCGGCAAGGGCGAGGAGGAGGAGCCCGAGGGCGAGGCCAAGGGCTTCGTCCTGTCCGACGAGGACGAGGACGACGCCCCCGCCCAGCAGGTCGCCGTCGCCGGTGCCACGGCCGACCCGGTCAAGGACTACCTCAAGCAGATCGGCAAGGTCCCGCTGCTCAACGCCGAGCAGGAGGTCGAGCTCGCCAAGCGCATCGAGGCCGGTCTGTTCGCCGAGGACAAGCTCGCGAACGCCGACAAGCTGGCGCCGAAGCTCAAGCGCGAGCTGGAGATCATCGCCGAGGACGGCCGTCGCGCCAAGAACCACCTGCTGGAGGCCAACCTCCGACTGGTCGTCTCCCTCGCCAAGCGCTACACCGGCCGCGGCATGCTCTTCCTGGACCTGATCCAGGAGGGCAACCTCGGCCTCATCCGTGCCGTCGAGAAGTTCGACTACACCAAGGGCTACAAGTTCTCCACGTACGCCACCTGGTGGATCCGTCAGGCGATCACCCGAGCCATGGCCGACCAGGCCCGCACCATCCGTATCCCGGTGCACATGGTCGAGGTCATCAACAAGCTCGCGCGCGTCCAGCGCCAGATGCTCCAGGACCTGGGCCGCGAGCCCACCCCGGAGGAGCTGGCCAAGGAACTCGACATGACCCCGGAGAAGGTCATCGAGGTCCAGAAGTACGGCCGGGAGCCCATCTCCCTGCACACCCCGCTCGGCGAGGACGGCGACAGCGAGTTCGGCGACCTCATCGAGGACTCCGAAGCGGTTGTCCCCGCCGACGCCGTCAGCTTCACCCTCCTCCAGGAGCAGCTGCACTCGGTGCTAGACACCCTGTCGGAGCGGGAGGCCGGCGTCGTCTCCATGCGCTTCGGCCTCACCGACGGCCAGCCGAAGACGCTGGACGAGATCGGCAAGGTCTACGGCGTGACCCGCGAGCGGATCCGCCAGATCGAGTCCAAGACCATGTCGAAGCTGCGCCACCCGTCGCGTTCCCAGGTCCTCCGGGACTACCTGGACTGACCGCAGCGCGAACACCAGCACCGCCGGGGCCCGGCTTCCGAGAGGGAGCCGGGCCCCGGCGGTGTGCGCCCGGTTCTTCGGGGGAAGGGCCGGGTTTCGGCGTTGCGCGGGGTGCGCCGCCCTCCGTCCTGCCTGACTCTGAGTGCACGACAGGATTCAGGGAGTCAGGAGCTCGTATGCCTCGTGTGCCTCGTTCGTCGTCCGTGCGACGTGCCCGTCAGCCGTACGCGCGTCATTCACGCGGCCGGAAGCGCGCCACGGCCGCCTTCCTCGCTGCCGCGGCGGCGTTCGCGCCGCTGGTGGTGCCCGTGCCCGCAGCCGCTGACGGCGTGGTGGTCGGAGGGCAGGCGGCGAGCACCTCCGAGGCCCCGTGGGTGGTGGCGTTGGCCAGCCGTGACCGGTTCGGCCGTATCAGGTCGGGGCAGTTCTGCGGGGGCGTGGTCATCGCCCCGGCCAGGGTGGCCACTGCGGCGCACTGCCTCCAGGAGGAGGTACTCGGGGTGGACCCGGCCGACATCCGCGACCTCAAGGTCATCGTGGGCCGCACCGAACTGCGCAGTGGCGGCGGACGGGAGATCGACGTCAAGGAGGTCGTCGTCAACCCCGCGTACGACCCGGAGACCAACGCGGGCGACGCAGCCGTCCTCACGCTGGCAGAGCCGCTTCCGGCCGTGCACGTCCTGCCCGTCGCGCGGACGGGGGACCCCGCCTACGAGCCGGGCACGGAAGCACGGGTGTACGGCTGGGGGGACACCACGGGCTTCGGGACGTACGCGTACGGGCTGCGCGCCTCGACGGTCGGTGTGCTGCCGGACGCGGCGTGCGAGCGGGCGTACCCGGGCGGGCTGGGTGTGCGCTATCTCCCGGACACGATGCTGTGCGCCGGAGACCCGCAGGGCGGGCGGGACGCCTGCCAGGGCGACAGCGGCGGGCCGCTGGTGGCCCGCGGGCGGCTCATCGGTCTGGTCTCGTGGGGCAGCGGCTGCGGCAGGGCGGACAGCCCCGGGGTCTACACCCGCGCCGCGACGGTGCTGCCCAGGGTCTGAGCGCGGCCGGCCGGCTCGCCGTACCGGGGAGGCGGCTCCGCGGCCCCGAGGTGCGCTGCGGCGGTGCTCGGCGCCGTCGCCCGAACGCGGGCCGTACAGGCCCGTGCAGCCGGCCCGCTGCGGATGCCACGGGTGACGGGGGAGAAGACCGGCTCGGCGTGCGAAGGCAGCGTGAAGGGCATGGGCTGCCGACCGACGCCGTGGGGCCCTGGCGCCGGGTGTGCTGCCGGGCCCGGGCGCGACCGGTGACCGGCCCGGGGGAGGAGATGTGCGGATGCGAGGACGGGCGGCGTTCCCCGGGTCAGGGACGGCCGCCCGTCGGCCGGTCCTCGACCGGCTGCTGGCTCGTCGTGGATGCGCGTGTCAGCGGTCCTCGGTGGCTGCGCCGGCCGGCACGGTGGTGAGCCGGTCCGTCTCATCCTGTATCTCCGCGGCGATCTTCTTCAGCTCCGGCTCGAACTTGCGGCCGTGGTGGGCGCAGAAGAGCAGTTCGCCACCGCTGGTCAGCACGACGCGCAGATATGCCTGGGCGCCGCAGCGGTCGCAGCGGTCGGCGGCCGTCAGCGGGCTCGCGGGGGTCAGAACAGTAGTCACGTCGCCTCTTCTCTAGCTCGACGAGCTGTCGTACCAGGGTCAACATCCAACCAGGCCGAAAACGTTCCCGCTCGCGGCTTTTCCTCGAAACTTTTTCGAAGGAGGGGTGTCTGGCCGTCTGCTGCCGGTTGGCGGCGAATGAGCCGTATTGCTGTCTCGCTGTGCGTTACGGGTTTCGCGTTGCTTGCCTCGTACGTCCTCCCGGCCGGGTTGCCGGTTGTGCATGAGGACGTGCCCGGAGCCTAAATGGTTCATGCCTGGAAGGGAACGTGATGTCCACGTCACCCGCACGAGGGATCGAACACGTATGCGACCCTGGACTAGCATGAGCGTTCGCGAGGGTGGCGTGACAACCGCTCTACCAGGGCTCTGTACGCTCGGACCGGCGACAGACGCCGAGCCTTACCCCACGGGGCCAGAACTCAAATTCAGCGAGGAGCGAACCGCGTGACCGCCGAAACGTCCGTTCCGTCCAGTGCTCTGCTGACAGCAGACCGTGACGGTTCCAACTACACCGCGCGGCACCTGCTCGTACTTGAGGGCCTTGAGGCGGTCCGCAAGCGCCCCGGCATGTACATCGGGTCCACCGACAGCAGGGGCCTGATGCACTGCATCTGGGAGATCATCGACAACTCCGTCGACGAGGCCCTGGGCGGCTACTGCGACCACATCGAGGTCGTCCTGCACGACGACGGGTCGGTGGAGGTCCGGGACAACGGGCGGGGCATCCCCGTCGACGTCGAGCCGAAGACGGGCCTCTCCGGCGTCGAGGTCGTCATGACCAAGCTGCACGCCGGCGGCAAGTTCGGCGGCGGCTCGTACGCCGCCTCGGGCGGACTGCACGGCGTGGGCGCCTCCGTCGTGAACGCCCTCTCGTCCCGCCTGGACGTGGAGGTCGACCGCGGCGGCCACACCCACGCGATCAGCTTCCGCCGCGGCGTGCCCGGCATCTTCACCGAGTCCGGCCCCGACGCGCCCTTCGACCCGACGGGCGGCCTGCGCAAGGCCAAGCGGGTCCCGAAGACCCGCACCGGCACGCGCGTGCGCTACTGGGCGGACCGCCAGATCTTCCTCAAGGACGCGAAGCTGTCCCTGGAGACCCTGCACCAGAGGGCCCGCCAGACGGCCTTCCTGGTGCCCGGCCTCACCATCGTCGTCCGCGACGACCGCGACCTCGAAGGCATCGGCAAGAGCCAGGAGATCTTCCGCTTCGACGGCGGCATCAGCGAGTTCTGCGAGTACCTCGGCCAGGACAAGCCGGTCTGCGACGTGCTGCGTCTCACCGGGCAGGGCACCTTCAAGGAGACCGTCCCCGTCCTCGACGAGCGCGGCCACATGACGCCCACCGAGGTCACCCGGGAGCTCGGCGTCGACGTCGCCCTGCGCTGGGGCACCGGCTACGACAGCACCGTCCGCTCGTTCGTCAACATCATCGCCACGCCCAAGGGCGGCACCCACGTCACCGGCTTCGAGCGCGCCGTCACGAAGACCGTCAACGAGGTGCTGCGGTCCAGCAAGCTGCTGCGGGTCGCCGAGGACGACGTCGTCAAGGACGACGCCCTGGAGGGCCTGACCGCCGTCGTGACCGTGCGGCTGGCCGAGCCGCAGTTCGAGGGCCAGACCAAGGAGGTGCTCGGCACCTCCGCCGCCAACCGGATCGTGGCCAACGTCGTCGCCAAGGAGCTCAAGGCATTCCTGACCTCCACCAAGCGCGACGCCAAGGCCCAGGCCCGTGCCGTCCTGGAGAAGGTCGTCGCCGCCGCCCGCACCCGGATCGCGGCGCGCCAGCACAAGGAGGCCCAGCGCCGCAAGACGGCCCTGGAGACCTCCTCCCTGCCGGCGAAGCTCGCGGACTGCCGCAGCGACGACGTCGAGCGCAGCGAGCTGTTCATCGTCGAGGGCGACTCCGCGCTCGGCACGGCCAAGCTCGCCCGGAACAGCGAGTTCCAGGCGCTGCTGCCCATTCGAGGCAAGATCCTCAACGTCCAGAAGTCGTCCGTCTCGGACATGCTGAAGAACGCCGAGTGCGGCGCGATCATCCAGGTCATAGGGGCTGGATCCGGCCGTACCTTCGACCTTGACGCAGCCCGGTACGGCAAGATCGTGCTCCTCGTGGACGCCGACGTCGACGGCGCGCACATCCGCTGCCTGCTCCTCACGCTCTTCCAGCGCTACATGCGGCCCATGGTGGAGGCCGGGCGGGTCTTCGCCGCCGTACCGCCGCTGCACCGCATCGAGCTCGTCCAGCCCAAGAGGGGCCAGGACAAGTACGTCTACACGTACTCCGACAGCGAGCTGCGCCAGACACTCCTGGAGTTCCAGCGCAAGGGCGTCCGCTACAAGGACTCCATCCAGCGTTACAAGGGCCTTGGCGAGATGGACGCCGACCAGCTGGCCGAAACCACCATGGACCCGCGCCACCGCACCCTGCGCCGCATCAACATCGGCGACCTGGAGGCGGCGGAGCAGGTCTTCGACCTGCTCATGGGCAACGAGGTGGCACCTCGCAAGGAGTTCATCACCAGCTCCGCCGCGACCCTCGACCGCTCCCGCATCGACGCCTGACCCGTCACCGCCCGGGGACGAGCCCGCCGGCCGGAGCCCTCCGGCGGCGGGCTCGCCGTTCCCCACCCGTCCCTCTGTCCCGTCCGTCCCCCTCTGCGCCGCTTCCCCGCCCCGCCCCCTCGGCCGTGCTCCTCCGATGCTCCGCTGGCGCCCGTCGCCCTCCGCGGCCCCGTCCGGGCCGGATGCCCGGCGGCCACTCGGCGCCGCAGCCGCTCGGCGCGGTGCCGTGCCACTCCCGGCCTGCCCCCTCCGCTGCGTCCTTCCCGGCCCGTTGCTGCCCGGTCTCGTGGCTCTCCGCGCGGTCGTCCTGGGCCCCGTTCCTCTCTCCGTCAGCCTGCGTCACCTGATGGGGTGAAGTGCGCGGAGAGAAGAGTCCGAGATCTTCCCGTTCTGTCCATCCTTGGGCAACGCGGCCGAAACGGTTCGCTGACAAGGAGAGTTGACCGGTGGACAAGTGGGAAGGACTCGACGCCGCTGCGACGCGGATCGAGGACCCTTGGTACGACACGCTGGCGTCCGGCTGGGGCGAGCAGACCGGGACGGTTCCGGCCGCCGCCCCGAGGCCGCGGCCGGAACCGGACCCCGCGGCGCCGCCCCGCAGCACGGCCGAGATCTACCTCGACGTGCAGCGGAGCCCCGCATTCCAGGAAGTGCGCAGCCGCTACCGGCGGTTCGTCCTGCCCGCCACCGCGGCGTTCCTCGGGTGGTACCTGGCCTACGTCGTCGCGGCCACCGTCGCCCCCGGCGTGATGGCCCTCCCCGTGGCGGGCGCGGTGAACGTGGCGATGGTCGCCTGCCTCGCGCAGTTCGTCACCACCTTCGCCCTCACCTGGGCCTACGCCCGGCACGCCCGGGTCCACCGCGACCGCGCCGCGCTCGACCTCCGCTGGGACACGCAGCAGCTGACCCGGGAGGCCCAGCGGTGACCGGCGACCACCAGACCCTCGCCCTGGTGCTGTTCAGCGCCTTCGTCGCCGTGACGCTCGCCATCACCACCTGGGCCGGCCGCCGGCGGCGGGGCTCCGCCGAGGAGTTCTACGCGGGCGGGCGCCTCTTCTCCCCGATGGAGAACGGTTTCGCCATCGCCGGTGACTACATGTCCGCCGCGTCCTTCCTCGGCATCTCCGGGCTCATCGCCCTCTACGGCTACGACGGGATGCTGTATTCCGTCGGCTTCCTCGTGGCCTGGCTGGTCGTCCTGCTGCTCGTCGCCGAACTCGTCCGCAACTGCGGCCGCTTCACCCTCGCCGACGTCATCGCCGCCCGCATGGGCGAGCCGAGGATCCGCACCGCGGTGGGAACCTCCTCGGTGTCCGTGTCCGTTCTCTACCTGGTCGCCCAGATGGTCGGCGCGGGCAGCCTCGTGGCCCTCCTCCTCGGCGGGACGAGCGGGGCCGCACGCTCGTGGACCGTCGTCGGCGTCGGCGCCCTGATGATCGTCTACGTGTCGCTGGGCGGAATGCGCGCCACCACCTGGATCCAGATCGTCAAAGCCGTGCTGCTCATGGCGGGCGCGCTCACCCTCACCGGACTCGTCCTGCTGCGCTTCCACGGCGACATGGACGCGCTGCTCACCACGGCGGCCGACCGCAGCGGCCACGGCCGGGACTTCCTGGCCCCGGGCCTGGCGTACGGCACCGACTGGACCGCCCGGCTGGACTTCATCAGCCTCGGTCTCGCCCTCGTCCTCGGCACGGCCGGGCTGCCGCACATCCTCGCCCGCTTCTACACCGTGCCGACGGCACGCTCCGCCCGCCGCTCCACCGTCTGGTCGATCGGCCTCATCGGCAGCTTCTACCTGATGACGATCGTGCTCGGCTTCGGCGCGGCGGCCCTCCTCGGCAGCGACGCCGTTCGGGACTCGAACGCCGCGGGAAACACCGCCGTGCCCCTGCTCGCCCTGCACCTCGGCGGGGGAGCGGGCTCCACGGGCGGCGCAGTGCTGTTCGGGGTCGTCGCCGCGGTGGCGTTCGCGACGATCCTCGCCGTCGTCGCGGGCATCACCCTGGCCTCGTCCACCTCCGTGGCGCACGACCTGTACGCGTCGCTGGCCCGGCGCTGGGGCGGGGCGCCGTACAGCGAGGTCGCCGTCGCCCGGGTGGCGTCCGTCGCGATCGGCGCGGTCGCCATCGGGCTCGGACTGCTCGCGCAGAACCTGAACGTGGCCTTCCTCGTCGGGCTGGCCTTCGCGGTGGCCGCCTCGGCGAACCTGCCCGTCCTGCTGTACGCGCTGTTCTGGCGCCGGTTCACCGTGCGTGGGGCGGTGTGGGCCGTCTACGGCGGGCTCGTGCCGGCCGTCCTGCTCGTCGCGCTGTCGCCGGTGGTCTCCGGCAGCCCCGGCGCACTCTTCCCGGGCGTGGACTTCCATGTCTTCCCGCTGCAGAACCCGGGCGTGGTCTCCATCCCGCTCGGCTTCCTCGCGGGATGGCTCGGCACGGTCACGTCCCCCGAGCCGCCGGACGCCGCGAAGCACGCGGAGACGGAGGTCCGCGCCCTCACAGGCGCCGGAGCCGTCTGACGGGCCCTGCCGCGTCCCTTCCCGTGTCGCGCGTCCAGGCGGATGCGCACGGGGCAGCAGGGCGGGCTCGGCAGGGACAGACCGGAGCCCCCTCGCCGCGGCCGCCGTGCCCCACGAGAGCCGCCGGGCGGCCGGATCGGGCAAGGCCGCCCGCCGGAACGGCCGGGTCCCGGCCGTCGCCCGGGCCGTGGGCGCCGTCACCCGGCACGGGCCGCCAGCCGGGCCCGGCCGGACGGGACCGGAGCCCCGGTGGCCGTGTGTGCCCCCGGATGTGCCCCGCCAGGGCACCACGCCCGCCAGGGCACCACGCCCCCGCGACGGCCCACCACCCTGCGGCCTGAGGCCGTACTGCGGCGCCCTGCCTATCCTGAGAGGCGGCCATCGACAGGAAGGTGCCTCTTGAGCCTGCAGCAACGCCCGCAGCAGATCCCGGTAGTCGTCCTCGCGGGCTTCCTCGGATCCGGCAAGACGACCCTGCTCAACCACCTGCTGCGCACCGCGCGCGGCACCCGCATCGGGGTCATGGTCAACGACTTCGGATCCATCGAGATCGACGCCATGACCGTCGCCGGGCAGGTCGGCTCCACGGTCTCCCTCGGCAACGGCTGCCTGTGCTGCGCCGTCGACGCGAGCGAACTCGACACCTACCTGGACGTCCTCACCCGGCCCTCCACCGGCATCGACGTGATCGTCATCGAGGCCAGCGGGCTCGCCGAGCCGCAGGAACTGGTCAGGATGGTCCTCGCCAGCGACAACGCACGGATCGTCTACGGCGGTCTCGTGCTGGTCGTCGACGCCGCCGAGTTCGACGCCACCCGCGGCCGCCATCCCGAGACCGACCGGCACCTGGCCCTCGCGGACCTCGTCGTCGTGAACAAGGCCGACCGCGTCCCGGCCGGCGAACTCGCGCGGGTACGCGACACCGTCGCCGGGCTGGCCGGACCCGCCGCCGTCGTGGACGCCGCGTACGGCCGGATCGACCCGGAACTGCTCTTCGACCGCGCCGCCAGGACCGAGGACGAGCTGGTCGGCGGGCGCCAGCTCTCCTTCGAGGACCTGTACGCCGAGGCGTACGACGCCGCCCACGACCATGCCCGGCACCCCCACGCGGCTTACGACACGGTGTCCTTCACCGCCGAGGCGCCCCTGCACCCGCGCCGCCTCATGGAGTTCCTGGACTCCCGCCCCGACGGGCTCTACCGCATCAAGGGATTCGTCGACTTCGGCAGCGCCGACCCCGCCAACCGCTACACCCTGCACGCCGTCGGCCGGTTCCTGCGGTTCTCCCCGCATCCCTGGCCGCCCGGCGAACCGCGCCTCACCCAGCTGGTGCTCATCGGGTCCGGCACCGACGGGGAGGCGCTGCGCAAGGCCCTCGACGGCTGCACGGTCGCCGGACCGCACGACGTCCCCGACCCGCACAGCATGTGGGGCGTCCTCCGCTACGTACCGGACCCCGGCAACGAGGAGCCCGACGTGCCGGAGGACGCCCCCTGAGGACAGCCGCTACGCCGCCGGACCGGCGACCACCGCCACCGGCTTCACCAGCGGCACACCGGACCCGTCCCGGCGCGGGTCCGGGTCCGGCAGCTCCACCGGGGCGCCGTTCTTCTGCGCGGCGCGCGCCGGGGTCTCACCCGCCCAGGCGAACACCAAGGCGTCCTCGCCCTTCAGGAACCGCTGGCACCGCACACCTCCCGTGGCCCGGCCCTTGCGCGGGTACTGGTCGAACGGCGTCAGCTTCGCCGACGTACCGGCCGACGCGTCCAGCTGCCCCGTCGCCCCCGCGACGGTGAACACCACCGCGTCGGCCGCCGGGTCCACGGCGGTGAACGACAGCACCCGCGCGCCCGCCGTCAGCTTCACGCCCGCCATACCACCGGCGGCGCGGCCCTGCGGACGCACCTGCGAGGCCGGGTACCGCAGCAGCTGCGCGTCCGAGGTGATGAAGACGAGGTCCTCCTCGCCGGTCCGCAGCTCCGCGCCCCCGACGATCCGGTCGCCCTCCTTCAGGGACATGACCTCCAACTCGTCCTTGTTCGCGGGATAGTCCGGCACCACCCGCTTCACCACGCCCTGCAGGGTGCCCAGCGCCAGCCCGGGCGACGCCTCGTCCAGCGTCGTCAGGCAGACGACCGTCTCGTCCTTCTCCAGCGTCAGGAACTCCGACAGCGGCGCCCCGCCCGCCAGGTTCGGCGCCGCCGCCGTGTCCGGCAGTTGCGGCAGGTCGACCACGGAGACGCGCAGCAGCCGGCCGGCGGACGTCACCGCGCCCACCGTGCCCCGCACCGTCGCCGCCACGGCCGACACGACCACGTCGTGCTTGACCCGCCGGCCCCCGGCCTCCGGCAGCGGTTCGCCCGAGGCCGTACGGGCCAGCAGCCCCGTCGAGGACAGCAGGACCCGGCAGGGGGAGTCCTCGACCTCCAGCGGCATCGCGGGGGCCGCGGCGCCCGCCGACTCCAGCAGCACCGTGCGCCGCGGCGTGGCGAACTTCTTCGCCACCGCGGCCAGCTCGGACGACACCAGCTTGCGCAGCTCGGCGTCCGAGTCCAGGATCCGCGTCAACTGCTCGATCTCGTCGGTCAGCCGGTCCCGCTCCGCCTCCAGCTCCAGCCGGTCGAACTTCGTGAGCCGGCGCAGCGGCGTGTCGAGGATGTACTGCGTCTGCACCTCGCTCAGACCGAACCGCTCCATCAGGCGCTGCTTGGCCTCCGCCGAGTTCTCACTCGACCGGATCAGCCGGATCACCTCGTCGATGTCGACGAGCGCCACCAACAGGCCCTCGACCAGGTGCAGCCGGTCCTGCTTCCTGCCGCGGCGGAACTCGCTGCGCCGCCGCACCACCTCGAAGCGGTGGTCGAGGTAGACCTCCAGCAGCTCCTTCAGGCCGAGCGTGACGGGCTGCCCGTCCACCAGGGCCACGTTGTTGATGCCGAAGGACTTCTCCATCGGCGTCAGCTTGTACAGCTGCTCCAGCACGGCCTCGGGCACGAAGCCGTTCTTGATCTCGATGACCAGCCGGAGTCCGTGCTCCCGGTCCGTGAGGTCCTTGACGTCCGCGATGCCCTGGAGCTTCTTCGCGCCGACCAGGTCCTTGATCTTGGCGATGACCTTCTCCGGGCCGACCGTGAACGGCAGCTCCGTGACCACGATGCCCTTGCGGCGCGGAGTGACGTTCTCCACCGTCGCCGTGGCGCGGATCTTGAAGGTGCCGCGACCGGAGTCGTACGCGTCCTTGATGCCGTTCAGACCGACGATCCGCCCGCCCGTCGGCAGGTCGGGGCCCGGCACGAACCGCATCAGGGTCTCCAGGTCCGCGCCCGGGTGCCTGATCAGGTGCCGGGCGGCGGCGATGACCTCGCCCAGGTTGTGCGGCGGCATGTTCGTCGCCATGCCGACCGCGATTCCGGACGCGCCGTTGACCAGCAGGTTCGGGAACGCGGCCGGCAGGGCGACGGGCTCGCGCTCCTGCCCGTCGTAGTTCGGGGCGAAGTCGACGGTGTTCTCGTCGATCGACTCCGTCATCAGGCTCGCCGCGTCCGCCGCGCGGCACTCCGTGTACCGCATGGCGGCCGGCGGGTCGTCGTTGCCGAGCGAGCCGAAGTTGCCGTGGCCGTCCACCAGCGGCAGCCGCATCGAGAACGGCTGCGCCATGCGCACCAGCGCGTCGTAGATCGAGGCGTCGCCGTGCGGATGGAGCTTGCCCATCACCTCGCCGACGACACGGGCGCACTTGACGAAGCCGCGGTCCGGCCGCAGCCCCATCTCGTTCATCTGGTACACGATGCGCCGGTGCACGGGCTTCAGGCCGTCCCGGGCGTCCGGCAGGGCCCGGGAGTAGATCACCGAGTACGCGTACTCGAGGAAGGAGCCCTGCATCTCGTCGACGACGTCGATGTCGAGGATCCGCTCCTCGAAATCGTCGGGCGGCGTGGTCTTCGTGCTGCGGCGGGCCATCGCTGCTGCGGCTCCTTCACCAACAAGGTTGATCTGACGCGGACCATTGTGGACCGTCCCACTGACACGGCCGACCGCGACCCGGAAGAGGGACGCCCGGCGCCTCCGGGAACTTCCCGGAGCGCCCGTGCGCTTGCATACAGTGGCAGGACTTTCCCCGGACGTCTTCCCGACGTACCCAGGGTTCCCCAGACGCGATCGAAGGGACGTACATGCCCAAGGGTCACACGGCCACAGCCCCGGCCGGCTCCGGAGGCCTGAAAGCGACCGAGCACCGGCTGGCCAACGGTCTGCGCGTGGTGCTTTCCGAGGACCACCTGACCCCGGTCGCCGCGGTGTGCCTCTGGTACGACGTCGGCTCCCGCCACGAGGTCAAGGGCCGCACCGGCCTGGCCCACCTCTTCGAGCACCTGATGTTCCAGGGCTCCAAGCAGGTCAAGGGCAACGGCCACTTCGAGCTCGTGCAGGGCGCCGGCGGCTCCCTCAACGGCACCACCAGCTTCGAGCGCACCAACTACTTCGAGACCATGCCCGCCCACCAGCTGGAGCTCGCGCTGTGGCTGGAGGCGGACCGGATGGGCTCCCTCCTGGCCGCCCTCGACGACGAGTCCATGGAGAACCAGCGGGACGTCGTCAAGAACGAGCGCCGCCAGCGGTACGACAACGTGCCCTACGGCACCGCCTTCGAGCGGCTCACCGCGCTCGCCTACCCGGACGGGCACCCCTACCACCACACGCCCATCGGCTCCATGGCCGACCTGGACGCCGCCACCCTGGAGGACGCCAGGAACTTCTTCCGGACCTACTACGCGCCCAACAACGCCGTCCTGTCCGTGGTGGGCGACATCGACCCGGAGCAGACGCTCGCCTGGGTCGAGAAGTACTTCGGCTCCATCCCCGGGCACGACGGCAAGCCCGACCCCCGCGACGGCACGCTTCCCGACGTCATCGGCGAGCAGCTCCGCCAGGTCGTGGAGGAGGACGTCCCGGCCCGCGCCCTCCTGGCGGCCTACCGCCTCCCGCAGGACGGCACCCGTGCGTGCGACGCGGCCGACCTGGCGCTCACCATCCTCGGCGGCGGGGAGTCCTCCCGCCTCCACAACCGGCTCGTCCGCCGTGACCGCACGGCCGTCGCGGCCGGCTTCGGCCTCCTGCGGCTCGCCGGCGCGCCGTCTCTGGGCTGGCTCGACGTGAAGGCGTCCGCGGACGTCGAGGTGCCCGCCATCGAGGCCGCCGTCGACGAGGAGCTGGCCCGGTTCGCCGCCCAGGGGCCCACGCCCGAGGAGATGGAGCGGGCCCAGGCCCAGCTGGAGCGCGAGTGGCTGGACCGGCTCGGCACCGTCGCCGGCCGCGCCGACGAACTGTGCCGCTACGCGGTGCTGTTCGGCGACCCGCAGCGCGCCCTCACCGCGGTCCAGCGCGTCCTGGAGGTGACCGCCGAGGAGGTGCAGGCGGTCGCCGCGGAGCGGCTGCGTCCCGACAACCGCGCCGTGCTCGTCTACGAGCCCGTGGACAAGGCCGCCGACGACCAGACGACCGACAGCGACGACCAGGAAGAGGGTGCGGACCAGTGAGCGACGCTGCCGTGTCTCTGACCAGCATGGACTTCCACCCGCAGCCCACCGGCGGCACGCCGCGCCCGTGGGCGTTCCCCGCCCCCGAGCGCGGCACGCTCGACAACGGCCTGACCGTGCTGCGCTGCCACCGCCCCGGTCAGCAGGTCGTCGCCGTCGAGATCGACCTCGACGCCCCGCTCGACGCCGAGCCCGAAGGGCTCGACGGCGTCGCCACGATCATGGCGCGCGCCCTCTCCGAAGGCACCGACAAGCACACGGCCGAGGAGTTCGCGGCCGAGCTGGAGCGCTGCGGGGCCACCCTGGACGCGCACGCCGACCACCCCGGCGTCCGGGTCTCCCTGGAGGTCCCCGCCTCCCGGCTGCCGAAGGCCCTGGGGCTGCTGGCCGAGGCGCTGCGGGCCCCGGCCTTCGCGGACAGCGAGGTGGAGCGCCTCGTCCGCAACCGCCTCGACGAGATCCCGCACGAGACGGCCAACCCGGGCCGTCGCGCCGCCAAGCAGCTGTACGCCGAGCTGTTCCCCGCGGCGTCCCGGATGTCCCGGCCGCGCCAGGGCACCGAGGAGACCGTCGCACGGATCGACGCGGCCGCCGTCCGCGCCTTCTACGAGGCCCACGTGCGGCCCGCGTCGGCCACCGCCGTGGTCGTGGGCGACCTGACGGGCATCGACCTGGACGCCGTCCTCGCGGAGTCGCTCGGCACCTGGACCGGCACCGCCGCGAAGCCGCGCACGGCCCCGCCGGTGACCGCGGACGACACGGGACGCGTCGTCATCGTGGACCGGCCGGGCGCGGTGCAGACACAGCTGCTCATCGGCCGCATCGGCCCCGACCGGCACGACCGCGTGTGGCCCGCGCAGGTCGTCGGCACGTACTGCCTGGGCGGCACCCTCACCTCGCGGCTCGACCGCGTCCTGCGCGAGGAGAAGGGCTACACGTACGGCGTGCGGGCCTTCGGGCAGGTGCTGCGCTCCACGCCGGAGGGCACCGGCGCCGCGATGCTGGCGATCAACGGCTCCGTCGACACACCGCACACCGGTCCCGCCCTGGACGACCTGTGGAAGGTGCTGCGCACCCTCGCCGAGGAGGGCCTCACCGACGCGGAGCGGGACGCGGCCGTCCACAACCTCGTGGGCGTCGCGCCGCTGCGGTACGAAACGGCGGCGGCGGTCGCGGGCACCCTGGCCGACCAGGTCGAGCAGCACCTGCCGGACGACTTCCAGGCGGAGCTGTACCGCAGGCTGGCCGAGACCGGCACCGTGGAGGCCACCGCGGCGGTCGTCAGCGCCTTCCCGCCGGACCGGCTCGTCACCGTCCTCGTCGGTGACGCCGCGGTCATCAAGGAGCCGGTCGAGGCGCTCGGCATCGGTGAAGTGACGGTCGTCTCCGGCTGATTGACGGCCCGTCCGGACCCGCGGTCCACCGCTCCCCGGAACCCCGACGTCCGATACGGACGTCGGGGTTCCGATCGTTCCGGCACTATGCCCGTTTTGATGGGGAGCCTGGGTGTCTGCCCTGTGGCGTGCGCTACAAAAAACCGTGTCCGTTTGGTGATTGAAAGATCCGCCGCATAGCGTCTTCGTCGCTGTCCGCCCGCTGCACCCGCCGCACCCGCGGCACCGGACAGCGATCGCCGAATCCCCGTCAGGCGCGAGCCTGGGGAGCCGGGGACCCACACGTCCCCTGGGGTGAATCGGCCGCCTTCGCCACCGTGCGGAGGGGGCCGTAGGAGACCTTCCTGCTCCGAACCCGTCAGCTAACCCGGTAGGCGAGAAGGAAGGAAAGGATCACCCCACTTCATGGCGTTCACCCGTGCCACCGGGAAGCACCGTGCCCCCGGCCGGATGACCCGCAGGAGCGCGCACGCCGCAGGCGTCGCCGCCCTCGCCACCACCGGCGTCATCGGAACCCTCACCTCCCCGGCGTCCGCGGCAGGCCGGGAGGCCGCGCTCACCGGCACCCTGGAGGCGCTGGACAGCACCGGGCCGACCAAGACGATCACCGGTCACGGTCTCGCCGAGGAGGTCCGGGAGCAGGCCGCCGTGCAGGAGGAGGCCGCCACCGCCACCGAACGCCAGGCCCAGGCCGAGCAGGAGGCCAGGCGCCAGGCCGAAGCCAGGTTCCAGGAGGCGCGCGCGGCCAAGGAGCGCGCCGACCGTGAGGAGGAGCGCAGGCGCCTGCACTCCTTCCAGCTGCCCGTCGCCGGCTCGTACGTCTCCACCGCGTACCAGGCCGGCGGTGGCCTGTGGTCCTCCGGCAGCCACTCCGGCATCGACTTCCACGCCCCGTACGGCTCCAGCGTCGTCTCCGTGGGTCTCGGCACCGTCGTGGAGGCCGGCTGGGGCGGCGCCTACGGAAACAACGTGGTGATCCGCATGCACGACGGCACCTACACCCAGTACGGCCACCTCGCCTCCGTCACCGTGGCCGTCGGCCAGACCGTCGCGCCCGGCCAGCAGATCGGCGTCTCCGGCTCGACCGGCAACTCGACGGGCCCGCACCTCCACTTCGAGGCCCGCACGGGCGCGGAGTACGGCTCCGACATCGACCCCGTCGCCTACCTGCGGGCCCGCGGCGTCCGCGTCTGACACGCCGTTCCCCGACACCACAGCGAAGACCCCGGCTCCGAAGCGCAGCAGCCGGGGTCTTCCTCTTGCCTGCCCCGGAGCCGGAGCCGGAGCCGGAGCCGGAGCCGGAGCCGGAGCTTTCGCCTCGCTCCGGTGCGCGTGGACGGAGACGGCGTTCCGGTCCTCCCGGGAGCCGGGTGGATCCGTGCCGCCGGGTCCCTGCCCCACCCGGGGCCGGCTCGCATGCGGCCTCAGCCCCGTCCGTGTTCGTTTCCCGTCTGTGTTCGGCTGAAAAGTCGCCATGAATTACGGCGGGGCATCGGAAAAACAGCGCGGTTGTCATAGAGTCACGCCAAGCGGCGGCCGGCTTGTGGGTTTCGGGGGCATAAACGGTGGGCGGAGCGATTCGGAGGTCCGGTATGCGCATTCCGGCGCACTCGGTATGCACGGCGATCCGCACGGACATCGTCTCCGGAGTCCTGCCGCGCGGCAGCCGGCTCGCCGAGGAGCAGCTGGCCCGCCGCTACGGGGTGTCGCGCGTCCCGGTCCGCGAGGCGCTGCGCACCCTGGAGTCCGAGGGTTTCGTCACCTCCCGACGGCACGTCGGGGCGTTCGTCGCGGAGCCGAGCGAGCAGGAGGCCGCCGACCTGCTGGAGATGCGTGCCCTCCTGGAGCCCCTCGGAGCCGCACGCGCGGCCCAGCGCCGCACGGACGCCCACCTCAAGGTGCTGCGCGGGCTCGTACGGCTCGGTCAGCAGCGTGCCCGCCACGGTCAGGGCGAGGACCTGCGGTCGCTCGACGCCTGGTTCCACGAGACGCTCGCCCAGGCCGCGGCGAGCCCGGGGCTGACGGCGCTGCTGACCCAGCTCCGGCAGAAGATCGCCTGGATGTACGCGGTCGACCAGCCGTCCCGGCCGGCCGACGTCTGGGCCGAGCACGGCGCGATCGTCGACGCGGTGGCGCGCGGCGACGCGGAGCGGGCCCGTGCGCTCGCCACCCAGCACGCCGAGCGCTGGCGCGGCGTGCACCGGCTGCGCCGTCCGGACCGTGTGAGAGCTTCGCAACACCCCGTCAACACCGGGGGACCGCGGAATTAACGGCCGTGCCGTATACAAGGGAGAGCGAAATGGCCTGGCCGTTTTACCGGGCTGCCCGGAATTCCCCGTCGGCAGGTGAGGGGGAAATGCGGTGTGGGTAATATCGCTGCGCCGGAATAGCCGAGTGCAGGGAGCAGTGAGGCCGGAAAGCGGTGTGCCGGAACGCCCGGCGGGCCGGAGTGGACCGGTTCCGGCCCCCGCCCGGGCTGTGCGGCCGTCGTGTTCCCATCGGGCCTCCGGGTTCCGCTGTCCGGCGGTGGCGGTCGCGCTCCGGCGGGTTGCCCGGTTCGCCCGGCGTGCCGCCGGCGCTGCCCGCCGGGCTTTCCGGGTCAGGCGTCGTGCCACCGCCACGTTCCGCCGGGGCGCCGCCCTGCGCCGGGCAGCCGGAACCACACCGCCGCCGCTTCCGGGAGCCGCCGCGTGCACGAAGCCGCGCCACCCCACGGGGGTGGCGCGGCTTCGTGACCGTTGCGGGCGCCGACGATGGCGCCGCGGGGTCAGACGGTCTCGGGGAGCTCCTCAAGACCCTCGGCGACCAGCTTCGCCAGACGGTCCAGGGCCGCCTCCGCGCCCTCTGCGTCGGACGCGAGCACGATCTCCTCGCCGCCCTGCGCGCCCAGACCCAGCACCGCGAGCATCGACGCGGCGTTGACCGGAGCGCCGCCCGCCTTGGCGATCGTCACCGGGACGCCGGACGCCGTGGCGGCACGGACGAAGATGGAGGCGGGGCGGGCGTGCAGGCCCTCGGCCCAACCGACGTTGACGCGGCGCTCAGCCATGGTGTTGCCCTTCAGGTGCTAGGGGTTGTCTAGACCAGTGTGCCACGGGGTGCGCCGTGCTCGGACCGGCCCGCCGGCACAGTGTCCCGCGCCGGGCCGTCCGGCCCCCGCGCCGCACGGCCTTCCGGCCCGTGTCGTACGGCGACCGGCCCTGCTGCGCCCGCCGGGCCCGCGAACCGCTCCGTCATCCGTACGAGCGCCGTACGCTTGGCCCATGCGGAACCCGTCCGATCAGTCGGAACCACCGGCCCCGCAGCCGGTCCACGCCTACCCCGACCACTGGGAGGCCGACGTCGTCCTCCGCGACGGAGGCACCGCCCGCATCCGGCCGATCACCACGGACGACGCGGAACGCCTGGTCAGCTTCTACGAACAGGTCTCGGACGAGTCGAAGTACTACCGGTTCTTCGCGCCCTACCCCCGGCTCTCCGCGAAGGACGTCCACCACTTCACCCACCACGACTACGTGGACCGGGTGGGCCTCGCCGCCACCATCGGAGGCGAGTTCATCGGCACCGTCCGCTACGACCGCATCGACGCGCACGGCCGTCCCGCCGCCGCCCCGGCCGACGAGGCCGAGGTCGCCTTCCTCGTCCAGGACGCCCACCAGGGCCGGGGCGTCGCCTCCGCCCTGCTGGAGCACATCGCCGCCTGCGCGCGCGAGCGGGGCGTCCGCCGCTTCGCCGCGGAGGTGCTCCCCGCGAACACCAAGATGATCAAGGTGTTCACGGACGCCGGGTACACCCAGAAGCGCAGCTTCGAGGACGGCGCCGTCCGCCTCCACCTCGACCTGGAGCCCACCGACCGGGCCCTCGCCGTCCAGCGGGCCCGCGAGCAGCGCGCCGAGGCCCGCTCGGTGCAGCGGCTCCTCGCGCCGGGGTCGATCGCCGTCATCGGGGCGGGCCGCACCCCCGGCGGCGTCGGCCGCACCGTCCTGCGCAACATCCTGGAGTCCGGGTACACGGGCCGCGTCCACGCCGTGAACACCGCACTCCCGGACGCACCGACCACCCTGGACGGCGTCCCCGCGTACCGCTCGGTCACCGGCATAGGCGAGCCCGTCGACCTGGCCGTGGTCGCCGTACCCGCGGACCACGTGCCGTCCGTGGTCGCCGAGTGCGGCGACCACGGCGTGCGCGGCCTCGTCGTCCTCTCCGCCGGATACGCCGAGAGCGGCCCCGCCGGACGCGAGCGGCAGCGCGCCCTGGTGCGCCAGGCACGCTCGTACGGCATGCGCGTCATCGGCCCCAACGCCTTCGGCATCCTGAACACCGCCGACGACGTCCGCCTCAACGCCTCCCTCGCGCCCCAGCTGCCGGCCGCCGGACGGATCGGTCTCTTCACCCAGTCCGGCGCCATCGGCATCGCCCTGCTCGCCGGACTCCACCGCCGGGGCGCCGGCGTGTCCTCGTTCGTGTCCGCGGGGAACCGCGCCGACGTCTCGGGCAACGACATACTCCAGTACTGGTACGAGGACAGTGGCACCGACGTCGTCCTGCTGTACCTGGAGTCGATCGGCAATCCCCGCAAGTTCACGCGGCTGGCCCGCCGCACCGCCGTGGCCAAGCCCGTGGTGGCCGTCCAGGGCGGACGCCACAGCGGCAGCGCGCCCCCCGGCCACGCCGTGCCCGCCACCCGCGTCCCGCACGCCACGGTCTCCGAACTGCTGCGCCAGGCGGGTGTCATCCGCGTCGACACCGTCACGGAACTCGTCGACGTCGGGATCCTCCTCGCGGGCCAGCCGCTGCCGGCCGGCCCGCGGGTGGCGATCCTCGGCAACTCGGAGTCGCTCGGCCTCCTCACGTACGACGCGTGCCTCGCGGAAGGGCTGCGGCCGCTTCGCCCACGCGATCTGACCACCTCCGCCACGCCCGATGACTTCCGCGCCGCGCTCGCGGCGGCCCTGCACGACGAGAACTGCGACGCGGTCGTGGTCACCGCCATCCCGTGGGTGGGCGAGCAGGGCTCGACGGAGCCGCAGGCCGAGGGGGAGGTGCTGGCGGAGGCGTTGCGCGCGGCGTCCGCGACGGCGCCGGCCAAGCCCGTCGTCGTCGTCCACGTCGAGCTGGGCGCGCTCGCCGACGCGCTGGCCGCCGCGACGAGCACCGCCCCGGCACCGGAACCCGCAGGACCGGCGCACCCGGCGGACCCCGGGACGGCTGCGCCGCCCGCCCGTGCGAACGGGGAGGTGCCCGACGGCTCCGCCCCTCACCCGCCGGCGGGCGACCGTGCCGCCCGGCCGGACGAGGACGCCCCGCCGCCCGCCCCGGACCGTGGCACCGTGCCCGCGAGCGAGGGACCGGTGCCGCCCGCCACGGGCGGGACGGACGGAGGCCCCGACCGGGCGACCCCGCCCGCCCACGAAGCCCTGCGTCCGGAGGCCGCCCCCTCCGCGCCCGGCGCCGATGCCTCCCCGCTCGGCCGGGGCCCGGTGCCGTCCCACCAGGAGGCACCACCGTCCGAACGGGCCGCGACCCCCGCCGGACGCGGCGCCGCCCCTCCGACCCGGCCCGTTCCGCCGGACTGGGCCCCGGAGGCACCGCACCCGGCCGCCGACGAGACCCGACGTGCCGACTCCCCGGCACAGGACCCTGACCGCCCGGCGCCCGACCACCAGACGGCCGACCCGGACGGCGTCGACAGTTCCCCCGGCGGCTCCCGCCCCGCTCCCGGCCGCCGGACCGCCGGATGGTGGGCGCTCGGCCTGCGCGCCTTCGCCCGGCAGCCGACGGGACAGCCGGGCAACGACCGCCCCACGGGCAGTGCCCGGCCGCACGAGGACGACAAGGCGCACACCGACCGCCCGCACACCGACCGCCCGCGCGCCGACGGCACACAGGCCGACCGTGCACGGGCCGGGTCGGCTGGACCAGCCCCCGCAGACCCCGCCGGGCAGCACCGCCCGGAGGCGTCCGCCGCCCCCGGCCACGACGGCTCGGCCACCGGGGGCACCGGCACCGTCGGCGCCCGCCCGCTCCCCGACCGCCCCGACGCCGACGGGCCACGTGAGCCCGCCGGCCCCCGGCACATCCCCGCCTACCCCGCAGCCGAGCGGGCGGTCCGCGCCCTCGCCGAGGCGGTGAAGTACGCCGAGTGGCGCAGGAAGGCCGCGGAGCCCGGCCGCGTGCCCGAGTTCGAGGGCATCGACGAAGCCGGGGCCGCCGCCCAGATCGACCGCCTGCTCACCGCCCAGGAAGTGGGCGGGCACGGGGTCACCCTCGCCCCGGCCGAGGCACAGTCGCTGCTCGGCCGCTACGGCATCCCCGTGCGCCCCGCCTTCGCCGCGCCCGACCCGGACTCCGCCGTCCGGGCCGCCGCCCGCCTGGGCTACCCCGTGGCGCTCAAGGCCACCGCTCCGCACCTGCGCCACCGCCCCGACCTCGGCGGGGTGCGCCTGGACCTGGCCGGCGAGGAGCAGTTGTGCGCCGCGTACGCCGAGCTCACCGAGACGCTCGGCAAGCCCGCCGAGACGCTCCCCGTGGTGCAGTCGATGGTGCCGCGCGGCGTCGACACCGTCGTGCGCGCCGCCATCGACCCGGGCGTCGGCGCGGTCCTCTCCTTCGGCCTCGCCGGGGCACCCGCCGAGCTGCTGGGGGACACCGCGCACCGCCTCGTCCCCGCCACCGACCGCGATGTGGCCGAGCAGATCCGGTCCATCCGCACCGCGCCCCTGCTCTTCGGCTGGCGCGGTTCGACCCCCGTCGACTCCCGGGCCCTGGAGGATCCGCTGCTCCGGGTCTCACGGCTGGTCGACGACCACCCCGAGATCACCGCCGTGGCCCTGGAGCCCGTGGTCGTCGCCCCGCACGGCCTCGCCGTGCTCGACGCGACCGTACGGCTCGCCCCGCCGCCCGCCCGCACCGACCTCGGGCCCCGCCGCCTCCCCGCGTACTGAGCGGCCCCCGCCCGGGGCGGCCCGGGCACCGCGGGTGCCGGGCCCACCCCGGGCCGGCGCACGCGGCGGCGGCCGTAAGGCGCCCGGGGCGAAGGGGCGTACGGGCCACCGCGCGAGGGCGACGACCCCCGCGGGTGGCGTGCAGCACCCCGCGCGGCGGTCCCCGGAGGGAGGCAGCCGCGGCCGGCCGCCCCGCGACGGCCTTCCCGGACCGTCACGACGCGGCCACCGCCCCCGGGCCACCGCCCGGTGCGCGCCGGTCCGCTCCGCGGCCCCTGCCGCTGCCGCCGAGGCGCCGCGCCCGCCGCCGCGGCCCCTCGCCCGTACGGCGAGCGCGGCACCCCGGGTGGAGGCGGCCCCCGCGTCCGGCTCCGCCGAGCCGGCCCACCCGGAGGCCCCCGGAGCCGCAGGGCCGGCTCCTGCCCGTACGTCATCCCCACCCCTCCCCGCTGCTCGGCGCCCCGCTGCCCCGCCCCGGCGGGGCAGGGCGCGGCGCCGATGCGTCCGGCTCCGCCTAGGCGGCGGGCGCGGCGGCGGCCCGGGGGAGGGGGCAGCGCGCGGCGCCGTTCTCGCCGGGGCTGAGGCGGCCCACCCGGGGATTAGGATGGAGCCCATGGCGAAGACCGGTACGACGACCCAGGGGCTGCGCGCGGCGATCGAGCGCAGCGGCTACTACCCGGCTCTGGTGGCCGAGGCGGTGGAGGCCGCCGTCGGCGGCGAGGCGATCGCGTCGTACCTCGTGCACCAGGAGACCACCTTCGACGCCAACGAGGTCCGCCGGCACGTCACCGTCCTCGTCCTCACCGGCACCCGCTTCATCGTCAGCCACACCGACGAGCAGAACGCGGACACGACCTCGCCGACCCCCTACGCGACCACCTCCACCGAGTCCGTCAAGCTGGGCCGCATCTCGTCCGTGGTGCTCAGCCGGGTCGTCGCCAACCCGGAGGCGTACACGCCCGGCACCCTGCCCCGCGAGGTCGTCCTCACGATCGGCTGGGGCGCGGTCTCCCGCATCGACCTGGAACCCGCCGCCTGCGGCGACCCGAACTGCGACGCGGACCACGGCTACACCGGCAACTCCACCGCCGACGACCTCAGCCTCCGCGTCAGCGAGGCGGGCGACGGCCCCGAGACGGTCCGCCAGGCCCTCGTCTTCGCCCAGGCCCTGTCCGAAGCCACCGCCGCCGTCCGCTGATGGTCCAGCCCACCACCACGGCCGCCGCCTGGCCCGACGAGCCCGTACCGCTCGCCCTCGACACCGCGCCCGTGCCCGCGTACGGCTCCGGCTCCCTCGCCGACCTGCTGCCCACCCTGGCGGCGGGTCTCGGCGTGCCCGGCTGCGACCACCGCATCGCCGAGCTGACCCCGGCCGACCGGGTCTGCGTCTTCCTCATCGACGGACTCGGCTGGGAGCAGGTCAGGGCCCACCCGGACGAGGCGCCCTTCCTCGCCTCGCTCCTCGCCACCTCACGCGGCGGCACCGGCAGGCCCCTGACCTCCGGCTTCCCCGCCACCACCGCGACGTCGCTGGCCTCCGTCGGCACCGGACTGCCACCCGGCGGCCACGGTCTCGCCGGGTACACCGTGCGCGACCCCGGCACCGGCGGGCTGATGAACCAGCTGCGGTGGCGGCCCTGGACGTCCCCCGCCGTCTGGCAGCCCTACCCGACGGTCTTCCAGCTCGCCGACGCGGCGGGCGTGCACACCGCCCAGGTGTCGTCCCCCGCGTTCCAGGACACCCCGCTCACCAAGATCGCGCTCAGCGGCGGGACGTTCCACGGCAGGCTCTCCGGCGAAGACCGCATGGACCTCGCGGCCCGCCAGCTCGGCGCCGCCGACCGGACGCTCGTCTACACGTACTACAGCGAGGTCGACGGGGCGGGCCACCGCTTCGGCGTCGACTCCGACGCCTGGCGCGGCCAGCTCATGCACGCCGACCAGCTGGTGCGCCGCCTCGCCGAGCAGCTCCCGCCCCGCGCCGCGCTGTACGTGACGGCCGACCACGGCATGGTGGACATCCCGTTCGACGAGGAGAGCCGCATCGACTTCGACGAGGACTGGGAGCTGCGCGCCGGCGTCGCCCTGCTCGGCGGTGAGGGGCGCGCCCGCCACGTGTACGCGGTGCCCGGCGCCGCCGCGGACGTGCTGGCCTGCTGGCGCGAGGTGCTGGGCGACCGGTTCTGGGTCGCGAGCCGCGAGGAGGCCGTCGCCGCCGGCTGGTTCGGGCCGGGCGTGGACGAGCGGGTGCACGGTCGGATCGGCGACGTCGTCGCCGCCGCGCACGACGACGTGGCGATCACGGCGTCCGCCGCGGAGCCCCACGAGTCGGCGATGGCGGGCATGCACGGCTCCATGACGGCGGCGGAGCAGCTCGTCCCGCTGCTCGAAGTACGCTCGTAACCCGCGTCCCGCGCCCGTACCGAAGTCCTCGTCCCACCCCTGCCCCTGACCTGAAAGGCCGTCTCCCACCCATGCCCGAGCTGGTGTTCTTCTCCGGAACGATGGACTGCGGAAAGAGCACCCTGGCTCTGCAGATCGAGCACAACCGGTCCGCACGCGGGCTCCAGGGCATGATCTTCACCCGCAACGACCGTGCGGGCGAGGGCAGGCTCTCCTCGCGCCTCGGGCTGGTGACGGAGGCCGTCGAGGCCGGCGACGGCTTCGACCTGTACGGGCACGTCGTCGACCACCTGTCCCGGGGCGGCCGCTGCGACTACGCGATCGTCGACGAGGCGCAGTTCCTCGCCCCCGGGCAGGTCGACCAGCTCGCCCGGATCGTCGACGACCTCGGGCTGGACGTGTTCGCCTTCGGGATCACCACCGACTTCCGCACGAAACTGTTCCCCGGCTCGCAGCGCCTGCTGGAACTCGCGGACCGCGTGGAGACCCTCCAGGTGGAGGCCATGTGCTGGTGCGGAGCCCGCGCCACCCACAACGCCCGCACCGTCGACGGCGAGATGGTGGTGGAGGGCGAGCAGGTGGTGGTGGGGGACGTCGGCGTGGCTGCGGAAGTCGTCGGGTACGAGGTGTTGTGCCGCAGACACCACCGCAAGCGGATGACGAGCGCGACGGCGCGAGCCGCGGCACTCTCGCCCGACGTGCTGCCGGTCACGTCGGGCTGAACCCGGGCGGTCACGACGGCGCCCGGCACGCGGCCCTGGCAGCGGGCGGACCGATCACCACGTGGCGAAGCCGGGGTGTCTCGCGCCCGAGCCCCACGGGGACGGCAGGTACGCGGGTACCATCCTGCCGGGCGAGGACTGCCCCCTGCGCGGCACCGAGCCCCACCCCTGCTCCGGCCTGCTGACGGACGGCGTCACCCTGCGGACGGGGCCCCGGCCCACCGCGCGGCGTCTGGTCGGCCGGGCGGCTGCCCTCTCGGACCGCTGCCGCACCGGACGGCCGGCCGCCCGGCGCCCGTTCCGCAGGGAGCCGGCTGCCTTCGAAGCCCTGCACGGTGAGTGGCGCGGCGACCCGGACGCCGTGTGGGAGATCCTCCACCGCACCTACGTCGCCGCGGTGACCGCCGCCCTCGCGGGCGGGGCCGGTGCGCGCGCGGTCCAGACCGGCTCCGGTACGGTCGGCGCCGAACCGTTCCCCGTGCCGCACCGGCCGCCGACCCGGCAGGAGGACACCGCCCTGTTCGCCCGCATGGTCGGGTGCGCGCACCCGGACTTCCTGTGGAACGGCCGGGGCCACGCAGCGGACCGTGCCGGCGGCGACTGGCTCGACGGCTGACCGCGAAGGCCGCGCGGCCGGTCTACCGGGCCCGCAGGAACCGCGTCAGCCGGGCCCACAGCGAGAGGCGGGGAGCCGGGGGCGCCGGAACCACGGGGTCGTGCACCGGCCGCTCGGGCGGCAGCGGCACGAGCGCGCTCGGCGGGGGCGGGGCCGGCATGGGGTCCGCGTCCTCCTCGACGTACGGGGCCCGGGGCGCGAACACCACGGGCAGCGCCGTCAGATGCCGGGTCCAGGTGGAGGAACGCCAGTCGAGCTCCTCCTCGCGGACGGACAGGTCGACGTCGGGCAGCCGGGCCAGCAGCACGTCCACCCCGGTGTGGGTGATGACGCGGGCGATGTCCTGACCGGGGCACTCGTGGGTCCCGGCGCTGAAGGACAGATGCGCGCGGTTGTGGTGGACGCGCGCCCCCGGGGTCGGGCGGATGGCCTGGTCGGCGTTGCCCGCGGCGAGGCCCAGCAGCAGCATGTCCCCCGCCTTGATGTCCTGCCCGCCCAGGGAGGTGTCCCCGGTCGCCCAGCGGCCGGGGCACACCATCAGCGGCGGCTCGTCCCAGAGCACCTGCTCCACCGCCTCCGGCAGCGTCATGTGGCCGCCGGCCAGCGTGCCGCGGAACCGCGGGTCGATCACCACCATGCGGAGCACGTTGGCCAGCAGGTTGGTGGTCGTCTCGTACCCGGCGAGCAGGATGAGGCGCAGGTGGTGCATCACCTCGTCGTCGGTGAGGCCGGCGGGGTGGTCCATCAGCACCGACGCGATGTCGTGCCCCGGCATGGCCCGCTTGGAAGTGACGAGCTGTTCGAGCGTCCTCAGCAGGTTCGCGTTGTGGGTGAGGGCGTCCTCGGACCCCTTGATCAGGTCGCGGCAGGCGTGCACGAGCTGCGGACCGTACGCGTCGGGCATGCCGAGGAGCTGGGTCAGCACGAGCATCGGCAGGTGCTCGGCGAACTCGCTGACCAGTTCCGCGCTGCCCCGCTCGCAGAAGCCGTCGACCAGCTGGTGCGCGAAGCGCGCCGCGTGGCGGCGGATCCCGCGGTGGTCGAACTGGTCGAGGCTGGCCGTGACCGCGCGGCGCAGCCGCTGGTGCTCCTCCCCGTCGGCGGACACGCAGTCGGGGCGCCAGCCGATCAGCGGTACCAGCGGCGAGGTGTTCGGGTCGATCTCGCCGCTCCGCCACCCGTGCCAGTAGCGGGGGTCGCGGGAGAACTGGGTGGCACGGGTGGCCACGTCCCGGTTCTCCAGGTACCCGAGGACGAGCCAGGCGCGTACGTCCCCGTCGAGCAGGACGGGCGCCACCGGGCCGTGCGCGGCCCGCAGCCTCTCGTAGAGCCCCATGGGGTCGGTGCCGGCGGTCGGCCCGTAGAGCCGGGTCACCCCTCCCGGGCCGGTGTCGGAGTGTGCCGGGCAGCCCGGGGGCGGGGTGGGCCCCTGGGAGGCTGCGGCGGTGCGCTCGTGGGCGGGGACGGTCATGCGGACTCCTGGGCGGCGGCGAGGGTGCGCAGGTAGCCCATCAGCGAGAGCAGGGTGTCGCGGCTGGAGGAACGGTCGCGTGCGTCGCAGGAGACGATGGGCACCGAGTCGTTGAGGGCCAGGGCGGCGCGCAGGGCGGGGATCGGGTGAGCCGGGGCGTCGGGGAAGGCGTTGACGGCCACGACGAAGGGGACCCGGCGGTCCTCCAGCCGGGTGATGATGTCGAAACAGACCTCGATCCGGCGGGTGTCGACGAGGACCACGGCGCCGAGGGCGCCTTCGAAGATGCCGTTCCACAGGAACCAGAAGCGCTCCTGCCCCGGGGTGCCGAAGAGGTAGAGGATCAGTTGCTCGTTGATGCTGATGCGGCCGAAGTCCATGGCCACGGTGGTGGTGTTCTTGGCGGCGACGCCGGGGTTGTGGTCGATCCCGACGCCGGCCTGGGTCATGGTCTCCTCGGTGGTCAGCGGCGGGATCTCGCTCACCGCCCCGACCATGGTCGTCTTGCCGACGCCGAAGCCGCCGACGACCACCACCTTGACCCCCCTGGCGCCGTAGGGCAGCAGCAGGTCGCCGCGCGGAGCGGCGGCAGGGGCGTCAGAGCTTACGTAGTCCATGGATCACCGCCTCCAGAAGGCCGATTTCGGGAACCGCCGCGACAGGAACCGGAGCGGTGGACTCGACGCGCTCGTCCTCGATGAGCTTGGCGACCAGCACCGTGACGACGCTGAAGGGCAGGCTGAGGTGTGCGGACAGCTCGGCCACCGACAGCGGGTAGTGGCACATGGTGAGGATGGCCGACTCCTCGGGCGGCATCCCCGACTGGGACGAGGACCGCGAGGTGATGAGGGTGACCAGGTCGAGGCTCCTGGCCGTGCTGCCACGAGCACCGGAGATGAGGTAGAGCGGGACCGGAGCGGATTCATCCCAGGGACCCTGGTTCTCTAATGTCACATCGCCTGCCCGATGTCGTCCCTGGGCGGGCTGGTGATGTGCTGGCCGATGCGGTGCACGAGGCGGCGCATGAAGGTGCCCAGAAGGCCCACGTCCACCCGTTCGCCGGCAAGCACCGCGAGGTAGGCACCGGGCCCCGCCGCCATGAGGGCGAAGTACCCGCTGTCCACCTCGACGCCGACCAGGTGCACGGTGCCGTCGCCGTCGGGGAACTGCTGCGCGATGGCCTTGGACAGGCTCTGCATGCCCGAGCACGCGGCGGCGATGGCGTCGGCGGTGTCGGGGTCCGTGTTCGCTTGACCGATGCACAGGCCGTCCGCGGACAGCACGACCACGTGCCGCACGTACGGGACACTGGTCATGAGCTCTGTGAGCATCCAGTCGATGTTGGGCAGTGGCGGCACGGTTACTCACCCTTGTCTGATGACTCGCTGATGTGGCTGTCGAGGTCTTCGTCGTACGAGGTCACGCCCTTGAACGCCTCCCACATCAGGCCCGGCGGCCGGCGCGGACCGGACTTCTGCGACGGGGTGGGCGGAGTGGGGGAGGTGGAGACGATCGGTGTCTGGACGGGCGTGTGGCGCCTCCGCTGCGGCAGACCGCTGGACGTCTGAAGGCCCTCGGTGGAGTCCGGGACGTCGTCCGTGGCGGTCGTCGCCGTCGCCGCCGCCGCGCCGGGCGGGAAGCGGTACTTCGCCATGCGCTCCCAGCGCCGGAAGTACGCGGGGACCGTGGTGAGGATGTCCCGGGGGACCAGCACGACGGCCCGGACGCCTCCGTACGCCGACCTGCGCAGGTCGACGACGAGGTTGTTGTCGCGGGCCAGGCGGCTGATCACCGGCATGCCCAGCTGGGTCGTCTCGCCGAGCTTGGACAGGTCGAGCCGGCCGTCCAGGGCGTCGCGCATGATCCGCTCGATGCGCTCGCGGACCTCCTCGGTCAGCCCGACCCCGCGGTCCTCGATCTCGATCGCGACACCGGTGGGCACCTCGCTCGCGCTCACCAGCACGGGGGAGGAGGGCGGCGAGAACGTGGTGGCGTTGTCGAGCAGTTCGGCGAGGAGGTGCATCAGCGGCTCCGCGCCGCGGCCGAGCACGCCCACCTCGACGACCGACTGGAGCTGCACGCGGGGGAAGTCCACGATGCGGGACATGCCGCCGCGGATCACGTCGTAGAGGGCGATCGGCTTCTGCCACTGGCGTCCGGGCCGCGAGTCGCCCAGCACCGCGATGCTCGCGGCGAGGCGGCCGACCAGTGCGTTGCGGTGGTCGACGCTCTGCAGGCTCTCCGCGAGCACCAGATCGGTGCCGTGCACCATCTGCATGTCGTGGAGGTCCTTGCCGAGCTGGTGCACGATCGCCTGCACCCGGCGGGCGATCGCCACCAGGGCCCGCTGTGAGGAGTCCCTGGTCTGCTCCTCCATCTCCGCCGCTTCGAGCAGCCTGCGCAGCGCCGTCCTGAGCGCCCCGGCGAACTCCGGGTCGAGGTGGTCGCCGAAGCTGGTGGCCAGGACGATCTCCGACGCGGGGGTGTTCTTCCGCAGCCGCTTGAGCGCCACGGGGAGCATCTCCTCGGCCAGCCACAGCACGGCGGTGTGCTGGTCCGCCAGGCGCTTGTGCAGGGCGGCCTCGCGCCGGGCGTGGTGCTGCTCCAGGGCGGCTCTCCCGCGGGTGTGGCGGGTCGCCTCCGCCGCGCGCTCCCTGCGCGTCGCCACCAGCGAGGCCACGGCCGCCAGAGCGGTCGCTGCGAGGCCGCACCAGGCCACCGTCGGACGTATCGGGGCGGGTACCAGGAGCAGCGCTATGCCGCAGGCCACGGCCAGGACGCCAGGGGGGATGAGCCATGCCGGAGCCCCTGTGCGGGGCGGGGCTCCAGCAGATGAACCTGCACCAACCATCGAGGGTCCCCAAACAGTCTGCGATCAAAGGGCTGAGTGCTGCGGTACGCCGACAGGGCGGCCCGGACCTCGCCCGGCCGGGCACGCGTGTTCCGGTGGCAGCACCCGATGAGCCCGGGTCCCGCCCGGGCACCCCACAGCGGCTGGTTACTCGCTGTGAGAGCAGCGCAACGCACGAGGGAGCATAGACAGTTCGCGTACGCCGCGTGACCGCCTCAGAACGAGATCCAGCCCTTGACCGAGCCGGGCTCATGCGCGACCGATTGTGATCGGATGTCACGCCGCATATGCCCTTACGTGACCGCTCTTCGGCGCACCCGAATACCAGTCCGCCCGGCTCGCGTCATGGCGACACGCGGCCGCGGACGAGAACAGCCCGTCCGGGGCACGGCGTGCGGGGACACGCGGCGGGGGTGCGCGGAGGGCGTCGGTACGCGGGCGTGCGCGGCGGCGGCAGGCCGAGCGAGCGATCGCCACGGCGGGCAGGGCGGTACGCGGGCGCACGCGACGGCTGCGGGCGTCCCGGCGGCACCGGTAGGCACCGGTCGGCAGCGGTCGCGAGGGCACGGCAGGCGGCCGGCGGCGCCGTGATGCGGGGGCGCGCGGGTGCGCGCACCGGCAAGGTGACCCGCAGGTCTGCACGCGGGCTCCCGGCGGTGCGCAGGCGGCGTCCGGTCGCGAGAACAGGGCCGTCGGACGGGCGCCGTGGTCAGCAGCCGGGAGCACCCGGAGACGGCCTCAGCGGCGCCTGCGGCGCCCGGGGCGAACCGGGGTCACGCCGGAAAGCGGAGCCGGGAAGTCCTGAGGGGGCTCCCGCGCCCCACCGGTGTACGGTCCCTCGCCTGCCGCCTGCCGCCTGCCGCCTGCCGCCTGCCGCCTGCCGCCTGCCGCCTGCCGCCTGCCGCCTGCCTCCTGCCTCCTGCCGGTCAGCGCCCCGCAGACCGTACGAGCGTGAAGACCGCGCCCTCCGGGTCCGCCACCGTCGCCCGCCGCCCCGCCGGGTCCGCGTGCGGCGGCTCCAGCACCCGGCCGCCCAGCTCCTCCGCCTTCGCCGCCGACGCGTCGGGGTCGGCGGCTTCGAACCAGGTCATCCAGTGCGCGCCCCGGTCACGGGGCAGGGCGGGGCCGACTCCGCGGAGGGAGGCCACCGGCCGCCCGCCCGCCCGCAGCGTCACCAGATCGCTGCCGCCGGGCTCGGCCCGAACCAGGTCGTATCCGAAGACGGTCCCGTAGAACTTCGCGACCGACTCCGTGTCGTGGGTGAGCAGCTCGTTCCACACCGGCGTGCCGGGCGTGCCCGCCGCGGGCGTGTCCGGACACACGGCGGCCTGCCACACCCCGAACACCCCGCCGGTGGGGTCGGAGCAGATCACGATGCGCCTCGCCTCGCCCGCGTCGAGCGGCCCCACGGCGACCGTGCCGCCGCTGCAGTGGATCGATTCGGCGGTCTCGTCGGCGTCGTCCGACGCCAGGTACGGGGTCCAGGCGATCGGCAGGTCGCGGTCGGCCGGGAGCTGGCGGATGCCGGCCACCTCCCGGCCGTCGAGCAGGGCGCGCACGTACGGGCCGAGCTGCTGCGGCCCGGGCGCGAAGTCCCAGCCGAACAACTCCCCGTAGAACTCCTTCGTCGCGTCAAGGCCGTGCACCATCAAGCTCACCCAACAGGGGGTGCCCGGACTGCGCCGAGTCGCCTCGGTCATCGTCACACTCTCCTCGGACCATCGTCGTGGCCGTACGGGGGGACCGGGGGAAACGCCGTGGTGGCGGCTGTTCCACGCCCCGTCAGATGCTCGCACCGCAGGTCGCGCGGTGCGCCCCGGTCGCGCCGCGGATTGGCGCGATCCGGCAGGAGGATGCCCGAATTTTCGTGGACCATCCTCCCCGCGGGGTCCCGACGCGCCCGGACTCTGCGCGAGGATGGCGGCATGAACGCCCACGCGCACCCCACCGCCGACCGCCCGCACCCCCTCGTGTCGCCGGAGGACCTTGCGGCCCGACTCGGCGCCGCCGGGACCCGGCCGCCGGTCCTCCTGGATGTCCGCTACGAGATGGGCGGCCCGCCCGGACGCCCCGCGTACGAGGCCGGGCACCTCCCGGGTGCCGTGTACGTGGACCTCGACGAGGTGCTGGCCGGCCCGCCGGGGCCCGGCGGCCGCCATCCGCTGCCCGACCCGGAGGCGTTCGGGGCGGCGATGCGCGGGGCCGGGGTCTCGGCGGACTCGCCGGTGGTCGTGTACGACGGCGGGCAGGGCTGGGCCTCGGCGCGGGCCTGGTGGCTGTTGCGCTGGACCGGTCACCGGGACGTCCGGGTCCTGGACGGTGGCCTGGCGGCGTGGCACGGACCGTTGACGACCGACGTCCCGCAGCCCGTTCCGGGCGACTTCCGGCCCGTTCCGGGGGCGCTGCCGCTGCTGGACGCGGACGGTGCCGCGGAGCTGGCGAGGTCGGGTCTGCTGCTGGACGCGCGGGCGGAGGAGCGCTACCGGGGCGAGGTCGAGCCCATCGACCCGGTGGCCGGGCACATCCCGGGCGCGGCCTCGGCGCCGACCACCCGGAACGTCGGCCCGGACGGGCGCTTCCTGGCGCGGGAGGCGCTGGTGCGGCGCTTCAAGGAACTGGGCGCGATGGAGGCGCCGCGAGTCGGCGTCTACTGCGGGTCCGGGGTGTCGGGCGCGCACGAGGTGCTGGCGCTGGAGGTCGCGGGGATCACGGCGGCCCTCTACGCGGGCTCCTGGTCCGAGTGGTGCGGGGACCCCGCCCGCCCGGTGGCCACCGGCCCCGAACGCGGCTGAGCCGGCCCCCGCGGCAGCTGTTCGCGGGCGGCGTTCACGGCCGCGTGATCGTCCGGCCTGCGCCGCGCGCCCGCCGTCGGGCCGCGGCGGAGGAGCCCCGCACGGGAACGGGAGGGGCGCCCGGGCCGCGCCGGTCGCCGACGCGCTGCCGGCCACCGGACGGCCCGCCCTGCACGCCCGCCGCGTCGCGCCCCGCCGACGGCCGTGGGACCCCGGGGTCCCGGAACGTCCCCCGCGTGCGCGTGCGCGTGTGCGCCGGGCTCTTCACCAGGCCATGCGTGGCCGGGACCGGGGTCGGCCGCCGCGCGTGACGCTCGCCTTCGTGGCCGACGCGGAGGCGGTGCCGGTGGAGGACGCCGCGTCGCGCGCATCGGCCCCCGCACAGCAACGGGTCGGGGGCGGCGCCACCGGGGCCGCGCGTGTGAAGGGGGAGCGGTGGTGGGCAGGGTGCGGGCGGAGTCGCCGGGCGGCCGGGGGCGGCGGCGCGGCTGACCGCGCCCGCCCGTGCCGAGCGCGTCGCTCGGCTCCTCGCGGAAGGCTGCGGTGCTGCTCCGCCTCCTCGACGGGCACGGTGTCCCGGTGAGGGCGGGCAGGGCGCCTGGTCCGCGATGACCGGAACGCGATGCCGGGCAGCCTACCTTCGGCTGACGGAACGCCAGATGTGATCCGGCAGGACGCGGGCGGCCTCCTCCAGATCGATGTCGCCCAGGGTGAGCCAGCGGCGCACGGCGCCCACGACCGGGCCCATGACCAGGGACTCGATCACGGGGACGGACAGCTCGGCGAGTTCGCCGGATTCCTGGTGCGCGCGGATCCAGAGGGCGATGGGCGTCAGCCGGGCCTCCTGGGAGTCGCGGATCCGATCCCCGTGCGCCATGCCTTCGCGGTCGGCGGCCACCGAGTGCATGAGGCGGGCTTCCTCCGGATGCGCCCGCACGAAGTCCAGATAGGCCAGGACCACGGCCTCGACGCCCGTGCGGGCGTCGGTCGTTCGTGCCACCGCAGCCGCGAGGTCGACCAGGAGGCGGTCCACCAGGCGCAGCGCGAGGGCGCCGATCACACCGTCGAGACTGCCGAAGTGGTGGTAGATGCTCCCTGAACTGACCCCGCTGGCCTTGGTGATGTTGCCGAGGGTCAGGCCGTCCTCGCCGGCTGAGGCGTAGATGCGCATCGCCGCATCCAGGACCTGGTCGATCGTGGCCGCGCCACGCTGCTGCTTCGGGCTCATCGGGGAGGCTTCCTCAGTCCGGGCGTATCGGGTCCCCCTGGACCTGATCGCGACCAGCCTAGATCATCTGTATTGAAACTTTTTCTAGAAAGGACTCCAATTTCTTGTCCGGGGCCCTCACACTGGACTCCGCGTCCGGCCCGCAGCGCACTGCCCGGAGGGGCAGTTGTGCGGAGCCGGGTCGACCAGTCGAGGGAGTTGCCATGACCGAGCCGAGCCCCCGTCGGCAGCCGCGGCCAGACGCGCCGACCGCTCCGAGTCCCCCCGGCCACCCGCCGACGCCCGTGCCTCCCCCGCAGGGGCGGCGGTTGCGCCTGCCGAGCGGGCGCCGTCGCGTCCTGGTGCTCGCTGCGACCACGGTCCTGGCCCTGGCGTTCGTGGCGGGACTGCTGGCATGGGGCGACCTCTCCACCGGCTCCGGCGCGCCGACGGCACGGCGGGACCCCGCGTACCTGAAGCCGTTCGAGGAGGCCGTCGCCGACCTGAGTGAGGCGCCCGGACTGCGCTACCGGGACACGGCGATCGCCGGGATCACGGAGCGGGACATCACCGTCACCGCCTCCGGGAGCCAGTTCGGCCGGACGGGTTCCGGCGTCAGGCGTCACGACCGGGACGTCCTGCGCGTCGGGGGCAAGGAGTTCACGCGCCACCGGGTGGACCCGGCCCCCGACCGTTCCGCCGGGGACGGCAAGCCCGCCGCGGAGAAGCCCGGCGCCTGGACGGTGGGGGCCTACGACACGTCCGACATCCTGAAGGAGGTCCTCGACAACCGTCCTCCGCCGGCGCGGCTCGCCGCTCAGCTGTCCCGGGCCCTGGCGGAGCAGTCCGGCTCACGGCGCCAGGCCGGCGAGCCGCGGCGCGGTCTCACCGTGAACGGCACGCCCGCACTCGGTCTCGACACCTCGGCAGGCCGCCTCCTCATCACCCGGCACAGACCGCACCGGGTCCTGCGCCTACAGCCGTACGACCTGTCCGAAATGCTGGACGCATGGCGGGAGGGCGAGACGCCGACCGAGATGCCCCGGGTGACCACGGGCCCTCTCGCGGAACACTCCTCCGAGGGAATGGACCTGACCGTCGTCGACGGGGACGCCGTCGACGCGATGTTCGACACCCTGCTGGAGTACACCAGACAGCTCAAGGACGCGACCGACCAGGGCATCAGGTTCCGGCTCGACGGCTCGGGCGACGTGGAGTGCGGCCCGAGGGGATGCACCGCGACCCAGAGATTCCGCGGCAGCGTCACCACCCGGGCGAAGTCCCGCATCACCGGCGGTACGGTCACCGCCGTCATGAACGCGACCTTCACCATCGGTGACCGGTCCGCGGGCGGGTGCACCAGTCGCCGCGGCACCTTCCCGCTCTCCGGCAGCACCGTCTCCGGCACGCTCACCTGCTCCGACCCGGGAGCGGGCCCCGTCTACACGTCCGTCGCCGCGCGACTGAAGGCCGACGCGCTGGCCCGGTCCCGCGCCACCGGCCGACCCGTCCGCTACAGCATCCCCTTCCGGGCCGACACGCTCGTCGACGCCCGCGCGCTCGCCGCGGTCGAGGTCAAACGGCTCGTCGAACGCGTGGAACGGGAGCGCGCCGCGGTGGCGCGTGCGGCCTCGGGCCGGGGAGCGTCCGCATCGTAGATCTCCGGCTCCTGGCCGGCTCCTCACGCCACCGAGCCTGCGGACCCCGCTCTCACCCGTCGCCTCGGACCGGGCGGCCGCGGGCACGCACCTCCACGTCCCGCGGCAGAAAGGGCCGGAGTACCGGGCGCCCGTCTCTGCGGGCGGCAAGGGAGAGCCGAGGGAGCGCCGATCCGGCTCGGCACCGGAACGGCCTCCCCGGCGAGCGTCCGGGCGGGCTTGGGCGCGACGGACGACGGTCCTCCCTCCCGCCGGGCAGACCTGCCCGCTGGGAGGTCAGGCGGCCGAGGAGCACAGGGGCGGCCACCCCGGGGGCAGGCGACCCGACCCGGGAACGAGCACGCGGTACCGGGGGCGCATCCCCCCGGTACGGGCCCTGGGAGGAGGTGCAGCAGGGACCGCCCGCCCACCAGGTGCTCCGCGCAAGTAGATAGCGGCTGATCAGGCCGGGGTTGCCCCGGTACCGTGCCGTCGCGGAGGACGGCCCGGTCGGCGCCCCGCGTGCCGGTGGATCCGGCCGGTGGACAGGCGGGTGATTTCGCGGATCGTGTGCGCCGCATGCCGGGTGCGGCCGCCTACTCCTGCTTCTTCCTCCGGGTGCCGAAGACGATCTCGTCCCAGCTCGGCACGGCCGCGCGCCGCCCCGGGCGCACGCCGTCCGCCTCCGCCTGACGGTCCGTCGTGCCGACCAGCCGGTCCCGGTGCCCGCTCACCGTGCGGGGCATCAGCACGTCCGCGTACGCCGCTCCCGCTCCGGCCGAGGCGGCGGATGCCGGGCGCTCCTCCACGGCGTCCTCCGCGTCCTCCTCCGTGTCGGCCGACGCGTCCGCGGAGGGCCGGTCGGGCACGACGAGGTCGCCCCGGAAGCTCGGCACGGCCTCCAACAGGCTGGTGAGCGAGTCGCGTTCGGGCTCCGCGTCCTCGTCGCCGCCGGACGCCGGCCGGTCGGCGGCCCGCTCCAGGATCCGCTCCCGCGGCAGCCGCGCGATCCGGGGGACGAACGGCCCGCTCGGCTCCTGGACGGACACCGTGTCGTCGGTCTCGCCGATCAGGGCGCGTGCCTCGGCGTCCACGGCCTGGACGAGCCGCCTCGGAGGGTCGTAGGTCCAGCTCGCCGAATGCACCTCGCCGGCCACGCGGTAGACCAGCAGCACCTCCCAGGTGCCGTCGTCGCGGCGCCAGGAGTCCCAGGTGACGGTGTCCTTCTCGGCGCCGCGCAGCAGCAGCCGCTCCTGGACCGCCTCACCCAGCTGCGGCCCGGTGTTCTCACCCGGCCTGCGAACGGGGGTCTTGCGGGCCCGCTCCGCCATGAAGGCGCGCTCCGCGAGCACGGGGCCCTCGAAGCGGCGCACCCGCTCGACGGGGATGCCCGCGAGCTGTGCGACCTCCTCGGCGGTGGCACCGGCACGTATCCGCGCCTGGATGTCCCGGGGGCGGAGGTGGCTCTCCACCTCGATCTCGATCTGCCCGAGGCGGGGGCGGTCGTTACGGACGGCGGCGCGGAGCCGTTCATCAATCGGAAGCGTGTACTCCGTGTTGTCCGCAGCCTTCAGCACCAGTCGTGTGCCGTCGTTGGAGACGGCCACGACACGCAGTTCGGGCATGGGGACCTCCCGGGTGGTGCCTGCCGACGTCACGTGCGTCGCTGCTTCCGCTAGTCGAGTGTGGCCTGCCCGGGTGCAGCCTGCCACAACCTTGCCGAGTTAACCGGCGTGTCGGGCATGGGCCCTGGTGCGCCGCGTGGCACGGTTGCCTGTTTGACCACGCAACGTGACTGGTCGATCACGCTCCGTGGCAGACCTCCGTGCGCTGCCGTGGCGCCGCCGGATCGAGTGCCATTTTCGGCCCCTCCCGTTGATCCCGGGCACCCGTAAGAGACCGATGCCCAGGGTTCGTCACAGTACTCCATTCGGGCCACCGCAGTGGACCGGCGCGCCGCCGGAACCGCGGCCGTGCGGTGTGGTCACGGGGTTTCCCGTGGTCCCGAAGCGTGGCCTCCTTCACAGAAGTGACCGAAACGGAACTATCCGGTTGGCGCACAAGTCCCTTTACAGAACAAGCCGGGATGATCGTGAGTCGAGGCTGAAGATGTATCAGAAGGTGGGTAAGACGAAGGACGCCACGGAAGGGGGCGAAGCGGCGGTCAAGGAGGGAAAGCGGCTCGATCTGAGCGGCGCCCAGGTCGCGGCCAGTGCCGTCGCGGCCGTGCTGGCCGCCACCCTCGCCTCCGAACTGGGCGTCTACGGCACGGTCGTGGGCGCCGGTGTGATCAGTGTCATCGCCACCTGCGGCGGTCCGCTCCTGCAGCACCTCTTCAGCCGCACCGGTGAGAAGGTCCGCGGCGCCACCACCCGCACGGCCCGTCCGGGCGGCGCGCCCCGACCTCCCACCGACGGCGGGTACGGCGACGCCACGACGTACGGCAGCCGGGTGCGCGGCCGGCGGCGGTCCGTCCTCGCCGCCGTCGTCGTCTTCGCCGTCGCCATGACCGGCATCACCGCGTACGAGCTGATCTCCGGGCAGAACCTCAGCGGCGGGAAGGGGACCACGACGTTCGGGGCGGTCGTCGGCGGGGGCACGGCGGCCGGGGGCCCGGGAGGCGGCGGCGGGGGCGCCGGCCGGGCCGAGGAGACCGGCCGCACCCCGGCACCGGACGGCGCCTCGCAGGACGGGCGGCCCGGCACGGACGGCGGCGCCTCACCGTCCGGCACCCCGGACCCGTCGGAGACCCCCGGAGGACAGGAGTCCTCGCCGGGCGCCTCACCCTCCTCGGCACCGGGGCCGTCCACCACGGCACCGTCCACGACGCGACCGGCCGATCCCGGGGCGTCCGCTCCCGCGCCGTCCCCTTCCGGGACCCCGGCAGAGGAGCCCGCCACGGAGACGGACTCCGGCGGCACCGCCCCGGCGGCACCCGGCACCCAGGGGAGCGGCGGGGCCCACGAGCCCGGCCCCGGGGACTGAACCGCGCCGACCCGGTGCCGCCGGGCCGCACCGCGCCGCAGGCCGCCGGCACCGCGTGCCCGCCGTCACGCGCCCAGCACCCGCCGCAGGTAGTCGTTGCCGAACAGCCGGCCGGGGTCCAGCCGGTCGCGCAGCGACGTGAACTCGCGGAACCGCGGGTACACGCCCTCCAGATACGCCGCGTCCCGTGTGTGCAGCTTCCCCCAGTGCGGGCGCCCGCCGTGCGCCGTGAGGATCCGCTCGGCCGCCGTGAAGTACCCGCGGTACGGAGTGCCCCGGTACATGTGGACCGCGATGTACGCGCTGTCCCGGCCCGATGCCGTGGACAGCGCGATGTCGTCCGCCGGCGCCGTCCGCACCTCCACCGGGAAGCTGACCCTCAGCGGCGAGCGCTCCACCATCGCCTTGAGCTCGCGCAGCGCCGCCACCGCCGCCTCCCGGGGCACGGCGTACTCCATCTCCACGAACCGCACCCGCCGCGGACTGGTGAAGACCTTGTACGGGATGTCGGTGTACGTACGGGCCGACAGTGCCCGGCTGGACACCCGGGCGATCGCCGGCACCGCCGCGGGCAGCGCACGGCCGACCGAGTTCGCCACCTGGAACACGCCGTTGGACAGGAACTCGTCCTCGAACCAGCCGCTCAGCCGGCCTGGCGGGTCGACGGGGCCGTGGCTGCGGTTGTTGCGCTTGGTGCTGCAGTTCCCGGTATGGGGGAACCAGTAGAACTCGAAGTGCTCGTTCTCCGCGTGCAGCGCGTCGAACTCCGCCGTCACCCGGTCGAAGCTCATCGGCTCCTCACGTGCCGTCAGCAGGAACAGCGGCTCCACCGCGAACGTGATCGCCGAGACCACGCCCAGCGCGCCGAGCCCGACCCGGGCCGCAGCGAAGACCGCACGCTCCTCCTCGGACCCCTCCGGCGAGCAGGTCATCACCCGCCCGTCCGCGGTGACCAGCTCCAACCCGCGGATCTGCGCCGCTATCGACGCCGAGTCACGGCCCGTGCCGTGGGTGCCGGTGCTGGTCGCCCCCGCGACCGTCTGCTCCATGATGTCGCCCATGTTCGTGAGCGACAGGCCCTCCCGGGCCAGCGCCGCGTTCAGCCGCTTCAGCGGCGTGCCCGACTCGACGGTCACGGTCATGGCGGAGCGGTCGATCCGCCGGATGCCGGTCAGCAGGTCGGGCCGGATCAGCAGCCCGTCCGTCGCCGCTATCGAGGTGAACGAATGGCCCGTGCCGACCGTCTTGACGCGCAGCCCGTCCGCGGCCGCGCCCCGCACCTCCGCGGCCAGCTCCTCCACGGACGCGGGCCGCGCCACGCGGGCGGGGCGCATCGACACGTTCCCCGCCCAGTTCCGCCACGTACCGGGAGATCCGTCCGGTGCCCCCGGCCGGTCAGCCCCGCCCGGCCGCGCCGGTCGGCTCCGCCCGGCCGGTCCCGTCAGCCCCGCCGCCCCCAGCGCCCCCGTCAGCCCCAGCCGGCTGCTCCACGTGCCCGGCGCTCTCCCGCTGCTCCTGCTGCTCACGCTGCCCCTCCCGCATCGGTACCGGCCTGCGCAGCCGGCGATACCCGAGGAACGCCACCGCCGCCGCCAGCACCCCGGCCAGGCCGGGAACCGCGTACGCCGCCGCCGCTCCGTGCGCGTCGACCGCCCAGCCGGCCACGGAGGAACCCGCCGACACACCGACCGCGAGCCCGGTGGTCGTCCAGGACATGCCCTCGGTGAGCTTGCCGCGCGGTACGTGCGCCTCGACGAGGGCCATGGTGGTCACCATCGTGGGCGCGATGGCAAGACCCGCGACGAAGAGCGCCACGGCCAGCAGCGGAAGCGACCCGGCCAGTTGGAGGGGGATCATGCTCACGGCCATCGCGCAGACGCCCACCGCCCAGCGCCGCGCCGGCTCGCCCTTCAGGTGCAGCATGCCGAACACCACGCCCGCCAGGCAGGAACCCAGCGCGTACACCGCCAGTACCAGGCTGGACGCGGCCTTGCTGCCCTGCTCCTCCGCGAACGCCACCGTCACGACGTCGACCGCACCGAAGATCGCCCCCGTGGCCACGAACGCGGCCACGAGCACCTGAAGGCCCGGCGAGCGCAGCGCGCTGGACTGCCGGCGCCCGTCCTTGCCGACCGGGTGCGGCGCGGGCTCCGTGTCCCGCTGGCCCGTCAGCCACCACACGCCCACCAGCAGGAACACCCCGGCCAGCAGCGGCCCCGCCTCGGGGAACCACATCGTGGACAGGCCGATGGACACCGGCGGTCCCAGGATGAAGCAGATCTCGTCGACGACCGACTCCACCGAGTAGGCGGTGTGCAGTTGCTGCGGCCTGCCGCGGTAGATCTCCGCCCACCGGGCCCGGGTCATCGCACCCACACTGGGCACGCACCCGGCCCCCGCGGCGCACAGGAACAGCGTCCAGTCCGGCAGTCCCTGCCGCGCCGCCAGCAGCATGGCCCCCACGGCCGTCACCGACACGAGCGTGGCCGGCCGCACGACCCGGCGCTGCCCGTGCCGGTCGACCAGCCGGGAGATCTGCGGGCCGAGCACCGCCGCCGACAGCGCCACCGTCGCGGTCAGCGCTCCGGCGAGCCCGTAGCGGCCGGTCAGCTCGGAGACCATGGTCAGGATGCCGACGCCGGTCATGGCCAGCGGCATGCGGCCGAGGAAGCCGGCGGCCGAGAACCTCAGCGCGCCGGGCGCGGCGAAGACCGCGCGGTAGGGACTGGGCAAGGGGCGCTCCGAACGGAGGACACGACGTGGGGCACGACGGCGCACGTAAGGCGTATGGACAGCCTTGACAGATTACGGCCGAACGGCTGACGGCGCACGGTGGTTTCCCGGCCGTCGACGGTGGGTGGCAGGATCGTCCCCATGTCCGATCAGCGTGTGCCCGCCCAGTCAGACCGGTCCGACCCCGCCCCCTACGACGCCCTGCTGCTGCTCTCGTTCGGCGGCCCCGAGGGCCCCGACGACGTCGTCCCGTTCCTGGAGAACGTGACCCGCGGCAGGGGCATCCCGAAGGAGCGCCTGAAGGAAGTCGGGCAGCACTACTTCATGTTCGGCGGCGTCAGCCCGATCAACGACCAGTGCCGGGCGCTGCTCGCCGCCCTGCGCGAGGACTTCGCCGCAGCCGGGCTCGACGTGCCGCTCTACTGGGGCAACCGGAACTGGACCCCGTACCTGACGGACACCCTCCGCGAGATGGTGCGCGACGGGCGGCGCCGCATCGCCGTCCTCGCCACCAGCGCGTACGCCTCGTACTCAGGCTGCCGCCAGTACCGCGAGAACCTCGCCGACGCCCTCGCCGCCCTCGAAGCGGAGGGCCTCGCGGTGCCGCGGGTCGACAAACTGCGGCACTACTTCAACCACCCCGGCTTCCTGGAGCCGGTGATCGACGGGGTCATCGCCTCCCTCGCCGAACTGGACGAGCCCGTCCGCGCCGGAGCCCACCTCGCCTTCACCACGCACTCCATCCCCGACGCCGCCGCCGACACCTCCGGGCCCGTCGGGGACCACGGGGACGGCGGGGCGTACGTGAAGCAGCACCTGGATGCGGCCCGGCTCGTCGCCGACGCCGTGCGCGAGCGCACGGGCCACGACCACCCCTGGCAGCTCGTCTACCAGTCCCGCAGCGGCGCCCCGCACATCCCCTGGCTGGAGCCGGACATCTGCGACCACCTGGAGGAACTCCACAAGACGGGGGCACCGGCCGTCGTCATGGTCCCGATCGGGTTCGTCTCCGACCACATGGAGGTCCTCTACGACCTCGACACCGAAGCCGCCGCCAAGGCCGCCGAGCTGGGCCTGCCGGTCCGCCGGTCCGCCACCGTGGGCGCCGACCCGCGGTTCGCGGCCGCCGTGCGGGACCTCCTGCTGGAGCGCGCGGCGAGCGAGCGCGGCGCCACCGTGGAGCGCTGCGCCCTGGGCGCGCTCGGCCCGTCCCACGACGTGTGCCCGGTCGGCTGCTGCCCCGCCCGCAGCGAGCGCCCCGCGGCCGCGGGCGCCGACAGCCCGTACGCCTGACGCGGACGGGACGGGACCGCACCCGGCCCCGTCCCGCGCCCCTGCACCCCCGTAGGCCCCACGAGGAGTCCCCGTGCCCGACCCGCAGAACGACGAGCAGCTCCTGGACGACCTCCTCCGTGTCGCCCTGGAGGCCGCCCGGAGGGCCGGCGCGCTGCTGCGCGACGGCCGCCCCGCCGACCTCGGCGTCGCCGCCACCAAGTCGAGCCCCGTCGACGTCGTCACCGAGATGGACATCGCCGCCGAGAAACTGATCAGCGGCCACCTCGCCGAGCACCGGCCCGACGACGGACTGCTCGGCGAGGAAGGCGGTGCCACCGAGGGCAGCAGCGGCATCCGGTGGGTCGTCGACCCGCTGGACGGCACGGTGAACTACCTGTACGGCCTGCCGACCTGGGCGGTGTCCATCGCCGCCGAACGCGACGGCGAGACCCTCGTCGGAGTCGTGGAGGCCCCCTTGCGGGGCGAGACCTTCCACGCCGTACGGGGCCGCGGGGCGTTCCTGGGGGAGCGGCGGCTGCGCTGCCGCCCCGCCGCACCGCTCGACAAGGCCCTGGTGTCGACCGGCTTCAACTACGTCTCCGAGGTCCGCACCCACCAGGCGGAGGTCGCCCACCGGCTGATCCCCCGCCTGCGGGACATCCGCCGCGGCGGCTCCGCCGCCATCGACCTCGCCGACGTCGCCGCCGGCCGCCTCGACGGCTACTACGAGCGGGGGCTCAGCCCCTGGGACCTGGCGGCCGGCGACCTGATCGCCCGCGAGGCCGGCGCGCTCACCGGCGGCCGCCCCGGCAACGGCCCCTCCCGCGAGCTGACCGTCGCCGCAGGACCCGGCGTCTTCGAACCGCTGC
>NZ_MKXB01000137.1:0-29613 GCF_001865245.1 Streptomyces sp. CC53 | reverse complement strand
GCCCCCGCTCGCGGGCCGGGCCCGCCGCTGCTCAGGAACCGACCGAGGTGACCTCGACCCCGTGCTCGGCCGCCAGGCGGCGCAGGTCGTCGAGCTCGGCCTGCTCCACATCGACGAGGAACTCGTCCCCCGATGCGCGAGCGCGCGTCAGGTCACTCTCCGTGGCCCTTATGCGCTGCAGCAGTCCTGCGGTGAAAGCGTCCATGGTGCGCCCCCTCGTCATGGGTCGGCGGCACGGGGGTGTGCCGAGGGTGGTCCGATCACGCACAGCGCCTGACGGTCTCTGGGGGACAGAGCGGCCCGTGGCGTGCCACACACAGGGCGTGATCTCGGGTGTGCAGTCGTCCTCCCCCACGCGCTCCGCCGAGAAACCTCCGGAACCGGGCTCTGTCGCGATTGAGGGGTCCCGGCACCGGCCCCGGCGGCCGCCGCAGGCCCCCTTACTGCCGGTTTACGCGCGTAAGGGGCAGGATGGGCTGCGCACGCCCGACCCCGGGCGTGCCGAACTTGTCCGAAGACCTGCCCGCATCCGGGCCCGGAGGAAGGAACAGCGCCGTGCGCGTACTCGTCGTCGAGGACGAGCAGCTGCTCGCCGATGCGGTGGCGACCGGACTGCGCCGTGAGGCCATGGCGGTCGACGTCGTGTACGACGGGGCCGCCGCCCTGGAGCGGATCGGCGTCAACGACTACGACGTGGTCGTCCTGGACCGCGACCTGCCGCTGGTCCACGGCGACGACGTCTGCCGCAGGATCGTCGAGCTCGGCATGGCCACGCGGGTCCTGATGCTCACCGCCTCCGGGGACGTGAGCGACCGTGTGGAGGGCCTTGAGCTGGGTGCCGACGACTACCTGCCCAAGCCGTTCGCGTTCAGCGAGCTGACCGCCCGCGTACGGGCCCTCGGCCGCCGCACCACCGCCGCCCTGCCCCCCGTCCTGGAGCGGGCCGGCATCCGGCTCGACCCCAACCGCCGCGAGGTCTTCCGCGACGGCCGGGAGGTGCAGCTGGCGCCCAAGGAGTTCGCCGTCCTCGAAGTGCTCATGCGCAGCGAGGGCGCCGTCGTCTCCGCCGAGCAGCTGCTGGAGAAGGCATGGGACGAGAACACCGACCCCTTCACGAACGTCGTGCGGGTCACGGTGATGACGCTGCGCCGCAAGCTCGGCGAGCCGCCGGTGATCGTCACCGTGCCCGGCTCCGGGTACCGGATCTGACCGCCGTGGCCGGCACGTCACCACCGCGACCGGTGCCCCCGAAGCCCACCTGGGACCCCCGGGTCCAGGCCCGCCCGCTACTGAGGCCCACGATCCGCATACGGCTCACCCTCCTGTACGGCGGCATGTTCCTGATCGCGGGCATCCTGCTGCTGTCGATCATCTACCTGCTCACCGCGCAGGCCCTCCAGATCAGCGTCGGCGACCTGCCGTTCACGCTGGTGCGGGGCGACGTGGAGGCCACCACCAGCTGGTGCCGGCTGCCTCCCTCCCCGACCAGCGACCAGTACAACGTGGCCATGGCGGAGTGCCTCCAGCAGCAGCGGGACCTGGCCCTGGACGACCTGCTGCGGCGTTCCCTCTTCGCGCTGCTGGGCCTCAGCATCATCGCGTTCGCCTTCGGCTACGCCATGGCGGGCCGGGTGCTGTCCCCGCTCGGCCGGATCACCCGCACCGCCCGCCAGGTGGCCGGCTCCGACCTGAGCCGCCGCATCGAGCTGGACGGCCCCGACGACGAGCTGAAGGAGCTCGCCGACACCTTCGACGAGATGCTGGAGCGGCTGGAGCGGGCCTTCACGGCTCAGCAGCGGTTCGTCGCCAACGCCTCGCACGAGCTGCGCACGCCCCTGGCGATCAACCGCACCCTGCTGGAGGTGCACCTGTCCGACCCGGGCGCGCCGGTCGAGCTGCGCGAACTCGGCAAGACGCTGCTGGCCACCAACGAGCGCAGCGAGCAGCTCGTGGAGGGCCTGCTGCTGCTCGCCCGCAGTGACAACCAGATCGTCGAGCGCAAGCCCGTCGACCTGGCGGAGGTGGCGGCCCGGGCCATCGAGCAGGTGCGCGGGGAGGCCGACGACAAGGGCGTGGACCTGCGCGTGCGCACGGCCCCCGCGGTGGTCCAGGGCAACGGCGTGCTGCTGGAGCGCGTCGCCCTGAACCTGCTGCAGAACGCCGTGCGCTACAACGTGCCCGAGGACGGCCAGGTGGAGGTCACCACGGCCGTGGAGCAGGGCCAGGCCGTGCTGACCGTGTCGAACACCGGCCCGGTCGTCCCGGCGTACGAGATCGACAACCTCTTCGAGCCGTTCCGTCGGCTGCGCCAGGAGCGCACCGGCAGCGACCGCGGGGTCGGCCTGGGGCTGTCCATCGTGCGGTCCGTGACCCGCGCCCACGGGGGCAGGATCACCGCCGAGCCGCGGCCCGGCGGCGGGCTTGTGATGCGCGTCACTCTGCCCCTCTGACACCGGCCTGGAGGGCACGGCTGTTCGCTGTACGCGGAATTTTTCCGGAACGACCGAGACCCTCCCCTGTGTGATCGATCACAACAGCGTACTGTCAGATGATCACCCTACGTGACCGATCTTCGCCCCGGAAAACCATGAAAAGTCCGAGTTTTTAGGGGTGGAGATTACGGGAAGTACACGGGGTGGTGCCTGTGCGGCGCGCGGTCCCGACCGTGTACGGTCCCGTTCGCCACCCAAACCGGATCACTCGTGAGGGGCCCGGTTGGGTGTCGATTGAGTAACAGACCTTGATGTGAGGCAAAATCTCCGCCTCAGGTCGGGCACAAGTCCGGCCTCTCACGCGTTACGTGCGCTGGAGACACCGCAAACACCCAGAGGGGGAGAGTGACATGGCTACGGACTACGACACCCCACGCAAGACCGATGACGACGTCGACCAGGACAGTCTCGAAGAGCTGAAGGCCCGGCGGAACGACAAGTCGACCTCCGCGGTCGACGTCGACGAGTTCGAGGCGGCAGAGGGCCTGGAGCTTCCGGGCGCCGACCTCTCCAACGAGGAGCTGGCCGTCCGGGTCCTGCCGAAGCAGGCCGACGAGTTCACCTGCATGAGCTGCTTCCTGGTGCACCACCGCAGCCAGCTCGCCCGGGAGAAGAACGGCCAGCCGATCTGCCGGGACTGCGACTGAGGTCGGTCGGCCCGTTGGCAGGCGACGTCCCGAACCGGAAACGGCGCTTCCGGCTCCCAGGGAAGCCTGGCAAGCCGGAGGCAGCCCATCAGGGCGGCACAGGCCCGGGGCAGGGCGCCCAGAAGGCGCCCACCGAGCATCCCGCCCCCCTGCCCTCCCCCGACGCACGTGACCCCGAGCGAGGCCTTACGGCCTCGCTCGAAGCAGGTACGGGTGCCGTGCCCCCCGCGGGGCCGGCGCACGCGGACCAGGGGCCCGACGGGCTCCCGCACGCACAGAACACCCTCAGCGGGCCCGGGCAGCAGCCCGCGGGCAACCCCTGCCGCCCGCACCGCACCCGGAAGCCGGACGCATCCCGGGAGGACCGATCCGTGCACAGCGCCGACGCCCCCGAGCCCGCCGGTCGGGCGGGCAACGCCCACGGGCACACCGACGGACCGCACCACGCACAGCCGTGGCAGACCACCGGAGCCGCCCGGACCCACGGGGAGCCGCAGCCCGGCGACGGACCCGCCGGAACCCCCGACGGCAGCCGCCCGCCGCACGACGCGCAGACCCCGGCCGACGGAGCCCCGGAGGACGCCGCGATGGCCCGTGAGCCGGACCACACCGCGCACAGCACCGACGACGGGCGCACCGCCCCGCCCCCGAACGACCCGCCACGCCGCGGCGGACGCGCGGGACGGCTCCTCGGCCGCCGACGCACCCGCCCGGACGCCGCCCCCCACGAGACCGGTACCTCCGCCCCCGCCGCGGGCCCCGCGTCCGGTGGCCCGGACACAGGCGACCACCCGGCCCCGACGCCCGGCGCACAGCACACCGGGACCACCGCCGACACGCATGAGGCGCAGGACGCTGCGGCCGGCCCCGACGCGTCCCGCGCGGACGGCGCCCTCGCCGCCCGGGAGACGGCCGCCGCCCCCGCCGACGGCCACCGCACGGTCCGCGCGCGCGGAGCGGACGCCGTCCGGCGCGGCCTGCAGAGGAGCGCCCAGAGCGCCCGCACCGGAGTCGGCCACGTCGCCGACCGGATCATCGACCTCGCCCCGCGCATCCCCGTAAGAGACCTCGCCACCCTCCGTCGGCAGTTCCCCGGCCTCGGCCCCGAGGAGCTCGCCGACAAGCTGATCGCCGGTGCCGCCGCCGCCACCGCGACCGTGGGCGCCGGCGTCGGGGCAGCCGCGATGCTCCCGGTGCCGCCCGCGATGCCCGCGGAGCTGGCAGCGGAGATCACCGGTGTCGCCGCCATCGAGATCAAGCTCATCGCCGAGCTCCACGAGGTGTACGGGCTGCGCCCGCCGGGCACCCTGCGGCAGCGGTCCCTGGCGTACCTGACCTCCTGGACGGAGGAGCGCGGCATCGACGTCACGAAGCCCGCCTCCGTGAACGCCGCGTTCGGCGGCCGGATGAAGCGCGAACTGCGCCAGCAGGTCATGAAGCGGACCGTCCGCAACCTGCCGAACCTGATGCCGTTCCTCGTCGGCGCCGCCGTGGGCGCCGTCATGAACCGCCGCGACACCAGGAAGCTCGCCGAGCGAGTCCGAGGCGACCTGCGGACCCGGCGCGTGCCCTGGGAGGCCCTGCGGGCCCTGCCGCCCCTCGAACAGCCCGCGGACCCCCTGGACCCGATGGGGCAGATCCCCGGACACCAGCTCCCCGGCACCCGGAAGCCGCTCGCCCTGGAGTCACCCGGCCACCACGACCCGAGCCCGGAAGACGCCTGACGCCGCCGCCTGGCCCCGGGCCGGGCGGCAGGGGGCCGGAGCAGACAGGTGGTCGACGGCCCGGCGGGCGAGAGGCGGCCGTGCGGTGCCGCCGCCCGGGCGGGCGACGCATGCGCTCGCCGGAGAGCACCGACGCCCGGGGACGCCCGGGAGCGGCTAGTCCTCGGAGGGGGCCGCAGAAGCCGAGAGCTGCCGGAGGGCGGCTGCCAGCCGCTCCGGGGCGCGCGTGGACACGTACACGTAGGGAGTCGGGTCCTCCGGATCGGTGACCGGCACCCGCACCGCCGTCGGCACGTAGCTGCGCAGCAGCATGAACGCCCGCGGGTCCGCGCGGTGCGTCCGCCAGGCCCGCGCCTCCTCCACGTCCAGCGCCTCCGGTTCGCCCAGGGCCGCCGCCGGAATCCGGGCGCCCCCCGCGACCAGGGAACCCGCCACCACACGGACCCGCGCCGAGCCGTACGCGCTCACCGCGGCGGCGGCCACCGCGCCCGCCGCGATCACCGCGGCCAACGCCGGCACGGGCCCCAGCGGCAGCACCACCAGCCCACCGGAGAGCCCCAGCAGCGCGGCGATCACCCACCACGCGCGTGGAGCGGTGAGGCGTTCGTCGTACGAGGCGGGGCCCAGGGCGGCGGCCTGCGCGCCGGGCGGCGCGGCGTCCTGGTCCTGCGGAGCGGAGGCACGGTCGGAAGGCTGCATGCCCTCAAGGTTGGCACGGTGAGGACCAGGGGCCGCCGCGCGGGTAAGGTCTGGTGGCTGTGAGCACTGCACTGACGCCCCCCGCGGACGCCGTACCGCCGGTACGGCACCCCGACGCGCCCGCACCCGGTGAGCTCCTCGGGTCCCACTACGCCCACTGCTTCGGCTGCGGCGGCGAGCAGCCGCACGGCCTCCACCTGGAGGCCCGGGCGGACGAGGGCGTCGCCGTCACCGCCGAGTTCACCGTCACCGCCGACCACCAGGGCGCTCCCGGCCTCGCGCACGGCGGTGTCCTCGCCACCGCACTGGACGAGACCCTGGGCTCCCTGGGCTGGCTCCTGCGGGTCATCGCCGTGACCGGCAGGCTGGAGACCGACTTCGTGACGCCCGTGCCCGTGGGGTCCGTGCTCCACCTGGAGGCCCGGGTCACCGCCGTACACGGCCGCAAGATCTACTCCACGGCCACCGGACGGATCGGCGGCCCCGACGGTCCCGTCGCCGTCCGCGCCGACGCCCTGTTCATCGAGGTCAAGGTCGACCACTTCATCGACAACGGCAGGACCGAGGAGATCCAGGCGGTCATGGCCGATCCCGACCAGGTCCGCCGGGCCCGCGCCTTCGAGGTGAACCCCTGATGTCCCCGTCCCCCCGCACCCCCGTCGACGTGCTCATCCGGCGCCTGGACCCCGACGTGCCGCTGCCCGGCTACGCGCACCCCGGTGACGCCGGCGTCGACCTCGTCACGACCGAGGCGGCCGACCTCGGCCCCGGAGAACGCGCCGTCCTGCCGACCGGGGTGTCCATCGCCCTCCCGGACGGGTACGCGGCCTTCGTACATCCGCGCTCCGGACTGGCCGCCCGCTGCGGGGTCGCCCTGGTGAATGCCCCGGGGACGGTCGATGCCGGGTACCGTGGAGAGATCAAGGTGATCGTGGTGAACCTGGACCCGCGCGAGAGCGTACGGTTCGAGCGGTTCGACCGGATCGCCCAAATGGTCGTTCAGCAAGTCGAGAAGGTCCGCTTCCACGAGGTGGCGGAGCTTCCCGGCTCGGCACGGGCCGAGGGGGGCTTCGGGTCCACTGGCGGTCACGCCGCCGTGGAGGGCTGGACGGGTGGGAACCCATACGCTGCGGTCGTATCCGACCGGGAAGGACAGTGACGTGTTCGGACGTCGCAAGAAGGGCCGTGCCGCCGACACCGCGGCGAGCGAGGCCGAGCAGGTCGATGCCGCTGTCGACACGACCGACAGCGCCGAGGATGTGGACGAGGACGAGGCCGGCACGGGCCGGCGGCGGATGAACCTGCCGCCCGCCCCCCGCCCCGACGGCCCCTGGGACGTCTCCGAGGTCGCCAAGCCCGGTGACGGCCGGGTCGACCTGGGCGGCGTCTTCGTGCCCGGCGTCGAGGGCATGGAGCTGCGCGTGGAGGTCGCCGGTGACGCGATCGTCGCGGCCACCGTCGTCCTCAGCGACAGCGCGATCCAGCTCCAGGCCTTCGCGGCGCCCAAGAACGAGGGCATCTGGGGCGAGGTCCGCGACGAGATCGCCTCCGGCATCACCCAGCAGGGCGGTGTCATCGACGAGGTCGAGGGCCCCCTCGGCTGGGAGCTGCGCGCGCAGGTCCCGGTCCAGCTGCCCGACGGCACCGGCGGGGTGCAACTCGTGCGCTTCGTGGGCGTGGACGGCCCGCGCTGGTTCCTGCGGGGCGTCATCTCCGGCCAGGGCGCGGTCCAGCCGCAGGCCGCGGGGCTGCTGGAGCAGATCTTCCGGGACACCGTGGTCGTCCGCGGCGAAGGCCCGATGGCCCCCCGCGACCCGATCGTCCTCAAGCTGCCCAACGACGCCCAGATGGTGCCCGAGGGCATCCAGTCGGACGCGCAGGGCTCCCGGTTCTCCGGTGACATGGGACAGCTGCAGCGCGGCCCCGAGATCACCGAGGTCCGCTGACCCCGACGACACCACGGAGGCCCTCGGCCCGGGAGGCACCCCCGGCCGCGGGCCTCTGCGGCGCTGTGGCCCCGGGGACCTGCGCCCCTGCCCCCTGCGCGGGCTGCCGCCGGTGCTCCCGTACGGGTGACACCGGTCCCGCCCCCCGCGGCGCCCGCACGGGCTGCCCCAGGGGAGCCGGACCTGGCCCCGGTGGGCAGACGCCGTGCCCGGGTCCCGCGCGGGGCTGCCGCGCGGGGTCCGCGTGTCAGAATCCCGTCAATACCGTCGAGGAAGCCGCACCTGCGGCCGAATCGGTCCGAGTGTCGGCCGTAAGGTCGACGCTGCGCCGCCGGCGGTGCCGTGGCTCCAGCACAATGAGGCCACGGGACGCGGCGGGCGCCCAAGGGACCGAGAGAAAGCAGGCCACCTCATGACACGGGTGCTCGTGGTCGACGACGAGCCGCAGATCGTACGCGCCCTCGTGATCAACCTGAAGGCACGCAAGTACGAGGTCGACGCCGCACCCGACGGGGCGACCGCACTGAACCTGGCGGCCGGACGCCACCCCGACGTGGTCATCCTCGACCTGGGCCTGCCCGACATGGACGGCGTGGACGTGATCCGGGGGCTCCGCGGCTGGACCCGCGTGCCCATACTCGTGCTCTCCGCCCGCCACACCTCCGACGAGAAGGTCGAGGCCCTCGACGCGGGCGCCGACGACTACGTCACCAAGCCGTTCGGCATGGACGAGCTGCTGGCCAGGCTGCGGGCCGCCGTCCGCCGGGCGGAACCCGTCGGCGGCAACGGCGACGAGGGACTCGTCGTCGTCGAGACCGGTTCGTTCACCGTCGACCTCGCGGCGAAGAAGGTCCACCGCGACGGCAAGGACGTGCGGCTCACCCCCACGGAGTGGCACCTGCTCGAAGTGCTGGTCCGCAACAGCGGGCGGCTCGTCAGCCAGAAGCAGCTGCTGCAGGAGGTGTGGGGCCCCTCGTACGGCACCGAGACCAACTACCTGCGCGTCTACATGGCCCAGCTGCGCCGCAAGCTGGAGAAGGACCCCTCGCACCCCGAGCACTTCGTCACGGAACCGGGCATGGGGTACCGCTTCGAACGGTGAACCGCCGAGCCGCCCCCGCAGCACCTCCCGGGCGGCGGCGCCACCGCTGGAGCCGAACGGGTGAAAGCAGCGGCCGGTAGGCTTTCGGTATGAGTGCTGCACCGCGTACAGGCAGGCCCGTGGAGCGGGGGCCCCTGCGCCGCCTGCTGGACCGGCTGTCCGGTCCGCAGGCCCGACCGGACACCGACGCGTCCGGCGACGACACGGCGACGACGGGCTGCACCAGGATCTGCGACTGCGGCGACCGGCAGATCGTCAAGGTCACTGGTACCTTGCGGACGGTCACCCTGCGCCCGCGGGCCGGCGTGCCGGCGTTGGAGGCCGAGCTCTACGACGGCACGGCCCCCCTCGACGTGGTGTGGCTCGGCCGGCGCGAGATCGTCGGCATAGAGCCGGGCCGGAAGCTCGTCGCCTCGGGCCGGATCTGCATCAGCCAGGGCCGCAGGGTCCTCTTCAATCCGAAATACGAACTCCGACCGCTCGGACGGGAGTAGCCGGTGACGTCACTCGACAAGCCGACCACCGCACAGGACGGCACACGCCCCCACCACGGGCAGGCCCCCCACGACGCCGGGCCCGACGCCGACACCGTGGCCGCTGCCGGAGCCGACGGGGCCGACAGCACCAAGGCGATGACCGAAGCCGCCCTGTTCGACGCCTTCGGCGGCCTGCGGGGCATGGTGGAGACCGTCCTGCCCGGGCTCCTCTTCGTCACGATCTACACGATCAACAAGGACCTGCACGCCTCCGCGTTCGCGGCCCTCGGCGTGTCCCTCCTGCTCGTCGTCTTCCGGCTGATCCGCCGCGACACGGTCAAGCACGCGTTCAGCGGCGTGTTCGGGGTGGCCTTCGGCGTGGTCTTCGCGATGATGACCGGCGACGCGAAGGACTTCTACCTGCCCGGCATGCTGTACACGCTCGGCCTGGGCGTCGCGTACATCGCCACGACCCTCGCGGGAGTCCCGCTCATCGGGCTGATCCTCGGCCCGATCTTCAAGGAGAACCTCTCCTGGCGCACCCGCAACCCCGGCCGCAAGAAGGCGTACGCCAAGGCCAGCTACGCCTGGGGTCTGATCCTGCTCGGCAAGTGCGCGATCCTCTTCCCGCTCTACTGGTGGGCGGACACCACCCAGCTCGGCTGGGTGCTGGTCGCACTCAAGATCCCGCCGTTCCTGCTCGCGGTCTACCTCACCTGGGTCTTCCTCGCCAAGGCGCCGCCGCCGATCGACGTCTTCGCCGATATGGAGGCGGAGGAACAGGCCGAGCGGGAACGCGCGGCCGCCGCGGCGAACGGCACCACCGCCGGCCCGCCCCACGAACGCGAGGTGTGACGCACCCTCCTCCCGAGGGCCTGCCCGCTCCCGGCCCACCCGGCTCCACCCCGGGGCGGGCCGCGCGCGGCGTCCCGGTGACCCCCGCGACTCCCGGAGGCCCGCGTACCGCCTGCCCGCGGCGCGGTGACTGCCGCCCGGCAGGGCGCGTGCGCGGCCCCGCGGGACCACCCCGCCGGGGCGGGCGCGCACAGCACGCGACAGCTCCCGCGGCGGTGGGGGAGACCCGGCCACACCGGTCGGTGCGGGGCGGAGGCGCGCCCCGACCGCGGCGGCCGGTGCACGGCGGGACGGTCCGACTCCGTCCGCACGCTCTGCGACGAGGCCCCTCGACCCGGCCCCCGGAGGGCGGCGGGGCGGTGCGACCGCGGCCACCGGAACGCGTCGGAACAACTCGACGGCAGCGACGGCAGCGACGGCTGTACGGCGGGACCGGCTGACTTCGTGCGCCGGAGGGCGGCAGGGCGGACCGAACCCGGCCGGAGCATACGAGCGGCGGGCTCGGACGCCGCAGGGGCGGCCCGTCGCGGCCGCAGGACCCGCGTACCCGCCCGTCGCGCCCCGACGGCCCGCCCCGTGACCAGGCATCGGCGGGCCGGCGCGACCACCCCGCCGGCCCCGTGGCCTCGACCGCGGGCGCCCCGCCCACGGCCGGCGGGCCCACGCACCGCCCGGAGGTGCGTCTACTGCCGTACGGACAGCAGTTCCTCCAACTCCTCCTCACGGGCCTGCGCCGCCACGAACAGCAGTTCGTCGCCGGGTTCCAGGGTCTCCTCCGGGGTCGGCGTCAGCACCCGCGAGCCGCGGATGATCGTCACCAGCGACGTGTCCTGCGGCCAGTCCACGTCCCCCACCTGCGTCCCGGCCAGACCCGACTCAGGCGGCAGCGTCAGCTCCACGAGGTTCGCGTCGCCGTGGCTGAAGCGCAGCAGCCGCACCAGGTCGCCGACGCTCACCGCCTCCTCCACCAGGGCCGACATCAGACGCGGCGTCGACACCGCCACGTCCACGCCCCACGCCTCGGTGAACAGCCACTCGTTCTTCGGGTTGTTGACCCGGGCCACCACCCGGGGCACCCCGTACTCCGTCTTGGCGAGCAGCGACACGACCAGGTTCACCTTGTCGTCGCCGGTCGCCGCGATGACCACGTTGCAGCGCTCCAGCGCCGCCTCGTCGAGCGACGTGATCTCGCACGCGTCGGCCAGCAGCCACTCCGCGAGCGGCACCCGCTCCACCGAGATCGCCGTCGGCGCCTTGTCGATGAGCAGCACCTCGTGCCCGTTCTCCAGGAGCTCCCCCGCGATGGACCGGCCCACCGCCCCCGCGCCCGCGATCGCGACCCGCATCACTGACCACCCTCCTCGGGACCGCGGGCGAACGCCGCCTCGACCTTCTCGACCTCGTCCGTGCGCATCATCACGTGCACCAGGTCACCCTCCTGCAGCACGGTCTGCGAGCTCGGCAGCACCGCCTCACCCAGCCGCGTCAGGAACGCCACCCGCACGCCCGTCTCCTCCTGGAGCCGGCTCACCTTGTGGCCGATCCAGGCAGGCGACGTGTGCACCTCCGCGAGCTGCACACCGCCGCTCGGATCCCGCCACAGCGCCTCGGCCCCCGACGGCAGCAGCCGCCGCAGCATCTGGTCGGCGGTCCAGCGGACCGTGGCCACCGTGGGGATGCCCAGCCGCTGGTAGACCTCCGCCCGCCGCGGATCGTAGATCCGGGCCGCGACGTTCTCGATGCCGAACATCTCCCGCGCCACCCGCGCGGCGATGATGTTGGAGTTGTCGCCGCTGCTCACCGCGGCGAACGCGCCCGCCTCCTCGATGCCCGCCTCGCGCAGGGTGTCCTGATCGAAGCCCACCCCCGTCACCCGGCGCCCGCCGAAACCGGCGCCCAGACGCCGGAAGGCCCGCGGCTCCTGGTCGATGACGGCGATCGTGTGTCCCTGCCGCTCCAGGGTCTGAGCGAGCGCAGCACCGACGCGCCCGCACCCCATGATCACAATGTGCACGTTGGCCTACCCCTGTTGACCTGCGGAAACACCCTGCTCACTCTTCTTTCTCAGTCCGCGCGGAGACACCGCCGACCGTGATCCGACTCGTGACGAGCTTATGCCCGGCAACCGGCCGGAGCCTGGCCCGAATCCACCGCTTAGGATTCCCCGGGTGTCCAAACTGACCGACGCGCCCAAACGGATCCTCATCGGCCGGGCCCTGCGGAGCGACAGGCTGGCAGAGACCCTGCTGCCGAAGCGGATCGCCCTCCCCGTCTTCGCCTCCGACCCCCTGTCGTCAGTGGCGTACGCACCGGGCGAGGTCCTCCTCGTCCTGTCCGTCGCCGGCGCGTCCGCGTACGTCTACAGCCCGTGGATCGCTGCCGCCGTCGTCGTCCTGATGGGCACCGTCGTCGCCTCGTACCGGCAGAACGTGCGCGCCTACCCCAGCGGCGGCGGGGACTACGAGGTCGCGCAGACCAACCTCGGGCCGAAGGCCGGCCTCGGCGTGGCGAGCGCCCTCCTCGTCGACTACGTCCTGACCGTCGCCGTGTCCATCTCCGCCGGCGTGGAGAACCTCGGCTCCGCCGTCCCCTTCGTCGTGGAGCACAAGACGGCGTCCGCCATCGCCGTCATCGTGCTGCTCACCCTCATGAACCTCCGCGGCGTCAAGGAGTCCGGCCGCCTCTTCGCCGTCCCCACCTACGTCTTCGTGGCCGGGGTCTTCGCCCTCATCGCCTGGGGCGCCTTCCGCGGCCTCGTCCTCGGCGACACCATGCGGGCGCCCACCGCCGACCTGGAGATCCGACCCGAGCACCAGGGCCTCGCCGGACTCGCCCTCTGCTTCCTGCTGCTGCGCGCCTTCTCCTCCGGCTGCGCCGCGCTCACCGGCGTCGAGGCGATCAGCAACGGCGTCCCCGCCTTCCGCAAGCCGAAGAGCCGCAACGCCGCGACCACCCTCGCCCTCATGGGCGGCCTCGCCGCCACCATGTTCTGCGGCATCATCGCCCTCGCCCTCGCCACCGGCGTCACGATGGCCGAGCACCCGGCGCAGGACCTCCTGCGCGACGGCGAACCGGTCGGCACCGGCTACGTGCAGGACCCGGTGATCTCCCAGGTCGCCGCAGCGGTCTTCGGCGACCACAGCGTCCCCTTCCTGCTGCTGGCCGCCGCGACCGCGCTGGTGCTGTTCCTCGCCGCGAACACCGCGTACAACGGCTTCCCGCTCCTCGGCTCGATCCTCGCGCAGGACCGCTACCTGCCCCGCCAGCTCCACACCCGCGGCGACCGCCTCGCCTTCTCCAACGGCATCGTGCTGCTCGCGGGCGCCGCCGCCGCGCTCGTGTACGCGTACGGGGCGGACTCCACCCGCCTCATCCAGCTGTACATCGTCGGTGTCTTCGTCTCCTTCACCCTGAGCCAGACCGGCATGGTGCGGCACTGGAACCGCCTCCTGCGCACCGGGCCCGACCGGGCGCGGCGCAGGCGCATGCTCCGCTCCAGGGCGATCAACACCCTCGGCGCGGCCCTCACCGGACTCGTCCTCGCCGTGGTGCTGATCACCAAGTTCGAGCACGGAGCCTGGGTGTCCCTCGTCGGCATGGCGGTCTTCTACGTGACGATGCACGCGATCCGGATCCACTACGACCGGGTGGCGGAGGAACTGGCCGCACCCGACGGCCCCAGCGAGGACAGCCTGCGTCCCGCCCGCGTCCACTCCCTCGTCCTCGTCTCCAAGATCCACCGCCCCACGCTCCGCGCGCTCGCCTACGCCCAGCTGATGCGCTCCGACACCCTGGAGGCGCTCACCGTCAACGTCGACCCGGAGGAGACCCGGGCGCTGCGCGACGAGTGGGAGCGGCGCGCCGTCAACGTGCCGCTGAAAGTCCTGGACTCCCCGTACCGCGAGGTCACCCGCCCCGTCGTCGACTACGTCAAGCGGCTGCGCCGCGAGAGCCCGCGCGATGTCGTCAGCGTGATCATCCCCGAGTACGTCGTCGGCCACTGGTACGAGCAACTGCTGCACAACCAGAGCGCGTTGCGCCTCAAAGGCAGGCTGCTGTTCACCCCGGGCGTCATGGTCACCTCGGTGCCGTACCAGCTGCGCTCCTCCGAGCTGGCGAAGCAGCGCGCCCACAAGAACCAGGACTGGAACGCGCCGGGCTCGGTGCGCCGCGGCCCCCTCGACGGCTCGGGGGAAGCCCGGTCGGGCGCGGAGTGACCCGCGGCCCCCGTAGACTGGTGGGCTGTCGTCCCCTCACCCGTGGGCCGTAGCCCCCGACCCCGGGGCGGTAGCCCCTGACCCGTGTGCTGTCGCCCCTCCCGCACCCCTACTCTCCCTGGAGTCACCCCGCCATGCCGAACGCACCCGAGTCCTCGCTGGTCGGGGAGGAGTACGAGGTCGAGGTCGGCCCCGTCGCGCATGGCGGCCACTGCATCGCCCGCACCGCGGAGGGCCGCGTCCTGTTCGTACGGCACACGCTGCCGGGCGAACGCGTGGTCGCCCGGGTCACCGAGGGCGAAGCGGGCTCCCGCTTCCTGCGGGCCGACGCGGTCAGGATCCTCGACGCGTCCAAGGACCGCATCGAGGCGCCGTGCCGCTTCGCGGGCCCCGGCCGCTGCGGCGGCTGCGACTGGCAGCACGCCAAGCCCGGCGCCCAGCGCCGCCTGAAGGCTGACGTCATCGCCGAGCAGCTGCAGCGGCTGGCGGGCCTCACCCCGCAGGAGGCCGGCTGGGACGGCACGGTCGTGCCCGCCGAGGGCGACAAGCTGCCCGCCGGCGAGGTCCCGCAGTGGCGCACCCGCGTCCAGTACGCCATCGACCCCGGCGGCCGCGTCGGCCTGCGCCGCCACCGCTCCCACGAGGTCGAGCCGATCGACCACTGCATGATCGCCGCGCCGGGCGTGACGGAACTGGGCATCGAGAAGCGCCAGTGGCCCGGCATGGCGACCGTGGAGGCCATCGCCGCGACCGGCTCCCAGGACCGCCAGGTCGTCCTCACCCCCCGCCCCGGGGCCCGCCTGCCCCTGGTGGAGCTGGACCGGCCGGTGTCGGTCCTCCGCGTCTCGGAGAAGGACGGCAGCGTCCACCGCGTCCACGGCCGCCCCTTCGTCCGTGAGCGCGCCGACGACCGCACCCACCGCGTCGGCAACGGCGGCTTCTGGCAGGTCCACCCGAAGGCCGCCGACACCCTCGTCCGCGCCGTCATGCAGGGCCTCCTCCCGCGCAAGGGCGACACGGCCCTGGACCTCTACTGCGGCGCCGGCCTCTTCGCCGGCGCCCTCGCCGACCGGGTCGGCGAGAAGGGCGCGGTCCTCGGCATCGAGTCCGGCAAGCGCGCGGTCGACGACGCCCGCCACAACCTCGCGGACTTCCCCCGCGTCCGCATCGAACAGGGCAAGGTCGAGTCGGTCCTGCCCCGCACCGGCATCACCGAGGTCGACCTCGTCGTCCTGGACCCGCCGCGCGCAGGCGCCGGCAAGCAGACCGTCCACCACCTGGCCGGCCTCGCCCCCCGCCGCATCGCCTACGTCGCCTGCGACCCCGCCGCCCTCGCCCGCGACCTCGCGTACTTCGCAGACGCCGGCTACCGGGTGCGCACGCTGCGGGCGTTCGACCTGTTCCCGATGACGCATCATGTCGAGTGCGTCGCGATCCTTGAGCCCGCTGGGAAGGGTCGCTGACCTGCGGTTTCGTCGAGTGTGCATTATGTGCGCTGTGGGCGTTACGGGCGATATCTTGACGCATGAGCGACGCACGTGACGCACGTATGACGCACGGTTGGCGTACTTTCTGATGAGGTATCAGGTGCTGAAAGCCGCCTCACCCTCTGGGTAACCGGAGGGGCAGAGGTGGCTCTCATGCGTTGAAAGGGCTCGTCGGTGCGGACCGGGGTGCCGGTCGCGGAGCCGCTGAGCCGGAGGCCGTGGGAGCCGCACTGCGTGGTGCCCAGAGATTGGGTGCTGATGGTCCCTTGGCTCATTCGCTTGCCCGGTGGGGGTGGCGAATAGCGGACCCCGCTTCCTGTCGCCGACGGCCGCTTGAATGGTGGCGATCCCGGTCGACAGGCGGGCGCCATTGCTGCCGCGATGGTGCTGTCGCTGGGAGAGGCAGAGCTAGTGGACGGACGGGTGCCGATCTTCATGATGCAGATACGGCCGTGATGGTGCTGCGGCCTGGACCGCAGAGTTGGGCCGGAGGTGCTCGTCGTAGCGCTGATCCACAGTCTTGCCGCGATGGTGCTGCAGTTCCGTACTGCAGAGGTAGCAGTTCCGGCGTCACAGCCATTGCGTAGGCCGGGCAGCCGCGATGGTGGTGCGGTACGAAACCGCAGAGGCAGCTTGGCTTCGGTGAGCTGCGCGACCACCAGGTGGTTGCCGCGAAGGTGCTGTGGCAAATGGCCGCAGAGGCAGGGGATGACGACGCTCGATATTTGTAACCCTAAACGCCCGTGATGATGTCGCGGGCGCATGACCGCGAAGGTGAGGACTACTTGTTCGTGGACGAAGCGCGCAGTACAAGCTCTGGTGGTGCTGCGTTCGAGGTCGCGGAGGCCGCGCCGGCATAGATGGCATGTGGGGTGCCGCCACCAAGCCGCGATGACGCTGCAGCACATGATCGCAGGGGAGGCCGACGATTGGTAGCGCGATCCTCAAGATGAGGATGCCGTGACGGTGCTGTGGCAATCGGTCACAGAGATGGGAGATGGCGACGCTCGATACGTGCGACCCTAAACGCCCGTGATGGTGCTGTGGCGTGTGACCACAGGGGTGGGACCAAGCGACCCGCAATACAGGTCTTTCCGACACCGCTGCGATGGTGCTGCGATTCGGTACCGCAGAGGTAGTGATGGTGAGTTCTCAGCGGCCGTTGTGTCCGAAACAGGCTGCTTTGATCCGCCCTCATGTGCTTTCGCCCTGGACGATGGCTTCGATGTCGTAGGGAAACTGGTTCTCCCCGTGCAAGATGATCACCTCGTCCTGTCTGCCGAGGGCGAACACCTCGTCCGCCACGAGGTAACCCAGGTCCCCTGTGTCGTAGAAGCCGTCCTCTTCGAGCGAGTTGACCTTTGACCCGTTGATGTAGGAGTTCGCGGACACACCGAGTCCGCGCAGCTTGATAACGCCAGACTGCCTACCGGGTTCGGCATCGACACGGGCTTCGTGGCCGTTCAGCAGTCGGCCGCAGCTGACATCGCAGCGAGATCGACTCATGTCGAATGCACATAGTAGTGGTACGGTCACGCTGTGAGATCGAGACTGTGGTATTCGAACCGCACCCATGCAGCAGTGGTCGGCTGCTCCCTGCTCTTCGTCACCTTCGGGATGACGCCCCCAGCCCATGCGGCTGACCCCACGGGCTGTACCCGGTCCTCCCTGGACGCAGGCGGTGTCAGGGTGACCTGCGCCGCGGGTGTGCCCGCGGGACAGAGTGTAGAAGGCACCGACTTCACCGACATCATCGAGATCACCGGCACCGTCGCCGGAAGCATCGTCAGCAGGGGTGGAGACGACCGCATCACCGTGACCGCCGCCCCTGGGGGCACCAGGCCGGGCAGGGGCGGAGCACCAGGACCGGCGGGCGTCACCGGTGCCATCGACGCCTGCGAAGGAAACGACACCGTCACCATCACGGGCGGGCGCGGAGGCGATGCGCCGCCGGTGCAGTCAGGGGCCAACCAACTCGTGGCCCCCGGCGGTCTGGGGGGAGACGCCCTGACTGGCACCATCCGCACCGGAACCGGGAAGGACACTGTCACCCTCACTGGCGGACAGGGAGGAGCCGGACGAGCAGCCGGAACCAGCGGAGGGGTAGCGCTCGTCGCCACCGACGGAGGTGGTGGAGGCGACGGAACCTCCGGGGGCGCCGTCATCGACATCGGCTCGGGAGATCTCACCGACTTCCTGCGCATCACCGGCGGGAAGGGCGGCCCAGCGGGACCCGGACGGACCTCTAGCCTCGACCCGGCGGCCGGTGGCGGGGGTGGGACCGCGGTGGCGGCCCTGAATCTGCTTGGCACTCACACCGGGACCCGTCCCGACGTTCTCCTGCAAGGAGGCACGGGAGGCCAGCGATCCAGCGCCCCGAATAGCCTGGGAGGCAACGGCGGCCCCGGTGTGCAGACCTTCGACGGCACATCCGTCCCCGGCATCAACGTCACCATCGCCGGGGGATCAGACGCGCCGGGCGCCGGCGCCAACCGGTTCGCTAACGTCGGCATCCGAGCCCGCTTCACCGCCTCCATGGGACCCGACACTGTTTCCGTCACCGGCGGCACGATCGCCAACGGATCAACGGCCTACGCGGCAGGCGTCTTCGCGGCCCTTCGCAGCCTCGCAGGAGACGACACCCTAACCGTTTTCGGCAACCGAGGACTAGTCGACTGCGGATCCGGCAACGACGCCTACAACTACCTCTCGCCCCGTGGCGTGAACTCCGACTGCGAGACCATCACTAACCTCGGGCGTTCATGAAGTGTGCTGTTCGAAGCGTGATCGAGAACGCGAGAAGTGCTCCTGACTGCAAGGACCTCGTTCCTGTTCGACCTGGAGGGGGCCGAGCAGACACAGACCGTCCACGACGCCGCCTCGCTGCCCGATGCACTCACACTGCTGAACCAGCTGGCCCCCACATTGCAGGCTCTTGCCGTAACGGACCAGATCGCGCATGCCGAGCCGGAGACCATGTCCGTCCTCGCCGAACCCAGAACGGTTCAATCGGTAGGTTGCGCACTACTACATAAGGGTGATGCGTGTACCTGATGTAGTGGCTGACACATCCGGTGGAAGGGGAGTCGGGGAATATGTGTCGAGCCGGGCCTCCCGGCGTCTTCGTACCGGAGGTGAACACCATGCGTCTTCGTCACATCCTGGCCGCTGCAGCCGGGGCTCTGCTGCTCACCGTGTCCGCGCCTTACTCTGCTTCCGCGGCGGTGGGCGAGTTCGAGTACCGAGGGCCGCTCCTGGGCAGCCACACCCTCCTCGACCCTGCCAGTGGAGAGTGCATCAACATCCCGGAGGCGACCGAGCTCCTGCCGGCCCAGTCGCCGTGGAACAAGACCACCTCGACGGCCACCGTCTTCCTCGACTTCGACTGCGACGGCGACACCTACGTCGTGCTGAACCCGGGTGCGAAGCGAGGGCCCTTGCTGAAGTTCCGATCGGTCGTCTTCTCCTGACCGTGGTCACCGGTTGGCTTTGAACGGTCATCCGCACCGGCCTCAGCGGCCGCCGCAGCGCAGTGTCTGTGGCTGCCCTTGCCGTGTCATCTGACACCTGCCAGCGCCCCGCCGACTACCTCACCAAGGTCGGAACCACCGGCCAGAAAACAGAGCAGACATGACCCTCAGGATTTCTGGCGCATCACACTACGTCCTTCGAGCTCGTAACACGATCTTGCTGAAGAGCCCTGGTCGGCCGTGACCGGGGTGACGATTCGACCGTTCGAGATGGTGTGACTACCCGGCCGTGGATCGTGGACGACGACTTGTGGGTGCTGATCGAGCCTCTTCTGCCGCCCTGGCCCGAGCGGTCGCCGGGCCACGGCCGGTCCCGGACCGTGTGCGCCTCCAGGGCATCCTGTACGTGCTGCACAACGACATCGCCTGGCAACCGCTCCCTCTGGAGCTCGGGTTCGGCTCAGGGTAGACATGCTGGCGGCGACTGGACCGCCGGCAGAAGGCCGGGGTCTTCGACCAGCTGCACCGGATCCTGCTCGCCGAACTGAACGCTGCCGGCGAGCTGGACTGGTCGAGAGCATGCGTGGACGGTTCCCACATCCGCGCGAAGAAGGGGGGCGCCGACACCGGTCCGTCGCCGGTCGACCGGCGGAAGACGGGCAGCAAGCACCACCTGATCTGCGACGGACGAGGCACCCCGCTCAAGGTCATCACCACCGCGGCCAACGTCAACGACGTCACCCAGACCCTCGCCCTGGTCGACGGCATCCCGCCCGTCGCCGGACGCCCCGGCCGCCCGCGACGGCGCCCCGAGGCTCTGCTCGGCGACAAGGGCTACGACTCCAACCCCAACCGTCGCGAACTGCGCAAGCGCCGGATCCTGCCGGTCATCTCCCGCAGAGGTGCCCCGAACATCCAGGGCATGGGCAAGCTCCGCTACGTCGTCGAGCAGACCTTCGCTCTCCTCCACCAGTTCAAGCGCCTCGCCGTCCGCTGGGAACGTCGCACCGAACTACATGACGCCTTCGTCTCCCTGGCCTGCGGCCTCATCTGCTGGCGACAACTCAAGAAGCATCGATCATGAGCGTGTTACGAGCCCTTCGCGTGCTTCCCGAGGCCGATCCACAGATCTTGAGCATTGCTCCGTCTCCACGGCCGAGTGGCTGGACCGCGACCACCCCGGCCTGTTCGACCGCGTCCGCCAGCTGCCCTCGTCACCCCCGGCTACGGAACAGGCCCGCTCACGGTACAGACCCAGTCGTCGACCCCTCCTTCGACGGCGATCCGAGGGTGGAAACGCCCGACATGGGCAGGACGGCGACCACGGTGAGGATCAGCGCGCACCCGGCGAAGGCGGTGATCACCGACACGGACAGCACTCCCAGAAGGAGCCCCGCCGCCGCCACGCACACCGGCACGAGTGCCTGGGTCAGGAGGGCGTCGAGGGCGAACACCCGGCCGAGCATGCTGTCAGGGGTGCGGTCCTGGAGTGCCGCGCCCCACAGGACGGCGAACACCGAGGATCCCGCTCCGGCGCAGACGCTGCACAGGACCACCCATACGGTCGGCGCCCCCGCCCACACGGTGGCGATCTGCGGCAGCTCGCACAGCAGGCCGAGCATGGCGACGGTACCGGTCCGGCGAGACCGGATGCGCGGGGCGACGAGCGTCGCGACCAGTGCGCCGCACGCCGTCGCACCGGTGACGAGGCCGAGCGCCGCCGGTCCGCGGTCGCCTATGACGAGCGGCACCACCACCGCCATCGGGGCGATGACCAGCGCTGCCTGGGCGCTGCCCTGCAGCATGACGGCGAGCATCCAGCCGTGGCCGCGGACGTACGCGACGCCGTCCAACGCCTCACGCACCAGGCCCGCCTTCGCCAAGCCGTCGGCGGCCGAGCCGGGGTGCGGTTCGTCCAGGCGCACCAGCGTGGCCATGCTGAAGACGAAGGTGGCGATATTGATCAGCAGCCCCGCCCCCGGTGACGAAGCGGCGGCGACCGCTCCCCCGGCGACGGGTCCGACGATGCCGGTGAAGCGGCTGGTGGCCGCGCGCAGCGCCGACGCCTCACGCCGCCGGTCCCGCCCCGCCAGCTGGGCGATGAGTGCCGTGTACGCCGGACGGTGCACGCCCGCCCCGCAACCGAAGACGAGCCCGAGGAAGGCCAGGAGACCGATCGAGGCGTCCGGTCCCGCGAGGAGGAGGGCGGCGACGCCGAGGATCCGCAGCAGGTCGGCCGTGCAGATCACCAGTGAGCGACGCGTCCGGTCCGCGACGGCACCTCCGAGGAGGAGCGTGACGATCCCGCCAAGCGCGGTCGCGGCGAGCAGCGTGCCCAATGCCCGCGGCGCGTCGTCCCGGTGCAGCAGGTACAGGGCGACGGTGACGGTGTACACGCCGTCGCCGACCATGCTGACGAACTGTCCTGCCCACACGCGCCCCAGCTTGGGCACTCGCAGAACGGAGAACACCGTCACCTCCCCACGGCCCGCACGGGCCGGTCGGCCAACGCGCTGGTGACCCGGCTGACCAGGGACGCGGGGAGCCGTGTGCCGGGTGGCCTCCCACCCGGGGCAGCCGTCGGTACGGGACCGGCCGTGTCCACGGCGAGATCGGCGAGAGGCGGGTCTGTCAATCGAACGATTTACAGTTCCCACCGGGACCGTATCGCCTTGAGGTGACGCCGTAGCAGGTCGGCGAGGTGGTGGACGGTGCGCGTGGACAGCGGCAGACGGCACTGGTAGACAAGCGGGAAGGTGTCCACGGCGTGCTGTTGAGTCGGCACGTGAACACCCCACACGGCCGCTGGAGGCCGGGACGGGGACGCCAGCCGTGGTTCAGCCGGTCCAGCGTTGCATGGTGTGGTCGTCGGCGAGGCGGTCGGAGCCGATGTGGCGGTCGGCGGCGACGGCGGTGCTGCCGATCATGGCGTGCCACATGAGGTCGGTGGCGCAGAAGCTTTCGAGGGTCCAGCACCAGATGGCTTCGACGTAGTCGGCGCGGTCGAGTTCCATGGCTGCCTGGGCGAGGGCGATACGAAGGTGTTCCTCGGCATTGTGGACCTCTTCGGCGGTGGGGACCCGGCCCTTGGCGCGCTGTGCGAGGGGCCAGCAGTGGCCGTGGTAGACGAGGTCGGCGACGGCGGGGTGCGTGGCCACGGCGTCCCAGGTCCGCTGAGTGAGGGTGACCTGGTGGCCGAGGAGGGCTCCGGGCACGAGGTCGTGGCGGGTGGTCTGGGTGCCGGGGTCGCCGCGGATGACGGCCTGGTGCCAGGAGGCAGTGGTGGTGGTCGGGCCGATGCCGGGGTCGTCGCTGACCAGGGCACAGGCGATGGCCCGGTGGCGGGTGTCGGCGAGCTGCCAGGCGTAGGTGGACGCGATGGCGATGCCGCCCATGGTGTCGGCGCGGTGGGTGCCGGTGCGGTTGAGGACGGTGGCGATCTTGCGGTAGGCGAGAATCAGGTCCTCGCGTCCGGTCTGGCCGCGGGTGAGGGTGAGGATGCTGTTGCACATGTCGCCGGAGGACCAGTCGTAGCCGAGGTCGATGACGTCGTTGACGGCGCGGGCGACGCCGGCGCCCATCAGGTCGTCGGCGCAGCCGCCGGCGCCGACGGTGAGCTGGACGGCTCCGGCGTCGACGACGAGGTAGGACGACCACAGGCGGAGGTCGTCCCAGACGACGCCGCCGCGGCGCACCATGGTCTGGTTGCGGCGGGCTTCTTGTTCGCGGCGCTGTTTGACGAAGACGGCGCCGTAGCTGAAGGTGCAGCCGGTGGCGAAGGCGCCTATGTAGGTGTCGGGTGCGGCGACGGCGCGGCGGGCGTAGGCGTGGACCTGGTGCCACCAGCCGAGGCTGGGTGAGTTCTCGGCCAGGAAGTTGTAGTCGTAGTAGAACTGGGTGTCCAGGAACATGGTCGACCAGGCCATAGGGCCGCGGCCGTAGACGCCGGCGTCGACGGCGAGGACGCCCAGGCCCACGGTGGGCCGCTGGTAGATGCCGTGGAATCCGTAGGCGGTGCAGGTGTCGGTCCAGGCCGTATCCGCGTGGTCCTCCCAGCCGGGGCCCTTGTGGAGGTAGCCGGGCGGGTGGGGGCGGCCGGTGTGGCGCAGGTCGGCGTCGACGAAGTGGATGCGGCTGGTGCCCAGGGTGCCGGCGGCCATGCTTGAGGGTCCTTTGCCGGTGGCCCAGTCGACCATCGCGTCGTACATCGCACACGACACCCACGCGGTCCAGTTGCCCATGAGCGCGGTCACGGTGCGGCACCCGGGGGGTTCGGTGCGGCCGGCGAGCGCGGCGGTGGTGTGGTGCAGTGCCTGCGCGCACCGTCCGCCGGCCGCGTCGGTGAGGGCCTCACGGATCAGGTCCTTGGGGGTGTCGTGGGCCAGGGCGGGGCCGCAGGAGTCGGGGGTGAGGATGCGTGCGCCGGCGAGGGCCGCGAAGCCGGGGTCGAAGCCGAGGTACCAGGGCGCGCCGTCGCAGCCGCCCTGGCAGCCCTCGGCGATGCTGTTGAACAGGGTGCCGCCCGTGGGCGCGGGGACGGTGTACTCGCGGCCGGGCACCAGCGTCTCCGCGACGCTGTAGCAGGACATGCGGTAGTGCTCGTCATCGGGGACGGTGATCGCGTAGGCGATCGTGGGCGGGTCGGGGGCCGGGGGCAGGGGCACCAGCTGGGTGGCGAGTCCCTTGTCGGTGGTTGCGGGGTCCTCCAGCGGGACTTGGCGCGGCTGTTGGGTTGCCGTGGTGTCGTCCATGGCTGTTCCTCCACCCTTGTCAGGGGTCTCACTCGTGCGGAGCGGACCACCCGCCAGCACACCGTGCGGTGCCGGAGGGCGGCACCGCGCGTACCGGGGCGCAGCGGCGCACGGCCCGGGGCGCGGCGCGCGAACTGCGAGGCCCAGCCGGGGCCGGCGCGTTGCCGCCGGGGGTGGCCGCCGGCGTGACACCGGGAGCTTCGGCAGGTCACGGCGATGGCCGAGGGGAGTTGGCGGGTTGGGTTGCCCCCGTGCCTGCCGGGCCGAGGCGTGCGTGGTGGTGATGGAGGCACTCGTGGGCGCTCAAGGGGTCCTTGTACACGCCGTGGTGCGCTGTGTCCATGTCATGTACGCCGAGAGCTTCCAGCGGCAGCTCGCCGCCTGTTTGCCGTCGTCCGCGCGCCGGGCATCCTCCGTCGCGGGGCACGTTCCGGATCCGCGCTGAATCAAGGGGGGTCGGCCATGGCCGTGCCGCGAGTCGGCACCTCAGGACCGCACACAGAATCCGATGTTGCGCCGGCGTCCACCGGCGAGACGTGGCGGGAACGTTTCTCTCTGCTGAGTACGCACGGCGATCCGAAGGCGCTGCGCTGTCTGTCCCACCGGGAGGTGGAACGTCTCGCCGGGGAGATCCGCATGTTCCTGGTGGAGGCGGTCTGTGCGACGGGAGGTCACCTGGGGCCGAATCTGGGTGTCGTGGAGCTCACGCTCGCCCTGCACCGGGTGTTCGACTCGCCGCGCGACAGCCTGCTGTTCGACACCGGACACCAGGCGTACGTGCACAAGCTGCTGACGGAACGCGGCCCCGGCTTCGTGTCACTGCGGCAGGCGGACGGGTTGTCGGGCTATCCGTCCCGCGGTGAGTCCGTGCACGACCTGGTGGAGAACTCCCACGCCTCCACCGCGCTGTCCTACGCGGACGGACTGGCCAGGTCGCACGCGCTCACGGGCTGCCAGGACCGGCGGGTGGTGGCGGTCGTCGGTGACGGCGCGCTGACCGGCGGGATGGCGTGGGAGGCGCTGAACAACATCGGTGCCGCCCCCCACCGCCCGGTGGTCGTGGTCCTCAATGACAACGGCCGTTCCTATGATCCGACCGCCGGTGCCCTGGCCGCCCATCTGGCCGCACTGCGCCAGGGCGCCGCCGGCAGTGCAGAGGCCGGTGGGAACCTGTTCGCCGGTCTCGGCTTCGCCTACCTCGGCCCGTTCGACGGGCATGCCACGGCCGCTCTGGAGGACGCGCTGCGCCGGGCCCGGGACCTTCAGCGGCCCGTGGTGGTGCACGTGGTCACGGTCAAGGGCTATCCTCCGGCCGAGCAGGACGAGGCGGACCGCCTGCACGCGATCGGCGCCGTCGATCCCGCCACCGGCCGGCCCGACAGTGCCGCGACACCGTCATGGACCGACGCGTTCAAGCAGGCACTGGCCGATCTCGCGGCCGAGCGCGAGGACCTGGTCGCCGTCACCGCGGCGATGCTGCGTCCGACCGGACTGTGGACCATGGCCCAGCGGTTCCCGGATCGGGTGTTCGACGTCGGGATCGCCGAGCAGCACGCGGTGACCGCGGCCGCGGGGCTGGCCATGGGCGGCCTGCACCCGGTGGTCGCCCTCTACGCGACCTTCGCCAACCGGGCGTTCGACCAGATCCTGCTGGACGTCGCCCTGCACCGGCTGCCGGTCACCTTCGTCCTGGACCGGGCCGGTATCACCGGGGCGGACGGCCCCAGCCACCACGGCATGTGGGATCTGGGCGTCATGGGCACGGTCCCGGGCCTGCGGATCGCCGCCCCGCGCGACACCGCCCAGCTGGCCGCCCTGCTGCGCGAGGCCGTCGCCGTGGGCGACGGGCCCACGATGCTCCGCATCCCCAAAGCCTCTGCCGGGGCCCCGATCGAGGCCGTGGCACAGGTGGACGGCCTGGACGTCCTGCATCACAGCCCGCGCCGCCCCCGGGACATCCTGCTCGTCCCGGCCGGCCCACTCGCCGTGCCGGCCCTGGCCGCCGCAGCCCTGCTGCAAGCCGAAGGACTGGGCGTGACGGTCGCCGATCCCGGCTGGGTCCTTCTCGTCCACGCCGCGCTGCCCGCTCTGGCCGCCCGCCACCGCGTCACCGTCAGCATCGAGGACAACATCCGCACCAGCGGCTTCGGCACTGCCCTCGCCCACGCCTGCCGCAGCGCACACGTCGCCACACCCGTGACCGGCCTCGGCCTGCCCCACGCCTTCATCCCCCACGGCCCCCGCAACACCCTCCTCGCCCAGGCCGGCCTGGACGCCCACGGGATCGCCCGCGCCGCCAAGCACGCCTTCGCCGCCGCCTCCACCACTGCCCCGCACCCCGTCCTCCCCTCCGACACGGAAGGACCCTGATGACCCCCCGCATCCCCCACCCGCCCCCGCCCCTCGCGCAGCGCCGCCTCTCGCGCCAACTGCGCGTCGGCGACGTCCTGGTGGGAGGCGATGCGCCGGTCAGCGTCCAGACCATGACCACCACCGTGACGGCTGACGTGGACGCCACCCTCCAGCAGATCGCCGAGGTCACCGCCGCCGGCTGCGACATCGTCCGCGTCGCGGTGCCCACCGCGGACGACGCCGCCGCCCTGCCCGCGATCACCGCCCGCTCACCCATCCCCGTGATCGCCGACATCCACTTCCAGCCCCGCTACGTCTTCCAGGCCATCGACGCCGGCTGCGCCGCGGTGCGGGTCAACCCCGGAAACATCAGGAAGTTCGACGACCGCGTCCAAGAGATCGCCGCCGCGGCACGGGACGCCGGGACACCCTTGCGGATCGGGGTGAACGCCGGCTCCCTCGACCCGCGCCTGCTCACCAAGCACAGCGCCGCCACCGCCGAAGCCTTGGCGGAGTCCGCCTTGTGGGAGGCGTCGCTGTTCGAGGAACACGGCTTCCACGACATCAAGATCGCGGTCAAGCACCACGACCCCCTGACCGTGGTGGCCGCCAACCGCCTGCTGGCCGACCGCTGCGACTACCCAGTCCACCTCGGCGTCACCGAAGCCGGACCCGCCCTCCAGGGCTCAGTGAAGTCCGCCGTCGCCTTCGCCCTGCTGCTCGCCGAAGGCATCGGCGACACCATCCGCGTCTCCCTGTCCGCACCTCCGGTGGAGCAGGTCAAGGCCGGCTGCCACATCCTGGCCAGTCTCGGACTGCGGCCCCGCAAACTGGAGATCGTCTCCTGCCCCGGCTGCGGCCGTCTCCAAGTCGACATCCACCAGCTCGCGGCCCGCGTCGAAGCCGCCCTCGACGGCTTCCCGCACCCCCTGCGCATCGCCGTGATGGGCTGCGTCGTCAACGGACCCGGCGAGGCCCGCGAAGCCGACCTCGGCGTCTCCTCCGGCAACGGCAAAGGACAGATCTTCGTCAAGGGCCAGGTCATCGCCACCGTCCCCGAAGCCCGCATCGTCGACCGGCTCGTCGAAGAAGCCCTCCGCCTCGCCGAGCAGGACCCGACATCCACCGGGCAGCAGCAGCCGTGACCGCCGCGCCGATCACACCGCACCTCGACCTCCCCGCCTTCCGACGGGCCGTCGACACCCACCTGGAGCACTTCCTCGACCACAAGGCTCGTGCGGCAGCCGACCACGCCATGCCTCCGGAGATCCTCCGCACCCTGCGCGACTTCCTCCTGCGCGGCGGCAAACGCCTGCGCCCCCTGCTGTGCGCGTGCGGCTGGCACGCCGCGGGCGGCGGCGACGACACCGACACGCTCGTCGGAGCGGCGGCAGCACTGGAGATGTTCCACGCCTTCGCCCTCATCCACGACGACGTCATGGACCGCTCCGCCACCCGCCGCGGCCACCCCACCGTCCACCACACCATCGCCACCGCCCACCACGGGCACCGCGGCACCGCCGCCGAACAACTCGGTGCGAGCGCGGCGATCCTCATCGGCGACCTCGCCCTGATCTGGTCCGACGAACTCCTCGCCACACACCTGCCCCCCGAGCCGCTGGCCGCGGTCCGGCCCTTCCTCGACGCGATGCGCACCGAAGTGATGTACGGCCAGTACCTCGACCTGCTCACCACCGGACGCCCCACCAGCGACATCGACACCCCACTCCGCGTCATCCGCTACAAGACCGCCAAGTACACCGTCGAACGCCCACTGCACATCGGCGCCGCCCTGGCCGGAGCCGACCCTGCGGTCCTGAACGCCTGCACCGCCTTCGCCCTCCCGCTCGGCGAGGCGTTCCAGCTCCGCGACGACCTGCTGGGCGTCTTCGGCGCCCCCGAACAGACCGGAAAGCCCGTCCTGGACGACCTCCGCGACGGCAAACACACCGTCCTCGTCGCCCTCGCCCTCACCCGGGCCACCCCCGAGCAGAGGACCACCCTGCTCCCCCTGCTCGCCACACCCGACCTCGACGAGAACGGCGCCGCACGCATCCGCACCGTCCTCGACGCCACCGGCGCCCACGCCGAGACCGAGAACATGATCCGCACCCGTCACCGCGAAGCCCTCACCGCACTCGACCAGGCCCCCTTCCCCCACCACGTGACGGCCGCCCTCCGCCAGATCGCCCACGCAGCCACCAGCAGAACCACGTGACCACCTTCCACCCAGCTTGTCACTCATGGTCCGGCGTCGAACGCGGCTCGAACGTGATCAGTGTTTTCACACTTCAGCGGACACGCAGGCGGCCTCCGTCTGAGCAACCTCGCCAGGGGTGACGGTCACCCATAGCACTGACACGACATCAAGCGAAGGGGTATTCATGGTCTCGGAAAGCACAAAGCCGGCACTCCCGAAGCCCTCTCCATCATCGCGGAGTGGCGGCAACGTGTTTCACGTGCTTTCAATCCCGTTTCGGTGGCTTGGTCGCGAAATAGAGATCACCGCCCGCATGATGGTGAACAATGTCCTTGTCAGCGTCTGCGGAACTCAACTTACACTGGGCGTGGCACTGAAGAACGGCCTCGCCGGTTCGGACATCCTGCGAGTCTACCTAATCAGCTGGATGCTCAGCTTTCTCTACACCTACACCTTCGACGCGGGAAACCAGGCTAAAGGAGGCACCGAGGACGCGCATAATAAACCATGGCGACCGGTTCCGGCGGGACTTGTCACCGAACGTGGACTACGCGTCCGCTACATCTTGGCGAACATACTGTACGCCTATCTCGGGTGGCGGTTCGGTGTGCTCCCATGGGTGCTCTTCTGGCAGGCGACTATGATCGCCCTGAATACCTTCCAAGGGCGCTGGTACTTCCTGTCGAAGCAGATCACCATGCAGCTGGGCGTCGTTGCCCTATTCGCGATTGCCTGGGGCGTCGTCGAGCCTATCAACACACTCGCCTGGCAGTGGATCCTTTTCTCCGGAATCCTTTTCGTGTTCCCATTGATCATGGAGGACCTGAAGGACATCGAGGGGGACAGGGTCGTCGGCCGCCGAACGCTCATCGATATCTTCGGCCAGTGGCCGGTGCGCATCTGGAGTGCGTCATGGACGTTTACGCTCCCTTTCTTCCAGCATTTCGGCCTGTATGTGCCATCAGGGGCGGACGTCCTCAATATCGCCATATGCGATGTTCTCGTGACAGGCTCCTGCTGGACTGTGGCCTACCGACTGCTGCGGTACAGGACACCGAGGCAGGACGCAGCCACTTACATCATGTTCTACGGGGCATTTCTGCTGGCCCTCAGCGCGTCGTGCATCCTTTACCTCTGAGACCGTGTTTGAGATCTGCCGTAGCCGTGGGCTCGGGCGGTCGTTGAGCACTGCGTG
>NZ_MKXB01000136.1 GCF_001865245.1 Streptomyces sp. CC53 | reverse complement strand
GGCGGGAACGGAGGTCGCTCGGCGAGGGGCCTGACGGGGACGGAGCTCGGCAGTCGGAGCTTCAATCCCAGCGGCTCGGGTCGTGGACGGCCCGGGTCCACTGGGCTTCGAACTCCTCTTGACTGACCACGAACGGCACCCAGGCGGGGTCGTAGCGGTCCACCCACGGGGGGTTGAACGGCCAGTCGTCCGGGGTGCTGCGGTAGGCCGTCCCGTCTTCGGTCAGCTCAACCTGACGAAGCCGACGTCCGTCAGGGCCGACCTCCATCAGGTAGACGACCGGGTCATCATCCTCGTCCCAACGGCGGCTCAGATACAGCAGGTCCTGGCCGGCCAAGGCGCCGAAGCCCGGCCTGCCGCGCTGGGCGTCCCGTTCGGCTCGGGCCTCGGCCAAGCTGCCCGGTGTGGTCGTCCCGTCGACGTCGGCCTCGTCAAGGCCCCACGTCTCGGCCTCCGCGCGGGTGGCCTCGGCGTGTACGACCTCCACGCCGGCGAAGGTCTCGAGCACCTCCTGCTCGGACCGGGCGTGGACCCACCACCAGGCACCGCCCATGCCGTAGTCGTGCAGGACCAGGAAACGCGTCTTCGACGCAGCGTCGGAGGGAGTCACCTGAGCACCCTAAGGGGTCGGGCTCCGGCAGCCCTTCGATGGGTGGTCAACCCTCACCGGTCAGGTGCCGAGGGCTGCGAAGTGGAGCCGACGGGCACGATCGGCGGCATCTTCGGGTGGGCCGGCGCATGCGCCGGCGGGCAGGATCGAGTGCTCGTAGCGGTGGGAGCCGGCCGGTGGGGGCGAGACCCGTTCGGCCGGCGGATCCCGCGCAGCGTACGGGCTCGGGGACCTCGCCCATGCCCGTGCGCTGTCGGTGCGGATCGATAGAGTTGCGATCATGAAAACGGAACACGACGTGACGTCCACGGTGCCGCAGGCGGTGCTGACACGGTCCGGCGAGGCGGAGACCTGCGCCGATCCCAGTGCGGTGATGGCATTCCTCGCCGACTCGCCGCAGACCGCGGGCGCGTTCACCAGCTATCGCTCCACCTTCGCCCGTGGAGCCGCCGGGGCTCCGGCGCACTTCCACACCCGCGCGTGGGAGATCTTCTTCGTGCTCGGAGGCTCGCTTCAAGTCCTGCTGGGCGAAGAGGTGACCACGCTGGACCAAGGTGACTTCCTGGCAGTGCCTCCCCACACGCCGCACGCCTTCCGGGCTGCTCCCGGGGCGGAGGCGGACGTCCTGTTCGTGTTCACCCCAGGGATGGATCGCTTCGACTATCTGCGGCTACTGGGCCAGGTAACCCGTGGTGAGGCCGACCCGCGTCGGCTCGCCGAGACCTCCGAGCGGTTCGACAACCACTACGTCGACAGCCCTGTGTGGCGGGCGACCCTGGAGCGGTCGCAGTGATGACCGCGTCCACCCACGCGAGCCGGGGGCGCGGGTAGGGGCCGTGGGCGCGGCGAGGGCGGGGTGCGGCCGTGGCCGGGCGGTTCGGCCCCTCCGTGGGGCCCGGAGTCGCCCGCACGGCCGCCCCGCGGCGCCCCGGGGGAACGGCGACCCGGCCGCGTGCGGAGCGCGCCGGGCCCTCCGGGCGCGCGACCGGGGGGCGGCTACGCGGTGAGCGTGGCGACGAGCAGCGCCTTGATGGTGTGGAGGCGGTTCTCGGCCTCGTCGAAGACGACGGAGTGCGCGGACTCGAAGACCTCGTCGGAGACCTCCAGCTCGGCGATCCCGTGCCGCTCGTGGATCTCACGGGCCACCCCGGTCCCGAGGTCGTGGAAGGCCGGCAGGCAGTGCAGGAACTTGACGTCGGGGTTGCCGGTGGCGCGCAGCACGTCCATCGTGACGGCGTACGGGGCGAGGGCGGCGATGCGCTGGTCCCACACCTCCTTGGGCTCGCCCATCGAGACCCACACGTCGGTGGCGATGAAGTCGGCGCCCCGGACGCCCTCCTCGACGTCCTCGGTGAGGGTGATGCGGGCCCCGCTCTCCTCGGCCGCCTTGCGGGCCTGCGCGAGGATCTCCTCGGCGGGCCAGTAGGCCGCGGGGGCGGCGATGCGGATGTCCATGCCCAACAGGGCTCCGGTGACCAGGTACGAGTTGCCCATGTTGTAGCGGGCGTCCCCGAGGTAGGCGAAGGCGACCCGGTCCAGGGGCTTGTCGGTGTGCTCGGTGACGGTGAGCACGTCGGCGAGCATCTGGGTGGGGTGCCAGTCGTCGGTGAGCCCGTTGTAGACCGGGACGCCGGCGTACGCGGCGAGCTGCTCCACGTCGTCCTGGCTGTCGCCGCGGTACTGGATCGCGTCGAACATGCGGCCGAGGACGCGCGCGGTGTCCCGCACGGACTCCTTGTGGCCGAGCTGGGAGCTCGACGGGTCGAGGTACGTGGTGGAGGCGCCCTGGTCGGCCGCGGCCACCTCGAAGGCGCAGCGCGTGCGGGTGGACGTCTTCTGGAAGAGCAGCGCGATGTGCCTGCCGCGCAGCCGCTGCACCTCGGTGCCCGCCTTCTTGGCCGCCTTGAGTTCCGCGGCGAGGCGGACCAGGCTGCGGAACTCGTCTGCGGTGAAGTCCAGCTCCTTGAGGAAGTGGCGGCCGGTGAGAGCGGTGGCCATGGGGACTCCTGGGTCGTGCGGGGCCGATCGAGACCGTGGAAGTGTATACGAAGCTTAGTATGTCTATACAGGCCCCCTGTCCCTGCCAGCGTGCGGCGGCCCTCCGGCCCCCGCCCGCCGGGTACCGCCATACGCACCGTTGACCCGCCCCCGCGCCGCTCCTACGTTCGTCAGCGCCGGCCCACGACAGGAGACCACCGCCATGACGACCGTCAGCGACCACGGGCAGACCCCGGCCCCCGCCCCGATCCCGTACCCCTTCAACGAACCGGACGGCCTGGCGCTGGCCGTGGACTACGCGCGCGTCCTGGAACGCCCCGGCCTGTTACGCGTGCGGATGCCCTACGGAGAGCCCGCCTGGCTGGCCACCCGGTACGCCGACGCGCGGCTCGTCCTCGGCGACCGGCGCTTCAGCCGCGCGGCGGGCCGCGACCACGACGAGCCCCGGCAGTCCGAGGCCCGTCAGGACAGCGGCATCCTCGGGATGGACCCGCCGGAGCACACCCGGCTGCGGACCCTCGTGGCGAAGGCCTTCACCGTGCACCGCGTGGAGAAGCTCCGCCCACAGGTACGGGAGCTCGCGCACGGCCTCCTCGACGAGATGGAGGTCATGGGGCCGCCCGTCGACCTCGTCGAGCACTACGCCCTGCCGATCCCCGTCGCGGTGATCTGCCGGATGCTCGGCGTGCCCGAGGCGGACCGGCCCCGCTTCCGGGTGTGGAGCGACGCGATGCTGTCCACCAGCTCCCTCACCGCGGAGGAGTTCTTCCGCCACCAGGAGGAACTGCGCTCCTACATGGCCGCGTTGATCGCAGACCACCGCGCGCACCCCCGCCCCGACCTGATGACCGCGCTGATCGACGCGCGGGACACCGGCGACCGGCTGAGCGAGCTGGAGCTGATCGACCTGTGCCGCGGCATCCTCGTCGCCGGCCACGAGACCACCGCCAGCCAGATCCCCAACTTCCTGTACGCCCTGCTGGAGCACCCGGACCAGCTCGCGCTGCTGCGAGCGCGGCCCGAGCTGGTGGCGGGCGCGGTGGAGGAGCTGCTGCGGTTCGTCCCGCTGGGCAGCGGCGCCGCGTTCCCCCGGTACGCCACGGAGGACGTCGAGGTGGGCGGCACGCTCGTACGGGCCGGGGAACCGGTGCTGGTGGCGATCGGCGCCGCGAACCGCGACGCGCTGAGGTTCGACGGGCCGGGGAAGCTGGACGTGACCCGCACCGGCGTGCAGCACCTGGCCTTCGGCCACGGCGTCCACCACTGCCTGGGCGCGCCACTGGCCCGCCTGGAGCTCCAGGAGGCGCTGCTGGCGCTCATCACCCGGTTCCCCGGACTGCGGCTGGCGGGTGACGTCGTCTGGAAGAAGGAGATGCTGGTGCGCGGGCCGCGCGAGATGCCGGTGGCGTGGTGAGGCGCGTGGCGTGGACCCTGGCGGTGGCGCAGGACCGGTGCATGGGCTCGGGCATGTGCGCGGCACTGGCACCGGAGCTGTTCCGGCTGGACGGCACCGAGCGCGCCGAGCCGGTGCGGGCGGACGTCGGTGCGGACGAACGCGCCCTGGACGCGGCCGATTCCTGCCCCGCCCTGGCCATCACGGTACGGGAGGGCGCCCGCGTCGTCGGCCCTCGGCCGTGACCTGCACGCGGGCGTGACCGGCACTCGGGCGTGCGGGCGTGCCGTCGGGGCGCCCGCGGCCCCGGCCGGTTCGCGGTCGGGACGGGGGCGCGGGTGTGAGGCTTCCCTCAAGGCGTGCCGGGGGGCGAGGTGCCCGATGCGGTCGCGGAGGTGACGCGTCCGCTGCCCACGGGGCACACGGGGCGGCTGCGCCCCGCGTCGTCGCCGGACGGTGGTCTGACGCGTCCGCCGCCCCGGGCCGCCCGGCCCGTACGCACGGGGTCTGGCCGCCCGGGGGCAGTGGCCGCCCGTCCGCGGTGGTTGCAGGTCCAGCGGGTGCGGGCCGCTGAGTCCGTGGCGCCCACCGCGGGGGGACGGCCCCGGGGCGCGCGGCGGACCGTGTGGCGCCCACGCGGCGGGGGACGGCCGCGGCGTGTGCGCCGGGCCGTACCGCCTAGTAGGCGGCGTCCCGTTCCACGGGGCAGCTCATGCAGCGCGGCCCGCCCCTCCCCCGGCCCAGCTCGCTGCCCGGGATCTCGATCACCTCGATGCCCTCGCGTCGCAGATGCGTGTTGGTGGTGACGTTGCGTTCGTACGCCACGACGACGCCGGGCTCCACGGCGAGGACGTTGCATCCGTCGTCCCACTGCTCCCGCTCCGCGGACCGCACGTCCTGGCTGGGCGTGAGGACCCGGATGGCCGGCAGCCCCAAGGCGGCCGCTATGGCCTGGTGCATGTGCTCGGCGGGGTGGTCGGTGACCCTGAGGTCCCGTCCGCCCTCGCCCGGCTCGATCGTGTACGAGCGGAGCATGCCGAGGCCGGCGTACTGGGTGAAGGTGTCGGGCGTGACCATCGTCATCACGGTGTCGAGGTGCATGAACGCCCGCCGCTTCGGCATGTCCAGGGCCACGATGGTGCGGGCGGAGCCCGCCGCGAACAGGCCGCGGGCCAGCATCTCCACGGCCTGCGGGGTGGTCCGCTCGCTCATGCCGATGAGGACGGAGCCGTTGCCGAGCACCAGGACGTCCCCGCCCTCGATCGTCGACGGGAAGTCGTCCTGCCCCTCCGACCAGTGGTGGAAGGCACCGGCCTCGGGGCCGGTGAACAGCGGGTGGTGCTTGTAGATCGCCTCGAAGTGGACGGTCTCCCGCTGACGGGCTGGCCACCGCATCGGGTTGATGGACACCCCGTCGTAGATCCACGTGGAGGTGTCCCGGGTGAAGAGGTGGTTGGGGAGCGGCGGCAGCAGGAAGTCGTCCGGGTCCATGACGTGGAAGCGGACGGAGGCGGGCTCGGCGTGGCCGGAGAGGTACTCCCGCTTCGTCATGCCACCGACCAGCGCCTCCACCAGCCGGGAGGTGTCCATGGCGTCGAACGCGGCACGCAGGTGGTCCGTGGCGAGCGGGCCGTACTCCTTCTCGTCGAAGACCCGGTCGAGGACGAGCTTGCGGGCGGCGGGCAGCTCCAGGGCCTCCCGCAGCAGGTCACCGAAGAGGTGGACGGTGACGCCCCGGTCGGCGAGGACGTCGGCGAACCCGTCGTGCTCCTGGCGGGCCCGCCGCACCCACAGGACGTCGTCGAAGAGCAGGGCGTCCTTGTTGGTCGGCGTGAGCCGTTTCAGCTCCAGGTCGGGGCGGTGCAGGATGACGCGGCGCAGCCGCCCGGTCTCGGAGTCGACGTGGAATCCCATCCCCCCATCCTGGCCGAGCGGGGCGTCCGACGCACCGTCACGGTCTCGGTCACGTACGCAGCAACAGCACGACGGCGGTGACGACCAGGGCGACGAGAACGGCCACTCCGGCTCCGGCGACGAGGTACGGCTTGGTGTCCTGTCCCCCGCCCCGGGCGGGCCCGTCGGACGGAGCGGACGCGGGGCCCTCCCCGGCCGTCCGGTGCGGCTGGCCGGGCACCGGTCCGCGGTGTGACGGGCCGGACACCGGTCCCCCGCGCGGTGGGTTCGGTGAGAGGGCGCCGCCGGCAGGGTCCGCGTCCTGCTGCCCCGCCGTCTCCCGGAGACCGGCGGAGGTGCCGCCGGGGCTGTGGGCCGGGGGCGGGGCGGCGGGTGTGCGGGGGGCGCCGCCCGCATCGCCGTGCTGCCGCCCGGGGCTCGGGGCGTACCCGGGTGGCGGAGCCGGCCGGGTCGGGCCGTCGTCGGTGAGCGCCGCGGAGGCGGCCGGGGCCCAGGGAGGCGGCGGCTGGGGGAGGCCCCGGGCTCCGGGCGCTCCCGGCGTCCCTGTTTCCGACGGGCCGGACCGCCCGCTGCGCCCGCCGGGCGGCGGCGCGTCCGCACCCCCCGGCAGGC
>NZ_MKXB01000135.1 GCF_001865245.1 Streptomyces sp. CC53 | reverse complement strand
TGGCGCGTGCGGGTCGCCCGCCCGGCTGCGGGCGGACCGGTACGCGGCCGCCGGTCGGCGGTGCGGTGTCCCCGTGCCGCACCGCTGCGGTGCGCGGCCGTCCTGCCGTCGTCGCGGTCGGCCGTCCGACCCGTGGGGCGGGCGTGGCCGGGACGGCCGTCGGTGCCCCGGCCGGCTGCCGGGAGCGCCGCACGGTTCCCGGGGCCGCTCCGGCGGCCGGCACGCGTGGCCCGCACACGGGCCTGTGGAGGCTGCCGACCGGTGCGCGGGCCCCGGGGCGGACGGGCCGGGGGTGCGGTGCCCCGGGTGAGCTATCTTGTGCGGAATTGGGACAAAAGAAGGAGGCGCACGGTGCCATCAGTGCCATCGGGCCAGCAGGCACGCGCACAGGCGGCGGCGATCACCCCGGGCCGGCAGGCCCCGGAGGCCGAGCCGACACCCGCCGAGCGGGTGCGGGCCCTGTTCGGCGGCCACCGGCTGTCCCCCGGGCAGCGGCGCATCGCGCAGTACCTCGTGGACCACCTGACGGAGGCGGCGTTCCTGTCGATCACCGACCTCGCGGAGCGCGTGGGCGTGAGCCAGCCGTCGGTGACCCGGTTCGCCGGCGCCCTCGGCTACAGCGGCTTCCCCGCGCTGCGGGAGGCGCTTCAGCCCATCGCCCTGAGCGCCCTCGCGGGCGCACAGGACACCCGCGAGGCCCGCCGCAACGAACTCCAGGCGGCGATCGACACGGAGATCGAGAACCTGGAGAACCTGCGGAGGGCCTTGGGGGACCCGAGTCGCGTCCTTCAGCTGGGCCGCGAGTTGGCGCGATCGGTGCCCTTGACGGTGCTGGGTTTGCGGATCTCGGTGTCGCTCGCGGAGTACTTCGCGTATGCGGCCCGCCGCATCCATCCGGACGTGCGGCTGGTGACGCGGGGCGGCAGCGTCGCCTACGACACGCTCCTCCAGGCGGGCGAGGCGGGCGGCGGCTGGGTGCTGGCCTTCGCGATGCCACGGCACGCGAACGAGACGCTGGCGGCGCTGCGCGCGGCGCGACGGGCGGGCCTGCGTGTGGCGCTGATCACTGACCTGACCATGGGTCCCCTGGTCGAGGCGGCCGACGTGGCGCTCACCGCGCCGACCGGTTCACGCCTCGTCTTCGACTCCTACGCCGCCCCCGGGGTGCTCTGCGCGGCCCTGCTCCAGGCGATGGCCGACGCCGAACCGGACCGTACGCAGGCGCGGTTGGAGAGGTACGAGCAAGTCGCCATGCAGCACGAGTTCTTCTTGGACGACTGAGGCGCAAGGGGACGCAGAGGCGTCGGCAGGGGGCTTCGGTGGGTCCGGCGCGGCCGGGCGGCACCGAACTTTTTCGGCCGAGTCGCAGCATGAAATTTTTCATGCCCTTGCTTACTCAACAGTAAATATATTTACTGCTCGCACGGCCCTCGCAGCGCCGACAGGTGCGGCCAGGTGTCCGATGAACGAACACAGTAGGGCGGCGCTCCCTCCTCGCGCCGCCCTGCGTGTTCGCTGCCGGGTCCTCCGCCCTCCCCTGCGGACCCCGGGTGGCGGCCCCGGTCTACCCCTGGTCCGGGGCCGCCGACTTCCTCAGCCCGCAGTGGCGGCCAGGCGCGCCCGGGCGGCCGCCAAGGCGTGCTCCAGGTGCCGCGTACCCGTCGTCACGCACAGCGTGTACGTCACGTCCTCCAGGCGGCGTTTCAGGTCCGGGGCGACAACCCGTTCCTGAGCGGCGGCGCACAGGGATTCGTACCGGGCCACAAGCTCGCTGAGCACAGCGGGATGCGCCAACAGCATGGGGCGTACCTGCCTTTCCGACACCTTGGGATGCGAAGGGGACAGGCGCTGCCCGCCCTCCTGGGGTGTGACATGAGCGAGGGCCGGGCGGCGCAAGAGAGGAGCCCGGATCGGGCATCGAAGGATGCCGTCCCGCAGGGGGTTGTGCCCGGACTGCCCGACCTTCACACGACATTGTGATGCAACCGTGATGGCTTCGCCCCACGGGACGCGACCCGGTGTGACAGGAGCCCCTCGTGGTACTCGGCCGCCATGACCGTGAACCCCATCGAAATGCAGAAGAACCTGGGCGGCGTCCACTACCCCGCCTCCAAGCAGGACATCGTCCGCCGGGCGGAGCAGCACGGCGCCGGCAAGAAGATCATGGACGCCCTGAAGTCCCTGCCGGACAAGGAGTACGACTCCCCCGCAGCCGTGAACAGGGAGGTCGGCAGAGCCTGACCCAGACGTCCGCGCAGACCGCCGCGCCGCCCCGGCAGTCAGCCGGGGCGGCGCGCCACGACCAGGCGGCAGCGCGGCGCACCGTCCGCCCGGCGCCCCAGGGCCTCCAGCGGGACGAGGCCGGCGGGGCCGAACCCCGCACGCTCCAGGTCGTCCAGCACGCCGCGCAGCGGCCAGGTGCGGTAGTACATGACGAACGGCGGCCACCACAGTGCGTTGCGCACCCGCATCGCCGTGTCGAAGGCCCACGACGTCCAGTACGCCGCGGAGCCGACTCGCGGCGGCGCCACGACGGGGAACGCGAAGCGCCCGCCGGGCCGCAGCGCCGTGTGGACGCGGGCGAACAGTCCGGGCCGCTCCCGCGGCAGGAAGTGCCCGGCCGCGCCGAAGCTCACCGCAAGGTCGAACTCGGCACGGAACGGCAGGGCCCGCACGTCGGCCCGCACCCACTCCGGGCGGGGCCCCGGCGCCGCCTCCGGAGGGTGGGCGGCCCGGGCGCGCGCGAGCATGCCGGCGCTGACGTCCACGCCGGTCACCCGCTCCCGGCACAGCTCCCGCAGCAGCCCCGTACCGGCACCCGTGCCGCAGCAGACGTCCAGGCCCGCGTCGAACGGCCCCCAGGGCCGCAGCGCCTCCGCCGTGGCCTCCAGGACCACCGCGGGCGTCCGGAAGGGCGTGACGTCGAACTTCGGGGCGAGCAGGTCGTAGCCGTGCTCCACGGACGAGAGCGCCTGGGCGGTGAGCTCCCGCAGGGTCGGACCTTCAGCCGTGAACATGGGAGTGAAGGTAGCGCGCCCGCGGCCCGCCCGGCGGCCGCGCCGCCGCCATCACGGCGGTCGCAGCGTCACAGCGGATCGACGTCGAAGGCGTCCAGCGGGTCGAACGCCGCCTCCGGCCCGCGTACGGGCCCTGTTCCGGAGCCGGGGAGCTGCTGCTCCGCCCAGATGACCTTGCCCTGAGGGGTGTAGCGGGTGCCCCACCGCTCGGCGAGCTGCGCCACGAGGAAGAGGCCGCGGCCGCCCTCGTCGGTGGTCGCCGCGTACCGCAGGTGCGGCGAGGTGCTGCTGGTGTCGGACACCTCGCAGGTCAGGACCCGGTCGTGGATCAGCCGCACGTGCACCGGCGGGGCGCCGTAGCGGATGGCGTTGGTGATCAGCTCGCTGAGGACCAGCTCGACGGTGAAGGCCAGGTCGGACAGTCCCCACGCGTCGAGCTGCGCGGCCGCCGCGGCCCGGATGCCGGCCACCGCCCCCGGGTGGAAGGGCACGTCCCAGTCGGCCACGCGGTCCGCGCCCAGGCCGCGGGTGCGGGCGATGAGCAGCGCCACGTCGTCCTTGGGGTGGGCGGGCAGCAGCGCGTCCAGCACGGCGCGGCAGCTGTCCTCGGGGCTGCGGCCCGGCCCTGCGAGGGACTGCCTCAGCAGCTCCAGCCCCACGTCGATGTCGCGGCTGCGCTCCTCGATCAGCCCGTCGGTGTAGAAGACGAGCTGACTGCCCTCCGCCACGTCGAGCTCGACCGTCTCGTACGGTATGCCGCCGAGGCCCAGCGGGGGTCCCGCCGGCAGGTCGGGGAACTCCACCCGCCCGGCCGGGTCGACGACGGCGGGCATGGGGTGGCCGGCGCGCGCCAGGGCGCAGCGCCGGGTGACCGGGTCGTACACGGCGTACAGGCAGGTGGCGCCGGTCATGCCCGCGCCGTTGCCGGGCGCCCCGCCGGGCCCGGGGGCGGTCTCGTCCTGGTCGATGCGGCCGATGAGGTCGTCCAGTCGGCCGAGGAGTTCGTCCGGCGGCAGGTCGAGGGTGGAGAAGTTGTGGACCGCGGTCCGCAGCCGGCCCATGCTCGCCGCAGCGTGCAGTCCGTGGCCGACGACGTCGCCGACGACGAGGGCGACCCGGCTGCCGGGCAGCGGGATGACGTCGAACCAGTCGCCGCCCACCCCGGACTGCGCGGGCAGGTAGCGGTGGGCGACCTCCACGGCGCTCTGCTCCGGCAGGGCGCGCGGCAGCAGGCTGCGCTGGAGGGTGACGGCCATGGCGTGCTCGCGGGTGTAGCGGCGGGCGTTGTCGATGGCCACGGCGGCCCGGGCGACGAGTTCCTCCGCGAGGATGATGTCCTCCGCCTCGAAGGGCTCCGGCTTCTCCGAGCGCCAGAAGTTCACCACGCCGAGGACGACGCCGCGGGCCCTGAGGGGCACGGTGATCAGGGAGTGGATGCCGTACGCCACGATCGCGGCGGCCCGCTCGCGGTCCTGGGCCTGCCAGCCGGGTGCCTGGGACAGGTCGGGGACCAGTTCGGCGCGTCCGGACCCGTAGCCGCGGGCCTGCGGGGTGGACGGGACGAAGGCGATCATGCGGCCCGTCGGGTACAGCGGGTGGTCGTCGCGGATGCCGCGGGAGGCGGTGCGCCGCATGTCGGTGCTGGTGCCGGCCGGCTCCTCGCCGCGCAGGACGGGGTCGGAGAGGTCCACGGTCACGAAGTCCGCGAACCGGGGGACGGCGACCTCGGCGAGTTCCTCCGCGGTGCGGACGACGTCGAGGGTGGTGCCGATGCCGACGCCCGCGTCGTAGAGCAGGTTGAGCCGCTTGCGGGCGACCTGGGCGCGGCCGCTGAGGGCGCGCAGCTCGGTGGTGTCGCGGATGGTGACGACGGTGCCGCCGTGCCCGCCGTACGGGTCGGTGGGGCGCTGGTTGACGGCGAGGAGCCGGCCGGCGGCCGGCACGACCTCGTCGGTGGCGAGGCGCCCCGACGCCAGCAGGTCCGCCATGCGCGGGTCCAGGCCGGGAAGCTCCCTGATGTGCCGTCCCTCGGCGTCGGGCGCCAGCTTCAGGAGCCGCTCTGCCTCGTCGTTGGCCAGGACGAGGCTTCCGTCCCCGCCGACGATGACGACGCCCTCGCGGACGGCGTGGAGGACGGCGTTGTGGTGTTCGTACACCCGGGTCATCTCGGCGGGCCCCAGGCCGTGGGTCTGGCGGCGCAGGCGCCGCGTGACGAGTGCGGTGCCGGCGGTGGCGACGGCCAGGGCCGCGGCGCTGGTGCCGAGGATGACGGGCAGCTGCCGGTTGACCAGCCCGGTGACGTTCTCGACCTTCAGGCCCGCGGAGACCAGGGCGACGACCTCGCCCTCCGGGTTGGTGACGGGTACCACGGCCTGCACCTCGTCGCCGAGCGGGCCGTCGACCCGTTCGGTGAGCACCCGGCCCGCCAGGGACGGCTCGATGGTGCCGACGAACCGCTGCCCGATGCGTTCCGGGAGGGGATGTGTGTAGCGGATGCCTTCGGTGTCCATGACGACGATGAAGTCGACGCCCGCCCGCTCGCGGGTGGTCTCGGTGATCGGTTGCAGCACCTCCGAAGGGTTGGGCTGCTCCAGTGTCTCCAGCAGGCCGGGCGCGTGGGCGAACGTTTCCGCCACCGCGATGGAGCGGTTGCGCGCCGCGCGGTCGATGTCGGTGCGCGACTGGAGCAGCAGCGCCAGCAGGGCGCCGAGCACCAGCAGCACGACCAGCGTCACCTGGAGGACGAACACCTGTCCGGCGACGCTGCGTGGGAGCCTTTCGGCCAGCGACCGGACCGAAGCGCCACGGAACCGGTCGAAAAAGTTGACCACGCTCATTTGTAACACTGCGGCCCCAGGGCGGCGCCAGGGCTGAGCGGCACACAGAACGATCGCGGGCGGTCGTGCCGCCGCGGGCACCACCGCCCGCGTGCCGCCGTGGAGCCGCCGCGGGGCCTTCCCCGGGAGGCGCTGCGCCCGCCGGCAGACGTGCCCGCGGTACCGGCCCCTGCGGACTTCCCGGCCGGATCCAGTCCCCCCCTCACGGCCGCCGCGAGCCGGCCCCGGCCTCATGACCGGGCCGGCCCTCTCCGGCCGAGAACCGCGCCGCACCGGGCAAGCCGGCCGCCGGCTCCCCGGGGCCGTCCGCAAGGGGCTCCCGCACCGGGGGGCGCGAAAACGCCGGGCGGGCGGAACAGCCCGGGGGCGGCAGGCGGGGCGCGGGCCGGCGGGCGACCGGCGGACCTGCGCCGGATTCTGCGCCGGACCGGGTCGCCGGGGCCCGTGATCGCCGCGCTGTCGTGGGCCCGGCGACCGGTAGGCCGCCCGGCGCCCCGGCTCGGCAGCCGCGCCCGGGGCCGTGGCGCGCGTTCCAGGTGGGCCGGGCGGGCCAGGACGGCGGAGGCCGCAGGCGTGCCGGGTGGGCCGGTCCGGCTCCGCGGGCAAGGGAGGGCCGGCCGGGACGGGTCGGTGGACAGGCGCTAGCCGGCGGGGTCGGGGCGCGGTTCCCCGCGTGCGCTGCCGCGCTCCTCCGTCCGCTCCTTCTCGCGGTCCCTGAGGACCCTCAGCCGGGCCTCCTCCTCGTGGAACAGGTCGGCGAGGCGCTGCGTGTGCTCGTCGAGCACGACGGGCGCATCGTCCTCGTCGTCACTGATGAGGCCCTGGGCGCGGAGCTGCCGGTCCTGCACCATGACGGGCTGCTGCGGGTCGGGGTCGGACGGCCGCGGTCCCTCGGGCCCGTCGGGTCCGAACCGTACGAGGCGTTCCACGCGGACGATCCGGAAGTGGCGGCCCGCCACCTCCAGGTCGTCGGACGGCACCGCGTCGAAGCGGTCGGCCGCCGCGTTGTAGGGGGCCCGCCCCTCTGCGTCGAGCTCCTCCTCCCACGGGATCATGACCCGGAGCGTGAAGGTGAGGGAGTCCCGCGCGTGCTGCGGGGTGGCGGCGCCGGTGTGGGAGTCCGGCCGCCAGCGGCCCTTCACCTGCTCGGCCGTCATGAAAGTGGCCGGCAGGAGCACCCCGCCCGGATGGGTGCGGGTCGCCCGCACCGAGTCCTCGCGGATGGCGCGGGGCCCGGCGCCCGCCGGGCGGACGAGGGAGAGCAGGTCGACCTTCAGCACGCCCTCGGACATGCCCGTGGGCCGCGCCGGATCGAGGACGAAGCCGGTGGTGGGACAGGGCCGCTCGTGGCCGCGGCCCGGCTTCGGGAGGTCGGGGTCCGAGATGCGGGGCGGCTCGGGGCCCTCCGGCCCGGAACGGATGAACGCCTCCGCCCGGACGACGCGGTAGCGCTCCCCCAGCACCGTCAACTCATCGAGCTTCTCCCACTCCATGCGCTCGGCGGCCCGCATGCAGGCGTCGTACCCGTCCTGGTCCCCGGCTTCCCCGGCCTCCTGGGCGCGGCGGCGGAACTGCGAGCCCATCGAGTCGCGGGCGTCCTGGGGAGTCTGACCCGAGCAGCTGTCGAGGAGTTCCCAGCCGCCCTGCTCGCGTTCTCGTACGACACCGAAGGACGGGGCACCGGCCGACAGCAGCTGCGGGTACCTCTCGCGGGCCGTCCACGCCTCCGCGTCGGCCATCGCCACCAGAGGGTCGTCGAGGGCGGCGACCCGGACGGTGCGGTACGCGGGGACGCTGTCCTCCGGGCTCCTGGCGCCGTGCAGGTGGCCGTCGGGCTGCCCGCCCGCCGCGCCGCCCGGCGGCTCTCCCGTCCTGTGGCTCTCGTCCATGTGGCTGTTCCCTGAGTCGTAGGACATGGGTCCAGCGTGCCGCCGGGCGGGTCATCCGATGGGGTGACGCGACCAAACACCTGCAACTGTTGGATGCGGGCTGACCCGACGGCCGGGCAGGGCGGCGGGCGGAAGGTGCATTTTCGGCCGTCGGCCGTGGGTAGGGTCCTCGGAAGGTCGGCGTGTGGGTGACTGGGGGCGCGACATGGCCGAACAGGAGTTCGAGGAGCGCGGTGTCCTGATCCGCCGCGGATGGCGGCAGCTGACGACGGCGGGCCGGGTCCGGGTGGCGGAGGGGAGGCTGACCCTGCTGAACAGCCACGGGAGCGAGATCGACAGCGCCCCCCTGGCGGAGGTGCGCGTGGGCGAACCCTGGTACGCGCCGCGCGGCTGCATCCGGGCGGTGCTCGGTCGTACGGCGTACCTGCTGCGGCTGGGGCCGGCACGAGCGCGCGCCATAGCGGAGGCGGCCCACCGGTCGCGCGGCTGACCCGCCCTATCCGGCGGCACGGCTGCGCCCCCGCCGCCGGGATCGCGCCGCGGGCGAGGGGCCGCGGGGCGTGAAGGGCTGCGGGGGCACCGGGAGTGCTTGCGGGGCGGACGTGGGAGCAGCGGCGCGAGGGATCTCCGGCCGGGGCGGCGCGACCGCTGCCGGTGGCGCCGTCAGTAGCACCACCACGTGCCGTCGGGGGGCTGGGGGAGCCAGCCGTACAGGCCGCCGTCGGCGGGTCCCCTCCGGTAGACGGCGGTCACGGTGCCGGCCCGGAAGGTGCGCACGCGTTCCGACCTGCCGTGGTGGTCGGTGCGCTCCAGGACGATCTCGCCGGTGGCGGTGCGCCCTGCGGCGGTGGCCTCGACGAGGGTGTCCCCGCCGTCAGTGAGGCTCAGCATGAAGACGGCCATGTTCGTGGTTGCTCCGGTGTGGTGCGGTGTCGTGGTCGTGCGGGCCGGGTGCGGAGTGCGGGTGCGGTCCGCCGTCCGCGGTCAGAGACCGACCGGGACGGTCGGCAGGTCCTCCCACACCTGGCGCAGTTCGGTGTACCGGCGGTCGGGCAGGCCCTCCAACACCCGGCGCACCTCGGGCCGCGCCCCGGCGGCCGCGATCAGCAGGTCGCTTCTGCTCAGCGCACCGTTGGCGAAGACCGCCGCCAGGTGCTCGGCGATCTCGGTGCGGGTGACGTCGTCGGACATGGTTCTCCCCAAGCGTGTGAGCGCGCACGAGCGGTGGCCGCGCGTGCCGGAAAGACTGAGGGTGAAAGTCGGGGCGGCGCCGGCGGGCGGCTCCTTCGCCGCCCGGGGCCGCGCTGCGGGTCGCTGCAGCGACCCGCCGGCAAGCGGCACCAATCTAACGCAGGGGCAAAGTGCGGAGGCAAGTCGGAACCGCGCCAGGACCGTGCGCCGGCCGGGAATTCGCGTACGGGAGCGGACCTGCCGCCCGGCGGCCGTCGAACGTTAACCCGTACATCACGTGAGAGTCATCGAGCCCCGCACCGACCACGACCCGCGAGCCGCCCGGCACCGTGACGATACGCTTGCGGGGAGTGACGAGTCTGCGGTGAGCGGCGTCGGAGGGCGGGAGCCATGTCAGCGGTGACACGGCAGGAGATCGGGGCCTGTACGCGCGGGGCGTTCGGGTCGGGATGGGTCGGCAGGGACCAACTGTGCGCGGCGGCGCGGTCGGCGGGGGCCAGGCGTGAGGTCGTGGAGACGCTGGAGAAGCTGTCGCCCAGGGTGCGGGTGTGCGGCGTCCCCGATCTCCTCCTGCTCCTGCCGGACCTGCCGGACCTGCCGGACCTGCCGGATGGGAACGAGGGCGGGGAACGGGGCGCGGAGCCGAGCGTGGCGTGACCCTGCCCCCGAGCGCCGTGCGCGCTGCGGGGCCGGCTCCACGCCCGGGTCGTCACAGCCCGTACGCCGCGGCGGGCACGGGGTGCCGCCCATCCGGACCGCCGGGCGCGGCGCGGCTCCGCGCCCGGCTCGTCAAGCCCGTACAGGGTCCTGACGGTCGGTACGGGGCCCCAGGCCGGTACTCGGACAGGCGTTGCCCGCCCGTCGGCCCCTCCTCACGCGTACGGCACCGGTGGGGCGGGCGCGGCCTGGACCGCGGCGGGCAGCCCGGCGGGTGGCGCCTGGTCGGGCACCGTCGCGGACGGCCCGGACAGGAGCGCCGTGAGCACCAGGCCGAGAACGGCGACCACGACGGCGACCACAGCGACGATCTTGCGCCAGTCGCGGCGCCTGCCGTGCGGGTGCTCCACGCCGTCCTCCGGGTCCGGCTCCGGCGGCGGCCCCTCGGCGAACTGGCGACCGAGCACGGACATGCGCTCGTCCAGGGCGGGGTCGTCGCGGGCCAGTGACCGCTCGATCTCGGCGAGCAGGCGGTCCTCGTCCATTCCTGATGCCATGTCGGGCCTCCTCCGGTGGCTGGTACGCCGTGACTGCTCGGTACCGGCGCCGCCGGCTAGGACGGCGCCTGGGCGACCGGTCTCGCGGGGCCCGGGGGCCTGCCGTCCTCGGGGCGGAGCATGTCGACCAGGCGGAGCACCTCCATGGGCAGCGGGAAGATGAGCGTGGAGTTCCGCTCGGAGGAGATCTCCGCCATGGTGGACAGGATCCGCAGGTGCAGTGCGGCCGGGTGCCCCTCCAGCCGCTGGGCCGCGTCGGCGAGCGTCTCGGCGGCCTCGAACTCGCCCTTCGCGTGGATGGCCTTCGCCCGCCGGTCCCGCTCCGCCTCCGCCTGGCGGGCCATGGCCCGACGCATCGTCTCGGGCAGTTCGACGTCCTTCACCTCGACGAGGGTGACCTTCACGCCCCACGGGTTGGTGACGTCGTCGATGATGCGCTGGAGCCGCTGGTTGATCTCGTCGCGGTTCACGAGCAGTTCATCGAGGTCGACCTGGCCGAGAATGCTGCGCAGCGTGGTCTGGGCGATCTGCGACGTGCCCTTCACATGGTCCTCGATCGCCACGACGGACCTGTTCGGGTCGACGACGTTGAAGTAGGTCACTGCGTTGACGCGCACGGTGACGTTGTCCTTGGTGATGACGTCCTGCGGCGGGATGTCCATGGTGACGGTGCGCAGCGACACCTTCACCATGCGGTCCACGACGGGGATGATGAAGAACAGGCCCGGGCCCTTGGCACCGATGATGCGGCCGAGACGGAAGATGACTCCGCGTTCGTACTCGGGCACGACCTTGACGGACACGGCCAGGAGCAGGAGCAGCACGACCGCGCCGAAGGCGATGCCGACGAGTTCCGGACTCATGGGGGTCCTCCTCTCCGGTGGAGCGGCGCAGCACGGGCCGGGACCCGCACCGCCGCGTCGCCCCGGTGGCCGCTCCTTCGGTGGCCTCCCGTTCTATGGTGCGGGCCTTGCACGGGCCGGGACGGCGCGGGCCGGCCGTCGGGGCGAGGAGCCGGGCCCCGCAGTCGTACCCCTCGGCCTTCGCGTACCCCTCTGCGAGGCGACCGCACTCCCTCGGGCGCACCGGCCGTGGCCGGCTGCGGCGGCGCGGTGCGACACCCCGGGCCGCCGCCGGGCCCGGGGCCCACGGGCGCACTCCCGGGCCTGCCGGCCCACCACCACCGGACCGGCGGAGCCGGCCGCCGCGGCCGGGCCGCCGCATCCGTCATGCCCACCGGGCCGTGCGGGGCCGCCCGGGGGCAGGACCGGCCGCCGCCGAGGGTGCTGCCGGGTGCGTCGAACCGGCCCCGACCGCACCGGGCGTTCCGGACCGCGCGGGCCTCGTCGACACGGGCCGTCAGGGCCCCCGCCCGGCGGAGGCCACCGGAGCCGGCGCGCGACCACCCCGGTCTCGGGAACCGCCGCCCGGCGTCAGCGGAAGGCGCCCACGTCGTCCGCCCACGGCGGGTCCGCCCCCGGCACGGCGCAGGTGGCGGCGGCGACCCGGGCGGCGTACGCACAGCTGACCGCCGTCTCCTCGGCGGTGAGCGCGTCCAGGCGGCCGCCGAGCCGGCCGAGGCGGGCGAGCGCGTGCAGCAGGCCCGCGGTGAAGGAGTCGCCCGCCCCCACCGTGTCGACGACGACGGCCGGCGCCGACGGCACCGTCACACGGGTGCCGTCGAGGGACGCGAGGGCTCCTCGGCCGCCGAGGGTGATCACCACGAGACGGGCACCGGCCTCGTGCCAGGCGTCGCAGGCGGCCTCCGGGGACGCTCCGGGCATGAGGTGCCCGAGGTCGTCCTCGCTGAGCCGGAGGACGTCCGTCAGGGCACACCACCGGGCGAGGCGGGCCCGGTACGCCCCGGGCGGCACCAGCAGGGGCCGTACGTTGGGGTCGATGGAGACCGTGGTCCGCTCCCGTACCGCCGCCAGGTGGTCCTCGACCCGGCGACCGCCCGGCTCCCTGATCAGGGCCAGGGAACCGGTGTGGAGGCACACCGAGTCGCCCGGCGCCGCGGCGGCGAGTTCCTCGGCGGTCCACTGCCAGTCGGCGGCGCCCTCCGCGTGGAAGGAGTACGTGGCGTGGCCGCGGGCGTCGAGGTCGGCCACGGCGAGGGTGCTGGGCTCGGCGGCGGACACGCAGCCGGACACGTCCACACCGGACGCGGCCAGCCGGGTGCGGAACAGCCCGCCGAAGACGTCGTCCGAGATCCGGCCCCGGAACCGGGTGGGGGTGCCGAGGCGGGCCAGGGCCACCGCCGTGTTGGCGGGGCCGCCGCCGGGCAGCACCCTGAGCGACAGTTCCTCACCGTCCGGTGTGTGCTCGGTGAACGCGTCGGCGACGCATTCACCCAGCACGGTGACCGCCGGTCCGGCCGCGGCTGCTGCGCCCCTCATCCGTGTGCTCCTCTCCTCGTTCCCCCCGCCTGCGGTGTCCGCGCCCCCCGCGCTCATGGTCTCCGTCCGACCGGTCCCGCCGCTCATCGCCTCACCCCTTGACCGCCGAGCCGGCGACGCCCTGGACGAACCAGCGCTGGAAGAAGGCGAAGACGATCAGGACCGGCAGCACCAGCATCACGCCGAACGCGAGGATCTGCCCCCAGTCCGGCGGCTGCTGCCCCTGGAAGACGCTGAGCGCCAGCGGGAGGGGGCGTACGGCGGGGTCGGCCACCATCAGGACCGGCCACAGGAAGGACCCCCACTGGACGAGGAAGGTCAGGATGGCGACGGACGCGAAGGCGGGCCGGCTCATCGGCACGATGATCGCGAAGAACGTCCGCCACGGTCCGGCGCCGTCCAGCCGCGCCGCCTCCTCGATGCTGGGCGGGATCTTCTGGAAGAACGTGTGGAACTGGTAGACGGAGAAGGCGTTGGCGACGAAGGGCATCGCCTGGATGAGGAGGGTGTCGCGCTGGTCGTTGTAGAGGTGGAACAGCGGCACGGCCACCGACTCGAACGGCACCAGCATCAGCAGCAGGACCAGCCCGAACACGGCCTTCCTGCCGCGCCAGCGGAGGCGGGACAGGCCGTAGGCCGCCAGGGAGTTGACGATCAGCCCGCCGCACACGACGACGGCGGCCAGCAGCACCGAGACGCCGGTGAAGCGCCAGAAGTAGCCGGTGCTGTCGGAGTTCAGGCTGTCGAGGACAGCGGCGTAGTTGTCCAGGGACAGGTCGGTGGGGAGGAAGCCGGACAGGCCGCTCAGGACCTGGTCGGAGGGCTTGAGGCTGCCGACGGCCAGGTAGATCACGGGCAGGGCGAACACGAACGCCAGGACGCTGAGGACGGCGTAGTCGAGGATGCGGCGCAGGGGCGTACGGGACACGGGGGCTCAGTCCTCGTTCTCGGGACGGACGACGCGGCGCTGCAGCAGCGTCAGGGCGACGACGATCAGGAAGAAGACCACGGTGATCGCGGCGGCCCGGCCGACGTTGTTCTGGTCGAAGGCGGTGGTGACCGCCTCGTACATCACGGTGCGGGTGGCGTCCTCGTCGAGCCCGCCGCCCCGGACCAGGACGTACACCTGGTCGAAGACCCGGAAGGACAGCACCGACGTCAGCATGGCGACGAAGACGAGGGTGCCGCGGATGCCGGGCAGGGTGACGTGGCGGAACTGCTGCCAGCGTCCGGCCCGGTCGAGCCGGGCGGCCTCGTACAGCTCGTCCGGGATCTGCTGGAGACCGGCGAGCAGGATCACCATCTGGAAGCCGACGCCCTGCCAGACGGACAGGACGATGACGGACGCCAGGGCGGTGGCCGCGTCCCCCAGCCAGTCGAAGGCGCCCCAGTGGCCCATGCTGAGGTGGTGCAGGAGGGAGTTCAGCATGCCCTCGTCGCTGCGGGCGAGGATCAGCCGCCAGACGACGGCGACCAGGGCCATCGGGAAGACCACCGGCAGGAAGAAGACCGACCGGAAGAGGCCGATGGCCCTGAGCTTGCGGTTCAGCAGGAGCGCCAGGGCCAGTGCGAGGCCGGTCTGGAGGGGCACGACGACGGCGGCGAAGGTGAGGTTGTTCAGCAGGGCCCGCAGGAACGGGCCGGACAGGTCCGGGTCCGTGAACAGCCGCCGGTAGTGCTCGACGCCGAAGAAGCGGGGCTCCAGGGGCGATCCGAGCCGGACATCGAAGAACGACATCACGACGGCGTGCACGAACGGTACGCCGACGAAGAGGACGAGGCCGAGCAGGGCGGGGGCCGCCATGAGCAGCCCGTGCACCCCCTCGCGCCCGCGCCGCCGCCCGGCGCCCCCGGTGGGTGGTGTGCCCGGCTGCGGGGCGGACGCCTCGGCCGCCGGCCTGGTGACGGTCCTGGACCGTACGGTTCGCGTGGTCATGTGCAGCACCTGCTCCTAACCCAGCGGGTAGCCGTCGTTGTCCGCGAAGTCCCGGTCGATGGCGCGGGCCGCCTTCGACAGGGCCGTCTCGGGGTCCGCGCCGCCGTACACCGCGTACAGGGCCTTGCCGAACTCGGAGGTGACCACCGGGTACCCGGCGGTGACGGGGCGGGTCACGGCGACGCAGGACGGGCCGGCGGCACGGGTGCCGCAGGGCATGGCGAGCTGGTCGGCGAAGACCTGGAGCGGGCCGCCCTTACGGTAGAGCTCGCTCTCGGCGAGCGCGGTGTGCGTGGCGGGTGGGGCGCCGTTGGCCTTCGTCATGGCGCCGACGCTCTCGTCGTCGAGGAGGAAGTCCAGGAAGGCCCCGGCGGCCTTGCCGTTCTTCGAGGCGGCTCCGATGCCCCAGGCCCACGAGCCCTGGCCGGTCTTGGTGCCGTGGCCGAAGTCGGGCAGGGGCAGGACGGTGAGGTCGTCGCCCAGGGCGGCGCTGTAGGCGGGGTACTGCCAGTGGCCGACCCAGCTGAGCGCCACGCGGCCCTTGGCGAAGGCGTTGCCGTCGGTGTTGGGGTCGACGTACGGCTTCCACGACTGGACGGTCGTCAGCGCCGACACCGCCTCGGGGCCGTCGAGGGCGCCGGCGGCCCTGCCGTCCTCCAGGAGCGCGCCGCCGGCGGACCACACGACCGGTGAGAAGCCGTAGGTGCCCCATTCGGTGGCCAACCCGTAGTTCTCCGACACGTCGAGGACCTTGCCGTCGCCGTCGGGGTCCACGGCCTTCAGTGCCTTGAGCGCGGCGGTGAACTCCTCGGCCGTCCAGGCATCGCCGACGCCCTTCGGATAGTCCACACCGGCCGCCTCCAGCACCTTCTTGTTGCCGTAGACGCCGAGGCCGGAGTCGTACATGGCGAGGCCGTACAGGTGGTCGCCGATCGTGCCCTGCGCCTTGACGGCGTCGGTGGCGTTGGCGACGGTCTCGACGGACACGTACGGGTCGAGGGGGGCGAGCTTCCCGTTGTGGACGAAGTTCGCCATCGTGGGGCCGTCGAACTCCATGACGTCCGGCAGGGAGGCGGGGTCGGTGGCGGTGACGGTCTTCGTGTAGTCGTTGCCGGGTATCAGCTTCAGCTCGGCCTTCACGTCCTTCTGCGCGCGGTTGAAGGCCGCCACCGCGGCCTGGAGCGCGGCGTCCTCGCTCTTCTGTCCCTGGTGGGCCCAGACGCGGATGGTGCCCTTGCCGCTGCCGGCTTCGACGGTCGGCACGGCTGCGGTCCCTCCTCCGGTACAGGAGACCAGCGCCGCGAGGGGCAGGGCGAGGGCGAGGGCGGTGCGGAGGGGGCCGCGGGATCTGGCGGTGCGGCGGGTACGGGAGGTGCTCATGCGCGTGTGCCTCCGGGGCAGGGGCGGAACGGATCGATCCGGGATGACGGGACAGGGGCCGGGCCCGCAGGGCCGGGTGGCCGAGGGGGGTGGTGGGTGGTGGGGGTGTCCGGGGGTGTCCGGGCG
>NZ_MKXB01000134.1 GCF_001865245.1 Streptomyces sp. CC53 | reverse complement strand
GGGCGCGGACGGCTGCGGGCGGGCGCGGACGGGCGCGGACGGGTGGGCGGGCGCGGGGGTGACCGGCCCCCCCGGCCGCGCGCATCGGCTGCCCTCCGGCGTGAACACGGCCGGCGCCCCGGCCGTCCACGCGCAGCGGCCGCACGCAGGCGCGGAGGGGTCAGCCGGCGGAGGCCCGGTGGGGCGGGGTGCGGTGGGAGGGGTCGCGGACCTCGCCCACGAGCACCTCCAGCACGTCCTCCAGAGCCACGAGGCCCAGGACGCGGCCCGAGGCGTCCGCCACCTGGGCCAGGTGGGCGGCCGCGCGGCGGAGCACGGTCAGGGTGTCGTCCAGGGGCAGGTCCGCACGGAGCGTCGCCATCGGGCGCCACACCTGCTGCGGGACCGTGCCGTCCGGGTCCTCCAGGTCCAGGACGTCCTTCACATGGAGGAAGCCCAGGAACGCGCCGCCGCCCGGCGCCCGCACGGGGAAGCGGGAGTAGCCGGTGCGCACGGTCAGGGCCTCCACCTGGGCGGGGGTCACCGACGGGGGCACGGTCACCAGGGCGGTGCCGGGGATCAGCACGTCCCGCACCGGGCGGGTGCCCAGTCCGAGGGCGTCCTCCAGCCGCTCCTGCTCGGCCGGTGCCAGGAGCCCGGCCTGTCCCGCGTCGCCGACGAGGCGGTTGAGCTGCTCGCTGGTGAAGACGGTCTCCACCTCGTCCTTGGGCTCCACCGTGAAGGCCCTCAACACCGCGTGGGAGCAGGCGCCGAGCGCCCTGGTCACCGGGCGGCACAGCTGCGCGAAGGCCACCAGCGGCGGGCCCAGCCACAGCGCCGTCCGCTCCGGCGCAGCCAGGGCGAGGTTCTTCGGGAGCATCTCGCCCACGACGAGGTGGAGGAAGACGACCGCGGCGAGCGCGACGACGTACCCGAGGGGGTGGATCAGGGCCCCCGGCACGTGGAGCGCGTGGAGCAGCGGCTCCAGCAGCCGCGCCACCGTGGGTTCCGCGACCGCGCCCAGCGTCAGGGAGCAGACGGTGATGCCGAACTGTGCCGCGGCCATCATCTGCGGGAGGTTCTCCAGGCCGTGGAGGACCCTGCCCGCCCGCTCGGTGTCCAGGTGCTCGATCTGACTGCGGCGGACGGACACGAGGGCGAACTCGGCTCCCACGAAGAAGGCGTTGCCCAGGACCAGGAGGAGCGCGAAGAGGAGTTGCAGGAGGCTCACCGGGCCGCCGCCTGCACCGTCTGCGTCGCCGTGCCGGGGCCGGCGAGCGCCGGGACCTCCGCGTGGCCGGACCCGCCGCGCGCGGGGGCCGTCGGGCAGGGCGCGGGCC
>NZ_MKXB01000133.1 GCF_001865245.1 Streptomyces sp. CC53 | reverse complement strand
GGGACGACGCGGGCCCGGGTGCGCCCGGAGCGGCGGGGACGGCCACGGGGGCCGCCTCCGCCACCCGGGCCTCCTCCACCCCTGCGTCGGCCCCCGCCAGGGGAGCCACCCCCGCAGCGCCCGCCCCGCGGAACTCCTGCGCCACGGGCGCCGCTTCCGCCTCGGGCGCCTCCCCGCTCGCGGCTGCGGCTCCCGCCCCGGGCGGGACCGCCGGTGCGGGCGCCCCCGGTCCGGGAGGCGGGACCGCCGAGCCGGAAGGAGGGCCCCGCTGGGCGCCCGGCAGCCGGATCCTGTGGCGGTACCGCGACAACGGCGACGGTCACGTCCACATCTGCCGCCCCGTCACCGTCGTCCAGGACACCGCGGACCTGCTCGCCGTGTGGATGGCGCCCGGCACCGAGTGCGTCAAGCCGGTGCTGGTGGACGGCACCCCCGTGCACGAGGAGCCGCTCGCCACCCGGTACACCGCGCCCCGCACGACCACCCGGGCGCGCTGGACGGGGATGGGCGTCCTGAAGCTGGCCCGACCGGGGGACCCGTGGTCGGTGTGGCTGTTCTGGGACCCCGACTGGGTGTTCCGGAGCTGGTACGTCAACCTGGAGGCGCCGCGCCTGCGGTGGTCCGGCGGCGTGGACTCCGAGGACCACTTCCTCGACATCTCCGTCTACCCGGACGGCAGCTGGCTGTGGCGGGACGAGGACGAGTTCGCCCAGGCGCAGCGGTCCGGTCTCATGGACGCCGGGCAGGCGGACCGGGTACGGGCCGCGGGCGAGGCCGCCGTGGCGGTGATCCGCGCCTGGGGCACGCCCTTCGCGGACGGCTGGGAGCACTGGCGGCCCGACCCGGGCTGGACGGTGCCGGAGCTGCCCGCGGACTGGGATCGCGCCCCGGCGCGCACGGCTCCATGAGACCCTTGATGCGCCCCTGGGGGTTAACCGTAGGATCGTCCTCCGCCGGGTACCCGCCGCCGCGCACCGCGGTCCGCGCCAGGAGCAACGACCGAGCACAGGAATCGAACTGACCGTTAGTCACCTACGAGGGGGTGGAGCCGTGCCCGAGGTGAGCACGGCTCCGCCGTCCCTTGTACAGGGCGCCCCCTCAGCGGGTATAGCGCCTGACAGAGCGATCGCCTCGCCCCACCGGCCCGGACGGACGGAATCCCACGCGTGACGGAGCAGCCCACCTCCCACGAAGGCCGGCAGCCGCTCGCTGCCCGGCCTCAGGAACGCACCCGGCCGCGGCGGGAGGCCCACGACACGGCCGAGGCCCCCGGCGCC
>NZ_MKXB01000132.1:5086-8848 GCF_001865245.1 Streptomyces sp. CC53 | reverse complement strand
GCAGCGGTCCTGACGGGATTTGAACCCGCGGCCTCCACCTTGACAGGGTGGCGAGCACGCAACCTCGCACCCCGCACGATCGACGACCTCACCCCACTCGTGAAGAACCGCCTACGCGCCATCCAACGCCGACCGCAGATCCTCAACGGCTTCATAGCCGAGACCGGCCTCGGACTGGAGCCCTCGTAGCCTCGTCACCCTGCCCTTTCAACCTCAGCGGCAACCCCTCCCGTCAGCCTTCCCCCTACCCCCAACGTCGCCGACGAGATGAGACAGCACAAGCTGCCCCCCGGCGGACCGCCTCAAGACTCATTCGGCCAGACAGAGGTGACGACCAAGGCCGTCCCCTCCAACGGGCTCCCCACGGTCGTCTGAGCCCACTCCTTGAGTACTCCCGGCTCTGCAGAGACCCTTGACAGCAACTCGGTGATGCTTTCTGCACTCGGCGTCGCGGGCAGCACGCACCGGAGGAGGTGTTGACCGGTGGCGCTGCTGTACTCCTCCTCGCCCATCTCCTCAGGATCATTGGGCATCCACCGGCACACATCGACGTGCCAGGCGTCCATGCCCTCACCGCTGGGATCGGGTGCGGAGACCGTCAGGAAGTGGTGATCCGCGTCGTACGGCTCGGCGAAGATCTCGGGGTACTCGAGCGAGAAGATCCCGTCGTCCGCCTGTGCGGCCGGCCACTGGTCGAAGGCAGTGACCAGCAGCCGCAGGTCCGAAACTGCCGCCTCCCGCTTCTCCCGGGTGATGCCTTCCTCAAGACGGTCCAATTCCTTCCGCGCTTTACGCGTCAGGAGGTGCATACCGCCGTTGTACGGAACGAACGGGAATTCGGAATCCCAGGAACGCTGGTTCTCCTTGGGCACAGGGACTGCCTCCGAGTACTCGGCGAGCGCATCGCGCAGCTCACGTTCCTCCGTCTCCAGCTCCGCCTCGATCGCGATCCGGATCGGAGCGGGTGCGGCCGCGACCGCCTCGTCCAGGTCGACCAGCGCCCGGTGAAGATCCCAGCAGACCCACTCGTACCAGAGACTGTGCGCACCGCTAAGGAGCCCAGCACGTGCCCCCCGGTCGGTGAGCGCCGCCACATGCTCAGCGGGATAGCGAGCCACCCGGCCACCCCGCTCGTCAAAGAGGCCCAGGGGGACTGTGGCAAGGGCGGAGATCCGATTGAGTGCTTCGACGATCGGTGCCGCAAGCTCTGCCGAGCCGAGGCTCGTCACGGTGGACGACACGGCATCGTCCTCACGCCGGTAAACCGCCAGAATCTGGGTCTTCCCACGGTTCGCGTGTTGACAGTAGACAGTCATGCAGACGCCTTTCGGCCGCCGGGACGCTGACATCCCGGCGGCAACAGAAGAGAACACAGAAAGAGGCGGTGGCGAGGGCGCGTTCCGACGCTCCATGCCTCGAAGAGATCAGCGGTGGTTCAGGTCCTATCCCAAACTCCCTGCTCCGGGGCAGGCTATCCACTCCACGCCACCCCCGACAACCCCCGAGGCAGCAGGGGGCCCACGTCCTGCAGAGGGCCGCGGAGTCCAGGAAATCCGTAAGAGCGACGACCAGCCATCGTCCACGATCTTTGACGAGCCGGGCCTCACCGATTCTCCAAAGTCCACCCTGTGCGCACGTATGTGCGGCAGAGGACTCTCGAACCAGCGTCCCCTCAGCCCAAGGGAGGCTCTCGGGACCTGAGCCGGTCCTCAACGTCGATCGCGTACGTGCACCGTGAAGCCGGTGCGCGTCATCCCTCCTGCGTCACGTGCTCACCCACGGGGCAACCTGTGACGTCGTACGGACGGGTGAGCTGTTCGGTGATGAAGGCATCGTTCGCACCCCACTCGGGACGCAGGCGGCGAGCGAGGACCAGCCCCGTCACATGCAGTGCGCCGGCCTGCCGCAATGCCGCTGCGGCGGATTGGAAGTGGCTGCCAGTCACCCAGGTGTCGTCGAAGAGCACGACATGACAAGTGCGGGCAACGCCGCCGTGGCTCACGGCGAAGTAGTCGGGCCGGAACATCCTCCGCTGATCACGATCTCCCCGCTCCACAGCCGACGCAGACAGTGGGACGGGCGGGACGCCCGGCAGCAGATATCTCACAAGGGTTTCAATGGGGTGCGGCGACGGCCGACCACTGAGCGAGGGCACCACTGCGAAAGCGTCGACCGGCCCCGAGGGCCCGGCATCCAGGCAAGCACGATGCATCAGACCGAAATACGCGGCCAGCCCGCCACCCTCATCCACGACGGGTTCGTCGGACCGGGGGAAGCGGCCTTGTAGCGGTGCATGTCCCAGTCCGACTGGCGGCCCGCGACCGTGTACGCCGCGAAGACGACCCGGTCCGCCGTCTTCGTACCGAGCGCCGCTGCCTGCACGACGTGGGCCGTGCAGGTGGCGCACCGAAGACCACCGACTGCCAGGGGTTCGGCGCACACCTGGCACATGCCGCGGAAGGATCGGACCGGCGCCAGAAAGTGATCGACGAACCGGGTACGGGAGATAATCTCGGCGGCACGCGCACGCCCACCCCTCGGATCGGCTGTCACGGCAGATCGACGAGATCCCGCAGTAGACGGTCGACGTCCGCCGGACGGCGCACGATGTCGTCCAGCACGCCCAAGACGCCGTCCACATCGTCGGCGACATGGACATCCGGGCGGTCAAGCAGCTCACGCGCCCAGTCGTTCCCATCGAGGACGGAGCGCAGCAAGATCACCGGTCGGCCGTGCTCGACGGCCCGGCGCGCTTGAATACGGGTGCCGCTGCGCGGACCAGCCGCCACGATCACTGTGGCGAGGCAGTACGCCGACATCGTGCCGTTTCGACGTGGAAAGGTCGTCTTCGACGGCGGGGTGTCCGGCCAGAAAGGGGAGAGCACCAGACCTGAGGCGACGACCCGGCGGTGCAGGTCGAGGTTCTCCGGCGGATAGGCGTGGTAGACGCCGGTGCCGATCACACCGACCGCACGCCCGCCCGCCTCCAACGCGGCCACCGTCGCCGCGGTGTCGATCCCCGACGCAAGCCCGGACACCACGCTCAACCCCCGCGTGATCAGGCCGCGCGCGATGGCGGCAGCATCAGCGAGGGCCTGCGGCGAGGCGCTGCGCGAGCCGACCACCGCCACCCCCGCATCGTCAGGCCGTACATCGCCGCGAGTGAAGACCAACCCCGGCGCATCAAAGGCGCTGCTCAGCTGGTGCGGGTAGTCCGGCTCGGTCAGCACGTGCACACCGATGCCCTGCGCCGCCCAGCGTTCCAGCTCGGCACGGGCAGCAGGCGGCTCCGCGTCGGCGGAGCCGCCGAACAGTGAAAGCTGCTCCTCGCCCAGAAGCTGCCAGGCGCTGCCGACGTCCATCACCCGCGCCACGGTCTCCCGCTCTTGCTTCTCCGTGCGGGCTCGCCGGAGCAGCACGACCATCGCCGCCCGCTCATCCCCCCAGCGCTCCTGCATACCCCCGACGATACTGCCCATCACCGACAATGCCGCGGCCGATCGCCTGGACAGCGGCCGCGGAACCTCGGCCAGGAGCCGCCCCTCGGTCCGATCCTCCTCCGCTGACCACGCTTCCGCAGCAGCACGGGTCCATGAGGGAGCCGGAGGGGCTCGGAGGTCAGGAAGCACTGCAGTGTGGTGCTGACATGCCAGCGCCGTGTCAGCACATGAAACCCCGAGCGACTGCTCCCAAGGGAGTGCCCTTGTCGCGGCTCGCAACGAGAACGTCCCGGACGGCAGGCCGTCCGGGACGTTCTCAGAA
>NZ_MKXB01000132.1:0-5076 GCF_001865245.1 Streptomyces sp. CC53 | reverse complement strand
GGGGGCGTTCGCCGCGTCGGCCGACGACGGCGGGCGCGACTGCGACGGGGGCGCCGCGTCCGGTGAGGGCGGGCTGCGGCCCGCCGCACCCCCGCGCGGGTCCTCCGCCGCCGAGCTGCTGCCCGCGCTGCACGAGGCGCGGTCCGCCGCCGCGGCCGGCTGCGGGGCGGCCGTCGTGACGGCCATCACCCCGGAACGGGCGCCGCCCCTGCTCGCGCCCCCCTCTCCCCAGGACCTGTCGATCCTGCGCGTGTAGCCGACGGCCGCACCCCACGCCGTCGACCGTCCCCCTGCCCTTCCCGCACGCCCAGGAGTCCCGTCATGCCCACGTCCGCGTCCAAGTCCGCGTCCAAGTCCGCCTCTCCTTATCTGCTCGGCGCCGGGGTCGCCGTGTCCGCCGCCCTGCTGGCGTTCGTCTCGTACACCGCGACGAAGCCGGAGGCGCCGAGCGCCGGCACCGCCCCGGCCGCGTCCGCCTCGCCGTCGTCCTCCGACCCCGCCGCAGAGCCCGGCGTGTTCCCCGAGCTGGAGGCGCTCGCCCGGCGGGACGCGGCCGACGGGCTGGCGCAGGGCCGCGCCGACGCACCCGTCGTACTGATCGAGTACGCCGACTTCCAGTGCGGCTACTGCGGCAAGTTCGCCCGCGACACGGAGCCCGAGCTGGTGAAGCGGTACGTCGACGAGGGCGTGCTGCGGATCGAGTTCCGGAACCTGCCGATCTTCGGCGAGGAGTCGGAGCGGGCGGCGCGCGCCGCGTGGGCCGCCGGGCGCCAGGGCAGGTTCTGGCAGTTCCACGCGGCCGCCTACGGGGAGGACGCCAAGGGGAAGGGCTTCGGCGTCGCACGGCTGAAGGACCTGGCCGCGCAGGCGGGGGTGCCGGACCTGGAGCGCTTCACCCGGGACCTGGACAGCACGGCGGCGCGGCAGGCCGTCGAACGGGACCAGCAGGAGGGCTACGGCCTCGGCGCGGCCTCCACCCCGTCGTTCCTGGTCAACGGCCGCCCCCTCGCGGGCGCGCAGCCGCTGGAGGCGTTCACCGCGGTGATCGACGAGGCGGCGAAGCGCGCGGCGGCCGAGCCCGCGCCGGGCCGGCCGACCCCGCCCCCGTCCGGGGCCGCGCAGCCCGGCCGGTCGGCGCAGCCGACGCAGGAGCCGGCGGAGGGCGCGGCCGGGAGCGCCCGGTGACGGACATCGGCTACCTGGCCGCGTTCCTCGGGGGCCTGCTGGCGCTCGTCAGCCCGTGCAGCGCGCTGCTGCTCCCGGCGTTCTTCGCGTACTCGACCGACGGGGCCGCGCGCCTCGTGGCCCGCACGGCCGTGCTCTACGCGGGCCTGGCCACGACCCTCGTGCCGCTGGGCGCCGCGGGTTCCCTGGCGGGGCGCTTCTTCCACGGCCACCGGGACCTGCTGGTCACGGCGGGCGGCTGGCTGATCATCGCGCTGGGGGCGGCGCAGATCCTGGGCCTGGGGTTCGCCCCGCGCAGGTTCGCCGAGGCGAGCGGCCGGATCCGCCCCACGTCGGCCGTGTCGGCCTACGCCCTCGGCCTGGTCTACGGCCTGGCCGGGTTCTGCGCGGGGCCGATCCTCGGCAGCGTCCTGACGGTGGCCGCGCTCGGCGGCAGCGCCGCGTACGGCGGGCTGCTGCTCGCCGTGTACGCGCTGGGCATGGCGGTGCCGATGTTCCTGCTGGCCCTGCTGTGGGAGCGGTACGACCTGGGGCGGCGCCGCTGGCTGCGGGGCCGGGCGCTGCGGCTCGGCCGGCTGGAGCTGCACACCACGTCGCTGGTGTCCGGGGCGTTCTTCGTCCTGCTGGGGGTGCTGTTCCTGGCGTTCGACGGGGCGGCGGGGCTGCCGGGGCCGCTGTCGGTGGACGACACGTTCGTCCTGGAGCAGTGGGCGGCCCGCGCCGGCAGCGCGGTCCCCGACTGGGCCCTGCTGCTGGGTGTGGTGGTGGTGACCGCGGCGCTGCTGCTCGTACGGGGCCGCCGCCCGCGCGCCCGCGAATAGCCGGGCCGCCCACGAGCCCCGCCGCCCCGGGCGGCGGGCTCGCGCCGGGGCCGTTGGCGTGACGGTGGGGGTGAACGCCGAAAGGCCCCGTCTTTCGACGGGGCCTTTCGGCTGGTGGCTGGGGCCGGGGTCGAACCGGCGACCTTCCGCTTTTCAGGCGGACGCTCGTACCAACTGAGCTACCCAGCCACGCGACCCACGAGGAGTCGCAGCGGTCCTGACGGGATTTGAACCCGCGGCCTCCACCTTGACAGGGTGGCGAGCACTCCAAACTGCTCCACAGGACCAAGCTTCGTGCGAGCACAAGTCTCGCACAAGGTGATGCGTGCCCCCAACGGGATTCGAACCCGTGCTACCGCCTTGAAAGGGCGGCGTCCTGGGCCACTAGACGATGAGGGCTAAGGGCCCGCCTGGGCGCTTCGTCAGCGCGTCGGGGACGTGAGAAGCATATGGGATGCGGGGGCGGTTCGCCAAAACGGTTCACGGGGAGCTCGGCGCGCGGGGCGCCGGTGAGGGCGAGGGCGATGCGGGGGGCGCGGGCGGAGAGCCCGAGGGCGAGGGCGGCGGGCCCAGCAGGAAGGGCGACGGGCTGGGCGAGTCGGGCGGGGTGCCGGGGGAGGGCGACGTGTCCGGCAGGACCTCGTCGGGGATGTGGCGCGACACCTCCACGGAGGTCAGCCCCAGGCCGCCGAGCGTGATCTCGTCCCACGCCTGGAGCCGGCGGGTCTCCCGGTCCAGGTACAGCAGGGACGCTTCGACCAGCGCCGGAGGGTCCTGTTCCAGGGCGCGCAGCCCACCGCCGCCCGTGGAGCCCTCGATCTTCAGGCGGGTGCCCCGCCCGAGGACCTCGTTGATCCGCCGGTGCATGTGGCCCGCGAGGGCGAGCGGGACGAGGCCGTCCACCTCGTGCGTGGCGAGGGGGTTGTGGGCCACCGCGATGTCGACCGGGGTGCCCGCCCGCGCCTCGGCCCGGAGCGCCGCCGCGAGGGCGCGCCCCGCCGCGTGCTCCGACGCGTCGCCCAGCGGCCGCACCGACCGGTCCGGGGTGTACTGCGGGTCCCCGATGCCGGCGACCCGCACGCCGGCGACCGTGACGGCCCGGCCGTCGTCCAGGACGTGCACGTTCGGCAGGGCCTCCAGGTACTCCTGGGTGGCCATCGAGTCGTGGTTGCCCCGCACCCACACGTACGGCGCGCCGAGGGTGCCGACCGGGTCGAGGAAGCGGTTCTCCGCCGCGGTGCCGTGGTCCATCGTGTCGCCCGAGTCGATGATCAGGTCGATCCGGTACTGCTTCACGAGCGAGCCGATCACGTGCCACGCGAGCGGGTTGAGGTGGATGTCGGACACGTGCAGCACCCGGATCGTGCTGGGGTCCGGCTGGTACGTCGGCAGCGTGGACGTGGTCTCGTACAGCTTGGTCACGTTGGTGACGAGCCGCGCCAACTCCTTCTGGTAGACGTCGAATTCGGTGACGATCGAGCGGGCGTTGCCGACGACGGACGGGGCGCTCGTGAGGAGCCCGGAGAAGCGCGGCTCCAGGACGGACTTCCGGTTCCACGTGGCGTAGGCCACCGTCCCCGACGTGGCCAGCAGGGCGAGCGCGAGCCCTCCGGCTGCCAGGGCGCGGCGCGGACGGCGGTAGACGGCCAGGCCCAGCGCGGTGGCGCCGGAGAGCACGGCGACAGAGGAACGGAAGGCGAGCTTCCAGGCGCCGTCCGCGACGTCCCGGCCGATCTCGTCCTGGAGCCCGGAGAGCCGCTCGGGGTGCTCGACCAGGGCCCGTGCGCGGTCGGGGTCGAGCGCCTCGACGTCCACGTCCAGGCGGAGGGGTGCGAGGTGCGTGTCGAGGTCCAGCGAGCCGAGCGGCGGTACGTCGATCGTCGTGCCGCCGGTGAGGGAGGGCCGCAGGGTCATGCCGGTGTCCACGGGCCCGACGGGCGTGCGGAGGGTGCCGACCGCCAGCAGGCCGAGCCACGCGCCGACGAGGACGACGGCACCCAGGCCCAGGGCGCGGGCGAACGGACGCGACCCCTCCGGGCGCGGGCTCCCGCGGCGTGCGGGGCGGCGGCTCCCGGGGCGGCCGGGGGCCGTACGGGCGAGGCGGACGAGCCCGCCGCGTACGGGGCGGGCGAGACGGTCGGTGACGCGGTGCAGGGCGCGCGCGACGCGCCGGTACGTGACGCGGACGACGGCTCGGGCCATTGGGGCGGTATGCCCGTACCGCTGCGGGGCTATGCCCGTACCCGCCGGGCATCCACGACAATGGCCGAGTGCTGGAGATGACGCGCGAGGAGTTCGAGGAACTGGTCGCCGAGGCGCTGGACCGGATCCCCCCGGAGCTGACGCGGCTCATGGACAACGTGGCCGTGTTCGTCGAGGACGAGCCGTCCGCCGACGACCCCGACCTCCTGGGGCTGTACGAGGGGACGCCGCTCACCGAACGCGGCGAGTGGTACGCGGGCGTGCTGCCCGACCGCATCACGATCTACCGCGGGCCGACGCTGCGGATGTGCGAGTCGCGGGAGGACGTCGTCGCCGAGACGGAGATCACGGTGGTGCACGAGATCGCCCACCACTTCGGCATCGACGACGAGCGGCTGCACGACCTCGGCTACGGGTGACCGGGCTGCTGGTGTCCCGGGCGGTGGGTGTCCCGGCCCGTGGGTGACGTGGGCTGCGGCTGAGCCGGTCGCTGCCGGAGCCCCGGGGACTGCCGGGTGTTCCGTACGACTGTTCGGCGGCGCCGGGCGCAGCGGGGTGGAGGCCGGGCGTGTCCCCCGCGGGTGCAAGGGAGTTGGGCAGGGAAACCTCGTGTCCCCCGCCTGGAGGTGCCCCCGTGCGCCCTTTGCCCGCCCCCGTCCGATGGGCCGTAGCCGCCGTGGCGGTCGTGGCCTCCGCAGGCACCCTCAGCGGCTGCATGAGCGTGTCCGACGAGAGCTCGCGCCCGCTGCCGAGCGAGTCGGTGGACCCGTCCGGGGCGGCGGCGGCCGAAGCGGACGCCGGTGCCCCCGTGCCGGGTGGCCGCCACGAGCACCGCGGCTCCCACGACCGGCCCGCGGGCGCCGACGAC
>NZ_MKXB01000131.1:20623-23786 GCF_001865245.1 Streptomyces sp. CC53 | reverse complement strand
CCCCCGCCCCAGTCGCCCGCGCCACCCCCGGGGGTTCACCCATGACCGGTCCCGCTCCCCGTCCCGCCTCCCGCCGCAGCGTCCTCGCGGCGGCCGCCCTCGCCGCCGCCGGCGCCGCACTCCCCGCGGCGCCCGCGGGCGCCGCCCCGTCCTCCGGGCCGGGGCCCGCGCCCCTCCCGGGGGCCGCCCCCGTGCCTCCGGTCGACAACCGCTTCTGGACCTCCGCCGCCGACTGGGCCTCCGGCAGCGGCCGCGGCGTCCGGGTCACCTCGGGGTGCCGAGCCGGGCTGGTGCTCGACGCCCCGGTCGGCACGGCCCCGCACACCGACCCGCACACCGGGCGCACCGCCGCCTGGGAGTACGCCACCTGGACCTCGCCCCGGCACACCCCGGCCCTGCCGGCAACCGAGGTCGTCGCCTCCTGGAACGCCGACACCCCCGCCGGCACCTGGATCACCGTCGAACTCTGCTGCCGCTACCCGGACGGCGCCGACTCGCCGTGGTACGTGATGGGCCGCTGGGCGGCCGGCGACGCCGACATCCGGCGCACCTCCGTCGACGGGCAGGGCGACGGCCGCAGCAGCGTGTGGACCGACACCCTGGCCGTCGAGGACCGGGCGGGCGGGCCGCGGGTGGAGTCGTACCGGCTGAGGCTCACTCTGCACCGGGCGCCCGGCAGCGGCCGCACCCCGACCGTGCGGCGGCTCGGCGCGATGGCGTCCGCGCTCCCGGACCGCTTCACCGTGCCTCCGGCCCCGGCGCGCGTCGCCCGCGAACTTCCGGTGCCGCGCTACTCGCAGAACGTGCACGCCGGGCGGTACCCGGAGTACGACAACGGGGGAGAGGCGTGGTGCAGCCCCACCGCCTCGCAGATGGTCGTCGAGTACTGGGGCCGTCGCCCCACCCCCGCCCAGCTGTCCTGGGTGCGCCCGGAGTACACCGATCCCCAGGTCTGCCACGCCGCCCGGACCACCTACGACCACCAGTACGCGGGCTGCGGCAACTGGCCCTTCAACGCCGCGTACGCCGCGACGTACGAGGGCCTCAACGGGGTCGTCACCCGGCTCGGGTCCCTCGCCGACGCGGAGGCACTGGTCGAGGCAGGCATCCCGGTCATCACGTCCCAGTCGTTCCTCGCGCACGAACTGCCCGGCGCCGGCTACGGCACCGCCGGCCACCTGATGGCGGTGACCGGTTTCACCGCGGACGGCGACGTCGTCGCCAACGACCCGGGCGCCCCGGACAACGCCCGCGTCCGCCGGGTGTACCCGCGCCGCGCGTTCGAGAACGTCTGGCTGCGGACCAGGCGCCGCAACACCGCGGGCACCGTGGTCTCCGGCACCGGTGGGGTCTGCTACCTGTACTGGCCCGACGACGCCACGGCCGCCCAGCTCCGCGTCCTCGCGGCGGTCGGGGTCCGCTGACGGCACGCGCCTCACGGCACACGGCGCGGGCGCCGGCGTGAGCAACGTCTCTCCCGCGCGGCGCCCGCCTGCTGGCAAGGTGTTCCGGGGGGAGCACGCACACCCGTACGCCCAGGACCAGCAGAGCGAGAACCCCATGACCGCAGCCGCCGCCTCCCTCGTCCTCCGCCGCGCCCGCACCGGCGGCCCCCGCGACGACGGCCCGGAGCCGGCCGAGCGGGTGCTCGGCTGGGTGCTCGTCGTGGCCGTCGCGATGCTCGTCACCCGCCTCGGACTGCTCTGACCCCCCGACCGGGCCGCCCCTTCCCGGTGATGTGAACGATCGTTATCGACGTACGCCACCCGATCGGGCATACTCATGCCGCCACAGCCGCTGATCTGCCGCTTTCCGTGATCCGGACAGGCAGCATCGGCACTGTGGTGAGACACGGCGGCGCCGCCTCAACCCTCGGGCAGGCCCGCCGCAGCGCCCGACAAGGGAGGAGAGCGCCGCTATGCCCGACCGCGCCCCGCAGCCGGTGGAACGCCAGCTGCCCACCGAGGAGGCCAGGGACCTGATCACCCTGGTCCGCGACATCGTCCAGGGAGAGGTCGCGCCCAAGGCCGCCGAGGAGGAGGACGCGGGCCGCTTCCCCCGCGAGACCTTCTCCCTGCTCTCCGACGCGGGCCTGCTCGGTCTGCCGTACGACTCCGCCCACGGCGGCGGCGACCAGCCCTACGAGGTCTACCTGCAGGTCCTGGAGGAGCTCGCCGCCGCCCGCCTGACCGTCGGCCTCGGCGTCAGCGTGCACAGCCTCGCCTGCCACGCCCTGGCCGGATACGGCACGAAGGACCAGCAGGCCGAGCATCTGCCGGCGATGCTGGGCGGCGGCCTGCTCGGCGGCTACTGCCTGTCCGAGCCCGCGTCCGGCTCGGACGCCGCCTCCCTCCGCACGAAGGCCGTCCGCGACGGCGACGACTGGGTCATCACCGGCACCAAGGCGTGGATCACCCACGGCGGCATCGCCGACTTCTACACGGTCATGGCACGCACCGGCGCCGAGGGCCCCCGCGGCGTCACCGCCTTCCTGGTGCCCGGCGACGCCGAGGGGCTGACCGCCGCCGTGCCGGAGAAGAAGATGGGCATGAAGGGCTCGCCCACCGCCCAGCTCCACTTCGACGGCGTCCGCGTCCCCGACGCCCGCCGCATCGGCGAGGAGGGCCAGGGCTTCTCCATCGCCCTCTCCGCCCTGGACGGCGGCCGCCTCGGCATCGCCGCCTGCGCCGTCGGCGTCGCCCAGGCCGCGCTCGACGCGGCGACGGCCTACGCCCTGGACCGCCGGCAGTTCGGGCGGCCCATCGGCGACTTCCAGGGACTGCGCTTCATGCTGGCCGACATGGCCACCCAGATCGAGGCCGGGCGTGCCCTGTACCTGACCGCCGCCCGGCTGCGGGACGCCGGCCTGCCGTACGCGCGGCAGGCCGCGATGGCCAAGCTGTTCTGCACGGACGCGGCCATGAAGGTCACCACCGACGCCGTGCAGGTCCTCGGCGGGTACGGCTACACGGCCGACTTCCCCGTCGAGCGCTACATGCGCGAGGCGAAGGTCCTGCAGATCGTGGAGGGCACCAACCAGATCCAGCGCGTGGTCATCGGTCGCCACCTGCTCGGCCCGGAGAGCCGGGCCTGACGTCCACCGGGCGCGGCAGCCATGCCGGCGCCGCGGTGAGCAGGCTCCACTCCTGGTCGCGGCGGCCCG
>NZ_MKXB01000131.1:0-20355 GCF_001865245.1 Streptomyces sp. CC53 | reverse complement strand
GGGGTGGCGCGGAAGCGATTCTCCGCGCCCCGCCTCAGCGGACGGCGCCGCGACCGCCGGGCGGGCCCGGAGACGGCCGCTCGTCGATCGGGGCGAAGGCGCCTGGCATGCGGTGTGCGGCGCGTACGGCGAGCTCATACCCGGGCAACGCCGGCGGTGTCCCCGGGGTCACCGCCGATGGCGATAGTGCGCCAGTTCGCCCCCGACGCCCTGCTGCGCCCGCCCCGACGCGGAAGCCGGGCCGGACGCGGCACTGCCGGGTGGCGGGGTGGGGCACCGGACCCGGCCGCGGCGCCCGGCGGTGCCGGCGGCTGCCGGGCGGGCGTCCGGGCGGCTCCGACAAGTACGGGCAGTCCTCCGGCGCCGATGACGCGGGAGTGGCCCCGCACAGAGGTGCGGGGCCCGGCGGGACGGCGGCGGGGACCGCAGCCGAGAGCTGCGGGACGGAGCGGCTCCTGCGGGGCGCGGCGGCCCCGCGGAAGCGACGTGCGGTGGGCGCGGCTCAGGCGGCCCGGCGCAGCTCGGGGGCCCGGCGCATCTGCGGCACCTTGATCGGGCGCGAGCCGGGTCCGCCCACGTGGGAGAACGGCTGCGTCCGCCAGTCGAGCTCCTGAGGGAGCGTCAGCAGGACTCCGAACTCCTGCTCTCCGGCCTCCGGCGCCTCGTCGGGCGCGTACGCGTCGGAGACCGGCCGGCCGGCACCGGCGCAGACCGACAGGACGAACGGGTTCCACGGCGTCGGGCACAGCGCGTGCTCGGGGAGGACGTCCTCGTCCGCGAGCAGCGCGATCGACTGTGCGCAGTCCGGGCAGACCACCCGGAACATGTCGAAGGCGTCGTAGGTGTCGAGCTCTTCCGTCTCGACCGAATCAACAGGCTCCTGCATGGAGAATCTCCCCCTCGGGTGGGCCGACCAGGCATGCGGTCGCGACCACAGCAAGCAATTCCCCGCGGGCTCGGCAGGTAACCATCCGGTCTCGATCCTCGATGACCATGAATGTGTGGTGTTCGTCACATGCCGCTCGCAGGTGCCGGTACGGTGTGCCGCCGACTGTCCCGAAGGGTGCCCGGGGCAATAGGTTGACCGCATGGAGGAGCTGGATCGTCAGATCGTCGAGTTGCTCGTCAAGGACGGGCGCATGAGCTACACCGACCTGGGCAAGGCCACCGGCCTGTCCACTTCGGCCGTGCATCAGCGCGTCCGCCGTCTCGAACAGCGCGGCGTCATCCGCGGGTACGCGGCCGTCGTCGACCCCGAGGCCGTCGGGCTGCCCCTCACCGCCTTCATCTCGGTGAAACCCTTCGATCCCAGCGCCCCCGACGACATCGCCGAACGGCTCGCCGACATCCCCGAGATCGAGGCATGCCACAGCGTCGCCGGCGACGAGAACTACATCCTCAAGGTCCGGGTCGCCACTCCGCTGGAACTGGAGCACCTCCTCACCCGGATCCGTTCGCAGTCCGGTGTCTCGACCCGGACGACGGTGGTCCTGTCCACCCCCTACGAGGCCCGGCCGCCCCGCGTCTGACCCTGGGCGGACCTCGGCGTCCCGGTGGCCGACAGCGGTGTCTACGCTGGCGTCATGACCGAGCGTGAACACCGGACCGTGCTGCTGCGCGGTGGAGACGTCCACAGCCCCGCCGACCCCTTCGCCACCGCGATGGTCGTCGAGCGGGGACATGTCGCCTGGGTCGGATCGGAAGGCGCCGCCGACGCCTTCGCCTCCGGCGCGGACGAGGTGATCGACCTCGAAGGCGCCCTGGTGACCCCCGCCTTCACGGACGCCCACGTGCACACCACCGCCACCGGACTCGCCCTCACCGGACTCGACCTGTCGGGCGCCGCCACGCTCGGCGAGGCCCTCGCGCTCGTGCGGCGCTTCGCGGCCACCCGGACCGCCGACCGGGTCCTGCTCGGCCACGGCTGGGACGCGGCGCGCTGGCCCGAGGGGCGGCCCCCCACCCGTGCCGAACTCGACGAGGCCACCGGTGGGCGCCCCCTGTACCTGCCGCGCGTCGACGTCCATTCGGCCGTCGCCACCAGCGCCCTCCTCGACCATGTGCCCGGCGTCACCGACCTCCCGGGCTACCGCGCCGACGGCCCCCTGACCGGTGCCGCCCACCACGCGGTGCGGGCCGCCGCGCACGCCTCGATCACGCCCGCCCAGCGCACGGAGGCACAGCGGGCCGCGCTGGGCCGGGCGGCGTCCCTCGGCATCGGCACCGTCCACGAGTGCGCCGGACCCGACATCTCCGACGAGGCCGACTTCACCGCCCTGCTCGCGCTCGCCGCCGGCGGGGAGTCCGGACCCCGGGTGGTGGGCTACTGGGCGGAACCCGTGGCGGGGGAGGAGGACGCGCGCCGGATCCGTGAGCTGGGCGCGCTCGGTGCGGCCGGGGACCTCTTCGTCGACGGCTCCCTCGGCTCCCACACGGCCTGCCTCCACGAGCCCTACGCCGACGCCCCCGGCGCCACCGGGACCGCGCACCTCGACACCGCCGCCGTCGCCGCCCACGTCACCGCGTGCACCAGGGCCGGGCTCCAGGCCGGCTTCCACGCCATCGGCGACGCCGCCGTCAGCACCGTGGTGGACGGCGTGCGGGCCGCCGCCGAGACCGTCGGCCTGCACCGGATCCGCGCCGCCCGGCACCGCGTCGAACACGCCGAGATGCTCACCCCCGAGACCGTGGCCGCCTTCGCCGAGCTCGGTCTCACCGCCTCCGTGCAGCCCGCCTTCGACGCGGCCTGGGGCGGCGACGACGGCATGTACGCCCGGCGCCTGGGGGCCGACCGGGCCCGCACCCTGAACCCGTACGCGGCCCTGCTGCGGGCCGGCGTGCCGCTCGCCTTCGGCTCCGACAGCCCCGTCACCCCCCTGGACCCCTGGGGCACCGTCCGGGCCGCCGCGTTCCACCGCACCCCCGAGCACCGCGTCTCCGTCCGGGCCGCCTTCACCGCCCACACCCGGGGCGGCTGGCGCGCCACCGGCCGCGACGACGCCGGAGTCCTGGTGCCCGGCGCGCCGGCCGACTTCGCGGTCTGGCGCACCGGCGACCTGGTGGTGCAGGCGCCGGACGACCGGGTGGCGCGCTGGTCCACCGACCCCCGCTCGGGCACCCCCGGGCTGCCCGACCTGGGCCCGGACGCGCCGCTGCCGGTGTGCCTGCGCACCGTGGTCGGCGGCCGGACCGTGTACGTCCGACCGAACGAGTGACTTCACCGTTCCGCGGGCGCTGCCGCCGGGCCGGCCGCTGCCGCCCACGTCCCCGCCAACCTGCGGATCTTCGTCGTTGACCTGGGTGTTCCCCCAATCGCCGCAGGTGGCCCGGGTGTTGACAGGAAGCGGTCGGCGGCCGGTAGGTTCGGCCGGGTCCACCACGGACCTCCGAACCGGCAGGCCCTGCTCACAGCCGCCGGGCGCCGCTGGATCGCGGGGTGGTGTGCCGCACCGGCGCACCACCGCTGGGAGCCAGGTTCAGCGCCCGCGCCGAGCGGCGGGGGAAGGGCCGCCCGGCAGGAGGTCCCCCTGCCCCCTCGGGTCGGGGTGGGTGCGACCCGGGTGGGGCCCGGAGGTTCAGTAGACAACGGCTCTCGGACGACCCGCAGCCAGCGGGCCCCAGGTCGGCCCGAAGGACACCGGGCCCCAGAACGGCCCCCACCCGACCGGAACGCCCCTCAGCTGATCGCGCGCCGCTCCTGCTCGCTATGGTGGGGACCTGCGTACAGGACGTAAGGGGCAGTAGTGAACGACGGTGGCCAGAGGCGGTACGGCCCGCTCGGTACAGCCTTGGTGATCATCCCGACCTACAACGAGGCGGAGAACATCAAGCCGATCGTCACGCGGGTGCGGGCCGCCGTGCCCGACGCGGAGATCCTCATCGCCGACGACAACAGCCCGGACGGCACGGGCAAGCTCGCCGACGAGCTCGCCGCCGAGGACGACAAGGTCCACGTCCTGCACCGGAAGGGCAAGGAGGGCCTCGGCGCCGCGTACCTCGCAGGCTTCCGCTGGGGCATGGAGCACGGCTACGGCGTCCTCGTCGAGATGGACGCCGACGGCTCCCACCAGCCGGAGGAGCTGCCGCGCCTGCTGACGGCCCTGAAGAGCGCCGACCTGGTGCTCGGGTCCCGCTGGATCCCGGGCGGCCGCGTGGTGAACTGGCCGAAGTCCCGCGAGTTCCTCTCCCGCGGCGGCAGCACGTACTCGCGGCTGCTGCTCGGCGTACCGATCCGCGACGTCACCGGCGGCTTCCGCGCCTTCCGCAGGGAGACCCTGGAGGGCATCGGCCTGGACGACGTGGCCTCCCAGGGCTACTGCTTCCAGGTGGACCTGGCACGGCGGGCCGTGGCGGCGGGCTTCCACGTCATCGAGGTGCCCATCACGTTCGTGGAGCGCGAGCACGGCGACTCCAAGATGAGCCGCGACATCGTGGTCGAGGCGCTCTGGCGGGTCACCGCCTGGGGCGTCGGCGGGCGGGCGGCGCAGCTGCTCGGCCACCGCAGGCCCCGGCACTGACCGCCTTACGCGGCCTTGCCCCGCCCCCAGGCACACTGGGGGCATGACGACCGGTGCACCGACCCCTTCCACCCGCAAGCGCTCCCGTCTGCGCACGTTCGCCCCGCTCGGCGTGGCCGCCTGGCTGGTCCTGGAGATCTGGCTGCTGATCCTGGTGGCGCGCGAGGCCGGCGGCCTCACCGTGCTCGCCCTGCTGGCCGGTGCCGCAGTGCTCGGCGCCGCCGTCGTGAAGCGGGCGGGGCGGCGGGCGTTCGCCGTGCTGTCAGAAACCCTCCAGCGCCCTGCGGACGGTGCGGCGCCGTCCGTCGACCGGGGCACCCGGGGCAACGGCTTCCTGATGCTGGCCGGCGTGCTGCTGATGCTGCCGGGGCTGATCTCGGACGTGGCGGGCCTGCTCCTGCTGGTCCCGCCGGTGCGCGAGGCGCTCGGCGGGTACGCGGAACGGGCGCTGGACCGCAGGGTGGGCGACGCCCTGCGCCAGGCGCGCATCCACCGCCCCGACGGCAAGGTGGTCCAGGGCGAGGTCATCCGCGACGACGAGCCTCCCCGGGGGGACCAGTCCCCCCGCACCCCGCTGAACCCCTGACCGCCTGCCTGGGGCGGCCCGCCGCCCCAGGCAGACCGAGGGCCTTGCGCGCCGGGGCGTGTGGCGCTGCTGCCGGCCCGCACCTCGGGTCCGGTGCTCTCCGTACGCGCCGGAGCGGTGCGCCGGAGCCCGGGGTCTCTCGTCGGGTGCACTTGTGGCGGGCGGATGCCAGAGGACGGGCGCCACTGTGGGGCGGTGCCGGTCGGGTGCCCGAGGGGCGCGGCCGGAACGAGTGCGGCCACGGCCCCGGGGACCGGGCCCGCCGGGTGGAGCCGGACCCCGGCGGGTTCGGAACGGTCCGGGGAGCTGCCTTCCGCCCGGGTGCCGTACGTCGCGGAGTGCCGCGCCGTCCCTGTCGCCGCTGGTCGGCGCCGTGACCTCGGCACGGCGGCCCCGGTCGGGGCGTGCCCCGGGCCGCCGGCGGCCGGGCGGGGTGCGGTGCACTCGCGCGCCGGGGTGGCCGTGAACCGAGCGTCGGGGGAACCGTCCGACGCCCCGTACCTGGTGGGTGGGGACCGCATCGCCCGGCGGGCGCGTTCCGCGGGTGGCCGCCGGCGATGTCGCCTGCCGACGCGCCCACCGGTCGGATGCCCGGCCCCGTGCCGTGGCGCTGCACCGCGCTGCCTGCCGCCGCTGACCGGCAGCCGGGCACGCCCCGGCCGGGTGGCTGCGGGGAGCCGGGGGAGGGGGGCGGTGGGGTACGCCGAACGCCGCGGGGGCGGTACGCGTGATGCGTACCGCCCCCGCGGCGTCGTGGCGTGACCGCTGCTAACCGGTCACGCGGACTTCCTGCTGTCGCGCGGGTGCACGGCGATGTTCATGGCGCCGGAGCGCAGGACCGCCAGCCGTTCGGCCAGCACCTCCTCCAGCTCCTCGCGCGTGCGCCGCTCCATGAGCATGTCCCAGTGCGTTCGCGCGGGCTTCGCCTTCTTCTCCTCGGGGCCGTCGCCGTCCACCAGAAGTGCCTGGCTTCCGCAGACCTTGCACTCCCACTCCGGCGGGATCTCCGCCTCGACCGAGAACGGCATCTCGAAACGATGCCCCTTCTCGCATGCGTACTCCACCGCCTGGCGCGGGGCCAGATCGATGCCGCGGTCGGTCTCGTAGCTGGTCACCACGAGGCGCGTGCCGCGAAGAGCTCGCTCACTCATGAATCGTGCCTCCCGGGCTTGTCGCCCACAGGACAGGTGTCGCTGTCGTCGTCATCCGGTCAACGTCCGGTCGGCGGTAAAGATTCCCGATGTGGGTAATGCGTCGCCCGTCGTGCCGCCCCTTTTGTACCCACCAATGCCCGTTTTGTCACATCTGACAGAAGATGTCACCCAGCGTTTCGGTCGTACGACCCCGCAGTAACGGTCCTCCTGGCAGGCCAAACGCGTACACTACAGCCCTTTCGCTTCCACGTCTAAAACAGGCCCGCTTCTGAAGGGTCCGCGGCCGGAATTGATCAGATTCGGGAGGGTACGGGATTGCCCGCGGCTGCCACAGCCCGCCGCACCGGTACGCGCGCGAGGAGCACGAAACCCAGCGCGAAGAACGCCACCAGGGAGATGATCGCGTCCCGGTAGCTCCCGGTCAGCTGGTAGGCCAGGCCGAAGACCAGCGGGCCCAGCCAGCTCAGGCCCCGGTCGCTCATCTCGTACGCCGAGAAGTACTCCGCCTCCTTGCCGCGCGGCACCAGGTGTGAGAACAGCGACCGCGACAGCGCCTGGCTCCCTCCGAGCACCAGGCCGATCGCGGACGCCAGCAGGAAGAACCACACCGGCGCCCCGGCGGGCAGGAAGTACCCGGCCACCAGGATCAGCGTCCACACCGCCAGCGAGCCGAGGATCGTCCGCTTCGCCCCGTACACCTGCGCGAGCCGCCCCATCGTCAGCGCCCCGGCCACCGCGAGGACCTGCACCAGCAGGACCGCCACGATCAGCGTCGTCTGCTCCAGGCCGAGCTCCTCCGACCCGTAGACCGACGCCTGGGAGATCACCGTCTGGATGCCGTCGTTGTAGACGAGGTACGCGAGCAGGAACGACAGCGTCAGCGGGTGGCGCCGCATGTCCTTGAGCGTCGACACCAGCTGCCGCCAGCCGGACCCGACCGACGCCGCGCCGCCCTGCGGCACCCTGCGGTCCCGAAGCCGCCGCAGCGGCACGAGCGTGAACGCGCCCCACCACAGCCCGGCCGAGGCCAGGCAGATCCGCACCGCGTCCCCCTCCGACAGGCCGAAGGAGTCGTGCCCGCCGTACAGGACGAGGTTCAGGACCAGGACGAACGCCCCGGAGGTGTACCCGAACGCCCAGCCGCGCGACGACACCGCGTCGCGCTCGTCCGGCTCCGCGATCTGCGGCAGGTAGGCGTTGTACAGCACCATCGACACGGCAAGCGACGCGTTCGCCGTGATCAGCAGGAAGGCGCCCAGCAGGTAGCGGTCCCCGTCCAGGAAGAACATCCCCGCCGTGGCCGCGGCGCCCACGTAGGCGGCCGCGGCCAGCAGCGGCTTCTTGCGGCCGGTCCGGTCGGCGGCCGCGCCCACGAGCGGCATCACCAGCACCGCGAGCACGATCGACAGGGACACGGAGTAGGCGAAGAGCGAGCCCGCCCGCACCGGGATGCCGAAGGGGTGCACGAAGCCGTCGGAGTCCGCCGCGGCCCTCGCGACCGACGTGAGGTACGGACCGAGGAACACGGTCAGCACGCTCGTGGAGTAGACGGAGCACGCGAAGTCGTAGAAGTACCAGCCGCGTTGCTCGTACCGGCGGTCCTCGGCCGGCGGGCCGGGCGCGCCCGGCTCCCGGTCGGTGGTCTCGGCGGTCACCCGCGCCCCCCTCGTGTCAGAGCCACGCTCCCCGGCCGGTGAGCACCGTACGCAGCGTCTCCAGATGATCGGTCATGATGCCATCGACCCCCAGGTCCAGCAGAGAGGTCATGCGCTCGGGATCGTTCACGGTCCACACGTGCACCTGGAGGCCGCGCGCGTGCGCCTCCCGGACGAACCGCCGGTCGACCACCCGTATCCCGCTCTGGACCTCCGGCACCTGGGCCGCCACCGCGCCCGCCCGCAGCGCCGCCGGGATCCCGTAGGCGCGCAGCCGCAGCGCCAGCACGCCCCGCACCCCGAACGAGGTCGCCAGCCGCTCCCCGGCCAGGCGCCGCGCCCGCGCCACCCGGGCCTCGTTGAAGGAGCCCACGCAGACCCGGTCCCAGGCGTTCGCCCTGCGGATCAGCTCCACCAGCGGGGCCAGGGCCGACTCCGCCTTCAGGTCCACGTTCCAGCGGGCCTGCGGGAACTCCTCCAGCAGCTCCTCGAAGAGCGGCAGCGGCTCGCGGCCAGCCACCCGGGCCTGCCGCACCACGCTCCACGGCAGCCGCGCGATCCGGCCCCTGGCGTCGGTCACCCGGTCCAGCGTCGGGTCGTGGAAGGCCACCAGCCGGCCGTCGGCCGTGGTGTGGACGTCGGTCTCGAAGTAGCGGTAGCCGGCGTCGGCCGCCCGGCGGAAGGCGGCCGCGGTGTTCTCCAGGCCGTCGGCCGTCCCGCCCCGGTGGGCGAACGGGATCGGCGCGGCGTGGTCGAGGTACGGATGCGGCTTCGAACGCGGATGCGGTAGCAGGGTCACCGCCGCAGTATGGCCTGCCCGGGTGGCCCTGAGGCGACCACGGTGCTGCCGCCGCCGGCACCCGGGATGGCGAAGCGGCGCAGGAAGAACTGGGCCAGCGGCCCGATCGCCAGCGCGTACAGCACGGTGCCGACACCGAGGGAGCCGCCGAGGACGAACCCCGTCGCGACCACCGCGACCTCCAGGAAGGTCCGCACGAGCCGGATCGAGAGCCCGGAGACCCGGTGCAGCCCGGTCATCAGCCCGTCGCGCGGTCCCGGACCGAACCGCGCCGCGATGTAGAGGCCGGTGGCGAGGCCGTTCAGCACGATGCCGCCCACCGTGGCGCCGACCCGCAGCGGCAGGCCCTCGGCGTCGGGCAGGACCGCCAGGGCAGCGTCCATGGACGCGCCGATGACGACGACGTTCGAGACCGTGCCGAGCCCCGGGCGCTGGCGCAGCGGGATCCACAGGAGCAGCACCCCGGCGCCCACGAGGGTCAGCACCAGGCCCATGGACAGGCCCGTCTGCTCCGACAGGCCCTGGTGCAGCACGTTCCACGGCTCCAGGCCGAGGCCGCTGCGGACGAGGAGCGCCGAACTCGCCCCGTACAGCACGAGCCCCCCGTAGAGCTGGAGAAGACGGCGGGTGAGACGGCGGCCGCGGACGGAGCCGGTCGTGCCGGACATGGTGCCCCCCTGAATGGCAGTGGTGGACTGGCTTGTGTCACTCTGTGGCGGGGGATCGAGGTGCCGATATGGCCAATCCGGGGAAGGTGGACTGATTTCATGGCCCAGTGGACTTCAGCCGTGGGTGCCGCCCAGCTGGCCCGGCAGCTCACCGCGCAGCAGCCGCGGCCCGCAGGACCCGGGACGCGCAAGCCCCCGGCCTACCGCGCCCTCGCCGACGGGATCCGGCTGCTGGTGCTGGAGGGCAGGGTGCCGGTCGCCGCGCGGCTGCCCGCCGAGCGGGAGCTCGCCCTCGCGCTCTCCGTCAGCCGGACCACGGTCGCCGCCGCCTACGAGGCGCTGCGCGCCGAGGGCTTCCTCGAATCGAGGCGCGGCGCGGGCAGCTGGACCAGCGTGCCCGCGGGCAACCCGCTGCCCGCCCGCGGCCTGGAACCGCTGCCCCCCGAGGCCCTCGGCTCCATGATCGACCTCGGTTGCGCGGCCCTGCCCGCGCCCGAGCCGTGGCTCACCCAGGGCTTCCGGGGAGCCCTCGACGAGCTCGCGCCGTACGCCCACACCCACGGCGACTACCCGGCGGGACTGCCCGTGCTGCGGCAGGTGATCGCCGAGCGGTACACCGAGCGCGGCATCCCCACGATGCCCGAGCAGATCATGGTGACGACCGGCGCGATGGGCGCCATCGACGCCATCTGCCACCTCTTCGCCGGCCGCGGCGAGCGCATCGCCGTGGAGTCCCCGTCGTACGCGAACATCCTCCAGCTCATGCGGGAGGCGGGCGCACGGCTCGTCCCCGTCGCCATGGCACCGGGCCTCGCCGGATGGGACCTGCCGCGGTGGCGGCAGGTGCTGCGGGACGCGGCGCCCCGGCTCGCGTACGTCGTCGCCGACTTCCACAACCCGACCGGCGCGCTGGCCGACGACGACCAGCGGCGCTCCCTCGTGGAGGCCGCCCGCTCGGCGGGCACGGTGCTGGTGGTCGACGAGACCATGTCGGAGCTGTACCTGGAGGCGGACCTGAGGATGCCGCGCCCGGTGTGCTCCTTCGACCCGGCGGGCAGCACCGTGCTGACGGTGGGCTCCGCCAGCAAGGCGTTCTGGGCGGGCATGCGGATCGGCTGGGTGCGGGCCGCGCCCGACGTGATCCGGTCCCTGGTCGCCGCGCGGGCCTACGCCGACCTGGGCACGCCCGTGCTGGAGCAGCTGGCCGTCGCGCGGCTGATGCGCACCGGCGGCTGGTCAGAGGCGGTCGCCTTCCGCAGGGCGCAGGGCCGGGAGAACCGGGACGCCCTGGTCACGGCCGTCCGGCGGGAGCTGCCCGACTGGGAGTTCGAGGTGCCGAGCGGCGGGCTCACGCTGTGGGTGCGCACGGGCGGCCTTTCGGGGTCCCGACTGGCCGAGGCGGGGGAGCGGGCCGGGGTGCGGGTCCCGTCCGGTCCGCGCTTCGGCGTGGACGGTGCGTTCGAAGGGTACGTGCGACTGCCGTTCACGGTGAGCGGGCCCGTCGCGGACGAGGCCGCCGCCCGGCTGGCGGCCGCCGCGCACATGGTGAGGGCGGGCAACGGCGCCGGGCCGGTGGCCCAGGAGCCCCGCACCTTCGTGGCCTGACGAGGGGCCGGGCCGGGGTGACGGCGCGCGCGGCGGCCCGTCGCGGTCCGACGTGAGGGCGACCGGGCGTGCCACGGTCGCCGGCCGCGGCTCCGCACCCGGCCGGGGCGGCCCGGCTGCCGCTCCGGGCCGTCCGTGGCCGGGCGGCGGCCCTCAGGCGGCTTGTCCCCGGCTGGGCGGCTCCCCGGCCGGCCGGCGTCCACGGGGAACGGGGCCGCGCGTCGGGCTCAGGGGGCGGGGAGGCGCTCCGGCATCGGCGCGGCTTCGACGGGCGTCGCGGTCTTCACGCCGCCGGCCGCCGCCGCGGGGCCGACGGGCACCGGGGTCCCCGCTCCCCGCCGTCGTGCGCGGGTTCCCCGCGCACCGGCACCCCGGAGGTGGGGGCTTCGTGGGCGGGCGGTCCGGGGGCCGCGCCTTCAGCAGCAGGGGCAGGGGCAGGGGCGTCGGATGCCGTTTCGTCGGCGGGGGGAAGGGACGGCGGGACCACGTGCAGCCGCCCCTCGGTGTGCCGTTCCGGGAGCAGGTCGAGGACCGCGCGGCGGTGGGAGTCCACCGTGGCGTCGTCGTGGGGGTCGGGCGTGGCCGGCACCTGGAGCCGCAGGACCGGGCCCGCGCCGAGCCGGGCGTAACCGCGCCCCGGCGGGACGTGCGGCGGGGGCGTGGTGTGCGCGGGAGCGCCGAGCACGGCGGCCAACTGGTGGGGAGCGGCGTCCCCGAGAGCCACCCGCGCCCTTGTCTGCGAGCGGACCGTGTCACTCAGCGCGTCGACCGTGTCGAACTGCTCCGCCACCACGACCGTGACGTTCGCGGCCCGACCGTGCCGCAGCGGCACGGCGAGCAGCTCCTGCGGGTCTGGCCGGCCCTCGGACGCCGCCAGGTCGCCGAGCGCCGTCGGCCGGTCCAGCAGGATCCACAGCGGCCGCCGGACCTCCGCCGGCACCGGCTCACCCGCCTCCCGGGCCCGGTGGGCGACCGTCAGCCGCCGCTCGGTCTCGTGGGCCGCCCATTCCAGGGCCGCCAGGGCCCCCGGCAGCCCGCACTCGACGCCCACGACCCCGTGGCGCCCGGCGAGGCACGCGTACTCTCCCGTGCCGCAGCCCTCCACCACCAGCACGTCCCCCGCGTGCTGGAGGGCCTGCAGTGCCACGGACCGCAGCAGCGTGCTGGTGCCGCTGCCGGGCTGGCCCACCGCCAGCAGGTGCGGCTCCGTCGAGCGCGGCCCGGTCCGCCACACCACCGGCGGCGCGTCCCGGGAGCCGTCGCCGTCCCGCACCGGGACGGTGCGCTGCACGGCGTCCTCGTCGGTGAAGCCCAGCACGGTCTCCCCGGGCACCGTCACGAACCGCTGCGCCACGATGGACGCGGGCAGCGCCGGCAGCACGCGCACCGTCAGGCGGTTGCCCTCCTCGTCCCAGTCGAAGCGGTACTCACGGCCGCGCCCCGACTTGGCGTGCAGCAGCTGCTCGATCCTGGCCCGGGAACCGGGGTCGCCGTCGGGGAAGTACGCCGGGTACGCGATGTGCAACCGCGCGAGCCGACCGTCGTCGAAGGCGAAATCACTGAACACCGCGTTCCACGCACCGCCGTGCGCGTACAGCGGACACGGGTCCTCCGGCACCGAGAAGTACGGCACCAGCGCCTCGTACAGCGCCTTCAGCCGTTCCGTCTCGGCCTCGTCCGGACCCGTCTTCACCACGGGGCGCTCCCGCCCCTTCCACGCAGCCGCGGCCATCACCGCGATGAGGGCCAGCAGCGGCCCGTACGGCATCAGCGCCACGGCCATGACGCACGCGGCGGCCACGAGCAGCGTGGGACCGCGCCGCTCCTTGGGGGTCGCCGCCCATTTGGCGCGCCCGGCCGCCGCGAGCTTCCGCAGCCCCCGGCCGATGGTGATCAGCGGATGGAGGACGTCCGTGGCGTTGTCGGCCGCCGTGCGCACGATCTCTCGGCCGCGAGCGATCGGAACGCTGCCGCTGGTCAGGATGCGGGGGAGTGGTCGCCGGGCCACGTCGTCTCCTGGGGGTCCTGGTGGGTGCGTGGAAGAGAGGGGAGGACCGGTGCTGCCGGGCCGGCGTCAGAAGTTGATGCCGCCCAGCAGGCTGGCGAGGCTCTGGCCGCCCGCCGTGATGCTCGGGGCGATGGCGGTGCCCGCGAGGTAGAAGCCGAAGAGGGCGCAGACGACGGCGTGGGACGCCTTGAGCCCGTCCCTCTTGAAGAAGAGGAAGACGATGATGGCGAGCAGCACGACGCCGGAGATCGAGAGGATCATGTGCGGTTCTCCTGGTTGAAGGGACAGTCACCATGAGTCATTCCAGGCTCACCGCAAGCATCTATGCCGCAAAAGGTGCAAAAGGGTGAAAAGTCTGTGTTTTCACTTGACTGGCGCACAGCGAACGGCTGCCTCTCGGCCTCCGGTACGGGCAGTACCCTGTCGGTTCACTCGCACGGCTGACCTCGGCTGACGACGCGGGCCGGGCCCGCCGCGCGAGACCCGGAACGAGACCCGGAAGCAGTGCACGAGCTCCACACACACCAGTACGCGACCCAGTACACGCACCAGGAAGGTGGCCGCAGATGAGCGAAGAGACACCGGACCCCGAAGTCGTCGCCCTCGCTTCGAAGATCTTCGACCTCGCCCGCTCGGGGGACGCGGCATCGCTCGCCGCCTACGTCGACGCGGGTGCCCCCGCCGACCTCGCCAACGACCGGGGCGACACCCTCGTCATGCTCGCCGCCTACCACGGCCACGCCGAGGCCGTCACCGCCCTGCTCGCGCGCGGCGCCGACCCGAACCGCACCAATGACCGCGGCCAGACCCCCGTCGCGGGGGCCGTGTTCAAGGGTGAGGACGCCGTGGTCCGCGCCCTCCTCGCAGGCGGCGCCGATCCGGAAGCCGGCACTCCGTCCGCGGTGGATACCGCGCGGATGTTTGGGAAGACAGACCTCCTGGAGCTGTTCGCGGCACGGTGAACCCGCCGCGAACCCGGCATGGACCCCCGGTGCACACAGCACCGTAAATGTGGTCGCGGCGGAGAAACCGCTGGGTCATCATGACGACGACGAGGCCCACCGGGGGTCTCACGAGGAAGAAGGCAGAGGCAGGAACGATGGCTGACACCAAGCGGCAGACGACGGGCGGCTCCTCATGTTGCTGCGCGGCCTAGCCGGCCACCCCACCCCGGACGTCCCCGCGAACGGGCGGCCCGGCCACGTCGACAGCTTGATGTGAGGCATCTTCCATGTTCGAACCAGTCATAGCGCCGAGCGGCACCTTGCTCGGCCTGCTCCAGAGGGGGCGCGGCGACGGCACGCTGCACGCGCTCGCCGCCCCGCGCGCCGAAGCCCTCGCGGCCCTCGACCACTGCGTCCTCCACGACCCCCGCCGCGACTGGCAGGTCGAGAACCGCTCCCTCTACTACGCCCGCCTCTACCTCGACCTGCACGGCGGTCTGGAGGCGGTCGAGGAGCACCTCTTCGGACCCGACGACCACGTCGACACCGAGGAGGCGCGCACCGGGCTCGCCCTCGCCGTCCTCGGCCACCTCGCCTCGTACGGCCGGTTCGACGCGCTCCTCCTGCTGCGCCGCTACGTCGAAACCGGAGCCAACTGGTCCTGGGCCCTCGACGAGCTCGCCCTGCGCGACGACGACGCCGCGCTGCGCCGCCTCGCCGACCCCGTCCTGGCGCGCTTCCCCGCCACCGCCGAGGGCGACGCCGCGCTGGCCGCCGCCGTGCGCGACGCCTACGAGCCCAGGCCGTGGCGGCTGTGGGCCGACGACCCGCGCGAAGCCGTCGGCCCCCGGGTGCGCGCCGCGGGCGAGCAGGGCTCCTTCGACCGCTGGCAGCGCCAGATGCGGCCCACCGGCCCGCGCCCCGGCTGGAGCGTCCAAGCCGTCCTCGACTGGGCCCAGCAGGGCCTGGAGGAGCGCGGTGCGCTGCTGCACGCGCCCGCCGCCCGCTGCCTCACCGCGGTCGCGGGACCCGACGACCGGCACCTCATCCTGGAGGCCGCCCGCAGCGGCCCCGACGGCGCCCGCTGCGCCGCCCTCCACTACCTCGCCGAGGCCCGCGACCCGGCCGTGCTCGACCTGATCGAGGCCGCCGCGAGCAGCCCCTCGCACCTGGTCGCCGAGGCCGCCGTCAGCGCCTTCGAGCGGACGTGCGGGGAGGACGCCGTCGACCGCGCCCGCCGTTGGGTGCACCGGTCCGACGCCCTCGGCAGCTCCGCCGGCGCCGTCCTCGCCGCACGCGGCGGCGCACAGGACGCCCCCCTCGTCCTCGGCGCACTCCGCCACGCCGTCCGCGCCGACGGGCCGGACGCCACCACCCTCTTCCCGCTCGTGGACGGGGCCGGGCGCCTCGGCATCGCCTGCGCGGCGCCCGTGCTGCGCCACGTCTACCGCGAGACGGCCTCCTCGGAGCTGCGCGGCCGCACCGCCCGCGCGCTCGCCGCGACGGACCCCTCCTTCCCGACGGGCTTCGCCGTCGAGTGCCTCTGGGACTGCGAGGAGACGACCCGGGAGGTCGCCGCCCTCCACGCGGAGACCGGTGACCTCCGCGTCGCGGAGCGCCTGCGCCGCCTCGCCGCCGACCCGGCGGAGGAGGACGAGGTGCAGACCGCGGTCCGCAGCAGGATCGGACCGGACGCACAGACACGCTGACGACCGGCGGCGGCACCGCGTTCGGGGCGGCGCCGCCGCGGCACCGCCGCCCTGGCCCACCGCGGCCCGGGTCCTGCCGGTGGCCTGAGCGGGGCGCGGACCGTTCCGGTGGGCGCGGTCGGTGCGGAGGTCCGTTCGGTGGGGTGCGCCCGCCGGGAGCCGGAGGGACGGACGGGCGGTCGGGCGGCTGCGGCGGTCCAGCGGGGGAGCGCTCGGTCGGGGCGGTCGAGACCGACAGCGCGATCGGGCGAGTGCGGGTGGTGGGCGTGGTGCGGGCGGGGCCGGGAAGGGGCGCGGACGACACGAGGCGGATACGGCGTGGCCGGGAGCCCACCGGGCCCGCTGCGAGCGGCACGCCCGCGCCGCAGCGGTACCGGCCGGGCGCGCTGCGGTCACGGTGGCGCCGACAGCCGCGGCGGCCGATCCGCCCGATCCGCCCGATCCGCCCGATCCGCCCGGCCTTCCCGGTCGGCCGGCCCTACCGGTCCGCCTGGTCCGTCCGGTCCTGCGGGTCCGCCCGGTCCGGTCGATCCTCCCCGTGCGCCTGGTCCTCCGGGTCCGGCCGATCCTCCCCGTGTACCTGGTCCTCCGGGCCCTTCGACTGGTCCTTGCCGTCCTTGCCGTCCTTGCCGTCCTTGCCGTCCCCGCCGTCCTCGTTCTCCGCTCCGAACCGGGCACGGGCGGGTGCGCCCCGTTCTCGACGGCACGGGAAGAGCGGCAGGCAAGCACACAGGCTCCTGGACGGCGCTGCCAGGTCCCGGCATCCGGGTCGGGTCGTGCGGGGCCCAAACGCTCATGGCGCGTTCCCCCCGGCGACAGATCCAAGTCGGCGGCCCCTCGCCCGCCGCGGCGACAACACCCCTATGCGTGTCGTCATCGTCACCGAGTCCTTCCCTCCCGACGTCAACGGCGTGGCCCACTGCGCCCTCCAGACCGCCCGGCACCTCGCCGCCCGCGGTCACGAACCGCTCGTGATCGCCCCTGCCGGGCCCCAGACGGGCGACACGGAACCGGCGCCCTGCCCGGTCGTCCGCGTACCGGCACTGCCCCTCCCCGGTTACCCGCAGGTCCGCGTGGCGCTGCCCAGCAGGCGCGCCGGCGCCGCGATCGCCGCCCACCGCGCCGACCTCGTCCACCTCGCCAGCCCGTTCGTGCTGGGCGTGCGCGGCATGGCGGCGGCCGGCCGCCTGGGACTGCCCGCCCTCGCCGTCTACCAGACGGACCTCGGGGGCTACGCCCGCGCCTACCTGGGCGCCGGGGAGGCGGCCGCGTGGCGGCGCATGCGGGCGGTGCACGCCGCCGCCGACCGGACCCTCGCCCCGTCCACCGCGGCCGCCCGCGACCTCACCGCCCACGGCGTGCCCCGGGTGCACCTGTGGCCGCGCGGGGTCGACACCGACCGCTTCCGGCCGGACCGCAGGGACGAGCCGCTGCGCCGCTCCCTCGCCCCCGGCGGCGAACTGCTCGTCGGGTACGTCGGGCGGCTCGCCCCCGAGAAGCACGTGGATCTGCTGGCCGGGGTGAGTGGCCTGCCCGGCGTACGGGTCGTGGTCGTCGGCGACGGTCCCAGCGAGCCCGGCCTGCGGGCCGCCCTGCCCGGCGCGGTCTTCCTGGGCCGGCGCACGGGGGACGAACTGGCCCGGATCTTCGCGTCGCTCGACGTCTTCGCCCACACCGGGCCGTACGAGACCTTCTGCCAGACCGTGCAGGAAGCGATGGCCTGCGGGCTCCCCGTGGTCGCCCCGGCCGCGGGCGGCCCGCTGGACCTGGTCCGGCACGGCGTGACCGGCCTGCTCGTGCCGCCCCACGACGCGCACGCCCTGTCCGCGGCCGTCGCCGGGCTGGCCGCGGACCCCGCCCGCCGCAGGGACTACGGTGCCGCGGGGCGGGCCGCCGTGGAAGGGCGCACCTGGGCGGCGGTCGGCGACCGTCTGCTCGACCACTACGCGGAGGTGCTGGACAGCCGGGCGCAGCGGGCGGTGGCGGCATGAGCACCGCGTACGGCAGGAGGGCCCCCGGAGGCATGGGGAGCGGCCGCGGCACGGCAGGAGCGCACGGCACGGACGGCGGGGGCGGTGCGTACGGCGGGGGCGGTACGGCAGGAGCAGGAGGTGCGGACGACGGTCGCGGGGCGGGCACACCCCACCGCGGTCACCGCGGTGAGGTGTCCGGCGGGGCCCGCGGCGCCTACGACACCACCGGTGGGGCGACCCCCGGCGACGGGCCCGAGGCGGGCGGCACGAGCCGTACGCACGGGCCCGGCGTTCCGCCCCCGGCACGGGGCGGGAGCGGCGCGCCGGCCGCGGGCGGGGCCCGCGGGCTGCGGATCGTACGGCTCGCCAACTTCGTGGCCCCGTCGTCCGGCGGACTGCGCACCGCCCTCGACGCACTCGGCCGGGGCTACGCGGCGGCGGGTCACGACCCCGTCCTGATCGTTCCCGGAGCCGTGGCCGGGGACGAGACCACCGCGCAGGGCCGGGTCATCACCCTCCCCGGCCCCGAACTGCCCGGAACCGGAGGCTACCGCGTCCTCGCCGGGCGACGGGACCTCAGCCGACTGCTTGAGGAGCTGGCCCCCGACCGCCTGGAGGTCTGCGACCGCACCACCCTCCGCTGGACGGGTGAGTGGGCCCGCCGCGCCCGGGTCCCGGCCGTCATGGTGTCCCACGAGACGGCCGACGGCGTGCTGCGCACCTGGGGGGTGCCGCCCGGCGCGGCGGCCGGGCTCGCGGACCGGCTCAACCGCCGCAGCGCCTGGGCGTACAGCAGGATCGTCTGCACCACGCGGTGGGCGGAGCAGGAGTTCCTGCGGATCGGCGCGCGCAACGTCGTACGGGCACCGCTCGGTGTGGACCTGCGCCGGTGCCGACCCGACCGGCGTGACGCCGTGCTGCGGGCCCAGCACGCGCGCGGGGCGGAGGTGCTCCTGCTGCTCTGCTCCCGGCTGTCGGTGGAGAAGCGCCCCGGCATGGCGTTGGACGCCCTGGCGGTGCTGCGGAGCCGAGAGGTGGACGCGGTCCTCGTGGTCGCCGGCGACGGCCCGCTCCGCCGCCCGCTGGAGCGCAGAGCCCGCGAGCTGCGGCTGCCCGTCGACTTCGTCGGGCACCTACGGGACCGGGAGGCCGTCGCCGGGCTCCAGGCCGCGGCGGACGTGTGCCTGGCACCGGGGCCGGCCGAGACCTTCGGGCTGTCCGCTCTGGAGGCCCTGGCCTGCGGCACGCCGGTCGTCGTCAGCGCCTCCTCCGCGCTGCCGGAGGTCGTCGGCGCGGCCGGTGTCGCCGCCCGCGACACACCGGAGGCGTTCGCCGCCGCCGTCCAGGCCGTGCTGAGCCGCCCGGAGCCGGTACGCCGCGCCGCGGCCAGGACCCGGGCGGAGCTCTTCTCGTGGGACCGCGCGGTCGCCGCCTTCCTCACCGCGCACGACGCCGCGCATGACGGCACGGGTGCCGCCGTGCAGGACGGCGCAGGTGGCGGGGTGCCGGGTGCCGCTTGCGGCTCCGGAAGCGGCGTCGGGCGTGTCGGTGCTCACGGCGCGGGGCGTGAGGAGGCGCATGCGGTCGCTCCCGGCTCCGCAGAAGCCGAATGGCGGCCCACCGCTCACGGCGCCGTACGGGATTCGACCCGGTGCGCAGCGCACGGGCCCGCCCACGACGTGGTGGAGGGCGCAGCGCACGGGTCCGCCCACGACGCCGGGTGCGAGCTCCCTCACGACGGCTTCCCGCCGATTGCCGCCGACGGCCATGCGTGTCACGCCCCCACGCCGTCCGCCGTGACGCAGGGCGGCCCGCCTCCCGCCCTGGCGGGCGGCGGGCAGGCAGCGAGCCCGAGATCCGGGGAAGCGCGGTGACCGCCCGCGACGCGGGGGCGCCCCCGGCCCCGGTCCTCCGGCGGCCGTCGCCCTCCCCGCCGGGGCCCGTGCCCGTCGCTCGGCCGCGGCCGTGCCCTCCGCCGGTGGAAGCTCTGCCTGACGCCGTGCCCCTCCCCGAGGCCGCGCCCGCGCAGTTCGCGCAGTCCGCGCGGGCCGGGTCCGAAGCGCCGGTGGGCGCCCGTGCCTCCGCCGGCCCCGCCCGCCCCTTGCGGTTCGCAGCGCTGGGGGACTCCCTCACCGAGGGCGTCGGTGATCCCGTCGCAACCGGCCTGCGCGGCTGGGCGGCGCTCCTCGCCGAGGCCCTGGCGCCGACGGACGCACCGCGCAGCACGGAGTTCCGCAACCTCGCGGTCAGTGGCGCCCTCGTCCGGGACGTGGCCGTGGAGCAGGTCCCGCGCGCCCTCGCCCTCCAGCCGGATCTGGCCGCCGTGGTCGTCGGGCTCAACGACACCCTGAGGGCTTCCTTCGACATCGCCCAGGTCGCCGGCGACCTCGACCGGACACTGACCCGCCTGGCCCGCGGCGGCACGGTCCTCCTGACGGCCTGCCTGCCGGATCCGGGACGCATGCTCCGGCTGCCGGCGCCGCTCGCCCGGCCCCTCGCCCGGCGCCAGCGGGCCGTCAACACCGTCGTGCACGCCCTGTCCGCCCGCCACGACACCGTTCACGTGCACCTGGCGGACGCGGAGTGGGTCGAGGACCGGAGCCTGTGGAGCGCCGACCGGCTCCACCCCGGCGAGCTGGGCCACCGCGCCGTCGCCGCGCGGTTCCACGCGCTGCTGGCCGACCGCGGGCTGGCACACGGCCCCGCCCCCGGCTGCCGACCGGACCAGCCGCCACCC
>NZ_MKXB01000130.1:9174-19156 GCF_001865245.1 Streptomyces sp. CC53 | reverse complement strand
CCCGACCGCCCGCCCGCCACCGCGCCCCGGGCCCGGTCGTCCCGGCGGCCGCTCACCGGGCCCCGCCCGTGCCGAGCCAGCCCGCGAGCTTGCCGCCCCGGCCCACCGCGTGCAGGCGCCGTTCCGCCGCGTCCCGCACCGGGTCCGTCGCCACGACCAGGAGTTCGTCGCCGCGCCGCAGCACGGTCGCGGGTGACGGGACGAAGCTCCTGCCGTCCCGTACGACCAGGGTGACGGCGGCACCCGGCGGCAGGCGCAGCTCCGCTACCTCCACGCCGTGCATCCGGGACCGCTCGGGGATGGACAGGGACAGCAGGTGGCCGCGGAGCCGCTCCAGGGGCGCGGACTCGACGCCCAGGTCCGTGGCCTCGTCGCCCTCGCCGAGCCGCAGCACCTTGGCCAGCCACGGCAGCGTCGGTGCCTGGATCAGTGTGTAGACGACCACCAGCACGAAGACGATGTTGAACACCTTCCGGCTGCCCTCGATGCCGGTCACCATGGGGATGGTCGCCAGGATGACGGGCACCGCCCCGCGCAGTCCCGCCCAGGACATCAGCGCCTGCTCCTGCCACGGGATCCGGAACGGCAGCAGGCTCAGCAGGACCGACACCGGCCGGGCCACCACCGTCAGCACCAGGCCGATGGCCACGGCCGGCCAGAAGTCCTCGAACAGTTCGTGCGGGGTCACCAGGAGGCCGAGCAGGACGAACATGCCGATCTGCGCGATCCACCCGAGGCCCTCCGCGAAGCCGCGCGTCGCGGGCTGGTGCGGCAGCCGGGCGTTGCCGAGCACCACGGCGGCGAGGTAGACGGCGAGGAAGCCGCTGCCGTGGGCCAGTGCGCCGCCGGCGTATGCGGCGACGGCGATGGCCATGACGGCGATCGGGTAGAGGCCGGAGGCCGGCAGGGCGACGCGCTTGAGGCCGTACGAGCCGATGAAGCCCACCGCGAGGCCGACGGCGGCGCCGATGGCCAGCTCCAGGGCGATCTTGCCGACCAGGACGTACCAGCTGTCGACGGGTCCCGTGGTGGAGAAGGCCACGACGAGGATGACCACCGGCGCGTCGTTGAACCCCGACTCGGCCTCCAGGGTGCCCGTCACGCGCGCGGGGAGGGGCACCTTGCGCAGCACGGAGAACACGGCGGCGGCGTCGGTCGAGGACACGACCGCCCCGATCAGCAGTGCCTGGCGCCATTCGAGGCCGACCAGGTAGTGCGCGGCGGCCGCCGTGATGCCCACGCTCACCGCGATGCCGCCGGTCGCCAGGACGGCCGCCGCGGGCAGCGCGGGTCTGATCTCCTTCCACTTCGTGCCCAGGCCGCCCTCGGCGAGGATCACGACGAGGGCGCCGTAGCCGATGACCTGGGTCAGCTCGGCGTTGTCGAAGGCGACGTTGCCGATGCCGTCCTGGCCGATCGCGATGCCGATCCCCAGGTAGAGGAGCAGGCTGGGGAGCCCGCTGCGGGAGGAGATGCGCACCGCGATGACGGCGACGAGGAGGACGAGGGAGCCGATGAGCAGGAGCGCGTTGAGCTGGTGGACAGTCAGGGGCCGATCCTTCCCGGTTCTGTGCTGTGGAGTGCAGGGCGTACGTGTATGCGTGCGTGTGGTGCCGTTGTCCGTGTGGGGTCGTGGGTCTGTGTGGGGCTGGGTGTCCGCTGTGGTGCGGAGCATCCGTGCATGTATGGGAGGACATGCCGGGTATGCGTGAACGCCCCTGGGGGCTTCCGGTGCCCGGCCCTCCGTTTACTTCGTTACCTTACCTAATCTTTTACGCTTCCTTGATGCCCTTCCGTGCCGTGCGGAGCCGTCGCACCAGGGGCTCCTCCACCGCTCCTCCCTGACTCCGCGTCCGGGCCGCCCGACGGCTGCGCCTATGGTTGCTCCAGCACTCCAGGACCAAGCCTGCGCCTCGAAGGACAGCGATGCCCGCCAACACCACCGTCTCTTCCACCAAGAAGAAGGGGCGACGTGCCCGCTTGCTCGTGATCGCCCTGGTGCTGGCGCTCGTCGCGGGCGTCGGCTACGGCGCCTACTGGAGCGTCAGCACCGTGCGTGCGCCGTTCCCGCAGACGACCGGCGCCCTCCGGCTGCCGGGCCTGTCCGGGCCGGTGGACGTCAAGCGGGACGCCTACGGCGTCCCGCAGATCTACGCCTCGACCGACGAGGACCTGTTCCGTGCCCAGGGGTACGTCCAGGCGCAGGACCGGTTCTGGGAGATGGACGTGCGCCGGCACATGACGGCGGGCCGACTCTCCGAGCTGCTCGGTGACGGGCTCGTCGACACCGACGCCTTCCTGCGCACGCTCGGCTGGCACCGGGTGGCGAAGGAGGAGTTCGACACCAAGCTCTCCGAGGAGACGAAGAAGAACCTCCAGGCGTACGCGGACGGCGTCAACGCCTACCTGGAGGACAAGCAGCCGCGGGACGTCTCGGTCGAGTACTCCGCCCTCGCCTTCGCGCACGACTACGCGATCGAGCCGTGGACGCCGGTCGACTCGGTCGCCTGGCTCAAGGCGATGGCGTGGGACCTCCGCGGCAACATGGAGGACGAGATCGACCGCTCGCTGATGCTCGACCGCCTCAGCCCCGAGCAGGTCGAGGAGCTGTACCCCGGCTACCCGTACGACCTGCACCGCCCGATCGTCGAGGACTTCGAGGTGGAGGGGTCGGACTCCGGCTCGGGCGGCGGCACCGGCAGCGGGAGCGGTACGGGTACCGGGACCGGGACGGGAACCGGTACGGGCAACGGCGCCCAGGGCGCCGCGAACGCCCTCCGGGGCGCCGCCAACGGGCTTCAGGGCGCCGCGGGCGGGCAGGGCTCCACGGCCGCCCGGAGCGGCCTCCAGGCGCAGCTCTCCGGCCTTTCGGAAGTGCTGGACGAGGTCCCCGCGCTGCTGGGCCCGAACGGCAACGGCATCGGCTCGAACTCCTGGGTCGTGTCCGGGAAGTACACGACCACCGGCAAGCCGCTGCTCGCCAACGACCCGCACCTCGCCCCCCAGCTGCCGTCCGTCTGGTACCAGATGGGCCTGCACTGCCGGAACGTGTCCGCCACCTGCGGCTACGACGTCGCCGGCTACACCTTCGCCGGCATGCCGGGCGTCGTCATCGGCCACAACCAGGACATCGCCTGGGGCATGACGAACCTCGGCACGGACGTCACGGACCTCTACCTGGAGAAGGTCACCGACCGCGGCTACCTGCGCGGCACCAAGGAGGTGCCGTTCGAGAGCCGCGACGAGGTCATCAAGGTCGCGGGTGGCAGCAGCCGCACCATCACCGTGCGCACCACCAACAACGGCCCGCTCATCTCCGACCGCAGCGACGAGCTGGAGAAGGTCGGCCAGAAGGCGCCCGTCACCAACAGCGCGCCCGACCGCGGTGACGGCTACGCGGTGGCGCTGCGCTGGACCGCCCTGGACCCGGGCACCTCCATGGAGGCCCTGTTCAAGCTGAACCGCGCCAAGGACTTCAAGGAGTTCCGCGAGGCGGCCCGCGACTTCGACGTGCCGGCGCAGAACCTCGTCTACGCCGACACCGAGGGCAACATCGGCTACCAGGCACCGGGCCGCGTCCCGGTCCGCGCCGAGGGCCACGACGGCCGCTACCCGGCGCCCGGCTGGGACCCGGCCTACGACTGGGAGAAGGAGTACGTCCCCTTCGAGGAGCTGCCCTACGAGCTGAACCCGAAGCGCGGCTACATCACCACCGCCAACCAGGCTGTCGTCGGCGCCTCCTACCCGCACCTGCTCACCAAGGACTGGGGCTACGGCTCCCGCAGCCAGCGGATCAACGACCTCATCGAGTCGAAGATCAAGGACGGCGGCAAGATCTCCACGGACGACATGCGCACCATGCAGACGGACAACAGCAGCGAGATCGCCAAGATGCTGACGCCGTACCTGCTGAAGATCGACGTGTCCGACCCGTACGTCCGTGAGGCGCAGCAGCTGCTGGAGGGCTGGGACTACACGCAGGAGAGCGACTCGGCGGCCGCGGCCTACTTCAACGCGGTCTGGCGCAACGTCCTCATGCTGTCCTTCGGCGACAAGCTTCCCAAGGAGCTGCGGGTCAAGGGCGACTGCGTCAACGTCAGGCCGGTCGACCCGACCGTTCCGGAGGACCAGCGCGACAAGCTCGTACGGGAGTGCGGCAAGCGCGCCCCGGACAAGGCGCAGCCGGACGGCGGCGACCGCTGGTACGAGGTGGTCCGCCCCCTCCTGAAGGACGAGAAGAACGCCTGGTGGCACTCCCCGGCAACCCGTCTGGACCCGGCCACCGAGACCCGGGACGAGCTGCTGGCCCGTGCCATGGACGACGCCCGCTGGGAGCTGACGGCGAAGCTGGGCAAGGACGTCTCCACCTGGAGCTGGGGGCGCCTGCACCAGCTGAACCTGCGGAACCAGACCCTCGGCACCGAGGGCCCCGCCGTCGTGAAGCAGCTCCTGAACCGGGGGCCGTGGAACCTCAGCGGCGGAGAGGCGGCGGTCAACGCCACCGGCTGGAACGCGGCGGGCGGCTACGACGTCGTCTGGGTGCCGTCGATGCGGATGGTCGTCAACGTCGGCGACTGGGACAAGTCCCGGTGGATCAACCTCACGGGCGCCTCGGGCCACGCCTACCACCCGCACTACACGGACCAGACGGAGATGTGGGCCAAGGGGGAGCTGCTCGACTGGCCGTACAGCGCCCAGGCGGTCGACCGCGCGAAGGCCGACCACCTGGTGCTGAAGCCCTAGCCGGGCGCACCGGGAGCGCCCGGTCGCCCTTCGCGGCCCCTCAGGAGGCTGCGAAGCGGCGGACGCCCCCGGGCGTCACCACGGCACGGACGGGGTGGTCGTGCGGTTCCTCCGGGACCCGCGCGACCACCTCGTGCGCGTAGAGGAGCACGACGAGCGCCGGGTCCGCGCCCGCGCGCGCGAGGCGGGCCAGTACGCGGTCGTACGAGCCGCCGCCCCGCCCGAGCCGCATGCCCCGTCCGTCCACGGCGAGTCCCGGCAGCAGCACCGCGTCCGCCTCCAGGACGGCGTCCGGGCCGAGCCGGGGCCCCGCGGGCTCCAGCAGGCCGAACCGCGCCCGCACCAGCCGGTCCGCGCCCTCGTGGACGGCCCAGTCGAGGTCGTTGTCGGGCAGCAGGACCGGCAGCAGCACGCGGACGCCACGCGCGCGCAGGGCCTCGATCAGGTCCCGGGTGCCCGGTTCGCGGCCCACGGAGACGTACGCGGCGACCGTGCCTGCCGCGGCCAGTTCGGGGAGCCGCAGCGCCTCGTCCGCCAGTGCCCCGGCGGCCCGGCCGACATCCTCGGAGGTCAGCAGGGTCCGTGCGGCCAGCAGCCTGCTCCGCAGCCCCGCCTTGTCCGGTGCGGCCGCGTCCCCTGCCCCGCCCGCGCCTCCACCTGCGGTCGCGCCCGCACCCGCTGCGGCGTCGCCCGCCTCGGACCCACCACTCACTCTGTCCACGTCCTTCCGGCCCGCGGCTGCCGGAGGCCGGCATGCGCCGCGGAACATCCCGTATCCGTCTATATGGGGAGGAAGTTAACCGAAGGATCATCTTCCTCCCATAGTCACCGGCTATGGTGCTCGGCATGACTCAGTCGCACTCCAGGATCACCAAGGCTGTCATCCCGGCCGCGGGCCTCGGCACCCGGTTCCTCCCCGCCACGAAGGCAACTCCCAAGGAGATGCTGCCGGTGGTGGACAAACCCGCCATCCAGTACGTGGTGGAGGAGGCGGTGGGGGCCGGGCTGCACGACGTCCTGATGATCACCGGGCGCAACAAGCGCCCCCTGGAGGACCACTTCGACCGCAACTACGAGCTCGAAGAGGCCCTGTTCAGGAAGGGCGACCTGGAGCGACTGGACAGGGTCAAGGAGTCCAACGGCCTGGCGACGATGCACTACGTCCGCCAGGGGGACCCGCGGGGCCTCGGCCACGCGGTGCTGTGCGCCGCCCCGCACGTCGGCGACCAGCCGTTCGCCGTCCTCCTCGGTGACGACCTGATCGACCCGCGCGACCCCCTGCTGGCCCGCATGATGGAGGTCCAGGAGCAGCAGGGCGGCAGCGTCATCGCCCTCATGGAGGTCGACCCGTCGCAGATCCACCTCTACGGCTGCGCGGCGGTCGAGCCCACCAACGACGCCGACGTGGTGCGGGTGACCGACCTGGTGGAGAAGCCCGACGCGGCGGACGCCCCCAGCAACTACGCCATCATCGGCCGGTACGTCCTGGACCCGGCCGTCTTCGGCATACTGCGCGAGACGGAGCCGGGACGCGGCGGGGAGATCCAGATCACCGACGCCCTGCACAAGCTCGCCACGGACAGCTCCCGGGGCGGCCCCGTCCACGGCGTGGTCTTCAAGGGGCGCCGCTACGACACCGGGGACCGCGGCGACTATCTCCGGGCGATTGTCAGACTCGCGTGCGAACGTGATGATCTGGGACCGGAGTTCCGGTCCTGGCTCCGCCGTTACGTCACCGAGGAGATGTAGGCCCCGTGAGCAGCACTGTGCGTACGACCTGGTCGGTGGACGAGCACCTGGACGACATCCTCGGCTCGATCCGCCCGCTCGACCCCATCGAGCTGCAGCTGCCCGACGCGCAGGGCTGCGTCCTCGTCGACGACGTCACGGTGCCCGTCGCCCTGCCCCCCTTCGACAACAGTTCCATGGACGGGTACGCGGTGCGCGTCGCCGACGTCGCGGGTGCCGGCGAGGAGTACCCGGCCGTGCTCACGGTCGTCGGCGACGTCGCCGCGGGCAGCGGTGAACTCCCCGAGGTCGGCCCGGGCCAGGCCGCCCGCATCATGACCGGAGCCCCGCTGCCGCCCGGCGCGGAGGCGGTCGTCCCCGTCGAGTGGACCGACGGCGGCGCCGGCGGCGGAGCGGCCACCACGATGCGTGCCGCGAGCACCGACCCGGACGGGGCGGGCGGCGAGGTGCGCGTGTACCGCCCCGTCGAGGCCCGCGCCCACGTCCGGGCCCGCGGCAGCGACGTCCAGGCCGGCGAGCCCGCCCTGGCGGCCGGCACGGTCCTCGGGCCGGCGCAGATCGGCCTGCTCGCCGCCATCGGCCGCGGCACCGTCCGCGTGCGGCCCCGCCCCCGCGTGGTCGTCATGTCGACCGGCAGCGAGCTCGTCCAGCCGGGCGAGGCGCTCGGGCCGGGCCAGATCTACGACTCCAACAGCTACGCCCTGAGCGCCGCCGCCCGCGACGCCGGGGCCCTCGCCTACCGGGTCGGCGCCGTCACCGACGACGCCGACGGGCTGCGCGCCGCCATCGAGGACCAGCTCGTGCGCGCCGACCTCCTGGTCACCACCGGCGGCGTCAGCGTCGGCGCGTACGACGTGGTGAAGGAGGCGCTGTCGGCGCCCGACGGCACCGAGGGCGGCAGCGGCGTCGATTTCCGTCGGCTCGCGATGCAGCCCGGCAAGCCGCAGGGCTTCGGGACCGTCGGCCCCGACCACGTCCCGCTCCTCGCCCTGCCGGGGAACCCGGTGTCCTCGTACGTGTCGTTCGAGCTGTTCGTCCGTCCCGCCATCCGCACCCTCATGGGACTCAAGGACGTGCACCGCCCCCGCGCGCGTGCCGCCCTGTCCGCGGACAAGGCCCTCACGTCGCCGGCCGGCAAGCGGCAGTTCCTGCGCGGGACGTACGACGCGCAGGCGGGTACCGTCACTCCTGTGGGCGGTGCGGGCTCCCACCTCGTCGCCGCCCTGGCGCACGCCGACGCGCTGCTCGTCGTACCGGAGGACACCACCATCGTGGGGCCCGGCGCCGAGCTGGAGGTGGTGATCATCCGCTGAACCACCCGGTCGCGTACGGCGCCCGTGGCGGTACGGTGTCTGCCGCCGTGCCGACAAGACGAACCGGCGCCAGAATCGCGAGGCGGAGTGCAGTGAGTACGCAAGGCAGTCTGACCCACATCGACGAGGCGGGGGCCGCCCGCATGGTGGACGTCTCCGCCAAGGACGTCACCGCACGCACCGCGCGGGCCACGGGCCGCGTCCTGGTCTCCCCGCGGGTGGTGGAGCTGCTGCGGGGCGAGGGCGTGCCGAAGGGGGACGCGCTCGCCACGGCCCGCATCGCCGGGATCATGGGCGCCAAGCGCACCCCCGACCTCATCCCGCTGTGCCACCCGCTCGCCGTGTCCGGGGTGAAGCTGGACCTGGCGGTGGCGGACGACGCGGTGGAGATCAGCGCCACGGTGAAGACCACCGACCGCACCGGCGTCGAGATGGAGGCCCTCACGGCGGTGTCCGTCGCGGCGCTGACGGTGGTCGACATGGTGAAGGCCGTCGACAAGGCGGCCGTGATCACCGACGTGCGGGTGGAGGAGAAGACGGGCGGCAAGTCCGGGGACTGGAGCCGGTCGTGAGCGCGGCGGACGGCAGCGGCCTCGGCGGCGCCCTGGCCGAGCCCTACCGCGCGCTGGTCGTCACCGCCTCCAACCGGGCCGCGGCAGGGGTGTACGAGGACAAGGGCGGCCCGGTCCTCGCCGAGGGCCTGCGGGCGCTGGGCTTCGCCGTCGACGGCCCGCAGGTCGTGCCCGACGGCGACCCCGTGGAGGCGGCCCTGCGCGCCGGGGTGGAGGCGGCCTACGACGTCATCCTCACCACGGGCGGTACCGGGATCTCCCCGTCCGACGCCACCCCGGAAGCGACCCGCCGCGTCCTCGACCACGAGATCCCCGGCATCCCCGAGGCCATCCGGGCCCACGGCCGCGACAAGGTCCCGACGGCCGCCCTCTCCCGCGGCCTCGCCGGCGTCGCGCGAGGCACCCTGATCGTCAACCTCCCCGGCTCCACGGGAGGCGTACGCGACGGACTGGCCGTCCTGGAGAAGCTGCTGGTCCACGCGGTGGACCAGCTCCGCGGCGGCGACCATCCGAGGCCGGCGGCGTCATGAACCCGGCCTGGCCGGCCACCCTGGCGGACAGCGACGTGGTCCTGCGGCCCATAAGGGCCCGCGACCAGAAGGAGTGGCGCGAGGTCAACCAGCGCAACCGCGACTGGCTGCGCCCCTGGGAGGCCACCGTCCCGCCGCCCCCGCCGGGCGCCCCGCCGGTGCAGCGGCCCACGTTCCGCCAGATGGTCCGCCACCTGCGCGCGGAAGCGAACGCGGGCCGCATGCTGCCCTTCGTGATCGAGTACCGCGGCCGGCTGGTCGGCCAGCTCACCGTCGCCGGGATCACGTGGGGCTCGATGTGCTCGGGACACGTCGGCTACTGGGTGGACCGGGACGTCGCCGGCCGCGGCGTCATGCCGACGGCGGTGGCCCTGGTCGTCGACCACTGCTTCCGTACGGTGGGCCTCCACCGCATCGAGGTGTGCATCCGCCCGGAGAACGTGCCGAGCCGCAGGGTCGTGGAGAAGCTCGGCTTCCGCGAGGAGGGGTTGCGCCCCCGCTACCTGCACATCGACGGTGCCTGGCGGGACCACCTGGTTTTCGCGCTGACGGCGGAGGAAGTACCGGAGGGGTTGCTGCGCCGCTGGCACACCGCGCGGCGGCAACACCCTGCAAAATAAAACATGCATTCGATAAAGGTCAGCCGTTGAGCACAATCGATCCGAACAATCACAAAAAATGTCAGTGATATCAGCCAGATCGTGCGACACACCGGCCCAATTGGCCGATGGCCTCACGCGAAGACCTCTACCGTGTGAGGCGTGAGCAGCAGCGGCCTCATCTACGCAGTCATCGTCGGAGCCTGGGCCGCCTACCTGGTGCCGATGTGGCTCCGCAGGCAGGACGAGCTGAACGAGGCTCGACCGACGGAACGCTTCAGCACCGCCATCCGGCTCCTGTCCGGACGGGCGGGGATGGAGCGACGGTACGCCAAGGAGCTGCGCTCCCGCGGCACCGACGAGGAGTGGCGGGATTCCGACGCGGACCCGGACGCCCGGACCGAGCACCTCGACTCGGTCGACGTCCGGGCCTTCGCCGCGCCCCCGGACCACACCGAAGCCCGCCTGGAGCCGCC
>NZ_MKXB01000130.1:1320-8859 GCF_001865245.1 Streptomyces sp. CC53 | reverse complement strand
AACGGGCCCGCCGCTCCCGCGTGCTGGCCCGCCGCCGCCGCACCACGGTCGTCCTCTTCCTCGCCTTCACCGTCGGCGCGGTCGTCGCCGCCGTCGCCGGCCTCGCCTTCCTCTGGGCCCCCGGCGTCCCCGCCGTCCTCCTCAGCGCGTACATCGCCTACCTCCGCCGCCAGGAGCGCCGCCGCTTCGTGTACGTCATGGACCGGCGCCGGGCCGAGGCCGCCGCGCAGCGGCTGCGCGACAGCCGGTCGCCCCGCCGGCCCCAGCCTCCGCACGACGAGGCCGCCCCCGCTCCCGCCGGCGACCCCGCCCCGCCGGTCTCCCCGGCGGAGGCGGACCGGCGCGCCCTGGTCGAGCAGACCGACCACGCCGAGTGGGTCGACCAGCAGCGCGACCGCGGCCCCGTCCGCGGCGACAGCTGGGACCCCGTCCCGGTGCCGCTCCCCACCTACGTCACCGCACCCGTCGCCCCCCGCGCCACCGGCGGCGTGGACGTGACCGACCCGGAGACCTGGAGCGCCGCCCGCTCCTCCCCGGCGGAACCCACTCCGCCGCCGGCCACCCGCAAGAACCCCAACCCCTCCGCCACACCCCCGCGCCGCCCCCGCGACCGCAGCCGCACCCCCCTCTTCGACCAGTACGCCGACGACGACCGGCCCCGCGCCGCGAACGAGTGACCGGCGTGATCCACCTCTCGACCCCCGGCCGGCCAACGGATTTCCGAGCACGCAGATCGGGGTGCTAAGGTTTCACACGTCGCAAGGGCCTGTGGCGCAGTCCGGTAGCGCACCTCGTTCGCATCGAGGGGGTCAGGGGTTCGAATCCCCTCAGGTCCACAGACACGACTGTTCTTGAGTTCGCTCAGGAAGAGTTCACGAGATCCCGTCCGATCTGATTGATCGGGCGGGATCTCTGCGTTTCCGGGGCTTGTTCGAGGTGTTGTCCGAAGGGGTCCGGTGCCGGAGGCGGTTGCCTGGCGGTCATCGGCCCGAAGGTGCGGGGCCTTCCGGGTGCGTGGGGCCTTCTGGGACTGCCGACGGGCGTGCGTGATCCCCGTGTGTGGTGCCGGGGCCTCAAGTGGTCGTGCGGATTCTCGGACCGTTGGGTGGAGGCAGGCCGGCCGCGTCGGGTCCGGCGCTGGAGGCTCCGGGAGCTTGCCGTCGGCTTACCGGCCGCCCGCGGGGAGGACGACCGAGCCGTCCGGTTCACCGTGCAGCCGGCGGACCGCGCGTTCGCCCCGGCCGCCTCCGGCTGCCGGTCGGCCGCGGCCATGTCGTACGCGAAGCCGCGCAGCGCGGCGCTCACCGGACCGCACCCGGTCTGCACGTGGTGGAGGGTCTTCGACGGCCTCGCTTTCGTTCACGGCGGCGGTCGCCGCCTCACTTCCGAACGGCTGCGAACCGCAAGCTCGAAGAAGGCCCGTGAGACAGTCGGGCACGGCGCACCGAACGTCACTGGGGAGAAGGATCGATGAGAGCGTTGCCCGCCATCACGGGCCGTGATGAGTTCGACGTCCTGCTCGTCAGGACTGACTACCACGACGACCAGGCGTGGCAGGACGTGACGGCCGCGCTGACGGAGCAGGGTGGGGCCGGCCGGTTCGAGGCGCACGTCCACGTCATTGACGACCCGGCCTGGGCAGAAGCGAGCGTCGACGAGGTGCTCAACGCGGTCCGTGCCGACGAGGACCTGTCCGTCGTCTTCCTCGCCGACCGGACGACCATGCAGGCGGCGAGCCACCCGCTGCTGGCCGTCACCACGCTGACGCGGGAGGAATGCCTGGACGACGCGGACTACGAGCAGCTGACCGAGTTCGGCCGTGAGTTCCGCGCCGTCCCCGCAGGGGCCCATGACGTTCACGCGAACCTGAGCATCGGCAACCTGCGCTTCGAGGAGTACGCCGCATGGGCTCACGATGATCCCGAGGGGCTCTTCCGGCCCTTCTGAACAGGATCACGCCGCCACGGCAGGACTCCGAAGTGGGTTGCTGGCACGGTGCACGTGCGGTCGGTGCTGTGCCCGTCCGCTGGAACGACGAGGAGGCGCTCGACGCCCTGAGAGCGTCGGGCAGGCACGGTCCAGGCGTGAGCCGCCCCGACGGACAGCGGCCGACAGGGCGCCCACCGGCCTCCGCTTCGCCATCAGAGTTCCGTGGCCAGGAGTGCTGTCAGACCCCGCGCCTACAGTCGTCAGATGGTGACGGAGACGAACAACCTGCCCCGGCTTGCGGCTGATCCGAGCGGTCGGACGCTCGGGCTCGACCTCCCCCCGGGGAGGCTGTTCAACGAGACGTACCAGGGCCCCTGGCCGGAGCCGCTGCTGTGGCTGGCCGACGGGCGTGCCGCGCCCGGGCAGTGGTCCGCGCAGCGGGCCGCGCGCCGGGCGGCGGGCCTCGTGCCGGTACTGGTGGACGTCGGCGGCCCGTCGGGCGACCCGGAGGGGTGGGACCTGATGTGCGGAAACCTGTCCTACCCGGAGGACCTGGGCGCCGACGAGATGCTGTCCCACCACTGGGGGGAACTCCGGGGGAAGCGGTCAGGGGCGGCCCCCTTCGACGTGCCCTGGCCGGGGCTCGCCGGGGCCGTGTCGTCCGACGTGGATGCCGATGAACAGGCCGCCGGGATCGCCGATGCCCTCTCAGGCGGCGGCTCCTGGCTGGAGGAACCCCGCCTGGCCCTGGTGTCCGCCGAATGCAACGCGGACATACCCTCTTCCATAGGCTGGGCCGGCGCGCTGCACCACGAGGACGACGCCGGCGTCCTCAGCGCCGTCCTGCGCAGTTGGGACGAGCGCTTCGGCACCCGGGTCGTCGCGATCACCGCGAACCGGCTCGTCCTCTCGGTCGCCTCGCCGCCCACCACGCTGGACCAGGCGGTGGCCGTGGCCGCTGAGCACGCCGCCTTCTGCCCCGACGACCTCGACCGGAGTCCGCACGGCACGCTGGAGGAGTACGCCGGCCACCACGTCCTGGGGCGACGCACCTGGGTCCACCACTGGGACTGACCGCCTCCTACGGCGGGGGCCGCCTCGCGTGCGTGGCTGTCGACGCGTTGCGCGGTCCGCAGGCCGAGTGGAACGGGCGGCGGCTCGTCGGACGCGTACCGTCCTCGCTGGAGGGCGAATGCGGCGCGCACACCTCCGCGTACGGGCACGACCTGCGGTACTCCCCGTACGCGGATCCCGGCTCCGGGACGCTCGGTCTGGTCCTGTGTGCCCGACGCGCCGGTGACGTGGTGCTCGGCAGGCCGGTGGGGGGCGCCTCCCACCGCGCCGCGGCCTGCTGCGACGTCACCGAAGGCCGCGTCCCCTCCGAGGAGTGGCAGAGCCGCCTCTGGTGACGGGGTGCCGGCCGGGCCCCTGTGGTGTCCGCTCGGGTGACGTGGACCGGTGTGTGCCGGCCGCGACACCCGCCGGCGCAGTTGCGGTGGCACGGTGCCGGGGGTTCCGCCGTCAGGGGGCTTCCTGGGTGCGGATGGCGTGGTAGTCGGCCTCGACCAGGGGGGCCGGGCCGCTCAGGACGATCTCGCCCGTGCCGGCACCCTCGGTGCGGGCGTGGTCGGTGACGCGGACCACGGTCGGCAGGTGCGGAAGGGTGCGCAGGAGGCGGTCGTCCGCCTCCGGAGTGGGGTGCCGGTGGACGCGCACGATGTGGTGGCCGGTGGGGACGAGCGCCGGTTGCAGGGCGGGGCGCGGGCGGATCACGGTGTCCAGTGCGTCGAGGAAGCGGTGGCGGCCGGTCGCCGCGTGCAGGGCCTCGTCGGCGGGCGTGCTGTGGGCGACGGCAAGGCAGGCCAGGTGCACGGGTCCGGTGCGGCGGCTGTAGGCGAGGCGGGTGGTGGCGGGGCCCTGGGTGATGCCGAGGACGTCGAGGGTGCGCAGGACGCGCAGCGACAGCACACGGGCCAGGGTGTGGTCGCGCGGCATCAGTTCGGTGCGGTCCGGGCGCCCGTCGGGGGTCCGCGTCTCCCGCCAGACGTCCGTCACGGTGTGCCGGGGGCCCGTCGCGGGATCGGTGCGGGTGAGGGTGTTCACCAGGAAGTGGGGGCCCGGCACGTGCAGGGCCAGGACCAGGTGCGGGTCGCCGCAGTGCACGAAGGCGCTGTGCCGCAGGTGCGCCCAGGCGGCGTGGATGTCCTCCCGGCCGCGGCACACCACGGGGGCCGTCGGGGTGTCCGCGGCGGCCGGGGCCAGCTCGTACGACGGCAGCCGCAGTTCGTGGGCGCAGGCGACGGCCTCGTCGAGGCGGGCCGTGCGCAGGAAGGCCGCGGCGGGTATGCCCGCCGCGGCCAGTGCGTGGGCCTGGACGCCGCGGTCCCGGCGTAACAGCGAGGTGTGCGGGTCGGCGCCGGGGAGGCGTAGGCGGTGGGTGAGGTCCTCGGCCAGGGCGATGCCCGCGGCACTGCCGGCGACGACGGCCTGGACGCCGAGTGAGCGCAGCCGCGTCGCGGTGCGCTGTGGATCGCCGGTGTGCAGGACGGTGGCCGTGTACGGACCGTCGGCAGGGCGGGGCGCCGGGTGCGCCCCGGCGGGTGGTGCCGGTGTGACGGCGATGGCCAGGGCGCCTTGCCGGCTGAGCGCGGTGGCGTACCCGGTGTCGGTGGGGAGGGGGGCGACGACCGCGGCCACGGTGCGGGTCTCGGGCACGGTGGCGAGGACGGTGGCCATCGGGCTCTCCCGGAGCTTGAGGGCGGTACGTACCGGCGGACGGGCGGTGCCTCAGGGGCGGGCGGAGCGCGGACTCGTGCGAGGGCGCGCGGCGGGGCCGCGGCGGACGCGTGGGGTGCCGCCACCCCCGTGAGCGGCACCCCGCGGACCCGGACCGCTGAACGGCCGGGGCATTGCGTTGCGCGTTGATCCTGCTACTCAGCGCTCAGATGTGTCAACTATTCCTGCCTAAAGGGGCAGCTGCGGTTGGCCATCTGGTCCGGGATGGCAGGAGCGGCTACCCTCGCGTCAGCACTCAGCCAGTGATCAGACGAAGTGCCGAGGGAGACCTCCCGGTGACAGACGCCCACGCTCCCCTCGCCGACGTGCTCGCACGCATCTCGGAGCTGACCGGGCGGCCGGGCCGCCTCACCGACGTCCTGGACGTCGGTGACCTGTCGTACCGCACCGGTGTCCCCGTCGATGTCGTCGCCGACCTCCTGGCGGGCCGCCCCGCCCCTGAGGTGCCGCTCGCCGACCGGGTGCGGCAGCGGTTGGAGTTCGTTCGGGAGACCCGCCGCAGACCCGACGGCAAGCGGTACTCCCTGGACGAGATGGCCAAGGTCGCCGGAGTGAGTCGCCAGTCCCTGACCGAGTGGCACAGGAGCAGCCTGCCGAAGCTGGAGCACGCCGACCGGCTCCGGCGGTTCTTCGGGCTGCCCGCGGGTTTCCTCACCGCCGACGAGGCCGAGGCGTTGTGCCACGCGTTGCAGCCCGTGGTGCAGGACCTGGAGGCCCGGGTCGATCCGCTGGCGCGGCTGCGGGACAGCGGACTGGTCAGCCTGGCCTCCCGCGCGCATGAGATGACGCCGAGTCAGCTTGCTGCGCTGGCGCAGATGGCCGAGGTGATCATCGCCAAGAACGGGGGCAGCGGCGAGGGCGCGGAGGGGGCTGACCCCCGCCGTTCCGAGAACGGCTGAGACCGTACCGCGTACCGGGGCCCGGAGGAGGTGCCCGCGGAAGCGCGGGCCCGTTCCGTAGGGGGTGGAGAGACCTCGTCGGACGGCTCGGTGCGGGCGTCGGGCGGCAGAGTGGGGCGTTGCGGCGCCGGGCAGCAGGGGGCGGGGCGGTGTGAGTGATGCGGTGGGTGTGTGTCGAGTGGTCGGGGTGCCGAGTGGGGCGCTCGGCAGGGCGGTTGGGGGGGATGGCCCCTGCGGTGGGTCGGCCTGCTCCGGGGTCTGATGGTCGGTGGGTCGGTGGTGCGGTGGTGCGGTGGTGGAGGGGCGAGGGCCGGGGGGCTCGTGGCCGGTGGTTGGCGGTCTGTGCCGGTGGCGGGCTTGCTCCTGCCGGTGCTCGGTGCTCGGTGCTCGGTGCTCGGTGCTCGGTGCTGAGTGCTGAGTGCTGAGTGCTGAGTTGGCGGTGGTCGCTGGTCCGGTGCGTCCTTAGGGGTGGGCACCCGCTGTTTCCGGTGGTCCCGCTCGGCTGCTCCGGCGACCGGGCCGCGCGTACCGGCGCCTTGAGCCGGACACCGGCTCCTGTGCCGCACCGGCTCCCGTGCCAGATACCGGCTTTCGTGCTGCGCACCGGCTCTTGTGCTGCGCACCGGCTCCTGAGCCGGTATCGGCGGTACTGGGGGGCGGCAGGTGCTGGGCCGGTGAGCCTGCCACTGCTGTACGGGCCGGGCTGCTGCCGCCGGGGTGCCGGCCTGCCTCCGCGCGGGAGGCGGCCGTCTTGGTGGGCGGGCGGCCGAGGGCTCCGGTGAGGAGGGACGGTCGCTCCCGGAAACGGTCGGTGCAGCACTCGTTCAGCCCTCCCCCTGTGCGATGAGTGGCCATCAGCGCTGGCTCGCGTGCACCCCGCGACGGGAGTGCACCGTGCCGTGAGGGGTGGCCTTCGACGCTTCTGGCGAGACTCGTGGGCGGCGGCCGCATCCAGGTGGGGTCGGGTCGTGACCAGCCCCCCGGACAGTACGGCTGCCGGCTGCGCGACCCCGGTCCGCGGCGACTGCACCGGCCGAGCGCCCGAGCGCGCACCGGCACAAGGGGATTACCGGCCAGGCGGGGTGCGGGGTGCCGTCTGCGTTGTCCTGCTGCGTCGCTTTCGCGTACCCCTCAGCTTCCTGCTGCACCCAGGGAAGTTGTGGCTTGACGCGCGTCCGACTTGGCATATTTGCCGGTGCCCACTTCATGACGTCGCTTCCGGGGGGAAGGGTGAGCAAGAGCAAGGAGATGCGGCGGCTCGCCGACGACATCGCCGGTCGCATGCGGCTGTGCCCTCCCACCACCCGCGAGGAGCTCTTCGCGGCCCTGGTGGCGGCCGTGGCCGAGATCCGGGGCCGCCGGGTCGTCCTCTGCGAGGAGGTCTTCCCGCCGCACACGGCCAGCGGACTGTGGCTGGAGCTGAAGACGCACGACATCATCGTCGTGGAGAAGCGGGCCGCCCCCATGCACCAGTTGGTGATCTTCTTCCACGAGGTCTGGCACATGCTCAAGGGCGACTGCGGCCTCCACGTCAGCGGCGCCGCCGTCGCCTCCCGCCTGCTGACCGGCGACGACGACCCGCGGCAGGCCGCGGCCGCCGCCGTCAGCATCGCCGCCCGTACCGACTTCAGCCTGCACACCGAGCAGGAGGCGGAGCGGTTCGGCCTCTTCATGGGGCGCCGCCTGCGCAGCTGGCTGCACGGGTCGCCGTGCTCCGGCCCCGCGCACTCCGCCGGGCACGACGACGGGATCGCCGGACGCATCGGTACGGCGCTGGGGTACCGCGGGCCGCGGATCTGACCGTGCAGGGACTCAGCCAGTACGTCGGCGCTGCCGCGCTGTGCCTCGGGCTCGCCGTGAAGGCCCCCGACCTGCTGCGGCACCGGCGCGACCCCAGGGTGCTCGGCCTCGCCGG
>NZ_MKXB01000130.1:0-982 GCF_001865245.1 Streptomyces sp. CC53 | reverse complement strand
CCCGCCGCTGGATCGGCGGGTACGCGGTGCTCGTCGCCGCCATCGTGGTGATGTTCGTGCTGGGGGACGCCCCCGTGGAGCGCCGCGCCGACCTCGACACGTACTACGCCGCCACGCCGTTCATCCGGGAGATGGTGCTGCTGTACCTGGCGGGGCTGCTCACGGCGGCCGCGGCCACCTGCGTCCTGTGCTGGCGGTGGGCGCGGGAGGTGCGCGGCTGGGTGCTGGCCGGGCTGCGGCTGCTCACCGCGGGCTCGGCGGGGATCGCGGCGTTCGCGCTGGCCAAGCTGGCGGCCGTGGTCGCGCGCTGGTCGGGCCGGGACTGGGCGGAGCTGAGCACGACGGTCGCCCCGCGGGCCGTCGCGGTGGCCGCCGTGCTGTCCGCCGTCGGATACGTCATCCCGCTGGTGGGCCCGCGGTTGGCGGAGGGCGCCCGCGACTGGTGCACCTACCGGCGGCTCGGCCCGCTGGAGCGCGAACTGGCACCCGTGCTGGCGCGCCGCGCGCTGCGGGCGCCCGGTTCGTGCGGGCTGTCCCCCGCCGCCCGCCTGGTGTGCCGGGAGAGCAGCATCCACAACGCCCTCGCGCACCTGGCCCCGCTCTTCGACCGGGCGCTGCACGAGCACACCTACCAGGCCGCCCTGCGCGACACCGGCGACCGGGGGCGCGCCGAGGCCACCGCGTGGGCCGCCGTCATCGCCGCGGCGGCCCGCACCGCCCTGCCCGACCCCACCGGTCCGGGCAGCCCGGGGCACGGGGGTCAAGCGGCGGGCGGGAGGCGTGCGGGGGGCGGTACCACCGGGCGGGCCGGTTCGGAAGCGCCGGGGAGGAGGGGTGCGCCGGGTGGGACGGAGGCGTACGGCGCCGATGCCCGGCCCGTGCTCGTCCACGGCGGTGACGGCGCGGACCGGCGGATGTCCGCCGTTCCGGGCGGTACCCCGGCCGGCCTCGCCAGGCCCGCCCCCGCCACCTGGCCCGCCGT
>NZ_MKXB01000129.1 GCF_001865245.1 Streptomyces sp. CC53 | reverse complement strand
CCGCCCGGCGGGCCCGCCCCGGGCGGCCGGGCGTCCAGGCGCCGGGCCGCGGCCGCCGCGACGGGGCCGCGCACCGCCGACGGGGCCTTGCGCCGGCTCGTCCCGCAGGCCCTCGTCGTCGCCGTCCTCGCCGGCGGCACCAGCGCCTTCCTCGCCGACGACAAGGCCGTCCGGCTCAGCGTCGACGGCACGCCCCGCACCCTGCACACCTTCGCCGACGACGTGGCCGAGCTCCTCGCCGACGAGGGTCTCGCCGTCGGCGCCCACGACCTCGTCGCCCCCGACCCCGCCACCGCCCTCGCCCACGGCGACGAGATCGTCGTCCGCTGGGGCCGCCCCGTCGACCTCACCCTGGACGGCCGCAGCCACCGCCTGTGGACCACCGCCCGCACCGTCGACGAGGCCCTGCGGGAACTCGGCGTCCGCGCCGAGGGCGCCCACCTCTCCGCCTCCCGCTCCTCACCCATCGGCCGCGACGGCCTCGCCCTGCACGTCCGCACCGAACGCGCCGTCACCTTCCTGGCCGACGGCCGCGAACGCACCGTCCGCACCAACGCGGCGACCGTCGCCGAGGCCCTCGACCAGGCAGGCATCGCCCTCGACGGCGACGACACCACGTCCGTCCCGCTCACCGACTTCCCCCGCGACGGCCAGACCGTCACCGTCCTGCGCATCACCGACGGCCACGAGATCCGCGACGAGGCCGTCCCCTACCGCACCCGCCGCGTCGACGACCCCACCCTCTTCAAGGGCACCGAGGTCGTCGCGCAGCCCGGCCGCCAGGGCCTGCGCCGCATCACCTACCAGCTCCGCACGGTCAACGGCGTCCGGCAGAAACCCCGCAGGATCCACGAGGAGACCGTCCGCGAACCGGTCACCCAGGTCGTCAAGGTCGGCACCAAGCCCATGCCGACCTCCGTCGCCGGAGCGGACGGCCTCGACTGGGCCGCCCTCGCCCAGTGCGAGTCCGGCGGCCGCCCCGACGCCGTCGACCCGTCCGGCACGTACGGCGGCCTGTACCAGTTCGACCCCGGCACCTGGCAGGCCCTCGGCGGCACCGGCCGCGCCCAGGACGCCCCCGCCGCCGAGCAGACATACCGGGCGAAGAAGCTCTACGTGCAGCGGGGGGCGAGCCCGTGGCCGCACTGCGGCCGTAGGCTGTATCGGTGAGCACCACCGAACCCGACGCCCTCCTCGGCCCCGCCGACATCCGCGAACTGGCCACCGCCCTCGGGGTGCGCCCCACCAAGCAGCGCGGCCAGAACTTCGTCATCGACGCCAACACCGTGCGGCGCATCGTCCGCACCGCCGAGGTGCGCCCCGACGACGTGGTGGTCGAGGTGGGGCCGGGCCTCGGCTCGCTCACCCTGGCGCTGCTGGAGGCGGCGGACCGGGTCACGGCGGTGGAGATCGACGACGTCCTGGCCGAGGCCCTTCCGGCCACCATCGCGGCCCGCATGCCGGCCCGCAAGGACCGCTTCTCGCTGGTCCACTCCGACGCCCTGCACGTCCGGGACCTCCCCGGCCCGCCCCCCACCGCCCTCGTCGCGAACCTGCCCTACAACGTGGCGGTGCCCGTCCTGCTCCACATGCTCGACCGCTTCCCGACCATCGAGCGGACCCTCGTCATGGTCCAGGCGGAGGTCGCCGACCGGCTCGCCGCCGCACCCGGCTCGAAGGTGTACGGGGTGCCCTCCGTGAAGGCCAACTGGTACGCGGAGGTCAAGCGCGCCGGGTCGATCGGCCGCAACGTCTTCTGGCCCGCGCCCAACGTGGACTCCGGCCTGGTGTCCCTGGTCCGCCGGGAACCGCCCCGGACCACGGCGACCAAGGCGGAGGTCTTCGCCGTCGTCGACGCCGCCTTCGCCCAGCGCCGCAAGACGCTGCGCGCCGCGCTGGCCGGCTGGGCGGGCTCCCCGGCGGCAGCCGAGGCCGCCCTCGTCGCGGCCAGGGTGTCCCCGCAGGCCCGGGGCGAGGCCCTGACCGTCGAAGAGTTCGCCCGTATCGCGGAGGCACGAGCAGCGTGAGCATCACCGTACGAGTCCCGGCCAAGGTCAACGTCCAGCTCGCCGTCGGCCCGGCCCGTCCCGACGGCTTCCACGACCTCGCGAACGTCTTCCTGGCGGTCAGCCTGTACGACGAGGTCACCGCGACACCCGCGGACACCCTGCGCATCACCTGCACCGGTCCCGACGCGGACCAGGTCCCGCTGGACCGCACCAACCTGGCGGCCCGCGCGGCGGAACTCCTCGCCGCCCGCCACGGCATCGCCCCGGACGTCCACCTCCACATCGCGAAGGACATCCCGGTCGCCGGCGGGATGGCGGGAGGCAGCGCGGACGGCGCGGGCGCGCTGCTCGCCTGCGACGCCCTGTGGGGCACGGGCAGCAGCCGCGACGACCTCCTGGACATCTGCGCCGAACTCGGCAGCGACGTGCCGTTCTCCCTGGTCGGCGGCGCGGCCCTGGGCACCGGCCGCGGCGAGCGGCTCACCCCGCTCCCGGTGGGCGGCACCTTCCACTGGGTCTTCGCGGTCGCGGACGGCGGGCTGTCCACGCCCGCGGTGTACAAGGAGTTCGACCGTCTCACCCCGGACGCGCAGGCCCCGGCGGCTTCCCGGCAGCTCCTGGACGCCCTCCGCACCGGCGACGCCGCAGCCCTGGCGGGCGCCCTGTCGAACGACCTCCAGCCCGCGGCGCTGTCCCTGCGCCCGTCCCTCGCCGACACCCTCGCGGCCGGCACGCGGGCCGGGGCGCTGGCGGGCCTCGTCTCCGGCTCCGGCCCGACGACCGCGTTCCTGGCCGAGGACGCGGCGGCCGCCGACCGGATCGCCGCGGCCCTGCGCGCTTCCGGCACCTGCCGCGCGGCCCGCACGGCGACCTCCCCGGCCCCGGGCGCCACCCTCACCGCACACTGACCCGGGCCGCCACGCCAGGTCCGGGACTCGGGGCGGGCAGCCTCCCTTCCCGGGCCGTCAAGCAGGCCGCCACATCCGGTGCTCCGGGCAGGCGGTCCACGCTCCCCGGCCCACTCGTGGGCCCGGGAAGTGACCGGTACGACGGGCCTGCGCGAGGCCGCCCCGCGATCCCCGGCAGCCCACCGTGCCTCCCCCAGCCCCCAGCCCACACCCCCAGCTCACGGCCCGCAGCCCGCAGCCCTCGGGATCGCCGCCGGACCCGAGCGGCCCCGGCGGCGACGCCGCGGCAGGGCTCCACGCTCCCCGGTCCTCTCCGCCGTCCCGGGCCGGCCGGCGGACCGCCACCGGCGGCGAACGGACCGGCCCGGGCCCCGCAGCCACCGTGCATCGTCCCGCGACCCGGGCACCGCCCCGGCCGCGGGAGCCGTCAGGCCGGGGGCTCGCAGCCGTGCCGCTCGGCGGAGCGGGAGGCGAACGCCTGCAAGGCGGAGCGCAGCGACGGGTGGTCCAGGGCCCAGCCCGTCGTCCGGTGCGACGTCGTACACCGCCGTACCGCCCGCCCCGGGGCAGCGCGCCGTCATGCGGTAGCGGCCGGACGCCGACTCGGCGGCGCCCTTCGCCGACCGCACGTCGCCCGCAGGTCCCGCCAGCGCCGCCTCGCCGTACGGCCCGTACGACGCCGTCAGCGTGTACAGGGCCGCGCCCAGCCGGCTGCCCAGCACGCAGCGCTCGACCGCCGCCGGCTCCGCCGCCGTCTCCACGGCCGTGCCGACACCCCACCGCCGCGCCGTGTCCGCCGCCAGCACACCGGCGCACGTCCCCGACGCCCGGTCCAGCGGCTGCGGCTCCCGGCCCTCGCCGGCCGCCGGCGCGGCCACCCGCTCCAGCGGCTCCGGCGCGCGCTCCGGTTCACATCCCGTGCGGCGGGCGTGGGACAGGGTCGTCTCCGTCAGCACCCGCGTCAGCGCCACCCGGGCGTCCTGCGACCGGAAGTCCGCGCCCTGCTTCGTCCGCCCGTCGGCCCACGCCAGCAGCCCGTCACCCGGCTCGGAACCGCAGTCCACGAGCAGCACCACCCGCGCCCGGTCCGTCTCCCGGGCGTCCACCTCGTCGCTGCCGCCGGTCGCGGTCCCGTACGTGAAGGAGCCCGTCCACCCGCCGCCCAGCGGCACCGCCGCCGCGCCCGGGTCCACGGACTCCCCGGCCGCGAACGGCTCGTCGACGTTGCGTATCCCCACCGTCACCGACGCGTCGCCGTCCCGCGCCGGATCGGCGGCGGTGACGGAGCACTCCCAGCCGTCCTGCCGCAGCTCGCTCGACGCCGTGAGCTCCACGCCCGGCAGCAGCCCCCGCACCTCCTGCGCCGCCAGGTCGCCGTCGCAGGCGCTGTCGAGGGCCTGGTCGTTGCGCCACGCGTCGTACCCGCCGGACATCCAGAAGGTCCCGCCGGCCGCGATGACGACCGCCGCCGTCGCCAGAGCCGCCAGACGGGCCCCGCGGCGTCGCGTCGACGGGGCCTGCTCCGGGTCCGGCGTGCTGTCCTTGCTCATGTCCGTTCCTCGCCTTTCGGATACGGGTCGTGCAGTGGCCGTACGGCCGTTCGTACGGACACGGACACGCGGTACGAAGCCTTCCGGTTCTCCGCGGGCCCGATTTCCGTCACCCCTCGGCGGGGGCGGGCGCCAGCGTCGACCGGGCCAGTTCGAACGCGGGCAGCATCGCCTCGTGCTCCGCGTCGTCCATGCCGCCCAGTGACAGGACCACCGCGCCCCGCGGCGTGGCGACGGCCAGCGCCCGCGACTTCTTCTGCTGGTCCAGGAGCTCGACGGTCGTGACGTACGTCACTTCCGTGGCCGTCAGCGCGCCGGCCCGCACCTCCCGGTAGACCGCCCCCGACGGCGCGGTCTCGGCCGCGACGAACGCCTCCAGCGTCGCGCGGGCGGTGGCCGACGCGTCGTCGTTCACGTAGACCCGCAGGAAGCCGATGTGCCCGGCGGGCTTCGCGTCGATCTCGCACGCGGTGGTGACCGGGCCCTGCACGGCCAGCGCTTCGAAGAGCTCCTTCTCCTGCTCGCCCTCGGGGGGCGCGACCGCCTTCGGCTTCCAGCCGGCCGCCAGGCCGAACGTCACCGGCAGCGGGCACGCCGACCCCGGGGCGCCCACCACCCCGCCCGCGGCGACGGCCCCGGGTCGCTCCCCGCCGTCTCGCCCCTGCCCGGCGTCCGCGCCCGGCCCGGCCGTCCGGCCGTTTCCGGACGCCTCGCCGGCCGCCGACGCCGACGCCTTGCCGGGCGCCGGTTCCGGCGCCGCCGCGCAGCCCGCCAGCAGCAGCCCCACCACCAACGCCCCGGCCGCAGCCGCCCCCCGCACCACCACGCCAACCCCTCCCGCCGAACGATCGCCGCACGCTATCGCACCGCCCGAGAGCTCCTCCGGGCGCCCACTACCCTGGAAGGTCGATCCGCAGCGTCGCCCCACATCAGGAGTGAAATGGCCGCCAATCTGGTCAATGTCGAGGCCGTCAGCAAGGTGTACGGCACCCGTGCCCTCCTCGACGGGGTGTCCCTCGGCGTCTCCGAGGGCGACCGGATCGGCGTCGTCGGCCGCAACGGCGACGGCAAGACCACCCTCATCCGCGTCCTGGCCAAGCTGGAGGAGGCCGACGGCGGACGCGTCACCCACAGCGGCGACCTCCGCCTCGGCGTGCTCACCCAGCACGACTCCCTCGACCCGGAGGCGACCGTCCGCCACGAGGTCATCGGCGACCTCGCCGACCACGAGTGGGCCGGCAACGCCAAGATCCGCGACGTCCTCACCGGCCTCTTCGGCGGCCTCGACCTGCCCGGCTTCCCGCAGGGCCTCGACACCGTCATCGGCCCGCTGTCCGGCGGCGAACGCCGCCGCATCGCCCTCGCCCAGCTGCTCATCGCCGAGCAGGACCTCATCGTCCTGGACGAGCCCACCAACCACCTCGACGTCGAGGGCATCGCCTGGCTCGCCCGCCACCTGCGGGAGCGCCGCTCCGCCCTCGTGTGCGTCACCCACGACCGCTGGTTCCTCGACCAGGTCTGCACCCGCATGTGGGACGTCCAGCGCGGCTCCGTCCACGAGTACGAGGGCGGCTACTCCGACTACGTCTTCGCCCGCGCCGAGCGCCAGCGGATCGCCGCGACCGAGGAGGCCAAGCGGCAGAACCTCGTCCGCAAGGAGCTCGCCTGGCTGCGCCGCGGCGCCCCGGCCCGCACCTCCAAGCCCCGCTACCGCATCGAGGCCGCCAACGCCCTCATCGCCGACGTCCCGCCGCCCCGCGACACCAGCGAGCTGATGCGCTTCGCGTCCGTCCGGCTCGGCAAGACCGTGCTGGACCTGGAGGACGTGACCGTCACCGCCGGACCCAAGACGCTCCTCCAGCACGTGACGTGGCAGCTCGGCCCCGGCGACCGCATCGGCCTCGTCGGCGTCAACGGCGCCGGGAAGACCTCCCTCCTGCGGGCCCTCGCCGAGGCCGCCGCCAGTGAGGGCGAGAAGCAGCCCGCGGCCGGCCGCATCGTCGTCGGCAAGACCGTCCGCCTGGCCTACCTCTCCCAGGACGTCGCCGAACTGCCGCCCACCCTGCGGGTCCTGGAGGCCGTGCAGCAGATCCGCGACCGCGTCGACCTCGGCAAGGGCCGCGAGATGACGGCCGGACAGCTCTGCGAGCAGTTCGGCTTCACGAAGGAGAAGCAGTGGACGCCCGTCGGCGACCTGTCCGGCGGTGAGCGCCGGCGGCTCCAGCTGCTGCGGCTGCTGATGGCCGAGCCGAACGTCCTCTTCCTCGACGAGCCCACCAACGACCTCGACATCGAGACCCTGACCCAGCTGGAGGACCTCCTCGACGGCTGGCCCGGCTCCCTCGTCGTCATCTCCCACGACCGCTTCTTCGTCGAGCGCACCACCGACCGCACGTACGCGCTGCTCGGCGACGGCGCCCTGCGGATGCTGCCCCGCGGCATCGACGAGTACCTGGAGCGCCGCGAGCGCATGCTCCAGTCGGCCACCGGCGGTCCCGCGGGCGCGGCGGCCTCGGGGGGCGCGGCGCCCGCCGCCAAGGCGGAGAAGGCGGCGCGGGTGGTCTCCGCCGCCGAGGCGCGCGCCGCGAAGAAGGAGCTCCAGCGGATCGAGCGGAAGCTCGACAAGCTCTCCGAGCAGGAGACCAAGCTGCACGCCGACATCGCCGACGACCCCACCGACTTCGCGAAGGTCGCGGAACTCGACGCGCGCCTGCGGGAACTCGGGTCGGAGCGCGAGGAGTTGGAGCTGCGCTGGCTGGAACTCGCCGAGGACGCGTAGCGGGCTGCCCGCACCGGGCGGCGCCTCCCCGCCGCCCGGCGGGGAGTGGCGCCCCACTGGTGGAGGAGGCGTGGAGAGCCGATAACGGGGGCGTCACGGGCCGGTCCTCCCTTGGGAACAGGGGTGGTCCGCCCCCTGGGGCGCGGAGGGGCGGGTGGTAGAAAGAAGCCCCGCTCGACTTACGTAACAGTGCGACATCCCTGTCCGATTCGCTCCATCCCGGCGACGAGCCTCGCGTCGGGATAGCGGGGGAGGCCGGTCGGTTCAGCGGACCGCACCGAAGGGGGAAGCGCTGATGACTCAGCCGCCCAGCCAGCAACCGCCGCAGGGAGGCTCCGGGTCTCCGCAGGACCCCCAGGGGGCACCTCAGCCGCCGAGCGCACCGCCGAGCGCGCCCCCGGGTACGCCCCCGGCCGCCCCGCCGCCGAGTGCACCCCCGGCCCAGCCGCCCGCTCCCGGCTACGGATACCCGCAGGCCCCCGGCCAGCCGCCCGCCCCCGGCCAGCCGCCCGTGCCCGGCTACGGATACCCGCAGGCCCCTGGCCAGCCCGGCCCCTACGGCCAGCCCGCGCCGGGCCAGCCGAATCCTTACGCCCAGCCCCCCGGCGCATACGGCCAGCAGCCGAACCCGTACGGGCAGCCCGGCACGGCGCCGCAGCCCGGCCCGTACGGCCAGCAGCCCGGCCCCTACGGCGGCTACCCGCCCCAGCCCCCGTACCCGGGCGCTCCCGTCCCGGCCGGTGCCCCCGGCTCCGGAGGCGGCGGCTTCTTCAAGGGGCGGCCCGGCATCGTCATCGCGGCGGCCACCGCCGGACTGCTCGCCGTCGGCGGCGTCACCTGGTGGGCCGTCAGCGGCGACGACGACCCCGAGGCGCCGGTCGCCAAGCCGTCCGCCCCCGCCACCGCGCAGGAACCGAGCGGCGCCGCGTCCGCCGAGGTCGACAAGGGCGACGGCAGCGGCGGTGGCCGCGCCCAGGACGACGACCTCAACGCCGGCCGGCAGCCCGGCGAGGCCAAGGTCGAGTGGCTCGTCAAGAACGACCAGGACCTCCCGCGCAACGGCGCCGACGTGTTCGGCCCGTGGGTCGTCGGCGACACCATCGTCAAGGCCCTGTACCGCAAGATCGAGGGCTTCTCCGTCGCCGACGGCAAGAAAAAGTGGAGCCTCCCCTTCCAGACCGACATCTGCCAGTCGGCGCCCGCCCCGAACGCGGACGGCATCATCGTCATCAGCGTCAAGGACGGCACGGGCGACCGCGCCAACTGCCGCGTCATGCAGCAGATCGACCTCAAGTCCGGCAAGGCGGGCTGGAAGAAGGAGATCCCGCAGGACGGCGGGCCGTTCAGCAAGCTGTCCGAGGCGTCGCTGGCGATCGCCGGCAACACCGTCACGGCCGCCGGCACCGGCAACTCGTACGGCTTCTCCCTGACCGACGGCAAGCAGCTGTACGGCCGGCCCGACGAGACCTGCAAGCCCTTCGCCTTCGCCGGGGCGGGCGCCCGTCTCATCGGGGCGGCGAGCTGCCCCGTCGACGACTACGCCAACCCGCAGCACGAGGTGTGGGACGTCGACCCCGCCACCGGGAAGCCGAAGTGGAAGTACCGGCTCAAGCGCGGCTGGTCGGTCGACAAGGTCTACTCCGTCAGCCCGCTCGTCGTGAACGTCGTGAACAACGAGAAGAAGCAGCGCGCCGTCCTGGCCCTCAAGGACGACGGCACCCAGCGCTCGCAGCTCTCCAGCGGCCGCGACGAGGGCTTCCGCGCCGAGTGCAGCGGCGGACTCATCGTCTTCGGCGAGAACCTCCAGGACTGCGCCGGCGTGGTCGCCGACGCCGACACCTTCTACATGGCGACCGAGCCGACGAGCGGACTGCGCGGCACGAACGAACTGGTCGCCTTCGACCTGAACACGGGCAAGCCCAAGTGGCGGACCAGTGCCGGCTCCGAGAGGACACTGGTGCCGATCCGCAAGGAGGGCGCCGAGGTCGTCGTCTACATCAAGCCCACCTACGACAGCGGCGGCGCCGTCGCCACCGTCTCCGCGACCGGCGGCAAGCCGAAGGTGCTGCTCCAGCACCCGTCGTCGGTGGCCCGCGTCGAACGGGACTTCTGGAGCACGCGGTACGCCTACGCCGGTGGCCGGTTCTTCCTCGCCAGCGGCCGGGTCAGCGCCCAGAACGACAAGGCCGAGCTGGAGACCAAGACCATGATGGCCTTCGCCAAGTAGCCCCTGCCGCCGCCCAGAACCCTTCCCGAGGTACGGACACACCACACCATGACCCAGCCGCCCCCTCCCCCGAACCAGCCCCCGAACCCGCCCTCGGCGACCCCGCCGGACCAGCCCCCCGCGGACCCGTTGGCCAAGCCGCCGACACCTCCGGCCGGCCAGCCGCCGGCGCCCGCACCCGCCGGCCCGCCGCAGGGCGCAGGCTTCGGCGCACCGCAGCAGCCCCCGGCCGGCGGGTTCGGCGCACCGGCCCCGCAGCCCGAGGGCGGGTCGTCCTACGGCTACCCGCAGGCGCCCGGTCAGCCGCCCGCCCCGCAGCCGCCGACGGTGGCCGCGGGGTCCGGCTACGGCTTCTCGCAGGCGCCGGGCGAGGCGCCCGGTCAGCCGCCCGCCCCGCAGCCGCCGACGGTCGCCGCGGGGCCCGGCTACGGCTTCCCGCAGGCGCCGGGCCAGGCGCCCGGTCAGCCGCCCGCCTACGGCTACCCGACGGCGCCCCTGCACCAGGCAGCGCCCCAGCCCCCCGCGCCGGGCGGCGGGCTCGGCCGGAAACTGTCCCTCAACGCGAAGATCGTCCTCTCGGCCGCCGTCGCCTGCGCCCTGATCGTCGGCGCCGGCTTCTGGTACTCGTCCACCAAGGGCGACGACGCCAAGCCCGCCGCCCAGGGCGGCTCCGCCGAGGCCGGCGGCGGCAAGGGCGAGGAGAAGGGCGCCCTCGGCGGCGGCAAGGAGAAGCCGCCCGCCGACGTCAAGGCCCGGGTCGGTTTCCAGGTCCCGGCGCCCCAGGTCAAGGAGTCGGTGACGATCCAGGGCCACTGGCTCACCGAGAAGACCTATGTGAAGCCGCACATCGACGGCATCATCGGGTACGACCCCGACAAGGGCACCAAGCGGTGGACGCTGCCGCTGCCCGGCGAGCTGTGCTGGTCTGCGCGGCACGTCAAGGACGGCAAGACCGCGATCCTGTTCCAGGACGCCAAGCCCACCAAGGAGCGGAAGTACCCGGGCTGCACCGAGGTCGGCGTGATCGACCTGGACGCCGGGAAGCTCCTGTGGACCAAGTCGGTCGAGGGCGGCACGTCGGGCGACCGCAAGATGACCTTCGACGAGGTGACCGTCGGAGGCGACGCGGTCGCCGCGGGCGGCGTCCACGGCGGCGCGGCCTGGGACCTGGCCTCCGGCACGGAGCGCTGGCGGCACCAGGACAACACCGAGCGCTGCCGCGACCAGGGCTACGGCGGCGGCGAGGCGCTCGTCGCGGTCCGCCAGTGCGGGGACTACGAGAGCCCGGTCTACCTCGTCCAGGTCCTCAACCCGGCCGACGGCGCCCCGACCGCCACGTACACGCTGCCGGCCGGCGCCGACCGGGCGGCCGTGGTCTCCAGCAAGCCGCTCGTCGTCGCCTCCGACATCGGCGACAGCGCCGGCGACGGCTCCGGCATCTCGGACTACTTCGTCATCGACGAGAAGACCGGCAAGCTGAAGGCGAAGATCGCGGCGGACGCGGACCGCTTCGACGGCCGCTGCCGCGAGGTGGAGGGCTGCGAGAAGATCGTGGTCGGCAACGGCCGCCTCTACCTGGCGACCGAGGACCACCAGGGCAGCGGCGAGGAGTACAGCCGGGTCAACGAGATCGTGTCGTTCGACCTCGCCACCGGCAAGCCGACCAGCGACAAGGCCGAGGGCGGCCAGAACCAGTCGATCCACCCCGTGCGCATGGACGGCAGCAACCTCATCGCCTACCGCGAACCGGCCTACCAGAAGGGCGGGCAGATCATCAGCCTCGACGGCGGTTCCTTCAAGGAGACCGTGCTGCTGGAGACCCCGCAGGACCGCAACATCAGCAACGCCGAGCGGTCCCTCACCGGTCGCGCGCCGATGATCTACCAGGACGGGCGGCTCTACCTGTCCGACACGTTCATCTCCGACTTCGCCACCAACGGCGAAGTCCGCTACACCGCGCTCATGTTCACCACGAAGAAGTAGCGACTGCCCCCGGCGGCCCGGCGCGTCCCCGCGATGCGCCGGGCCGTTGCCGTCGCCGTCGTGCGTCAGCTTGAGTCCCTTCAAGTAGCCCTGATTGGCGAAGATTTCGACACTGTGGGGGGCTTCTCGCCGGTAAAGGGCGCAGAACGTCGAACAAGCGTGTAGCTTGCCGGGGCATGGAGGGGACGGGGAGCCTTTCCAGGGGGAGGGGTTTTCTCATGGGCGTGCGGCTGATGGTCGTCGACGACCACCGCCTGCTCGCGGAGGCACTCGCCTCGGCCCTGAAACTGCGCGGCCACCGGGTGCTCGCCGCGGCCGCACCGGCCGCGGGGGCCGCGGAACTGGTCGTCAGCCGCGCCCCCGAGGTGTGCCTGCTCGGCACCGCGACGCCCGCCGAACCGGGCGCCTTCGACCCCGTCGTACGGATCAAACGGGACCGCCCGCAGGTCGCCGTCGTGGTCCTCGGGCCCGTGCCCAGCCCGCGCGGCATCGCCGCCGCCTTCGCGGCGGGCGCCTCCGGATACGTCCGGCACGACGAGCGCATCGAGGGCGTCGAGCGTGCCATGACGAAGGCCCGCGCGGGCGAGGCCGCGGTGGCGCCGCAACTGCTGCAGGGCGCCTTCACGGAGCTGCTGAACCCCGCCGCCCAGCCCGACGACGAGGGCCAGCGACTGCTCCAGATGCTGACGCCGCGCGAGGTGGAGGTCCTCGTCCGGGTCGCGGAGGGCGAGGACACGCGGCTGATCGCCGCCGGCATGGGCATCGCCCCCAGCACGGCCCGCACCCACGTGCAGCGGGTCCTGATGAAGCTGGGCGTCGGCTCCCGGCTGGAGGCGGCCGCGCTGGCCGCCCGGACGGGGCTGCTGGACCGCGCGTCGGCAGGCGTCGCCCGCATCCCCCACCAGCTCTGACCCCCCGGGCCCGGCTGTTCCCCGCGCCCGCCCCGTCGCCGTGCCCCGTCCGCCCCGCGGGAGCGCCTCGCGGCGTCCCCGGCGCGGGTGCCCGAGGGCCGACCGCGTCCCCGGGCCGCTGCACGGCCGCGCGGCTGCTCCCACCCGATTCCCCGCGGTGCGGCCCCGAGCCCGCCGGCGACCCGCTCCCCCCTCGCGCCTGCCGGCGCCGCGCGTCCCTTCCGCGCCGGCGCCGTGCGTTGACGCCCCTGTTCGTTTGTGGTTCATTGCGTCTGATTCTGTTTGGTGGATGGGTTGTTTGGGTCGGTTGTGGCGCGAGGAGCCCGAGTGAAGAAGACCCCCGTCCGGCTCGCCGACGGCCGCGAGCTCGTGTACTACGACTCCCGCGACGACGTCGTGCGCGACGCCGTCGACCCCCGCCCGCTCGACCCGGTCCCCACCGGTTCCGACATCCGGTACGACGCCCTGCTCGGCGACTCCGTCGTCATCGCCCCCCACCGCAACAGCCGCACCCACCAGCCGCCCGCCGACGCGTGCCCGCTGTGCCCGTCGCGCGGGGACCGGCACGGCGAGATCCCCGCGGACGACTACGAGGTGGTGGTCTTCGAGAACCGCTTCCCCTCCCTCTCCGGGGAGTCCGGCCGCTGCGAGGTCGTCTGCTTCACCCCCGAGCACGACGCCTCCTTCGCCGACCTCACCCCGGCGCAGGCCGCCCTCGTCCTGGACGTGTGGACCGACCGGACCGCGCAGCTCGCCGCCCACCCCGCCGTCGAGCAGGTCTTCTGCTTCGAGAACCGGGGCGCCGAGACCGGCGTCACCCTCACCCACCCGCACGGCCAGATCTACGGCTACCCCTTCACCACCCCCCGCACCGCGCTGATGCTGCGCCGGGCGGAGGCGTACCGTGAGCGCACCGGCGGGAACCTGTTCGACGACCTGGTCGCGCGCGAGTGGGCGGGCGAGCGGATCGTCCTCGCCGCCGACCACTGGACGGCCTTCGTGCCGTACGCCGCGCACTGGCCCTACGAGGTGCACCTGTACCCGAGCCGCCGCGTGCCCGACCTGAGGACCCTGGACGACGCGGCCCGCACAGAGTTCCCACAGGTCTACCTGGAACTCTTGAGGCGCTTCGACCGGATCTTCGACGGCGGGGGGCGGCCGGCCGCGGACGAGCCGCCGACCCCGTACGTCGCCGCGTGGCACCAGGCGCCGTTCGGCGACCCGCGGCGCCACGCGTTCGCTCTTCATCTGGAGCTTTTCACCATTCGACGGACTTCCGGCAAGCTGAAGTTCCTCGCGGGTTCCGAGTCCGGCATGAGCGTGTTCGTCAACGACGTGCCACCGGAAGCCGCGGCCCGGCGACTGCGAGAGGTAGCAAGCGCATGAAGTACCTGGTAACCGGCGGGGCGGGCTATGTCGGCAGTGTGGTCGCCGCCCATCTGCTGGAGGCCGGTCACGAGGTCGCCGTCCTGGACGACCTGTCCACCGGCTTCCGGGCCGGCGTCCCCGACGGCGCGGCCTTCGTGGAGGGCCGCGTCCAGGACGCGGCCCTCCACCTGGACCCGTCGTTCGACGGGGTCCTCCACTTCGCCGCGTTCTCGCAGGTCGGCGAGTCCGTGGTGAAGCCGGAGAAGTACTGGGACAACAACGTCGGCGGGACGATGGCGCTGCTCGCCGCCATGCGCGAGCACGGTGTGCGCCGCCTCGTCTTCTCCTCCACCGCCGCTACGTACGGGGAGCCCGTCTCCACACCGATCACCGAGACCGACCCGACCGCGCCGACCAGCCCGTACGGCGCGTCGAAGCTGGCCGTCGACCACATGATCGGCGGCGAGGCCGCCGCCCACGGCCTGGCCGCCGCGTCCCTGCGCTACTTCAACGTGGCCGGGGCCTACGGCCGTTTCGGTGAACGCCACGACCCCGAGTCGCACCTCATCCCGCTGGTCCTCCAAGTGGCCCTCGGCCGGCGCGAGGCCGTGTCGGTGTACGGCGAGGACTACCCGACCCCCGACGGGACCTGCGTGCGCGACTACATCCACGTCGCCGACCTGGCCGAGGCGCACCTGCTGGCCATGGGCGCCGTCACGCCGGGCGAGCACCTCGTGTGCAACCTCGGCAACGGCAACGGCTTCTCGGTGCGCGAGGTCATCGAAACGGTCCGCGAGGTCACCGGGCACCCGGTCCCCGCGGTCGCCGCCGCCCGCCGCCCCGGCGACCCCGCCGTCCTCGTCGCCTCCGCGGCCACGGCGCACGAGCGGCTCGGCTGGAAGCCGTCGCGGCCCGATCTCGCCGGGATCGTGGCGGACGCCTGGGCCTTCGCCCGGGGGCGGGAGGAGGAGGGCGTGGCGTGACCGCCACGGCCGCGGCGGAGGAGTCGCCGCCCGGTTCGAGGAGCTGTACGGCCGCGCGCCGGACGGCGTGTGGGCGGCTCCCGGCCGGGTCAACCTCATCGGCGAGTACACCGACGTCAACGGCGGCTTCGTGATGCCGCCGGCGCTGCCCCACACCGCGGTCGCCGCGGTCGCCCGGCGCGACGACGGCGTCCTGCGGATCCACTCCGCCGAAGCGGCCGACGCGGCCACCCTCGCCCCCGGCGGCGGCACCGGCTGGGCCGCCTCCCCCGCGGGCGTGCTGTGGGCACTGCGCGAGGCGGGCCACGAGGCCGTCGCGGACGGAGCCGACATCCACCTGTCGTCGACCGTCCCCACGGGTGCCGGACTGTCGTCCTGCGCCGCGCCGGAGGTGGTCACCGCCCTCGCCCTGAACGACCTGCACGGCCTCGGCCTGTCCGCGCAGCGGCTGGCGGTGGTCGCGCAGCGCGCGGAGAACGCCTTCGCCGGTGTGCCGTGCGGCGTCATGGACCCGATGGCGTCCGCCTGCTGCGCGGAGGGACATGTCCTGCACCGCGGGGGCCCGCAGACTCCTCTGACGCCCCGGCACCGGGCGGGCATCGCCGCTGCGGCGGCGCCCCCGGTCGACGCCGGCACCTCCGACGGGCTCCCGGCGGACGGCCGCCTCCCGCGGGCAGTCCCTCGACGGCTGCCCCGGGACGGCCTCCGGACGGCCGTCTCTCCCGGCCGCCCCCGGACGGCAGCATTCCGACGGCTGCCGCCCGGACGGGCGCCTGCCGGACGGGCGCCTGCCGTGCGTGCGGCCGGACCGGTTGCGGGGCGCCAGGTCCCCGAGCGACAGCTATGGATCTTGGGTTGTCGTTTTCCGCCTCGGAACGACACAGCCGAACCACGGGAAACACCCTGGTCGGTCAGTTCTGCAAATCACCTTCCTGTGCGCCCGTACGGCCGTACGCTGATGAGCGGTACCGGTGGGGGCCGGTGCCGATCAGGGGGCGAGACAGCCGGGTACGGCGCCCGGGGTGGGGCTGTGGTCACTGCACGGCGGCGGCCGTGCGCGCGTGTGCACGCCCCACTCCAGGCGCCGTACCCGCGGCTGCCGATCGCTCCTCGACACATGGGGGTGTCAGTGGTCCGTATCCGGGTTCTCGTAGTCGATGATCACCGGATTTTCGCCGAGTCGCTCGCCGCGGCCCTCGCGGCCGAGCCCGACGTGGACGTCTCCGCGGCCGGCAGCGGTCCCGCCGCGCTGCGCTGCCTGGACCGTGCGGCCGCGGAGGGCCGCAGGTTCGACGTGCTGCTCGTGGACGCCGACCTGGGCTCGGGCGCCGTGGCCGCCGTCGGCGCGCCGCCGCCCGTGGCCCGCGTCGTCCCGGACAGGGCGGCGGACGGCGTCGTCGACGGCATCTCGCTGGTGGCCGGCGTCCGCCAGGCCCACCCGGCCGCGCGGGTCGTGGTGCTGGCCGAGAAGGACGACCCGCGGCGCGCCGCCCTCGCGCTCCAGGCGGGGGCGTCCGGCTGGGTCGCGAAAGACTGCTCCCTCCAGCGGCTGCTGGGCGTGATCCGGGGTGTGCTGCGCGACGAGACGCACCTGGCGCCCGCGCTGCTGACGGGCGTGCTGCGGGAGATGACGGCGGCGCGCAAGCACCGCACCGAGAGCGAGCGGCTGGTGGAGTCCCTCACGCCGCGCGAGCGCGAGGTGCTGCGCTGCATGGTCGCGGGACTCGGTCGCAAGGCAGTCGCCGAGCGGCTCTTCCTGTCCCCGCACACCGTCCGCACCCATATGCAGAACGTCCTGGGGAAGCTGGGCGTCCACTCCACGCTGGCCGCCGTGGCCCTGGCCCGCCGGGCGGGCGTCGGCCCGGCCGAGTCAGCCGGGAACGTTGTCGAACGGGGCAGTCAGCTGGCGTAGCAGCGCGGCGAGGTCGGCGCGCTGGGCGCGCGGCAGCCGGGCCAGGATGGCCCGCTCCTGCTCCAGCAGCCCGGCCAGGGCCTGGTCGGCGCGGTCGCGTCCCTCGGCGGTGAGGCGGACGAGCACGCCGCGCCGGTCGGTGGGGTCGGGCAGCCGCTCGACCAGGCCCTTCTTCGCGAGCCTGTCGATGCGGTTGGTCATCGTGCCGGAGGTCACCAGGGTCTGCGTGAGCAGCTGGCCGGGGGAGAGCTGGTAGGGGGCGCCCGCGCGGCGCAGCGACGTCAGCACGTCGAACTCCCACGGCTCCAGCTGGTGCTCGGCGAAGGCGAGCCGGCGGGCCCGGTCCAGGTGGCGCGCCAGCCTGGAGACCCGGCTCAGCACCTCAAGCGGCTCCACGTCGAGGTCCGGGCGCTCGCGGCGCCATGCAGCGACCAGTCGGTCGACCTCGTCCTCCATGACTGATCAGTGTACGTGATCTGTCGACATGAAGTCTCTTGATGTCAAGTCTCTTGACGTAAAGCAATATCGGATCGGACGATTGAGGAGGGCGCGGGCAGAGCAACGTCCCTGAGAGATCACGCTCCGGCAAGGGGGAGAAGACCGTGCACACCACCCATTCCGCGCCCATCTGGGACCCACGGCAGTACCTTCGGCACGCCACGCACCGCACCCGCCCGTTCCTGGACCTGCTCGCCCGGGTCCCGGAACTGCCCGCCGCCCGGGACGGCAGGGCCCCCCGCATCGCGGACCTCGGCTGCGGCCCCGGAAACGTGACGGCCCTGCTCGCCGAGCGCTGGCCCGACGCCCGCATCACCGGCTTCGACCTCTCGCACGACATGCTGGACCAAGCCGCGGAGCAGTACGCCGGAACCACCCCCGGCGGGGGCCACCTGGACTTCCGCCACGCCGACGTCGCCCACTGGACCCCGGACGAGCCCTACGACCTGATCATCTCCAACGCGGCCCTCCAGTGGGTCCCCAACCACCCGGAGTCCTTCGCCGCCTGGCTCGACGGCCTCGCCCCCGGCGGCACCCTCGCCTTCCAGGTGCCCGCCAACTTCACCTCCCCCAGCCACGCCCTGCTCGGCGAACTGTGCGAGACGCCCCAGTGGCGCTCCCGCCTCGGCGACCACGGCCGCCGCTTCGTCCACATCCTGGACGCCGCCGACTACCTGGGCCGCCTCACGGACCTGGGCTGCGCCACCGACGTCTGGGAGACCGTCTACTGCCAGCTCCTCCAGGGCGAGGACCCCGTCCTCGACTGGGTGAAGGGCACCGCACTGCGGCCGGTCCTCACCGAGCTGGACGACGACGGGGAAGCCGTCGCCGAGTTCCTCTCCCAGTACCGCGACCTGCTCCGCAAGGCGTACCCGCCCGGCCCGCACGGCACGGTCTTCCCGTTCCGGCGGGTCTTCGCCGTCGCCCGGAAGGGGGACGGACGCTGACCGCCGTCGACCGCGTCCAGCCGGCCGCGCCCGCCGGGGCGGAGGACCTGCTGCACCGCTCCTACGGGGGCGCCCTCGGCATGACCGGGATCCCCAGGCCGCCCGCGCTCGCCGCCCGCGGGGGCAGCTGGTTCCAGGGTGGCGCGGTGCGGCTCCACCTCGGCATCGAGGCGGACTTCCGGCCCGCCCGCAAGGCCCACCCGGGCCTGCGGGGCACCGGCATCGACGCCTCCGCGGCCTGCCTCGGGGGACACGGCGCGCCCGTCGTCCGGGACGACCACCTGCCCGGCCACCGCCGCTTCTCCTCCGAGGATCCGG
>NZ_MKXB01000128.1 GCF_001865245.1 Streptomyces sp. CC53 | reverse complement strand
CGGCGGCGCGCCCGGCGCCTCGACCCCGCCGGCCGGCCCCGCGCCGCACGGGCCCGCCGCACGACGGCGCCACGGTGGAGAAGGCCGCACGCCTGACGCCCGCGGGGGCGACGGACGCACGGCGGACGGCCGTCCCGCGGCCCCGGCCCCCACCGACCGGACCGGCCTCACCGACCGGACCGCCCCGGACGACCGGTCCGGCCCCGCGGATCGGACTGCCGCCCCCACCGACCGGACCGCCTCCAGCGACCGAACTGCCCCGGCCGACCGGGCCGGCTCCGCCGGTCAGAGGTCCCCGGGGGGCGAGGGGGGCAGCGCCGCAGCCCGGAGCGGTCCCGAGGAGGAGAGCGGTGCCCCGTCGGGCGCGGCGCCCCGGGAGCGGTCCGTCGTGCGGGTCACGGAGAGCACGGCGCGGCCCGAGGGCGGTGGCCGGGCGGCCCCCGGGGACGCGCCCGCGCCCGCCCGGCAGTGGCCGCTGCTGACCGTGCTCGGACTCACCGTGCTGGGGCTGCTCGTCATCGGGGCGGACCCGTTCCGCCAGGCCCCGCGGATCGGCGCGCTCCTCGTCGGCGGCGCGCTGCTCACGGGCGCGGTGCTGCGCCGCGTCCTGACCTCGGCGGGCATGCTGGCCGTGCGGTCCCGGTTCACGGACGTCATCACGTACGGCGTCCTCGGCGGGGCGATCGTGCTGTTCGCGCTCATGTCGCAGCCGAGTCCGTGGCTGGAGATGCCGTGGCTGACGGAGGCCGTGCGGTTCGCCGTCCGCTGAGTCGGAGCCGGCGGTGCCCGTCCCCTCCCCCGAGTCAGGACGGGCGCCGCGGCGTGCCAGAACAGCGTCATGGACGCGCCAATTCCGATCAAGGGATGTCCGCCCGCTGTGGCACGGAAGTGACCATTCCGGCACGGTGTGCGCGCTCGGCCACGAGTGGGAAACCGTGCGCCGGAGGTGTCATCCTGACGGCACGCACCGTCTCAGGGTGATCCGACGTCAGGGGGCAGGGGGGAAGCGGGCGATGCCGCGGTGGAGGGCGCTACCCGATGAGCTGGACCCGCAGGTGCGGGAGTTCACGGCCCGGCTGCGCCGACTGGTGGACCGCAGCGGCCTGAGCGTCTCCGCCCTGGCGGACCGCACCGGCTACAGCAGCAGCGCGTGGGAGACGTACCTGGACGGCCGCCTGCTGCCGCCGGAAGGGGCGGTCGGCGCCCTCGCCGACGTGACGGGGACCAGCCGAGTGCACCTGCTGACCCTGTGGGAACTGGCCGAACGGGCCTGGAACCGCGCAGGGACGCAGCACGACCGGACCCTGGACGCCCTCCGCATCGCCCAGGTCCGCGCAGCCCTCGGCGACCCCGCGCAGTCCTCCCCCGGCAGCCGCGGCGGGCTCCCCGCCCCCACTCCGTCGGGCGAGCGGCCCGAAGCCCCGGCCGCACCGGCGGACGCACCCCGGGCCCGTGCCCCGTACGGCGGCCGGCCCCGGCATCCGCGGCGCGGTCTCCCCGGCGCACCGGTCGCGGGCGTCCCGGAGCCGCGGCAGCCCCGGACGTCCCGCCCGGCCGCCCCTCCCACGCCGTCCGCAGCAGCCGCGCACCGCGGCGCGTCGGCCCCG
>NZ_MKXB01000127.1 GCF_001865245.1 Streptomyces sp. CC53 | reverse complement strand
GGCCCCGCCGGTCCGCGTCCGGACCCGGGCATGGTGCCGCAGCGTCCCGCTGCGGGCGCCCCGCGCCCGGGCCCCGGCGGCGGGCGCCGGTCCGGCGGCCGACCGGGGGCGGCGCGGTGGCGGACGCAGTGGGAGCGCGGGGTGGCGGCCCGGCGCGGGCGGCCGCCTCGTCGCCCGTATCTGTGCGGGAGGGTCGGGGCGGTGGGAGCGGTCGCCCCGCCGGTCCGGGCTGCGCCGCCCCCGCCGCGTCACGGGTGCGCCGGTCAGCAGCGCCGTACGGGTGTCCCCTCGGCGACGGGGTACGCGGCGCGGGCGTCCAGCAGCAGGGGCACCAGGGCCCGCAGGGGCTGGCGGAGCGGCACGAGGGCGCCGCCGCCCCGTGCGGGCACCGTCCGCAGTCCGTGGAGGGCCAGTTCGTCGCCTGCCTCGGCGTGCGCGGCCGGGCTGAGCCGGTAGGCACAGGGCGGGTCCGTGAGGACCTCCCCGGGCGTCGGCGGCTCGTTGTCGGCGCCGCCCAGCATCACCGGACCCCGGTCCGCGTAGCCGGCGAGGCGGGCCGCGGCCGTGGCCGCCCCGATGCGGGCGCGCCGCTCCTCGACGAAGGCGAAGGCCCCTTCCAAGGCGGCCCGTTGGGTATCGACGCGGCGCCGGTGGTCACGGGCGGGGTCGTCCTGGCCGGTGGCCGCCGGGGGTTGGACGCGGGTCTCCACGAGGAGGCCGACCGCGTGTTTGAGACCGGTGGTGTTGCGCAGGATGCGCTCCTGTCCGTCCCCGGCGACCTGCCGGACCGGTTCGCCCGTCACCGGGTCCGTCCAGATGCCGTAGACGCCGCTGCTGAAGCCCGCGCGCTCCGCGGCGGGCCGCACGTACGCCTCGGAGAGGGCGCGGGCCTCCCCGTGCAGGCGGGGGTGGGTGGTGAGGTTGCGGGGCCAGAGGGACAGCAGGTCCTTGGTGTAGTACGGCGGTGAGCCGCGGTACTCGTGCAGGTCGAGCACGACGTGCGGCCGGTGGTCGCGCAGCACGGCGGCGAGGGCCCGGGCCTCCGCGGTGCGCAGGGCGAGGTGGTCGCGGTTGACGTCGACGCCGTCGGCGTTGCCGCGGGTCCCGGCGGCACGGCCGTCCGGGTTGGCGGTGGGCACGACGAGCAGGGTGGTCCGGTCGAGGAAGCGCCGGGTGCCGTCGTCCCGGGCGTAGGCGAGGTCGCGGACGGTGGTGAGGCACGCCTCCCGGCCGGACGGCTCGTCACCGTGCTGGCTGCACACGAGGAGGACCGTCGTCGCCGCGGGCCGCGGGCGGTCGGCGGTGATCCGCACGAGGCGCAGGGGGCGGCCCTGGGCGGTCGTGCCGATGGTGGCGGTGGTCATCCGGTCGCTGCCCCGGTCGACGGCCGCGAGGAACCGCCGCTCTTCGTCGAGTCCCGTCCAGCGCGCGCCGCCGCTGTCCTCGAACCCGGTGCGGGGCGGGCCGGGCGGGGGCGGTGCCGCCTGGGCGGGGGCGCCGGTGGCCGCCAGGGCGGCCGTGCAGGCCGTCAGGGCGAGGGCGAGCAGGAGGCCGGAGGCGTGACGGCGGTTCACCGGGCGGCTCCCGGTGCGGGGACGGCCTGCGGGGGACGCGGCGCGGCCACCCCGCGCAGCGGGACCGCCGTCGCGCCGGGCGGCGGGGACTGGGCCTCGGGCGGTGCCGTCGACGCCGTTCCGGGCGGTGCGGTCGCCGGGCCGCCGGGGCGCGGCAGGGTGGCCAGGGCGTAGGCGAGGGTGCCGCCGACGACGGGCAGCTTGGCGGTGGTGCGGGCCAGGTCGAGGGTGAGGGTCGGCGTGGAGGGGGGCGGCGTGACCAGGTACCGGTCGGTGCCGCCGATGATGAGGGCCAGTCGGTGTCCCGCCGGGACGACGTGGTCGGTGGCGTGCAGGTCGATGGTGAGCGTGTGCGGCCGTCCGGGGGTCAGCGGCCGTCCCCGGTCCGGATCGGCCCAGGTGCCGAGGTCGGCCCAGCCGCGGCTGACGATGGTGAAGTCCACCAGGGCCGTGTCGGCTTCGGTCTCCTTGAAGCAGGCGCTGTCGCCGGCCCGGCTCGCGCCCCAGCAGGTGCGGTGCGGCAGGGTGGTGATGCCTTCGCCGGCGTCGGTGTGGTCGCGGATCACGGCCGGACCGAGGTCGACGAGGACGGCCGTGAGGTGGGCGCTCGTGGTGGAGGGGGTGGCGGTGACCGTGACCTTCGGTGAGCCCGCGAGGCGCAGGTCACGGCTGAGGGGCCGGGTGGTGAAGCCCGCCTTGGCGGCGGTGGTCCGGTCGATCTGCGCCGCCCAGTCGGTTTCGCCGAGGAGCGGGTCGTCGGTGAACGTCTCGGTGGCTCCGGGTGCTGCGGGCAGCAGCCCGAGCGTGCCGACGCCGGGCGCGCTGCCGGGGCCCGGGCGCAGGGTGGTGGTGGCCGTCCGGGACGGCGGCCAGGTCCGGTCGGTGGTCCACCGGTCGGGGGCGCGTTCGATGTCGGCCATGGGCTCCCGTTCGACTCCGTTGTCGTGTCCGAGGAGATAGTGGTCGAACCAGCGGTGCAGGGTGCGGACCCACGCGGCGCGGCGGAAGTCGAAGGGGTCGACGTGCCCGGTCTGGGACAGCCAGATCTTGCGCTCCACGCCGTGCGCGGCCAGGGCCTGCCACCACGCGCCGAGGTGGCCGCTGCGGACGTTGAGGTCCTGCATGCCGTGGACGGCGAACACGCTGGCGCGGACCCGGGAGGCGTCGGGCACGTAGTCCCGCTCCGCCCACAGCGGGGTCCGGTCGCCGGAGCGGGGGGCGCCGTCGACGAGGCGCTGCTGGACGGCCTGGCAGCGGGTGCGGGCGTCGGGGCTGTTGACGTAGTGGGACAGCCGGTCGGGGCCGGAGCCGTAGAGGGGTGCGCCCTGCGAGAAGTAGTAGTCGTACCAGGTGGAGATGGCGCCGATCGGCACGATGGTCTTCAGCCCGCGTACGCCCGTGGCGGCGACGCCGTTGGCGATGGTGCCGTCCCAGCTCTTGCCGATCATGCCGGTGGCGCCGGTGGTCCAGCCGGTGGCGCGGGCGCGCTGGGCGCCGGTGCGGGTGGTGTAGCCGCGGGCCCGGCCGTTCAGCCAGTCGACGACGGCCTTGGCGGAGAGGATGTCGGAGCGTCCGCCGACGTCGACGCAGCCGTCGGAGCGGTTGGTGCCGGCGAGGTCCACGGCGACGAAGGCGTAGCCGCGCGGCACGAAGTAGTTGTCGTAGAACAGCGGGAACTGCTCGGGGGTGCCGTCGGGTCCGTACGTCTTCTTCTGGCTCTCGTTGCCGCGCCCGCAGCAGGAGTAGTACGGGCTGGCGTCCATGATCACGGGGACCCGGTGCCCCCGCTCGGCGGCCTCGCGGGGCCGGATGATGTCGGCCGCGACCCGGTCGGTGGCGCCGTCGCCGTCGCCGTCGAGCCCGGTGTCGACCCAGACCGATTCGCGGATGGCGTTCCCGTACGCGTAGACGGGTGCGGAGGCGCGGGCTTCGGGCGCGGGGCCCGGGGTGGCGGGCGGGGCCGCGCGGCCCCCGGGGGCGGGGCCTTCGACTGCGGGCGCGGCCGCGCGGGCGGCGGGCGCCGGGGCGAGGACGGCCGCGAGGGCGGTCGCGAAGGCGGCGGCCGCGGTCGCCAGGGCTCTGCCTGCGGGGAGGCGGCGGTGCGACGGGAAGGGGCGGGGGCTGCTCGAAGGGTGGGGTCTGCGCGCTCGGAGGGGCGTCAGCATCGGCATGGGCGGACGGTACTGCGCCCAACTCCCTGTCGAAAGAGCGCGATTGAGGAAAGGGACGGGGACGGAGAAGGGCCTTGCGCGTGCCCTCCGGCGCCGGGACCGGGCGAGGAGCCGTGGCCCGCGCGGCCCGCCCCGCAGGTCGCTCCGCCCCGGCCGCCCCGTCGAGGGCCGGGCCGGGCAGCACCGGACCAGAAGGATGAGAGCGCTCTCAGAAGGCGCTCGACCGGATATTCTGACTGGTGTACGCCGTGTCGCAGCGCTCCGAGGAGTCTCCCTTGCCCGATCCGACCCCTGGGGTCCGTCCCACCCTGGAAGCCGTCGCCGCCCGTGCGGGGGTGTCCCGGGCCACGGTCTCCCGTGTCGTGAACGGCGGGGCCGGCGTGCGCCGGCCCCTGGTGGAGCGGGTGCGCAGGGCCGTCGAAGAGCTGGGCTACGTCCCGAACCACGCGGCGCGGACCCTGGTGACCCGGCGCAACGGCGCGGTCGCCGTGATCATCGCGGAGCCGGAGTTCCGGGTCTTCTCCGACCCGTTCTTCGAGCAGCAGGTGCGCGGCATCAGCCGCGAGCTGACCGCGCACGACTCGCAGCTGGTGCTGCTCTGGGTGGAGGGGCCGGGCGAGTACGACCGGATCGCCCGCTACCTGGGCGGCGGCCATGTCGACGGCGCGCTGGCCTTCTCGGTGCACGACGACGACGAACTGCCGTCGATCATACGGAGGATGCGCGTGCCCACCGTGTTCGGGGGACGGCCCGGCTGGTCCGGCCCACCCCACGAACACGGCGGGCACGCCGTGCCGTACGTGGACGCGGACAACCGGGGCGGGGCCCGGGAGGCGGTGCGCTACCTGGTGTCGCTGGGGCGGCAGCGGATCGCCCACATCGCGGGGCCGCACGACCAGACGTCCGCCGTGGACCGGCTGGACGGCTACCGCGACGTGCTGATGCTGGACGCCGACCCGGAGCTGGTGGCGCAGGGCGACTTCACCGTGGAGAGCGGCGCCCGCGCGATGGCGGAGCTGCTGGAGCGGCGGCCCGACCTGGACGCGGTGTTCGCCGGCAACGACCTGATGGCGTCGGGCGCCCTGCGAGTGCTTCGGGAGAGGGGGCTGCGGGTGCCGCAGGACGTGGCGCTGGTCGGCTTCGACGACATGGCCTCGGTCGCCGAGGCGACGGACCCGCCGCTGACGACGGTCCGCCAGGACATCGAAGGCATGGGCCGCCTGATGGTCCGGCTGCTCATGCGCTCCATCGGCCAGGACGGCGGCGGGTCCGGGACGGCGCAGCCCGCGCCGGGCTCGGTGATCACTCCGACGGAGCTGGTGCGGCGGGCGTCGGCGTGACGCCCCGGCCGCGGCGACGTCCGCC
>NZ_MKXB01000126.1 GCF_001865245.1 Streptomyces sp. CC53 | reverse complement strand
CCGCCCGCCGGCCCGGATCCGGCGGACTGAAGAGCCACACGCCCGGCCGGATCTCCAGCGGCATGGCGGCAGCCGCGTCCGACCGGCCGGCCACCAGGGCGGCGCGGAGCACGCGGGCCGTGCGGCGGGCGTACTCGACCCACCGGTGGTCGTCCGTCCGGCGTGCCGCGGCCTCCCACGCGGCCACGCGGGCCAGCGCCTCCGCGGAACGTCCCTCACGCACCGCCACCAGGGCCAGCCCGCGCAGCGACTCCGCCGTGCCGCGCGCGTCGCCGGCCCGGCGGCCGACCGCCAGGGCACGGGCGTAGCCCCGTCCGGCCTCCGCGACCCGGCCTGTCCCGAGCAGCGCGTCCGCCTCCGCCGACCGGCAGCGGCCCGCCGCCGCCAGGTCGCCGTGCCGGGCGAACAGCTCCCCGGCGCGGCGGTACCGGTCGAGCGCCGCCGGCGTCTGGTGGCGCTGCCACGCCAGGTCGCCGAGGGACCGCAGGACGGCGGCCTCCGCGAGCCCGTCGCGCGCTCCGAGGGCGGCGTCCAGGGCGAGCACGTGCGTCTCCTCCCACACGCCCCACTCGGCCGCGGTCTCGTAGTAGCCGGCCGCAGCCGAGGCGAGGGCGCAGCACAGTCCCGGCAACCCGGCGGCGTGGGCGCCCCGCACGGCCTCCGCCAGCCCCGCGGACTCCTCCTGGAACCACCGCAGCGGCGCACCGCCCACCACCTCCTCGGGACGGACCCCGGAGGGGGGCTCCGCACGGTGCGCGAGCCGGTCCCGGCCGGGTGTCAGCCGCGCGTCCGCGTAGCGGGCCGCGGCCAGGAAGGCGCGGCCCAGCCGCTCCACGGCCGCGGTGCCCTCCCGCGGGCCTTCCCGGTCGGCCAGTTCCCGGGCCAGCGGCCGCAGCAGCACGGGACCGCCGTAGCGCACGGGGGCGAGCCGCCCCTGCTGCCCCCGCGCCTCCAGCAGATGGGCCTGCACCAGTTCCTCGGTGAGCCGCTCCGCCTTCGCCGGGTCCGTGCCGAGCAGTGCCGCGGCGCCCCACAGGGGGATGTCCGCCGACGGGGCCGCCCCGAGGATCCGGAAGGCGCGCCGGGCCTCCGGGGCCACGTCGTGGTAGGCGGCCAGCAGGCTGCTCCGCACGTCGAGGTCGCCGAGCGCCAGCGCGCCCAGCCGGGTCCGCTCGTCACGCAGCCGCCCCGCCAGCCCGGCGGCGGTCCAGTGCGGGCGGGCCGCGAGCCCGGCGGCCGCCACCCGCAGGGCCAGCGGCAGCCGGCCGCAGAGCCGGGCGATCTCGGCCACCGCGTCGGGGTCGTCCCCCATGCGGGGGCCTCCGCACGCGGTGAGCAGCGCTGCGGCCGCCTGCGGGGCCAGCACGTCGAGGGCCAGCCGCCCGGCGCCCTCCAGCGCCCCCAGGACCTGACGGCTCGTCACCACCACGGTGGTGTCCGGCAGGGCCGACAGCACCGGCCTGACCTGCGTCTCCGAGACGGCGTCGTCCAGCACGACGAGCATCCGGCGGCCCGCCGTGCGCCGGTGCAGCAGCTCCGCGAGCTCCGCCGCGGACGACGGCGGCGGTCCCGCCCCCGGCCCCTCCCCGCGTTCCGCCGCCCGTGGCCCCCCGAGACGGCGGAGCAGCGTCGCCAGGACGGTGCCGGGTGCGGCGGCCCGCCCGTCCGGATCCCGCAGCGCCACCAGGACCCGCCCGTCGGGGAACCGGTCGGCGGCGTCGTGCGCCAGCCGGACCGCCAGCGCCGTCTTCCCCGCGCCGGCCGGCCCCGACACCACCAGCAGCGCCCTCCGGCCGTGCGCGCCGCCGCCCGTCAGCCGGTGGCAGAGGGCCAGTTCCTCCCCGCGGCCCGTGAGGTCGCCGGCGTCCGGCGGCAGCCACACGATGGGGCCCGCCTCCTCCGGATCCGGCTCGGCCGGCCGGGGGACCTGGCCGCGGACCGTCGGCGGTCGGCCGTCCTGCCGCCCGTACCGGGCCAGCGCCGGGTCGGAGGCCAGGATCCGCCGCTGGAGGCCGCTCAGCGTCGGCCCGGGCTCCACGCCCAGCTCGTCGACGAGCGAGCGGCGGGCACGCTGGTAGGCCCGCAGGGCGTCGGACTGCCGGCCCGACCGGTAGAGGGCCACCATGAGGTGGCCGTGCAGCGCCTCCCGCAGCGGATGCTCGTGTGCCAGCGCCATCAGCTCGCCGGTCAGCTCCCGGTGCAGCCCCGACCGGAGGTCCGCGGAGATCCGCTGCTCCAGCACCTCGACGCGCAGCTCGTTCAGCCGGATCGCGGCGGCCTCCAGCGACGCCCCGTGCGGGACGCCCGACAGGGCCGGCCCCGTCCACAGCCCCAGCGCCTCGCGCAGCGCCCGTGAGGCGTCCTCGTACCGGCCTTCGGCGTACGCGGCGCGTCCTTCGGCACGCAGCGACTCGAAGGCGCAGAGGTCCAGTTCGTCCGGCGCGACCCGCATCAGGTAGCCGGGGGGACGGGTGAGCAGCGGCTGCGCCGCGTCCTGCCCCGCCGGAGCCCCGCCCGCGGGCGGCAGCAGCGCCTTGCGGAGCTGGGAGACGTAGACCTGGAGGGTGGTGGTGGCCGTGCGCGGGGGTGCGGCGCCCCACAGCTCGTCGATCAGGGTGTGGGTCGACACGACCGTGTTGCCCCGCGCCAGCAGCGTGGCCAGGACCGCGCGCGGTTTGGCCGCGGACGGCGTACGGGGCGACAGGTGCACGGGGCCGAGGACGCGGTACCGCATCGCGGGCATCAGCAGTCCTGCGACACGGCCGCGGAGACGCGCGCCACGACCCGGCTGCCCTGGAGGAACGTCAACCGCAGGTCGGCCACCGGTCGCCCCGCCGCGTCGCGGGACACCCGGCCGTCCGCACGCCCGCCGCCGGCTGTGGCCTGGCGCACCGTGCAGCGCAGCGGGGTCCCGGGTTCGGCGGGGTCCGGGAACGACGCCTCCCACCGGGACAGCACGGCGTACGACGGGACGAAGCCGCACAGCTCCGCGGCGGCGAGCCGCCCCACCTGCCGGGACGCCGCCACGAACAGGGTCGGCGGCACGACGCCGGGCGCCTCGGCGGCCCCGCCCGTACGGACGGGGAAGACCAGCCCGCCGCCCCCTTCCGCCCGCCCGGCCGGACCGACGTGCGGCTCCCGGACGCCGGGGTGGTCCGCCCGCTGAGGCCGGTGCCCGCCTGCGGCGTCCGGGCCGCCGCGCCGGACCGCCGTGGACGCCCGGCCCTCTCCGCGGCCGGGCGCGGGGCGGCCGGGGCGCGGAGGTCCGGCGGGGAAGAGCAGCCGCGCCGAGGCCGTGCCGCAGCGCCGGCCGTCGATCGACACGGCGGCCTCGGCCTCCAGGCCGCGCGGCACGCCGTCCACGACGTCGAGCGGCGTCATGCCGAGGTCGAGCGCGATCCCCGGTCGCCCGCCGCCGTGGCGCCAGGCGTCCAGGTCCGTGATCGCGGCGCTGCCGGAGACCACCCGGGGGAGCCGGCCCGCCGGCACGCGGAAGTACCGGCGGGCGGCGAACAGCATGGTGCGGCGCAGCGACTCCAGGGGGAACGCCAGGTCGTGGTACCCCGGTCCCGAGTCGTCGAGGGGTGCGCGGTGGTCGGGGAGCTGGGCGGAGAGCGCGAAGTCCTGCCGAATGGGGGCGGTCGCCGTGAGAAGGAAGGCCTCGGGGCTGAGCGGCCTGTGGACCAGGTGGTGGGAGCCGAGGAAGGAAGGGGACGGTGCGGTGAAGGTGTCCATGGAATCCTCTGCGACGGTGTCCGGCGGCTCTGCGGAACGCTGGCTGGGCACGTGCGCTTGATGATGAGCACCGTGCCCGACGCCACTGAAGGACCGGGGGAGCCGCACTGAAGCGGAGGGCCGCCACCGCGGTCGTCGCGGGCCCGCGGACCGCCGCCGCCCGGCCCGTCGGGCAGAGACCCGGCCGCCCGGAAGGGCGTGCGTCGGGGCGGGCGGGCGGCGGGGG
>NZ_MKXB01000125.1 GCF_001865245.1 Streptomyces sp. CC53 | reverse complement strand
GCCCCCGCCGGTGCCGCGGGCGAAGGGCACCCGGGCGCGCCAGGTGCCGCCGGCCGCGACGTGGTCCGCCGCGGGTGGGCGGCCCGGTGCCGTGCGGAGGGCGTCGCGGTCGGTCGCGCGGCCCGCGGCGCGGTCGTGGACGACGAGTTCCAGGCCGTCGTCGAGCCCGGCGGGCTCCCCGGGCCGTACGGGTTGCTCGCGGCCCCGGTGCGGCCGCAGCCGCAGCTCGCCGCTGCCGGTGCGCCGCAGCGCGTGGGCGCCGGGCGCGCCGGCCGTGGCCCGCTGGATGTCGGGGGTGGTGCCGCGGACCCGGTCGGCGGTGAAGTGGAAGGCGCCGCCCTGGGTCTGCCCGGCCCTTACGGTGAGTTCGCCGAGGTGGCGGCCGTCGCCGCGCAGTTCGAGGACCATCCCGGTGAGGTCGCGGCGGCGGGCGCGGGCCTTCAGCCGCAACGCCACCACCGTGCCGACGACGAGGACGGCGACGGCTGCGCCGAGGACGGCGATCCGCCAGGTCTCCCACCAGGTGGGCGGTGCGTCGACCCGTACGTCGACGAACGCGGTGTCCAAGGCGCGGTCGCCGTCGCCGGTGTCGACGACGGCGACCTGGCCGCCGATGTCCCCGAGGGGGGAGTCGGCGCCGACGGTGAGGGTCACCCGCACGTTCTCCCGGCGGCCCGGGCCGACCGTGACGGTGGCCGGTTCGACGCGCAGTGCGGCGCCGTCGGCCTGGTCGGCGAGGGCGAGGCGCAGTGTGTGCGGGGCGCTGTCGTTGTTGGTGACGGCCAGGGTGCCGCCGACGCTGCCTCCGGGGTGGACGGTGGCCCGGTCGAGGGTCAGTCCGGCGGTGACGGGTGGTGTGCCGCTGCTGGTGCGGGCGTGCAGCGGGCGCTGGTCGGAGGTGACGCCGGGGGCCGCCATGAGGGTGGTGAGGCGCAGCGCGCCGGTCGCTCCGGCGGGGACCGTGACGGTGCCGGTGAACCGCACGTCCGCCGCCTCGCGGTCGGGGGCCCGGCCGTCGTCGGCGAGGGGCACGTCGACAGGGGTGAAGCCGTCGCCGGCGAGCCGCGCGGTGACCTTGATCCCGGCGAGCTGGGCGGGGTCGGTGACGACGACGCCGCGCCGGGTCTGCATCCGCACCTCGACGACGGTCTTCTCGCCGGGGCGCGGCGAGGCCGGGTCGAGGGTGACGGTGGAGCGCAGCCGGCCCTGCCAGATGGCCCGCACGGCGACCTCGCGGTCGCGGTGGCCCTCGGGTGCCTCGACGTGGGCGCGCCAGCGGCCCGGGAGCGGGTTCTTCACCCGGAGGGCCTCCACGGGCCCGTCCTGGCCGCTGAGTTCGAAGGTGGAGCCGTCGAAGGGGCCCTGGGTGGGCACCTTCCGCCCCTGCGGGTCGTAGTAGGTGACGGTCACCTTCGGGTCGTGTTTGCTGACGGTGATGGTGCCGTCGGTGGCGATGGGCGGGATCGTCACGTGGAGGTCGCCCGGCGGGCGGCCCCGGTCGCCGTCGGAGACGCTGGCGCAGCGGGCGGCGGCGAACGTCTCCTGGAGTGCCTTGTCGATGCCGGCCGAGTCGGCGACGACCCGCATCCGCGGGGTGGCGGACGGCAGGTCGGCGCAGCCGCCGCGGTAGCCTCCCTCGGCCATGCCGGTGAGGGCGGCCCGGTCGATGCCGCTGCCGAAGCCGAGGGGCCAGATCTGGACCTTCTCGCGGCGGGCGCGGGCGAGTTCGTCGGCGAGCCTCTTCTGGCCGTTGGCCTGCCTGCTGCTGCGGTCGGTGCCGTACTCGGGGCTGTCGCCGACGTCGAGCCTGCCGTCGGTGAGGAGGAACACCACCTTGGGGACGGCGGGGTCGGCCTTCTCGGTGAGGCGGTCGACGGCCTGGCGGACGGCGGCGGGGAAGTCCGTGCCGGGGCCCATCCGGGCGGGGTCGCGGCGGGACAGTTCCCGCACGCAGTCGCTGAGGCGCTGGCGTCCCGCGGTGTCGGCGGTGGTCAGCGGGCACGCTTCGCGCACGGGTGACTGGCCGGGCTTCTCGGAGCTGCCGAAGCCGATGACGGCGGCGCGGGAGCGTTCGGACAGCTCGCCCTGGGCGAGCAGGGAGGCGGCGTCGACCTCGCGGGCCAGGTCGGTGTCGGACAGGCTGTCGGACTGGTCGACGACGATGGCGAAGTCGATGGGGTCGGAGCCCTCGGCGGGTGCCGCGGGCGCGGCCGGGGGCGCGGCGGGGGTCCGGGCGGGCGACGGCGCCGCGAGGGACAGGAGCAGGGGGAGGGACAGGGCGGCGGCCGCCGCCGCCCGTCCGGTGCCGGTCAGTCGCATCGTCTCTCTCACCACAGTTCACCGAGGAGGGCCAGCGCCAGGCCGAGCGCCAGGCACAGCACGCCTGCGCGCAGCCAGCGGTACTTGGCGGCCAGGACCTGGCCGTGCACGCCCGCCTGGTCGAGAAGCCAGCCGGCGGGGTCGGCGCCCGCCCGGGCGAGCCGGTCCCGGAGCGCCCCGGCGGGTGCGCCGGAGGCCAGGTCGCGCAGCAGGGTCCGGTCGGCTCCTATGCGGGTGCGCGGCAGCACGACCGCGACGAGCATCAGCATCCCCGCGCCCCAGGACGCGCCGCCGAGGGCGACGAGCACGACGCGGGCGCCGCCCCCGGACAGCGGTGCGGGTTCGCGGGTGAAGACGACGGCGAGGAAGGCGAGCGCGCCGGACAGGAGGACGGCCGCCTTGGTGTCGGCGCGTCCGATGTCCTCGCGGACGTCGGCCAGCATGCGCTCGGCCATGAGCCGCACCTCCTGCGGGGGCGCGACCCCCTGCCCCGCGGTCCCGGCCGGTTCCGGGGACGGGGCGGACGCGGACGCCGCCGGGGGCGGGGACACGGCCGGGGTCGCGGAGGAGGCCGGGGGCCGGGGCGGGGCAGGGCCCGAGGGCGGAGCCGGGGCCGGGGACACGGCCGGGGTGGGGGCCCCGGGGGAAGCCGGGGTCGGCGGGCCGCTCACTCGTCGTCCCAGTCGTCGAAGTCGGCGCTGGGGCGCGCGGCTCCGCCGGGCGCGGCTGCGTCGCGGGCGCTTCCGCCGTACGGATCGCCGTCGCCGTAAGGGTCGCGCTCGTCGTACCGTCCGCCGTACGCTCCGCCGCCGTCGCCGGGCGGGCCGCCACCGGGGTGCCGCACGAGTCGGTCCGGCGCGGAGCCGCCGCGGTCGTCGGGGTCGTCCCGGTACGGGGCGCCGTCGGCGGCACGGTCCGTGTCGTACCCGCGGTCGCCGTCGCCGTACGACCGGTGCCGGCCGCGGGGCCGGTCCTCGCCGTACCCACCGCCCCCGTCGTACGAGCCGTCCCCGCCGTACCCACCGTGCGGTTCGCCCCGGCCGCGGACGCGGTCCTCGGCGTACGGGCGGTCGCCGCGGCCCGGGCCGCCGTGGGTGTCGCCGCCGTACGGGCCGTCCTGGCCGTAGGCGGCGCCGTCCCGGTCGGCGCCGCGGGCCCCGGTCCTGTCCCGCTCCTGCCGCCGTTCCCGGCCGGACTCGACGCGGGTCGGCTCGCGCACCTCCTGGGGATCGGACCCCCAGCCGTCGGCGGGCCCGCCCCCGTCGGCCGGCGCGCGGCGCGCACCGGGGCCCTGCCGGTCCTCGGCGTCCCACGGCGGGCGGGCCCGGTCGGCGCCGCGCGGCCCCGGCGGGCCGGGCAGGGCGGACCGCTCGGGGCCCACCAGACCGAGGACCTGGTCGCCCACGCCGCCCAGGA
>NZ_MKXB01000124.1:25630-35591 GCF_001865245.1 Streptomyces sp. CC53 | reverse complement strand
CCGGGCCGCTGGAAGCGCCCCCGGCGCGGACCGCGCCGGGCGCGGACGGACAGCCCGGCACGGGGACGCAGTCGGGAAGCCTGCCGGTGGAGGCCCCGCGTTCGGCGCCGGAGAGGGGCGCGGCGTTAGGGGAGGCACCGGAGGGGGAGCCGGACCGGGAGGGGTGACGGAGCGTACGGGGCTGTGGTCGCGGCCCGGCGGGAGGCAGGCGGCCGGAGCGAGCGGGAGTCGGGGTGGGAGGCGGCCGGGACAGGAGAGGCCGGCCCGAGGGGTGCGCCCGCCTGTGGGCCCGGTGGTAAGGGGCGGGCCTCCGGCAGGGTAGTGACATGAAGGGATTCAATCCGTAGGCTGCTGAATATGGATATGCACACTGTCGTGGTGGGGACGTCCGGTACCACCGCCGCCGACGTCATCGCCGTCGCCCGTGGCAACGCCCGCGTCGAGCTCTCCCGGGAAGCCCTCGACGCGCTCGCGCACGCCCGGGAGATCGTGGACGCCCTCGCCGCCAAGCCCGAGCCGGTGTACGGCGTGTCGACCGGGTTCGGGGCGCTCGCCACACGGCACATCGGCCAGGAACTGCGGGGCCGCCTCCAGCGCAACATCGTCCGCTCGCACGCGGCCGGCCTCGGCCCGCGCGTCGAGCGCGAGGTCGTCCGCGCCCTGATGTTCCTGCGCCTCAAGACCGTCGCGTCCGGCCACACCGGGGTCCGCCCCGAAGTCGCGCAGACCATGGCCGCCGTCCTGAACGCCGGCATCACCCCCGTCGTCCACGAGTACGGCTCCCTCGGCTGCTCCGGCGACCTCGCACCGCTCTCCCACTGCGCCCTCGCGCTCATGGGGGAGGGCGACGCCGAAGGCCCCGACGGCACCGTGCGCCCCGCCGCCGAGCTGCTCGCCGCCCACGGCATCACCCCCGTCGAACTGCGCGAGAAGGAGGGGCTGGCCCTCCTCAACGGAACCGACGGCATGCTGGGCATGCTGGTCATGGCCCTCGCCGACCTGGAGCAGCTGTACAAGACGGCCGACATCACCGCCGCCCTCAGCCTCGAAGCGCTGCTCGGCACGGACAAGGTCCTCCGCCCCGAACTGCACGCCATCCGCCCCCACCCCGGCCAGGCCGCGGCCGCGGCCAACATGCTGGCCGTCCTGAAGGGCTCCGGGCTGGTCGGCCACTTCCAGGCCGACGAGGCCCCGCGCGTCCAGGACGCCTACTCGGTGCGCTGCGCCCCACAGGTCGCCGGCGCCGGACGCGACACCCTCGCCCACGCCCGGCGGGTCGCCGAGCGCGAGCTGGCCGCCGCCGTCGACAACCCCGTCGTCCTCCCCGACGGCCGCGTCGAGTCCAACGGCAACTTCCACGGCGCGCCCGTGGCGTACGTCCTGGACTTCCTCGCCATCGCCGCCGCCGACCTCGCCTCCATCGCCGAGCGCCGCACCGACCGGCTCCTCGACAAGAACCGCAGCCACGGTCTGCCGCCCTTCCTCGCCGACGACGCCGGCGTGGACTCGGGCCTCATGATCGCCCAGTACACCCAGGCCGCCCTGGTCAGCGAGCTGAAGCGGCTGGCGGTACCGGCGTCCGCCGACTCCATCCCGTCCTCCGCGATGCAGGAGGACCACGTCTCCATGGGCTGGTCGGCAGCCCGGAAGCTGCGCACCGCCGTCGGCAACCTCAACCGCGTCCTCGCCATCGAGCTGTACGCGGCGACCCGGGCCGTCGAGCTGCGCGACACGCTGACCCCCGCCCCCGCCTCCCGCGCCGCCATCGACGCGCTGCGGGCCGCAGGGGTCCAGGGGCCCGGCCCGGACCGGTTCCTCGCGCCCGACCTGGAGGCCGCCGACGCCTTCGTACGGGAAGGGAAGCTGGTCGCCGCCGTCGAGCAGGTCACCGGCGCCCTGGCGTAACGCCGGTCGCAGGCTCCCCGCGGGGCGCACACCGCCGCTGTCAGCGCGCGGTGTGCGCCCCGCGGCGCATCGCGGAGGCCACCAGGCCGGCGCCCGCGGCCAGGAGCCCGGTGCCGCCGATGACGTACGGAGTGGTGTCGGGGCTGCCGGTCTCGGCCAGTCGCAGCTCCCGCTTCTCCGTCCCCGTGGGCTCCTGGGGGGCCGCGGAGGCCCTCGCGGGGCCCGTCGTGGAGGGCAGCCGGTCGCCGGTGGCGTTCGCCGAGGGAACGAACCACAGGGCGCCGAGCAGCGTCCCGGCGGCGGTGGCGGTCAGCAGAGGTCGGCGTGCAGCGGACACAGGTTCAGATCCCCTTGCGGAACCGAGAATTGGTGGGGTTCCGATGCTAGTGAACGCAGCGGGTCGCGGGAAAGTCGCGGATTCGGCGGCTTACGCTCCGTCATATGAGCCCTGTGGAGACATCACGGTATGTGCGACTTCGCGTCGACCTGGTGCTGGAGGTCACCGAGCTGAGCGAGCTCACCGACGCCGCTCTGCAACGGATCGAGGACGACGAGTTCATGCCCGAGGAGGAGCGCGCCCACGCCAGGACGGCCGTCCGCGGCGACGAAGCGGAAGCTCTCGCGTACCTGGTCGAGCCCTTCCAGATGCTCGGCGAGATGCCGGGCGTGGAACTCGTCCAGGCGTCCTGGAGCAGCGAGCAGGCGGACTACGACCCGGACGTGGAGGCGTGGGACCTGGACGACGAGACCGCCGAGGAGGAGGACGAGGAAGAGGAGGAAGCGCAGGGGGAGCCGCGCGGGCGGTAGCCCCGCCGGCCGTCGGAACGGTGCGGGGTGCCGGCGCCGCGGCCCTTGCCCGTACGCTGGGACGACCCCGGACCGTGCGCCCGCCGGGCGCGTGTCCGGGGTCACGTCTGTACCGGGGAACCGGGCCCCGCGCCGGAGCGTCGATCAGTGGTGTTGCCCACATCGCGGTCCCGTGCGGAACCGGAGCGGGTGTCATGGGTGTTCTGGGAAGAGTTGGCAGGGAAGCCGCAACCATGGAGAAGCGTGTGATGACGGACAGCAAGCGGCGCAGGGGCCTGGTGGCTGCGTCCGCACTGCTCAGCGGTGTGCTCGTGCTCACCGCCTGCAACGACGGCGACGCCACGGCGGACGGCGCGGGCGGCGACACCAGCAGCAGCCAGAGTCCGGGCACCTCCCAGAAGCAGGTCGACGAGGCCGCCGCGCAGAAGACGTCGCAGGCCCGAATAGACATCGCCCCCAAGAACGGCGCCGACAACGTCAGCATCAACAACGGCACCAAGGTGACCGTCGCCGACGGCAAGCTCACCGAGGTCACCATGACCTCGGCCGACGGCACCGCCGTCGAGGGCAAGATCAGCGCGGACGGCGCCAGCTGGGAGCCGGCCGGTCAGCTCAAGCGCTCCACCACGTACAAGATCACGGCTACCGCGGCGGACGCCGAGGGCCGCGAAGCCCACGAGAACGCTTCCTTCTCCACCGTCTCCGAGGCCAACAGCTTCATCGGCTACTTCACACCGGAGGACGGCTCCAAGGTCGGCGTCGGCATGCCGGTGTCGATCAACTTCAACAAGCCGATCACCGACAAGAAGGCCGTGCAGGCCGCCGTCGAGGTGTCCTCCACGAGCGGCCAGGAGATCGTCGGTCACTGGTTCAACTCCCAGCGCCTCGACTTCCGCCCCGACCAGTACTGGCAGGCCGGCTCCACGGTCACCCTGAAGCTGAAGCTGGACGGCGTGGAGGGCGCCCCGGGCGTCTACGGCGTCCAGGAGAAGACCGTCACCTTCACCGTCGGCCGCAGCCAGGTGTCGACCGTCGACGTCGCGAAGAAGACCATGACCGTCGTCCGCGACGGCAAGACGATCAAGACCATCCCGATCTCCGCGGGCTCCCCGGAGACCCCCACCTACAACGGCCAGATGGTGATCTCCGAGAAGTTCAAGGAGACCCGGATGAACGGCGCCACGGTCGGCTTCACCGACGACGACGGCAAGGGCGAGTACGACATCAAGGACGTCCCGCACGCCATGCGGCTGTCCACGTCCGGCACCTTCATCCACGGCAACTACTGGGGCTCCGACTCCGTCTTCGGCAACGTCAACACGAGCCACGGCTGCGTGGGCCTCAACGACGTGAAGGGCGCGAACGACCCGAACCAGCCCGGGGCGTGGTTCTACGACAACTCCCTCATCGGCGACGTGGTCATCGTCAAGAACTCCAAGGACAAGACCATCCAGCCGAGCAACGGCCTCAACGGCTGGAACATGAACTGGTCCGCCTGGAAGGCCGGCTCGGCGCTGTAAGCGCCACCTGCACGGGTACGGACGAGGGCGGCGGTGCACCCGGGGCACCGCCGCCCTCGCGCGTCCCGTACCGGCCGGGCACGGCGCCGACCGGGCCCGGCAGGCGCCCGGCCCGCCCCCGGCGGCGCCCGGTGCGGTGGTCACCGCCCCGAGCGCCCTGGCGGTCTCCGCCCGACCGTCCGCCGACGCGGAGCCAGCCGTACGTTCCTCCGCGGCTGCTCAACACTCCAGCCGTAGATCGTGATCACGGAGGCGGACGCTGCTCTTCAAGAAGCGCGGGGTATCGCGGCGGGTCCGGCCTGACCGCGGGCTCGGCGCTTCCTCACCGCCTTCGGCCTTCGCCTCGCACAGATCTTCGGCCAGATCTCCTGAAACAGCGCCGAACGGCCTCCGGGTCCTGTACGACTGCCCGCTCGTCCGGGCGTCGGAAGGACGACCGTGCTCGGGCGGTGTCACCTTCCGGCCGCCGGCCTGCCACCAGCGCGGCCGCTCAGACCTTGACGACGGTGGCCCTGCCTCCGCACAGCAAGGTGATGTCTTCCGGATCCGAGGTGAGGACGGTCACCGGCCGGGCGGCGCGCAGGGCCGTTGCCGTGAGGATGGCGTCCAAGGCGTACTTGTGTCCGGCCAGGCCGCCGGCGAACTTCTATGAGAAGGGGCTGCCGCAGCTCAGCCCTCCGCCGTCGCCACGCCCACCGGGCAGGACACCCCCGTCCCGCCGATGCCGCAGTAGCCGGCCGGGTTCTTGTCGAGGTACTGCTGGTGGTACGGCTCCGCCGGGTAGAAGGGGCGGCCCTCCGCCGGGAGGATCTCCGTGGTGATCGTGCCGTAGCCGGAGCCCGTCAGGACCTTCTGGTACGCCTCGCGGCTCGCCTCCGCCGCCTGCGCCTGGGCCGCGGTGTGGGTGTACACCGCCGAGCGGTACTGCGTGCCCACGTCGTTGCCCTGCCGGAAGCCCTGCGTCGGGTCGTGGGACTCCCAGAAGACCTTCAGCAGCGTCTCGTGCGACACCTTCCGCGGGTCGTAGACCACGCGGACGGCCTCCGTGTGGCCGGTCAGGCCCGAGCAGACCTCCTCGTACACCGGGTTCTCGGTGTGGCCGCCCTGGTAGCCGACCAGCGTCGTCCAGACGCCCGGCGTCTGCCAGAACCTGCGCTCCGCGCCCCAGAAGCAGCCCAGCCCGAAGTCGGCCACCTCCAGGCCCTCCGGATACGGGCCCTGCAGGGGGTTGCCGAGGACCGTGTGCTGCTCGGGGACGTCGAACTCGGGCTCCGCGCGGCCTTTCAGCGCCTGTTCCGGAGTCGGCAGCTCAGGGGTACGGCGGTACAGGAACATGGAGGCTTCTCCTTCGAGCGGTCCTTGTCTGTACGGAACGTGCGGACCGCCCGCAGGATTCCTCAGCGCCTGCCGGCGTGCCGTACCGCCCGGTCGCGCCACTGGCAGTAGGCCACCGCGGGGAAGTCGTACTGGCTCCACGGGGCCGCCCCCACGTGGCCGTCCACCAGGCGGAACAGCTCCAGCGCCGCCTCCCACCTGCCCTGGCGGGCCAGGAAGTACGCCAGCAGGTGGCGGGCCCTCGGCAGGTCCGGGTGGTCCGGCGGCGCGGCCGCCGCGTCCACCAGGGCCGCGTCGACCATCGCGACCAGCTCCGGCGTGCGGAAGTCCGCCTCCTTCGCGCCGTCGTCCCGGTGGTCCCACCAGACGATCAGCGGCAGCATCCGCAGCAGCGTCCCCGCCGGCGCCTGCTCGGCGGCCTCCCGGGCGAACGACGCGGCCAGCTCGTCGGAGCCGTGCCAGCGGGCGTACCAGTAGGGCAGTGCAACGATGTGCGCCGGATAGTTGTACGGGTCGAGGCGGGTGATCGTCTTCCAGATGCGGCGCACGTCGCCGTGGGGGTAGTTCAGGCCGCGGGCGACGGCCATCTCGCTGATGTACGGCGTCGGGTCGCCGGGGTTCAGCTCCGCCGCCCGCTGGATCCGCTCCACGGCCTGCGGCAGGACCCGGAAGAAGCCGGCGAACTGCTCGTCCGTCGTGTTCTTCGCCCAGTCCGAGCCGCGCAGCGCCCCGGCCAGCTGGATGGTGAACTCGACGCGCACCACCGCCACGTCCGGATCGTCGGGGCCCGCCGCCGCCTCCCAGGCGTCGAGCCAGCCGCCGTCGCCCTCGACGGCCGCCTTGGCCAGGTACGACGCCACCCGGGAGCGGCGCTGCCAGTCGCGCCGCTCCCGGGTGGCGGCCATGAGCCGCGCCGCCGGCTCCCCGTTACCCCGCGCCGCGGCCGCCAGGGCACCCTGGAGGGCCGGGTCGGGGCCGGGCAGCAGCGTGTTCTGGCGGGACGCCGGGAGCAGGCCCAGCGCCTCCGCCTCCCGGGCGGCCCGGGCGCCGCCGTCCCCCGTGCCTCCCGCGACACGGCGGTACACCAGCACGCCGACCCCGACGCAGCCCGCGATGACCGCGCCCTGGATGAAGTCCACCGTCAGGCCCCTTCCCCGCCGGAAGCCGCCTGCGCGGCCTCCGCCGCCTTGGCCACGCTCTCGTCGCGCACCCGGCAGTACTCGCCCGCCGGGTCCCCGCGATAGCGCCACGGCAGCGCGCCCGCGTAGCCGTCGACCAGGCGGAACTGCTCGGCCGACGCCTCCCAGCGGCCCTGGAGGTTCAGGTAGTAGCCCAGCAGGTGCCGGACCTCCGGCAGACGCGGGTGGTCCGGGTCGGCGGCGGCCGCGTCGGCGAGGGCCGCGTCCACCGCGGCGTACATCTCCGGGGTGCGGTCCACGTCGGTCGTGTCCGAGGAGTCGTGCTCGAAGTGGGCGATCAGCGGGAAGACCCGCATCAGCGTGCCGAGGGGCGCCTGCGCCGCCTCCTTGACCGCGAACGCCCTCGCCAGTTCCTCCGAACCGCGCCACTTGCCGCACCAGTACTGGAGGGCCGCGAAGTGCGCCTCGTAGTGGTACGGGTCGCGGCTGGTGATCTCCTGCCAGATGCGGTGCATCTCCTCGTGCGGCAGGCCGAGGCCGATGGCCGTCCAGATCGCGCCTACGTACGGGCACGGGTCCCCGGGCACCGCCAGCTCGGCCGCGCGGGCGTGCTCGTGCCGGGTGCGGGCCAGGGTGCGGTGGAAGCCCTCGAACTGCTCGCTCGACGTGTACTCGGCACGCTTCCCGCCCCGGACGTTCCACGCCAGCCGCACCGAACTGCGGGCCCGGACCAGCGCCGCCCCCGGGTCGTCGGGGCGCGCCTCCTCCCAGGCCACCAGCCAGGTGTCGTCGTCGGCGGCGACCTTCCCCAGCCGCTCCGCATGGCAGGCCCGGCGCTCCCAGGCGCGGGACGACGCCGTCTCGTCGAACAGGTCCGCGGCGGGCTTCCAGTCGCCCGCGCGGGCGGCGGCCATCGCCACCGTCAGGGCGGGGGCGTCGGGGAAGGCCAGCTCCGTGTGCTGCCGCTCCGGCGGCAGCAGGCCCATCGCGGCGGACCGCTCGGCTGCCTCCCGTGCCTCCCGGTCGGCCTCCTCGGCCTCCGGGTCGTGGGCGGAGCCTTCGCGCCAGCCCTCGATGAGGCCGCTGACGATGGCCCACAGGAAGTACACGCCGACCGCGAGGACCAGCAGGACGACGGGGGTCACGACGACCCAGAGCAGGATTTTCACAGGTACCTCGGGGGGTGGAGGTGGGGGTGGAGGTGGGGGTGGGGCGGGACGCGGGAGTCGCGCCGTGCACCGCACGGGGCTGTGCCGCACCCGCGGGCGGTCCGTGCCCCGCCGCACGGGGTGGTGCACGCTCTCGGGTCCGGGTGGCGGGTGCCCTCTCTGCACGTGGTGGCGCGTGCGGCACGCGGTGGTGCCCGGCCGGGTGCACGCGGCGGTGCGTGCGGGCACGCGGCGGGACGTGGGGTGGCCCGTGCGTGCGGCCACCCCGTCGTTCAGGCGCCGGCGGGGGAGAGGAGCCTGCGGAGCCGGGTCGTGTCCGGGCGGTCGTCGACCGCGGCCTCCAGCGCCGCGTCCAGCTCGTCGTCGTACCCGGCGGCGAGGCGCAGCTGCGCCGGGCCCGACCAGGACAGCTCGAAACGGGCGTCGCCCCGGGCGATCAGCTCGCTGACGACCAGCCCCCGCAGGCCGCGGTACAGCACCGGGCGCGCGAACTCGCGGGCCGCGCGTCCCGTGGCCGCCCGAGCCTCCTCCGACTTGGGCAGCCGGTCCGCGATCTCCCAGCCGACGCCGAGGTCCACGGCGTTGAGCAGCGCGTCCAGCGACGGCTTCGCGCCCGTCACCTCGGCGGTGGCCTTCCGGAGGGGCTCCGCACCCTGCGACACGTACACGGCCATCGAACGGCGCACGAGCTCCGGCCAGTCCACGCGCTCCAGCCGCCGTGCCTCCGGCGTGAGCGCGACCTTCTCGACGGCCTCCAGCGCGGCCCGCGCGTCCGCGAGAAGACCGAGCGCCGGGCCGGTCCCCTCCAGGCCGCGGCCGTCGTCGGGCAGCGCCTCCAGGCGGGCCACGCGCTCGGCGACCGGTGGGTGCGAGTCGTACGGGGACGCCGGCTCGGTCGGCAGGTCGCGGCGCAGTTCCTCCAGCTCGCCGGCGCGGGCCGCCAGCAGGTGGCGGACGCCGCCGAACACCTCGCCCGGCAGCGGCAGCAGACCGGCGCCGACCCCGAGGGTGGCGTACGAGTCCATGTAGAAGTCGTACGCGGAGGAGAGGGCCGGGAGCTCACGCAGCGCGGAGGCAGTGGCGTCGCGGCCCGCGATCCGGGCCGCCGCCAGGTCGGCGGCCAGCTCCTGACGGCGGGAGGAGGCCAGGGTGGCCCGCAGGTAGAAGCGGCCGTACGCCCGGTAGACCTTGGCCATCGTCCGGTAGGTGATGCCCGCCCCGGCGGTGTCGACCTCCTTGGCCGCCTTGCCCTTGGCGGCGCGCTTCGCGTTCTTCTTCTCCTGCTGGGTGCGCTCCCTGTCGACCTTCTTGTCGGCCCGCTCCTCGAAGTGCGCGATGGTACGGGCGACCTGTACGCGGCCGCGGACGGTCATCGCGGACAGGCGGGTGTCGGAGTTCGCGTAGTGCCCCGTCTCGTGGGCCAGGACGGAGCGGAGCTGCGCCTCGGTGAGGCCCGCCATCAGGGGAAGACCCAGGTAGAGGCGGCGGGTGCCGCCGAGCAGGCCGAGGAGGCGGGCGTCCTCGCTGACCGCGGCGTTCATGTCGGCGGTCAGCCGGATCTCGTCGGGAGCCCGCGTGCCGACCTCGTCGGCCAGCTCCCGGACGGCCCCCCAGAGGCGGGGCTCCTGCTGCTCGGTGACGAGCACCCCGGGAGCGGGGTCGCCCTTGGGGGTGCGCAGCATGAACATGCCGCGCACGATGGGCACCGCCAGGACGGCACTGACGACGTACACCTTGAGCGCGAGGCTCGACGGGGCCCAGACCGCGGCGGCCCAGTCGATCCCGGCGAGGGCGGCGATCATGGCGAGGCCGAGCAGGTAGAAACCCGCCAGGAGAAAGAAGGCACGCGCAGCGCGCAGCGTGGCGCCCATCGGGCAGAGTCCCCCCCCACGGAACGCGGACAGGGGCTTCCCGCGGGCGTCGGCGTGTGACGGCGTCCGCGCGGCGGCGTCGCGGGACGGCGTACGTGGCGGTGGCGGCAGGGCGTAGGCGGACGGTGCCGTCACATGGTGCCTGCCGTGCGACGTCAGCGGAACGGCGCCCGGGAACCCGTGTCCGGAAATGGACATGGCAAAGCTGTGGGGGG
>NZ_MKXB01000124.1:23106-25376 GCF_001865245.1 Streptomyces sp. CC53 | reverse complement strand
CCGCGGTCACCCCGCCTCTCCGGCACGGCGAACGGGGCGGCGGGCCGGGCCTCCTGGTCGGTCGGGGGTGCGGCGGGCCTGCGGGGGCGAGCCGGGATGCGACAGGCGCACCGCGAGCAGGTGGGGCGCGGCGCCGTCGCATGGTGGCCGGTCATGGGCGGGGTCCGGTCGCATCGTGATCGGGCGGGGTGGCCGGGTGGCCGGTCATGGGCGGGGGCGGTCGCACGGTGGTTGGTCGTGTGCGGCGCGGTGGGCACGTTGGTCGGTTGGGTGCGGTGTGGTGCGGCGGCACAGTGGCCGGTCGTGTGCGGCGCGGTCGCACGGTGGTCGGTTCTGGGGCGCTCGGTCGCACGGCGGCTGGTCGGGGCGGGGCGGGGCGGCCGGGTGGGGCCGGTCCGGGGCGGGGTGCGATCGCACCGCGATCGGTCGTGACCGGCGCGGTGGCACGGTGGTCGGCTCGGACGGAGCGCCGGGTCGGCGGATCGTCCGGCGGGACGGGCCCGCACGCGACACCCTGTCCGGGGCGCCGGGGCTCCCCGCACGGCTACGGTCGGCCCCATGAAGCACAGCTTTGCCGTACACGCCCCTGACGCCGACCTGGCACCCGAACCGCTGGACCCCGCGCAGGTCGTCTCCGGTCGGCCCGAGGTCTCCGGACGGATGGTCGACGAGTCGGCCGACGGCCGGACCTGCCGGGGTATCTGGCAGATGACACCCGGCGTCGTCACCGACACGGAGGCCGACGAGGTGTTCGTCGTCGTCAGCGGGTCGGCCACCATCGAGGTGACCGACGGCCCGACCCTCCGTGTCGGTCCGGGCGACATGGTCGTCCTACGGGAGGGCGACCGCACCACGTGGACCGTCCACGAGACCCTGCGCAAGGTGTACGTGAGCCACCACCCCGCCGGGTGACCACCGCCGGCACCCGCGGTTCAGCCGCCCGGTGACCGGTTCCGGTGGTGGGCGAGCCCTCGCCCGCCCCTCACCGGGTCGGGGCCACCACCGGTCACGGGCCGCCGACCCCCCGGCACCTGCCCTTGCCCCGGGGGCTCTGCCGGCGTCAGCGCAGCAGCGTCGCCGGGCTACCGCCGTTGGCCTCGTAGCCGGCCACCGCCAGCGCGCGGTACACGGCGTACTCCGCGGCCGGGTCCTCGCTCACCGTCCAGGGCAGCGCGCCGACGTAGCCGTCCACCCGTACGACCTGCTCCATCGCCTCCGACCACCGCTCGGCCCGCACCAGGAAGTGCAGCAGCAGGTGGCGCACGTGGGCCAGCATCGGGTCGTCCGGGGCCGCCGAGTGCACCGCGTACAGCGCTCCGTCCATCGCCTTCGACACCACCTCCGTACCGAAGAAGTCCCGGACCATGGCCAGGTCGGGCAGGTGCTCCCACACCGCGAAGAGCGGCAGCGCGGCCAGCAGGGAGCCCTGCGGCGCGCGGGCCGCCGCGGCCGTGGCGAACCGGTCCGCGTCCTGCCGCGACCCGTGCCACTTCTCGCACCAGTAGTGCAGCGCCGCCAGGTGCGCGCCCATGTGCTGCGGAGCACGGTCGATGATCTTCGCCCAGAGCTGGTCGAACTCCTCAGGCGAGTAGCCGAGGCCGCGGGCCACCGCCAGCTCCGTGATGTACGGGACCGGGTCGCCGGGTGCCAGCAGGGCCGCTTCACCGCACACCTTCCTGGCCTCCTCCAGGATGATGCGGAACTCGTCCGTGCCCGACGTGGACGTGCGCCACGCCTGCTGGACCAGGAACTCCGCGTGCACGGCGGCACCACCGGCGTCCTTCGGCGCCTCGGCCCGCCACGCCCGCAGCCACGCGCCGCCCGCGCCCGGCTGCTGGGCGAGCTCCAGCGACGCGGCTCCCGCGAACGCCTGCACCCGCTGCCAGCGCACCTCGCCCTCCTTGGGCGTGCCCGCGAGCAACTGCGACGCGGCCCGCCAGTCCTGGGTGCGCTGGACGACGTCCAGCACGTCCATCAGGTCCTGGTCGGGACCGGGTGTGCGGATGTCCAGGAGCTCCTGGCGCACGAAGCCGTAGGCGAGCGGGTCCGCCGCGTCGGGCGCCCCCGGCTGGGTCAGGCGAATGCCGCCGGAGCGGCGGCGCAACAGCCAGGGCGCGACGACCGCGCCGATCAGGCCGACCGCGATCAGAAACCAGAGAAACTCCACCATGCGCCCATTGTCCCGGACGGCCCCGCGGACACCGGAGCGGCGGTGGACAATGGCCCGCCTGGGGAAAAGCCGGCCACCCGCCCGGGCCGCCCGCCCCGGT
>NZ_MKXB01000124.1:0-22763 GCF_001865245.1 Streptomyces sp. CC53 | reverse complement strand
CCCTCGAACGACGGCACCAGCCGGGCTCCGCCGCGGCTCAAGGCAACTGCGGGCCGTAGGCACCGCCGCAGGATTACTCTCGTGGCATGAGCGACGACGCGTACACCCACCAGAACTTCGAGACCCGCGCCATCCATGCGGGCAACACCGCCGACCCGCTGACCGGCGCGGTCGTCCCGCCCATCTACCAGGTGTCCACCTACAAGCAGGACGGTGTGGGCGGGCTGCGCGGCGGTTACGAGTACAGCCGCAGCGCCAACCCGACCCGTACGGCGCTGGAGGAGAACCTGGCGGCGCTGGAGGGCGGCCGCCGCGGCCTCGCCTTCGCCTCCGGCCTGGCCGCCGAGGACACGCTGCTGCGCACCCTGCTCGTGCCGGGCGACCACCTGGTCATCCCGAACGACGCCTACGGCGGCACGTTCCGCCTCTTCGCGAAGGTGCTGCAGCGCTGGGGCGTCGAGTTCTCCGTCGCCGACACCACCGACCCCGCGTCGGTGCGGGCCGCGGTGACCGACCGCACGAAGATCATCTGGGTGGAGACGCCCTCCAACCCGCTGCTCGGCATCAGCGACATCGCCGCGCTCGCCGACGTGGCCCGCACCGCCGGTGCACGGCTCGTCGTCGACAACACCTTCGCCTCGCCGTACCTCCAGCAGCCCCTGTCGCTGGGCGCGGACGTCGTCGTGCACTCCCTCACCAAGTACATGGGCGGCCACTCCGACGTGGTCGGCGGCGCGCTCGTCACCGCCGACGAGGGGCTGGGCGAGGAGCTCGCCTACCACCAGAACGCGATGGGCGGCGTGGCCGGGCCGTTCGACTCGTGGATCGTGCTGCGCGGGATCAAGACCCTCGCGGTGCGCATGGACCGGCACAGCCAGAACGCCGCCCGCATCGCCGACATGCTGACCAGCCACCCGAAGGTCGCGCAGGTCCTGTACCCGGGGCTGCCCGAGCACCCGGGCCACGAGGTCGCCGCCAAGCAGATGCGCGACTTCGGCGGCATGGTCTCCTTCCGCGTCGCCGGCGGCGAGCAGGCGGCCGTCGAGGTCTGCAACCGTGCGAAGCTCTTCACCCTGGGCGAGTCCCTGGGCGGTGTCGAGTCGCTCATCGAGCACCCGCACCTCATGACCCACGCCAGCGCCGCCGGCTCCCCGCTGGAGGTGCCCGGCGACCTCGTACGGCTGTCCGTCGGCATCGAGAACGTCGACGACCTGCTGGAGGACCTGCGCCAGGCGCTCGGATAGCCCCGGCAGTCGACCCCGTCACGCGACGAGTGGCGCCGCCCCCGCCGGGGTGCGGCGCCACTCGTGTGTCAACGGCCGTGTTCCGTCGCGACGGGCGGGGTCAGGACGACGGCTGGTCCGGCTGGTCCACTGCCGGCAGTCCGGTCTGACGTGCGGAGAGAGCCGAGTTGAAGCGGGTCAGCAGCGTGCAGAAAGCCTCCCGCTCGTCCGCCGTCCAGCCCTCCGTGACCCGTGCCATCAGGTCCCGCCGGGACAGCCGCACCTCCTCCAGGCGGGCCTGTCCGCGCGGCGACAGCTGAAGCACCACCGCACGCCCGTCCTCCGGGTGCGAGGTGCGCTTCACCAGGCCCGTGTCCACGAGCGGCGCCACCTGGCGGGTCACCGTGGAGGAGTCGATGCCCATGCCGGCCGCCAGGGCCTTCACCCCCATGGGCCCTTCCTGGTCGAGCCGGTTCAGCAGCAGGTAGGCGGCCCGGTCCATCGAGTTGCGGAGCTGACCGGTGCCGGCGAGGCGGGTCTGCTCGGCCCGCCGGGCGAAGACGGCCACCTCGTGCTGGAGGGCATCGAGAAGAGCGGTGTCACCCGGGGGCTCAAGGCTCGCCCCCTGGGAGAACAGCGCAGTAGTCGTCATGTCCTGGGAAGTGGGCATGGCTGCAGGCTCTCTCGTGCGGCGGTCGGTTTTGGTGGGGGACAGAGTACGCGCCAAGTCGCCGCTGCGTACCGGCCCTGTCGAATCCGAGACCGAGCTCTTCCCAGAGCGTTTCCGAAGCCGTTCCCGCGGCGCCCCCGGGGCGTGACGCGGAGGTGCTGAGGGGCCCCGGCGAGCTGCGAGACTGGCTGTCATGACCTTCCGGACCCCGCGCCCCTTGCACCTCACCCCGCCCGCCGTCCTGCTCGACGACGTCATGGGGGCCCGGAAGATGCTGGCGGGGGTCGCCCGGACGACCCCGCTGGAAGGCAGCCGCCACCTGTCCGGGCTGGTCGGCGGGCCGGTGCACCTGAAGTGCGAGAACCTCCAGCGCACCGGCTCCTTCAAGCTGCGCGGCGCGTACGTGCGGATCTCCGGGCTGCGTCCGGAGGAGCGGGCCGCCGGGGTGGTCGCCGCGTCGGCGGGCAACCACGCGCAGGGCGTCGCCCTCGCCTCCTCCCTGCTCGGCGTCCGCTCCACCGTCTTCATGCCCGTCGGCGCGCCGCTGCCCAAGGTCGCCGCGACCCGCGAGTACGGCGCCGAAGTGCGGCTCACCGGGCAGGTCGTGGACGAGACGCTGGCCGCGGCGCAGGACTACGCACGGGACACCGGCGCGGTGTTCATCCACCCCTTCGACCACCCCGACGTCATCGCCGGGCAGGGCACGGTCGGCCTGGAGATCCTGGAGCAGTGCCCCGAGGTCCGGACGATCGTCGTCGGCATGGGCGGCGGTGGCCTCGCGGCCGGCATCGGCGTCGCCGTCAAGGCGTTGCGGCCCGACGTGCGGGTCGTCGGCGTGCAGGCGCAGGCCGCGGCCGCGTACCCGCAGTCCCTGGCGAAGGGACGGCCGGTGTCGGTGCACTGCGGGTCGACGATGGCCGACGGGATCATGGTGGGCCGCCCCGGCGACGTGCCGTTCCACCTGGTGCGCGACGTGGTCGACGAGGTCCGCACCGTGTCTGAGGACGCCCTGTCGTCGGCGCTGCTGCTGTGCATGGAACGGGCCAAGCTCGTGGTCGAACCCGCCGGGGCCAGCCCCGTCGCGGCACTGCTGAGCGAACCGGAGGCGTTCGAGGGACCCGTCGTGGCGGTGCTGTCGGGCGGCAACGTCGACCCGCTCGTGCTCCAGCGGATCCTGCGCCACGGCATGGCGGCCGCCGGTCGGTACCTCACGCTGCGGCTGCGCCTGCCGGACCGGCCGGGGGCGCTGGCCGACCTGCTGGGCGTGCTGACCGTCGTGGACGCGAACGTGCTGGACGTGGGCCACGTCCGGACGGACCCGCGGCTGGGGCTGACCGAGGTCGAGGTGGAACTGCACCTGGAGACCAAGGGCCCGGACCACTGCGCGGACGTCCAGGCGGCCCTGCACAAGGCGGGTTACACGGTCATCGGCTGACCCCCGGCCTGCGCCGGCCCCTGCCCCCGGGCCTGCGCCGGCCTCTGCCCCCGGGCCTGCGCCGGCCCCTGCCCGCCGGCCTGCGCCGCGCCCGACTGCCGCCAGGGCCGTCCCCGCCCGCCGGCCTGCGGCACCCCTGCCCCGGCCTGCGTACCTCTGCGCCCGGTCTCCATGCCTCCGTGCCTCCATGCCTCCAAGGCAGGGCTCACCTCTGCGTCCTGCCCCAGGTTCGCCGTGTCGGCCGCCGCCCCCTCTCGCCCCGCCGCTCCGGTCGGCCTGCGCCGTCGCGTGGGCCGCTGTTCCCGTTCGCCGGGTCGACGCCCCGAGGTCGTCCTAAGCTGCGGTTAGCGAATCGCCCCAAAACGACCCATCGCCATCGCCACCGCCATCGCGGGAGGTAAGGGGGAGTGCGTACATGCCTGGCGCCATTCACGCCGAGGGCCTGGTCAAGACCTTCGGCGACGTACGAGCACTGGACGGCGTGGACCTGGACGTGCCGGAGGGCACCGTCCTCGGGCTTCTCGGGCCGAACGGCGCAGGGAAGACCACTGCCGTCCGTGTCCTCACCACACTGCTGAGGCCCGACAGCGGCCGGGCCGTCGTCGCGGGGGTCGACGTCCTCAGGCACCCCGACGAGGTACGCCGTTCCATCGGCCTCTCCGGCCAGTTCGCCGCCGTGGACGAGTACCTCACCGGCCGCGAGAACCTGCACATGGTCGGGCAGCTCTACCAGTTGCCGGGGAAGGCGGCCAAGGTGCGCGCCGCCGAGCTGCTGGAGCGGTTCCAGCTCACCGGCGCCGCCGACCGGCCCGTGAAGACCTACTCCGGCGGCATGCGCCGCCGTCTCGACCTGGCCGCCGCGCTCGTCGTCTCCCCGCCCGTCATGTTCATGGACGAACCCACGACCGGGCTCGACCCGCGCAACAGGCAGGCCCTGTGGGACGTCATCCAGGAGTTGGTGGCCGGCGGGACGACTCTGCTGCTGACCACCCAGTACCTGGAGGAGGCCGACCACCTCGCCCATGAGATCTGCGTGATCGACCACGGCCGGGTCATCGCCCGCGGCACCTCCGACCAGCTCAAGGCCCGTACCGGCGGGGAACGCGTCGAGGTGGTCGTCCACACGCCCGGGCAGATCCCCACCGGCCGCGAGGTCCTCGCCCGCTTCGGCCAGGCCGACGCCGGCGTGGCCGTCGAGGAGCACACCCGCAGGCTGACCGTGCCCGTCACCGGCGGCGCCAGACTGCTCGCCGAGGTGATCCGCGAGCTCGACGCGCGCGGCGTCGAGATCGACGACATCGGGCTGCGCCGCCCCACCCTCGACGACGTGTTCATCTCCCTCACCGGCCACGCGGCCGAGACCCCCACCGGCAACGGCGAGGAGGACGCGGCGGAGGCCGAGGACACTGCGGCCACTGCGGCCCGTACGGACGGCGGAGAGCAGAAGGAGACTGTGCGATGACCACCCTCACCGACACCGGGCGGCCCGTCGAGCGCCTCAGGCGCGGAGCTTACGCCCGGTCCGTCGCCGACTCCCTCGTCGTCGCCCGCAGGAACCTGATCAGGATGGTCAGGATCCCCGAGGTGGTCGTCTTCGGGCTGATCCAGCCGATCATGTTCGTGGTGCTGTTCAGCTACGTCTTCGGCGGCTCCATGACCATCGGCGGCACCACCGACTCGTCCGTCTACCGCAACTTCCTGATGGCCGGCATCTTCGCGCAGACCGTCACCTTCGCCACGGCGGGCGCGGGCGCCGGCATCGCGGACGACATGCACAAGGGCCTCGTCGACCGGTTCAGGTCCCTGCCCATGGCCCGCGGCGCCGTCCTCACCGGACGCACCCTCGCGGACCTCGTCCAGACGACTCTGACCGTCGTCGTCCTCACCGTCGTCGCCCTGCTGGTCGGCTGGCGCATCGAGGAGGGCATCCCCAAGGCACTCGGCGCCTACGCCCTGCTGCTCCTGCTGGGGTACGCGTTCTCCTGGATCGGTGCGCTCATCGGCCTGTCCGTGCGCACCCCGGAGGCCGCCACGTCCGGCGGCCTGATCTGGCTGTTCCCCGTCACCTTCGTGTCCATCGCGTTCGTGGACTCCTCCCAGATGACGCCGTGGCTCCAGCACGTCGCGGAGTGGAACCCGTTCAGCGCCACCGTCCAGGCCGCACGGGAACTCTTCGGCAACCCGGGGGTGTCCCAGTCCGACGCCTGGCCCATGCAGCACCCCGTCGTGGCGTCCATCGCCTGGTCACTGCTGATCATCGCGGTGTTCCGCACCCTGGCGGTGCGGAAGTACCGTTCGGCGGCCTCCTGACCCGGGCGGCCCCACGGGCCCACGGCGACCTGCCCTCCACCGTCCAGCCCTCCACCGTCCGGCCCTCCACCGTCCGGCCGTCCTGGGGGCCGTGGCGCGTGGCGGCCTGCTGGGCCCCCGGCCCTCCGGCCCTCCGGCCCTCCGGCCCTCCGGCCCTCCGGCCCTGAGGCGGGCTCCTCGGGCATCCGGCCCTCCGGCCCTGAGGCGGGCTCCTCGGGCATCCGGCCCTCCGGCCCCGAGGCGGGCTCCTCGGGCATCCGGCCCTCCGGCCCCGAGGCGGGCTCCTCGGGCCTCCGCAGCGACCGCACCGCGCCCGCGTCGAAGGCCAAGGGCCGGCCCCGTCACGCTCGGGGCCGGCCCTTCGGGCGTCGAGAGGGGCGTCAGCCCTGGTACGGCTTCGCGTCCAGGACGCGCACGGAGGCCATCTTGCCGTTCGGCAGTTCGTACCGGGCGTCCTCGCCGACCTTCTTGCCGTTCACGCCGCTGCCCAGCGGGGACTGCGGGGAGTACGTCTCCACGTCCGCGCTGGCGTACTCGCGCGAAGCGAGGAGGAACGTCAGGGTGTCGTCCTCGTCGCCGTCGAACGCGATCGTCACGACCATGCCGGGCGCCACCACGCCCGCGTCGGTCGGAGCCTCGCCGACCTTCGCGTGCTCCAGGAGCTGGGTGAGCTGGCGCACGCGGAGCTCCATCTTGCCCTGCTCTTCCTTGGCCGCGTGGTACCCGCCGTTCTCCCGCAGGTCGCCCTCCTCACGCGCAGCTGCGATCTTGGCAGCGATCTCGGTTCGCGCGGGACCAGACAGGTGCTCCAGCTCGGCCTTGAGCTGGTTGTACGCCTCCTGGGTGAGCCAGGTGACGTTCTCGCTGGTCTGGGTCACAGGTGCTCCTCGTCGGTACTGGGAATACAAAGCAACGCCCTACCAGTAAGGATGCGGCCTTCCCGGGAGGGCGAAACCACGAGCGTAACAACGACGCGGACAAAGGGGGAGGACGTATCCCACGGAATTTGCGACTCCGCAGGTCAGAGGCGGACCCGGGACCGCTTCCCACCCTCGGCGGGTGTGTCGCCCCGGTACTGGACCACAGGGCCCCGGCTCACAGGGCCCCGCCTCACGGGACCCGGGTCCACAGGACCTCAGTCGGCCGTGCAGCCCAGCAGCTCCGCCGACGTCGCCCGCTCCGTGGTACGGACGCTCACGATCCGGTCGACGCGGTTCGACGGCTCGTCGAACCGGAACTCCTTGCGGCCCACCTCGGCGCCGTCCACCGCCAGCGCCCGCACGGTGCAGTAGCCGCGGGCCCCGTCCTGCTTGCGGACCTCCAGGTGCACGTCGACCCGGTCGGCCGCCGCGAGGTCGAACTTGATCAGCTCCCCGCTGACCGACTGCCCGCCGACGTGGTGGTAGCCGAACCAGCCGAGCAGCGCGAGCAGGCCGACACCCAGCACCGAACCCACGATCTTCAGTCCGCGGTCCGTCCGCTCGTCCGCGGAGCGGCCGTAACGGCCCTCGGGGAGCTTCTCGCCCGCCACACCCATGATCGTTCCTCTCGGTCCGTGCCCGGCGCGCCCGCGCACCCCGTCCGTGTCCTGTTCTCCGGACGGCGGAATAGCCACTGCGCCGATTCCGTCACTATAGAAGCCGAGCCACATGACCAATCACTGAGGATCAGCCTTGACTGAGCAGCTGCGCCTGATGGCAGTGCACGCCCACCCCGACGACGAGTCCAGCAAGGGTGCGGCCACCATGGCCAAGTACGTGTCCGAGGGGGTGGACGTGCTCGTCGTGACGTGCACGGGCGGCGAGCGCGGCTCCATCCTCAACCCGAAGCTCCAGGGCGACCCGTACATCGAGGAGAACATCCACGAGGTGCGCCGCAAAGAGATGGACGAGGCGCGCGAGATCCTGGGTGTCAAGCAGGAGTGGCTGGGCTTCGTGGACTCCGGGCTCCCCGAGGGCGACCCGCTGCCGCCCCTGCCGCAGGGCTGCTTCGCCCTGGAGGACGTCGACAAGGCGGCCGGCCGTCTCGTGAAGTCGATCCGCGCGTTCCGCCCCCAGGTGATCACCACCTACGACGAGAACGGTGGCTACCCGCACCCCGACCACATCATGACCCACAAGATCACGATGGTGGCGTTCGAGGGGGCGACCGACGCCGAGAAGTACCCCGAGCAGGAGTTCGGCCCGGTCTGGCAGCCGCTGAAGGTCTACTACAACCAGGGCTTCAACCGGCCCCGCACCGAGGCCCTGCACCAGGCCCTCCTGGACCGCGGCCTGGAGTCCCCGTACGGGGAGTGGCTGAAGCGCTGGGATGAGTTCGAGCGCGCGGAGCGCACCCTCACCACCTTCGTGCCGTGCGCCGACTTCTTCGAGACCCGGGACCGGGCGCTGATCGCGCACCGCACCCAGATCGACCCCGACGGCGGCTGGTTCCGGGTGCCGATGGAGATCCAGAAGGAGGTCTGGCCCACGGAGGAGTACGAGCTCGCCACGTCCCTCGTCGGCACGTCCCTCCCCGAGGACGACCTCTTCGCGGGTATCCGCGACAATGCATGACATGAGCGCACACCAGGCCCTGACCCAGCTCGCCCCGCTGGCCGCCGACAGCTTCGACCCGAACAAGGTCACGCCCGGCGTGCTCGGCTTCATCGTCTTCGCCGTCATGGCACTTGCCGTGTGGGCCCTGATGAAGTCGATGAACCGGCACATGAACCGCGTCGACTTCGAGGAGCGCACGGCGGCCGCCCCGGCCGACCAGCCCGGCACTCCGGCGAAGCCCGCCCCCCAGCAGTAGCGCCACCAGCCGGCGGCAGGCCCCACGCCGTCTGCGGCGGGGCCCGCTGCAGACGGGTCTGCGGCGGGCCGGTCCTCCCGGACACCTCAGGCGGCCCTGACGCCATCGGGGCCGCCGCCTCCGTAGATGCCGGCAGTTTCTGCGGGTCCAGCCCGGGCCCGCGGCGGCGCGCCTCCTCGGCCTTCCTGGCCGCCGCCCCTGCCGCCCCGCCGGACACCAGGGCCGCCGCGACGCCCGGGCCTGCGGCCTCGCCGCAGGCCCGGCCACACGCACCGCCGGGCACGGCCCCCGCTGGTGCGCCCGCCCGCCTCACTCCCCCCTGGCACCAGGGGTGCCACCCGCCGGCCGCTGGGCCCGCCGGCGCCTGGCCCCTCGCGCTCGCCCGTCGCCGTGGCCCTGCCCGCCGTTGTCGGACCGGCCTTCCCAGGCGGACCGCCAGCCGCAATCGGACCGCCAGCCCCCGCCGGGCCGCAGCCCCGGACGCCGTGACGTGCACCCTCCCGTCTCCGGCGCCGCTGCCCCGCCGTCCGCCCGGCCCCGCCGCGCCGACGAGGCGCCCCGAGCCTCCGGGAGCCGACTCACTGCCGTCCACCGCCCCCGCCCCCGCTCGCGCCCCGTTCCCCGGGGGCGGGCACCGAGCCCGCCCCCGGGGAACGGTTCGTCCCGCCAGGACAAGAGTTCGGCACGGGTGGTCAAGCCCTTCGCCGCCCGCGCCGCGATGATCGACAGTGCCCCGGGCCGAGCACGTCGACCGGGCCCGGGCGGATGGAGAGGGGAACACGTGACGAAGCATGTGAGGGCTGCTGCCGTCGCCGGTCTGTCGGCCCTGGTGTGCGGCACCATGCTGGCCGTGCCGGCGCAGGCGGCCGCCGCAGGCAAGGCCAAGGCCAAGACCGCCACCGTGAAGTTCGACTGCAAGGTCCGCACGGTGGCCGACAGGTTCGGCGTGACGGAGTACAAGGGCTGCAAGAGCAAAGGGAAGTACCGGGTCTCCCTCAGGACCAAGGACACCAAGTGGGACGGCTGGGGCTCGCACGCCTCACTCAAGCGGAAGGGGGTGACGATCATCAACGTCAGCGCCATCGACGGCAAGGGCAAGTGGTCCGCTTGGAAGACCACTGGATGGACGACGAACAAGGGCCCGTACCGCGTCAGCGCCTGACGACGGGTTGACGCGCCCACGAGGGGCCGGGAGCCGCGCGCTCACCCGGCCCCTCCGCCGTTGACCGGGCCCGGAGCCGCCGACCACCCCACCAGCGCCCGCCGCCGCTCCCCGTGCGGAGGCCAGACCCGCGCAGCCCAGCGTGCCGGGCCGGGCGTGGCCTTCCCGGCCGTCCGTCGCGTCGCGGCGCAAGCGGGGCACTCCCACACGGAGCGGACTTCCGACCGGCCGGACCGGGCCCGCGGACCCGCTCCGCCGGACCCGGTCCGGCGCGCACCCCCTGCCGCCCCGGCGGGACGCGCCGACCGGAAGCGGGCCGTGCCCGGCCGGCGCGCTCGGATGCCAGACTGGCACGGGCGTACGAAAAGGGGGAGCCCGTTGCTGACCGAGGTGGCGTTCCAGACCGATACCGTTCCGCGGCCCGACCGCTTCGCCTTCTGGCGGGAGTGCGTGGCGCGCACCATGGCGCCCATGGAGATCAGCAGCCCGCGCCCCGACGACTTCTGGGCCCGCCAGCGGCTCCTGTACCTCGAGGACTCCTGGCTGTGGCCGGTCAGCCTCAGCGCGTCGCGGTACCGGCGCACGCCCAGACTGATCCGGCAGTCCGACCCCGAGCTCCTGCACATGACGCTCCTCCTGCCCGGGAGCGGGACGATCCACGTCGACCACGGCGGACACCGCAGCACGAACGGCGCCTGCGACATCTACTTCCTCGACACCTCCCGCCCCTACGACGTCCGCTCGGACGACCACGAACATCTGGTGGGGGTGGGCGTGGAGATCCCACGGTCACGGCTCCCCCTGCCCCGCGGCAAGTCACTGGACGACGTGCCCGGCAGGCGGCTGTCCGGCCGGCGGGGATTCGGTGCCCTACTGGCCCAGTTCGTCACCCACGTCTGCGAGGAGACGGCGTCCTACCGTTCGACGGACGCGCCACGGCTGAACGGCATGCTGCTCGACCTGGTGGCCGGACTGCTTTCCCATGAGCTCGGCACCGACGACGTCCTCCCACCGGAGACACGCACCCGCAACCTCGTCCTCGCCATCAGGTCCTTCATCCTGCGCAACCTTCATGACCCCCGGCTCACCGCTGAGAGCGTGGCGGAGGCCCACCACGTCTCCCCCCCGGCACCTGCACCGCATGTTCCAGCATGAGGGCGTCACCGTCGCCGCCCTCATCCGCCGGCAGCGTCTCGAACGGGCCCGCCGGGAACTCGCCGATCCCGCTCTGCACAGCATGCCCGTCCACGCGATCGCGACCCGCTGCGGATTCACGGCGGCAGCCCACTTCAGCCGCGCCTTCCGGGCTGCCTACGGCGTTTCCCCACGCGAGTTCAGACAGGGGGAACGCGCGCGGACCGCAGGACGCGAGGTTGTCACCACACCGGCCTTGCCTGCACAGGACCGGGTACTTGACTCCCCGTGACCTACCCGGTGCACCCCTGGTCGCCACCCCTGCGCCGGAGAAGGATCCTCGTGATGGCGAGTCGTCAGGGCCGCGACGGGGGGAGAGCCGCGATGAGGCGCATCGCCGTGTGCCGGGCGGTAGCTTTGATCGCTCTGCTCCTTCTCAGCGGGTGCACCGTGGCCGACGACGTCGAGGTGGGCGACTGCATGGCCGACGAGGGCGGCGCAGCCCACATCGACCCGGTCCCCGTCGACTGCGACTCCGACAGGGACTCCCTCCGCGTGGTGGACGTCGTCGACGGCCAGAGCGACTGCCTTGGCCTGTACCTGGCGTACCAGGAGACGAACGTCTTCGGCAGCACCACGACGCTCCGCCTTTCCTTCCGGCTCTTCTCGTGGCAGTAGGCCACCACCGCTGCCTCGGCGCGCTGCACCCTCCCCTCCGGCCCCGCGGCGGGGCCCGCACATGCCGGCCGACACCCCGCCGCCTCGCCCACGTTGCTGTGGCGCATGGGCGCGGCGGAGACCGGTGCACAAGGATGGGGCCGTGCCCAATCGACTCGCGCAGGCCACGTCCCCGTACTTCCTCCAGCACGCGGACAACCCCGTCGACTGGTGGCCATGGGAGGCTGACGCGTTCGAAGAGGCTCGTCGGCGCGACGTTCCCGTCCTCCTGTCCGTCGGATACTCCGCCTGCCACTGGTGCCAGTGGACTCGCGAACCCAGTAGTCGGCGGTGCTCACACCTCTCTGATGATCACGCGCTTCCCGCAGAGTTTCGACCAGTCGTCCCGGTCGGAGGTCAGGACGATCACGGGGGCCGGGACGCGTAGCGCGAGCGCGGCGACGAGGGCGTCGATGGCGTACTTGTGCCCGTGCAGCCCGCCTGCGTCCTGAAGCAGCCCCACCGCGGTCAGGGAGTCCTCCTGGCTGACCGGTTCCACTCGCAGCCGGGAGAGCACCCACTTCAAGCGCGCCAGATCGGTCTTCCCGTGCACGGCTTCAACAATGGTCAGCGCGGACACGAGGACGGGAACCCCGGCCTGCCGCGACGCCTCGATGCGTGCCGCCATACCGCGGTCGTTGCACAGGAGCAGAGAGAGCGCCTCGGAGTCGAGCACCAGCGAGCGGGCCGGCTGCTCCTTCACGCGGCGCCCCGCTCGACATCCTCGGCGGTCACGTCTCCGAACAGCTCGCCACGAGCGGCTTCGATCTCCTGCTTCGTGAGCGCGCCGTGCTCCTCCTCGTGGGACGCCACGATCTCGGCGAGTCCGTCCATGGCGAGCTGGTGCCTGACGGCTTCGGTGATGTAGCTGGACAGCCCGCGACGACCGGTTCGCGAGCGGAGCTCGCTGACCAGCTCTGCGGGCATGGAAACGGAGATGTTCTCAGTGGTCCCGGCTCGGGTCGGCTTCATACTCAGAGTGTAGGACAACCTCTATTACATGGAGAGAGCCTTCCTGGTTGCCGGTGAACCGGTCGACGGTCAGAGCCGCGCGCCACCTGGATGGATTGACCGGCTTGAGGTGGACGTCCACCGAGGGGCGGCCGGTCCCTTCGCGAGGCCGTTCCCGGTGGTCCATACCAAGAATGGGTTTATCGTCCGTTCGTCCAGGAAGCCCGAATTGCCCGATCGATCTCCGCGCCGGTGCGGGCCAGGACGACGGGCCACTCGCCCCTGAGAGCGGCAGGCAGCAGGTCGCGGCCCTCATCCCGCTGAATCATGGTTGGTCCGCCCGGGACGACGAGCACGGCGTCCAGTCGGCGCAGCGGCTATGAGGTCCGTGATTCCGCCGCCTCCGAAGCGGTTGTAGGTGATGTCGCCCCGAGCGCTTCGACCTGCGCAGCGCGCGCGTGCGCGCCTACCTCCTCTGGGATCTGCAGACCTTCCCAGAGCGGAAGAACCCCGACGGCGGCACCGCCAACGTGCTGGAGCAGTTGGCGACAGCGCACAGCGAGACCTATCGACACGTCATCACCCAGAGCAGAGTCCCAGGGGCGTCCAGTCCCGCCAACCGGATCGTCATGACGACGCCAGCGGGTGTGTCAATCCGGCAGGCGCTCATCAGACTCGCGGAGGACGGGAGGACCGACATCCTGGACTCGCACGGAGTCAGCCTCGCGTCCATCGAGCACCTCAAGGCCGACGAGTTCACCGAGTTCATCCTCGCCCGCCAGCACGAACTGGCCGCGAAGGAGCGGCAGTTCATCGAGAGCCTGGGCATCAAGTCAGCCGACAAGGAGGTCGGAGAGGCCGACATCGACACCGAGTGAGGGGTAGCGAGTCCAGGCTTGTACAGCATCGAAGCGCAACGCGGCTTTCCTGCCTGGAGCGGCAGACTGCATGGCGAATCGACTCGTGAGAATCGGCCTACCTTCCCTGCCCTCCAGCTGCCCTGTTGGTGCGACCGTCCGCCAACGTGACGGGGCGGCTTTTCGGCGCCTTACACGTCCCCGAGATCGACCGTGATGGAGAAAGGCACGGTGGCCTGCACTGTGCCGGTGAACATCTCGCCGTCCCGGTATGCCTTGGTGGCGGGGTCGAGGACGTAGGTGTACACGATCGGCACCCCGGTGGCGGCCTGCTCGACACGCCAGTAGAAGGGGATGCCGGCCTTGGCGTACTGGTCCACCTTCACGATCCGGTCGGTGGTCTCCGATCCGGGCGACACGACCTCGACGACCAGGAGTACGTGCTCGGGGCGGGTGGGGGTGAGATCGATGGTCTCTGCCCGGTAGACGATGACGTCGGGACGGCGGTTGGTGAGGGGAACGTCCTGCAGACGGACGTCGAAGTCCGTGTCGGCGTTCCAGTCCGGGCCCGCGGCGGCGTCCAGGGCGTTGGCCAGGATCCGCGCCAGCCGGTTGTGCCGCTTGGAGGCGCTCGGGCTCACGACGACCATCCCGTCCACGATCTCGATGCCGGCGCACTGCTCCTCGGACCAGGAGTCGTACTGTTCCGCGCTGATCTGCGAGTGCATCCACGCGGGCGCCACCATCTCGGCGGTCATGGTGTACCTCCTTCGAGGAGCCTCGGCAGGTCCAGCGCTGCTGCGCCCAGCCTACTGTTCCGAGGTGCCGGGTCGCCCGACTCGGAAGGGGAGGAGTCGCCCCACCACGTCATGGCGCACAAGTGCAATTCGGCCGAGTGAGGCGGGCTCGTCGGTGCCTCACCGGTCGCGGCGGGCGCTGTGAGAGGCTGGGGCGCATGAACCGGCTGGCTGGTGTGACCTCGCCTTATCTGCTTCAGCACGCTGATAACCCGGTCGACTGGTGGCCGTGGGTACCCGAGGCGTTCGAGGAAGCGAAACGGCGCAATGTACCCGTCCTCCTGTCCGTCGGATATTCCGCCTGTCACTGGTGTCACGTCATGGCGCACGAGTCCTTCGAGGACGATGACACGGCCGCGTACCTGAACGAGCACTTCGTGTCCGTCAAGGTGGACCGTGAGGAGCGGCCCGACGTGGACGCCGTGTACATGGAGGCCGTGCAGGCCGCCACCGGGCAGGGCGGGTGGCCGATGACCGTGTTCCTCACGCCCGACGCCGAGCCCTTCTACTTCGGGACGTACTTCCCGCCCGCGCCCCGCCACGGCATGCCGTCGTTCCGGCAGGTCCTGGAGGGGGTGGCCGCCGCCTGGCGGGACCGGCGCGAGGAGGTCGGGGAGGTCGCCGGCAACATCGTGCGGGAGCTGTCCGGCCGGTCCCTCACCCTGGAGGCGGCCGGCGGCGTCGGCGGGGTGCCGCGCGAGGCGGAGCTGGCGCAGGCGCTGCTGGGGCTGACCCGGGAGTACGACGAGCGGTACGGCGGGTTCGGAGGGGCGCCGAAGTTCCCGCCGTCCATGGTGGTCGAGTTCCTGCTGCGGCACCACGCCAGGACCGGCGCCGAGGGGGCCCTGCACATGGCCGCGCACACCTGTGAGGCCATGGCGCGCGGCGGCATCTACGACCAGCTCGGCGGTGGGTTCGCGCGCTACTCCGTGGACCGCGAGTGGGTCGTGCCCCACTTCGAGAAGATGCTCTACGACAACGCGCTCCTGTGCCGCGTGTACGCGCACCTGTGGCGGGCGACCGGCAGTGAGCTCGCCCGGCGGGTGGCGTTGGAGACCGCCGACTTCATGGTGCGTGAGCTGCGGACGCCCGAGGGCGGGTTCGCCTCCGCGCTCGACGCCGACTCCGACGACGGCACCGGGCGGCACGTCGAGGGCGCCTTCTACGTGTGGACGCCCCGGCAGCTCCGCGAGGTCCTCGGGGAGGAGGACGCCCGCTACGCCGCCGCGTTCTTCGCGGTGACCGAGGACGGCACGTTCGAGGAGGGCGCCTCGGTGCTGCAACTGCCGCAGGGCGTCGGTGTCGCGGACGCCGAGCGGCTCGACGGCATCCGGCGGCGGCTGCTGGCCGCCCGCGAGGAGCGGCACCGCCCCGGGCGGGACGACAAGGTCGTGGCCGCCTGGAACGGTCTCGCCGTCGCCGCGCTCGCGGAGACCGGCGCCTACTTCGACCGGCCCGACCTCGTCGAGCGGGCCACCGAGGCCGCCGACCTGCTCGTGCGGGTCCACCTCGACGAGTCCGCGCGGCTCGCCCGCACCTCCAGGGACGGGCAGGCCGGCTCCCACGCCGCCGTGCTGGAGGACTACGGCGACGTGGCGGAGGGCTTCCTCGCGCTCGCCGCGGTGACCGGTGAGGGCGTGTGGCTGGAGTTCGCCGGATTCCTGCTGGACATCGTGCTCGACCGGTTCCGGGCCGAGGACGGGTCGCTGTACGACACCGCCCACGACGCGGAGCCGTTGATCCGGCGGCCGCAGGACCCCACCGACAACGCCACCCCCTCCGGGTGGACGGCTGCCGCGGGGGCGCTCCTCGCCTACGGCGCGCACACCGGGTCGGAGGCGCACAGGAGTGCGGCCGAGCGTGCGCTCGGGGTCGTCAAGGCGCTGGGGCCGCGCGCGCCCCGGTTCATCGGATGGGGGCTCGCCACTGCCGAAGCGCTGCTGGACGGTCCTCGGGAGGTCGCCGTCGTCGGGCGGCGCGAGGACGGTGCCACACGCGAGCTGCACCGCGCCGCGCTGCTGGCCACCGCGCCGGGCGCGGTCGTCGCCGTCGGGGAGCCGGGCAGTGAGGAGTTCCCGCTGCTCAGGGACCGGGGCCTGATCGAAGGGCGGCCCGCCGCGTACGTGTGCCGGCACTTCGTGTGCGACGCCCCGACCACGGATGTGTCGCGGCTTTCCGGGAAACTGTCCGACTGAACCGGAGAGCGCGCCTCCTGGTGGGGCGGACGCTCTGGCGCCCCGTCGCCCGTCCTCGGCGGGCGATCAGGTGTCCGTCCCGGGAGGCGCGCACGGGTCGTCGCCGGCGGGTGCCCCCGGGTGTCTCCCGGTCGGCGTGCCCGGCGGCCGCCTCTTCATGGGCGTCCCGGTGTGCGTGCCTTCAGGGTGGGGCTTCCCGGCGTGCCTTGCCCCAGTGGGGTTTCCCGGGCGCCGGGCGGTCCTCGCGGGTCCGGCCGGCGCCCGTACGCCGTTCACGGGGTCACCCGTGCTGGTAGGCCACCAGGGAGATGCCCACGTAGTGCACGACGAACGCGGCCAGCGTGAAGGAGTGGAACACCTCGTGGAATCCGAACCAGCGGGGTGACGGGTTCGGCCGCTTGAAGCCGTAGACGACACCGCCGGCGCTGTACAGCAGGCCGCCCACGACGACCAGGACCAGTACGGCGATCCCGCCGGTGCGCAGGAAGTCCGGCAGGAAGAAGACCGCGGCCCAGCCCATCGCGATGTAGCAGGGCGTGTACAGCCAGCGCGGCGCGCCGACCCAGAACACCCGGAACGCTATGCCCGCAGCCGCGGCGGCCCAGACGGCCCACAGCAGCACCCGCGCGGTGGAGTCGGGGAGCAGCAGCAGCGTCAGCGGGGTATACGTCCCGGCGATGATGAGGAAGATATTCGCGTGGTCCAGCCGTCGCAGCACCGCTGTGGCCCGCGGGCCCCAGTTGCCCCGGTGGTAGAGGGCGCTCACGCCGAACAGCAGGCACGCGGTGAGGACGTACACCCCGCAGGCGATGCGTCCCCGGGTGGAGTCGGCCAGCGCGGTGAGCACGATGCCCGCTATGAGCACCGCGGGGAACATCCCGGCGTGCAGCCAGCCGCGCAGGCGGGGCTTGAGCGGGTGGAGCGGGGTGTCCGGGTGCGGGGAGCCCCCCGCGGGGGCGGCGGCGTCGTCGTTCGCGTCGGGCGCGGTGGTGTCGGGCGCAGCGGCAGTCATGGCGGAATGCTACCTACGCGCCCGTAGCCGGGGAGGCGGTGAGTGGCGATGCTCACGTGAGAGGCCCTCTGGACATATGCGCAACGACATCGGATGATCAAATGAGTGCGGTCGGCACCGGATGAGCGCGAAGGGGATCCCGCGGCGCCGCGTCCGGGTCGCAGCCCCCACGGGGCGACAACCACAAACCCCTCAACAAGGAGCAACCGTGGCGCGCGAGACCGAGTCCACCGCCCCCACCAAGCACCAGGCCCTGATCGCCTGGGTCGACGAGATCGCTGCGATCACGCAGCCGGACGCCGTCGTGTGGTGCGACGGGTCGGAGGCCGAGTACGAGCGCCTGTGCGAGGAGCTCGTCGAGAAGGGCACGTTCCGGAAACTGGACCCCGTCAAGCGCCCGAACTCCTACTACGCGGCCTCCGACCCGACGGACGTCGCCCGGGTCGAGGACCGGACGTACATCTGCTCCGAGAAGGAGGAGGACGCCGGTCCGACGAACCACTGGAAGGCCCCCGCCGAGATGCGCGAGGTCTTCACGGGTGAGCGGGGGATCTTCCGGGGTTCGATGCGCGGCCGCACGATGTACGTCGTGCCGTTCTGCATGGGGCCGCTCGGCTCGCCGCTCTCCGCGATCGGCATCGAGATCACCGACTCCGCGTACGTCGCCGTCTCCATGCGGACGATGACGCGCATGGGCCAGGCCGTGCTGGACGAGCTGGGCACGGACGGGTTCTTCGTGAAGGCCGTGCACACCCTGGGCGCGCCGCTCGCGCCGGGCGAGGCCGACGTGCCGTGGCCGTGCAACTCCACCAAGTACATCTCCCACTTCCCCGAGAGCCGCGAGATCTGGTCCTTCGGCTCCGGCTACGGTGGGAACGCGCTGCTCGGCAAGAAGTGCTACGCCCTGCGCATCGCCTCCGTCATGGCCCGCGACGAGGGCTGGCTGGCCGAGCACATGCTCATCCTGAAGCTGACCCCGCCGCAGGGCGAGGCGAAGTACGTGGCGGCGGCCTTCCCGTCCGCGTGCGGCAAGACCAACCTCGCCATGCTGGAGCCGACGATCTCCGGCTGGACCGTCGAGACGATCGGCGACGACATCGCCTGGATGCGGTTCGGTGAGGACGGGCGGCTGTACGCCATCAACCCGGAGGCCGGCTTCTTCGGGGTCGCGCCCGGCACGGGTGAGCACACCAACGCCAACGCGATGAAGACGCTGTGGGGCAACGCGGTCTTCACCAACGTCGGGCTCACCGACGACGGCGACGTGTGGTGGGAGGGCATGACGGAGGAGCCGCCGGCGCACCTGACGGACTGGAAGGGCCGCGACTGGACCCCGGCCTCCGACGAGCCGGCCGCCCACCCCAACGCGCGGTTCACCGTCCCCGCCGCGCAGTGCCCGATCATCGCGCCCGAGTGGGAGGACCCCAAGGGCGTGCCGATCTCCGCGATCCTCTTCGGCGGTCGCCGCGCCACCGCGGTCCCGCTGGTCACCGAGGCGTTCTCGTGGCAGCACGGCGTGTTCCTCGGCGCCAACGTCGCGTCGGAGAAGACCGCGGCGGCCGAGGGCAAGGTCGGCGAGCTGCGCCGCGACCCGTTCGCGATGCTGCCGTTCTGCGGCTACAACATGGGTGATTACATGGGGCACTGGCTCAAGGTGGGCCAGAGCGCGGACCAGGCGAAGCTGCCCAAGATCTACTACGTCAACTGGTTCCGCAAGAACGACGCCGGGAAGTTCGTGTGGCCCGGCTTCGGTGAGAACAGCCGCGTCCTGAAGTGGATCGTGGAGCGCCTGGAGGGCCGCGCCGAGGGCGTCGAGACCCCGATCGGCGTCGTGCCGACCAGGGAGGCCCTCGACACCGACGGGCTGGCACTGGCCGAGAAGGACCTGGACTTCCTGCTGAAGGTGGACGCGGAGGTGTGGCGTGAGGAGGCCGCGCTGATCCCCGGCCACCTCGACACCTTCGGGGACCACACGCCGAAGGAGCTGTGGGACGAGTACCGCGCCCTGGTGGACCGCCTCGGCTGAGCCGACCGCGCGAGGGCCGCTCGTGGAGCCGGAGGGGCGCGTCGGGGTCGAAGGGGAGGTCACGCTCAGGCGCGAAGCGCCGGGCAGGGCCGACCGTCGACGCACCTGAGGCGCCCCGGAGGCGGAGTGGGCCCGGAGGAGCCCCGCGGCCGGTCCGTACCGACCTCGCCCTGACCTGTGGAGTCATCCGGCCGGCCGCGGCAGACGACCCCCGGAGCGACACTGGCGTCGCTCCGGGGGTCTTGCCGTGTGCACGGGTGCGTGGGGGAGGGTGGCAACCCGGTCCGCGCGCCTTCCGCGAGCGCGGACCGGGGCCGTCAGGGGGTGCCGACCAGGCTGCTGTCGCCCAGTGCGGCGGTGTGCGCGTCCATGCGCTCGGCGGCGAGGATCGCGACGGCGGTGTCGGCGCGGGAGGCCGCGACGACGAGGGCGCGCCCCGCCAGGGCGTGTGCCCTGCGGTGCAGCGCGGACGTGTCCGCTCCGGTCAGGCCGGCGTGCCGGGCCGGCGGGGCACCGCGGAGCCGGGCGACCTGCTGCGCGATGCGCTCGGCGGCCGCGTCGTCGCCGAGTTCGTCGGTGACGGCGAGCAGAGCGGCGAGGTGCCCGGCCAGCTGGATGTCCAGTTCCTCCTCGCGGGAGCGGTGGGGGAACTGTCCCTGGTCGGGGTCGGCCATCTGGTGGACCGACTTGCTGCGGATCGGTTCGTACATGGGGGGATGGCCTTCCTGCTCACTGCGAGAAGGCCATCCTATCTTGGATTCAGTCTAAAGTTGAGCCCGTACTAAGTATTCGTGTCAGTGCTGCCCGTAACCGTCCAGGAAGTTCCCGATGCGGTTCACCGCGTCCGTCAGGTCCTTCGCGTTCGGCAGCGTCACGATGCGGAAGTGGTCCGGCTCGTGCCAGTTGAAGCCCGTGCCGTGCACCACCATGATCTTCTCGGCCCGCAGCAGGTCCAGGACCATCTGCCGGTCGTCCTTGATCTTGTAGACGGCCGGGTCCAGACGCGGGAAGAGGTAGAGGGCCCCCTTCGGCTTCACGCAGGTCACCCCCGGGATGTCGATGAGCCGCTCGTACGCCGCGTCCCGCTGCTCCAGCAGCCGGCCGCCCGGCGCGACGAGCGCCTCGACGGACTGGCGGCCCTGGAGCGCGGCGGCGATCGCGTGCTGCGCCGGCATGTTCGCGCACAGCCGCATGTTGGCCAGGATGGTCAGCCCCTCGATGTACGACGAGGCGTGCGCCTTCGGGCCGCAGACCGCGAGCCAGCCGCTGCGGTAGCCCGCCACCCGGTAGTTCTTCGACATGCCGTTGAAGGTCAGGCACAGCAGGTCCGGTGCGATGGCGGCGGTCGGGGTGTGCGTCGCCCCGTCGTAGAGGATCTTGTCGTAGATCTCGTCCGAGCAGACGACCAGGTTGTGGCGGCGGGCGATCTCCGTCAGCCCGCGCAGCATCTCGTCGTCGTAGACCGCGCCCGTCGGGTTGTTCGGGTTGATGATGACGAGGGCCTTCGTGCGGTCCGTGACCTTGCGCTCGATGTCCGCGAGGTCCGGCATCCAGTCGGCCTGCTCGTCGCAGCGGTAGTGCACCGCCGTACCCCCGGCGAGCGCCACCGACGCCGTCCACAGCGGGTAGTCCGGCGCGGGGACGAGCACCTCGTCCCCGTCGTCCAGCAGTGCCTGCATCGCCATCTGGATCAGCTCGGACACACCGTTGCCGAGGTAGATGTCCTCGACGGACAGCGGAATGCCCTTCGTCTCGTAGTGGCTCATCACCGCGCGGCGCGCCGACAGCAGGCCCTTGGCGTCGCCGTAGCCGTGCGCGTCACCGAGGTTGCGCAGCATGTCCTCGAGGATGGCGGGCGGGCACTCGAAGCCGAAGGCCGCCGGGTTGCCGGTGTTGAGCTTGAGGATGCGGTGGCCCGCCGCCTCCAGCCGCATCGCCTCGTCGAGCACCGGGCCACGGATCTCGTAGCAGACGTTGGCGAGCTTCGTGGACTGGATGACCTGCATGTCCGCGAGCTTACGGGGGCGGCGGCGGGCACGCCTCGTGTTTTGCGCCACGTGGGGCGCGGCGACCCGTCACGGCGGCACCCCCCGCACGGGTAGGTTGGTCGCCCATGTGGTCCTTGAGCGTCGCCGGCTGCCGCCGGCTCGGTGTGGTCGGTTCCGCCGCCGTGGCCGTCGGCGGCTGGGCGGCCGGCACGCTGCCCGAGCGCGACCCCTGGGGCCTGTGGCTGCCCCGCGGGGCCCGCGCCGCCGAGGCCGGGACGCTCCTCGCCTACGTCGGACTGACCCTCCTCGTCGTCGCCTGGTGGCGGTACGGGCGGCTGCTCGTCCTGCGCCCGTCCGCCGTCCGGGTCCGCGACACCCTCGCCACCCTCGCCTGCTGGGCGGCCCCGCTGCTCGTCGCGCCGCCGCTGTACAGCGCCGACGTGTACAGCTACATCGCGCAGGGCGCCATGGTCGTCGAGGGCCACGACGTGTACGCCGCCGGGCCCTCCGTCCTCGACCCGGCCGGCCTCGGCGGCGACGCCGCCGCCAGCGTCGGCGGCCACTGGACCGACACGCCCGCACCCTACGGGCCGGTCTTCCTCCTGGTCGCGCAGGGCGTCACCCTGGCCACCGACGGGAGGATCGTTCCGGCGGTGCTCGGCATGCGGCTCGTCGCCGTCGCCTCCCTCGCCCTCGCCGTGTGGGCGCTGCTCCGCCTCGCCCCCGGCGGCGCCCGCAACGGCGCCCTCTGGCTCGGCGTCCTCAACCCGCTGCTCCTCATCCACGTCGTCGGCGGCATGCACAACGACGGGCTGATGGCCGCTCTGCTCCTCGCGGCCGCCGCGCTCGCCCTGCGCGGCCGCCACTGGGTCGCGGGCAGCGCCCTCGTCGGCCTCGCCATGCTGGTGAAGTCCCCGGCCGCCCTCGGTCTGCTCTTCATCGGCGTCGTCGTCGGCCGCGAGGCCGCGGGCCCGCCGATACGGCGCGTCGCGAAGGCCCTGCTGGGCCCCGGCTCCGTCGCCGCGGCCACGGCGGTCGCCGCGACCCTCGCCGCCGGCACCGGCTTCGGCTGGCTGCGCACGCAGAGCGTCGCCGGCTCCATCCACACCGCGCTGTCGTTCAGCAGCGACCTCGGCTACGCCCTGGGCCGCTCGATGCACTACTTCTCCGGCACCCACCCCGACCCCGTGAAGCGGGCCGTCCAGGCGATGGGCCTCACCCTGGCCCTCGTCCTCATCGCCTACCTCGCCGCCCACGTGCTGCGCGGACTGCTGGACCCCGTCAAGGCGCTGGGCCTCGCCCTGCTCGTCCTGGTCCTGCTCTCCCCGGTCGTCCAGCCCTGGTACCTGCTGTGGGCCGTGCCGCTGCTGGCCGCCACCGCGTGGCGCGGCCGCACCGCCCGCGGGCTCGCCGTGCTGTCCGCGGCGTTCGCGTACGTCACCGCGCCCGACGGCAGCACCCCCGCCTACGCGTTCGCCGCCGCCGCGGTGGCC
>NZ_MKXB01000123.1:3119-47486 GCF_001865245.1 Streptomyces sp. CC53 | reverse complement strand
ACCCCGCCCCGCGACGTGCCCCGCGGCCCCCGGCCGCCCGCACCCGACGCTCCGCACCGTGCGCTGCGTGGTGATCCGCTGCTGACCGGCAGCCCGGCACCCGCAGTCCCCACCAGCGCACCGTCCGAGGAGCCCCCATGCCCATCGACCCGTTCGCCGCCCTGGCCGCCCTGGTACGGGCGGAAGCCACCCGGGGCAGCGCCCCCGACGCGCCGCGGCAGCACCGCGGCGACGAGCCGGCAGCGGCCGCGCCCGTGCCGCCGGCCCCGCCCGCCCACGAGGGCCCCACCGGCCCCAGCCGCAGCGACTCGTGACCCGCCACCCGACCCGCCTGCCGGGCGGCCACGCAGCACACCCTCCGTCGGCTGCGGGCCGGCCCGGCGGGCGCGTGTCCCGCCGCACACCGCTCAGGCGGTGTCCGGCTGCGAGAGACCCGCGGCCGACTCCGCCAGCGCGTCCAGCACCGGCCGGATCAGCGGATGGCCCTCGCCGCCCCGCCGGACCGCCGCGAACACCCGCCGGAACGCGGCCGGTCCCGCCACCGGGCGGACCACGACGTCCTTGAGCCCGATGCCGCGCAGCGCCGAGCGCGGCACGAGCGCCACCCCGGCGCCCGCGCCCGCCAGCGCGGCCACGGCCCGGAAGTCGTCCGACACGTGCACCAGCCGGGGTGCGAAGCCCGCCAGTTCGCAGGCGAGCAGCACCATGTCCTGGCACGGATTGCCGGCGGACTGGCCGATCCAGTCGCTGTCCGCGAGCGACGCCAGCGCCACCTCCGGTGCCTGCGCCAGCGGATGCCCCGCGTGCAGCACCGCGTCGAAGGGCTCCGCGTACAACGGCACGCGCGCGAGCCGCGGATCGTCCTCGCGGGGCGCACCCCGGTACTCCACGGCGACGGCCAGGTCCGCCTCCCTGTCCAGCACCATCGGCAGGGAGGCGTCGCCCTCCGCGTCGCGCACCCGCGGGCGGATGCCGGGGTGGCGCCGTGCGAGCCGGGCGACGGCCGGGGCCAGCACCTCCGCGATACCGGTCGCGAACGCCGCGATCCGCACCTCGCCCGCAGTGCCGTCGGCGTACGCGGCGAGCTCCGCCTCGGCCCGTTCCAGCTGGGCGAGCACCTCGTTGGCGTGCCCCAGCAGGATCTCCCCGGCCGGGGTGAGCCGGACGCCCCTGCCGCTGCGCGTCAGCAGCGTGTGCCCGGTCTCCTGCTCCAGGGCGGCGAGCTGCTGGGAGACGGCGGACGGGGTCAGATACAGCGCTGCGGCGGCGGCGGTCACCGTACGGTGGTCCGCCGCCGCCCGCAGGATGCGCAGTCGGCGGGGGTCGATCACCCTGCCATTGTCACCCGGCCGCGCGGGCCACCGGGCCGCCCGCGGACACCGACCGGCCGAACCGGAAGCCGGTGCGCGGGCCGACGGCGGGCCGTGCGCGGACCACCCCGGTCCGCAGCCGGGGCCGGGTCAGGTATGCGACGGCACCGGGCCGGCGTGGGGCCCGGTCGGTCCGACCCCGGGCCGGTACGAGGCCGGGCGGACGCGGGACCGCGCCCGCGGGGGCCCGGCCGGGCCCAGGGCCCGGCTCATCAGGCCATCGCGGCACGCGCGTCCACGAACGCCCGCACGGCCCGCTCGACGTCCTGCGCGGAGTGCGCCGCGGACAGCTGCACCCGGATGCGGGCCTGTCCCATCGGCACGACCGGGTACGAGAACCCGATCACGTACACGCCGCGCTCCAGCAGCAGCTCCGCCATCCGGGCCGCCTCCGCCGCGTCCCCGATCATCACCGGGGCGATCGGGTGCTCCCCGGGAAGGATCTCGAAACCCTCCTCGGCCATCCGCGTGCGGAACAGCTTCGTGTTCGCGTCCAGCTTCTCCCGCAGGTCGCCCGCCGACTCCAGAAGGTCGAGGACCTTCAGCGACGCGGCGGCGATCACCGGCGCGAGGGAGTTCGAGAACAGGTACGGGCGCGACCGCTGCCGCAGCAGCTCCACGATCTCCGCCCGAGCGGCCACATAGCCGCCGGACGCGCCGCCCAGCGCCTTGCCCAGCGTGCCGGTGATGATGTCCACCCGGTCCATCACCCCGTGCAGCTCCGGCGTGCCGCGGCCGCCCGCCCCGACGAAGCCGACCGCGTGCGAGTCGTCGACCATCACCATCGCCCCGTACCGGTCGGCGAGGTCGCAGATCTCCCGGAGCGGCGCCACGTACCCGTCCATCGAGAACACGCCGTCGGTGACGATCAGCTTGCGCCGCGCCCCCGCCGCCTCCACCAGCCGGGCCTCCAGCTCACCCAGGTCGCGGTTCGCGTAGCGGTAGCGGGCCGCCTTCGACAGGCGGATGCCGTCGATGATCGACGCGTGGTTCAGGGCGTCGGAGATCACCGCGTCCTCCGGACCGAGCAGCGTCTCGAAGACACCGCCGTTCGCGTCGAAGCAGGAGGAGTACAGGATCGTGTCCTCCTGGCCGAGGAACGCCGACAGGCGCTGCTCCAGCTCCTTGTGGACGTCCTGGGTGCCGCAGATGAACCGCACCGACGCCATGCCGTAGCCCCACCGGTCCAGGGCTTCCTTGGCCGCGGCCACCACCTCGGGGTGGTCGGCGAGCCCCAGGTAGTTGTTGGCGCAGAAGTTCAGCACCTCCCCGGGGGCACCGCCCGCGGTGACGGCGACGGATGCGGACTGCGGGGTGCCGATGACCCGCTCGGGCTTGTAGAGGCCCGCGTCGCGGATCTCGTCGAGGGCGGCGCGGAGTTCGTCACGGACGGACGCGAACATGGAAGCTGCTCCTAGCAGGACGGGCGGGGTGGGCCGGTGCGGGAAGGTCGGGGTGGGGCGGTCAGACGGTCCAGTCGAGGATGATCTTGCCGCTGCGGGCGGTCGCCGCCTCGTCGAACGCGGCGTCGAAGTCCTTGTACGCGTACTTCCCGGTGACCACGGGGCTGAGGTCGAGTCCGCCCTCCAGCAGCACCGTCATCGCGTACCACGTCTCGAACATCTCCCGGCCGTAGATGCCCTTGATCGTGATCATCGACGTCACGATCTTGGCCCAGTCCACGGGGAACTCGTCGGCCGGCAGCCCGAGCATGGCGATCCGGCCGCCGTGGGTCATGTTCGCCACCATGTCCCGCATCGCCTCGGGGCGGCCCGACATCTCCAGGCCGATGTCGAAGCCCTCGCGCAGCCCGAGCTGCCGCTGCGCGTCCCCGATGCTGCCGCGGGCGACGTTCACGGCCAGCGTGGCACCGACCTTGCGCGCCAGTTCGAGGCGCGGCTCGCTCACATCGGTGATCACCACGTTCCGGGCGCCCGCGTGCTTCGCGACGGCCGCCGCCATGATGCCGATCGGGCCGGCGCCGGTGATCAGCACGTCCTCGCCGACGAGCGGGAACGACAGAGCCGTGTGCACGGCGTTCCCGAACGGGTCGAAGATCGCCGCGATGTCGAGGTCCACCTGCGTGCGGTGCACCCACACGTTCGACGCGGGCAGCACCACGTACTCCGCGAACGCCCCGTCCCGCCCGACACCCAGACCGACCGTGGCACGGCACAGGTGGCGCCGCCCGGCCAGGCAGTTGCGGCACTTGCCGCACACCAGGTGCCCTTCGCCGCTCACCAGGTCGCCGACCGCCACGTCCTGCACGTCGGCGCCGACCGCCGCGACCTCACCGACGAACTCGTGGCCCAGCACCAGCGGCGTCGACACCGTCTGCTGCGCCCAGCCGTCCCAGGAGCGGATGTGCAGGTCGGTGCCGCAGATGCCGGTACGCAGCACCTTGATCAGCACGTCGCCCGCGCCGTACTCGGGCTCCGGGACGTCCATGAGCCACAGGCCGGGCTCGGCGTTCTGCTTGACAAGGGCCTTCATCGAGGCGACTCCATGCGGGAGACAGGGGAAGGGGGAGTGGTGAACGCGACCAATCTGCCGAGTGCGACGCCCGGAGTCCATCGAGGTTTTCTTAACCGGTACAACAGCCCTGCTTCACACGCCCCGCCGCCACGCCCCCGCGCCCCACCGAACGGGTCACCGCAACCACCGCGTGCGCGGCCCCCCACCGCCCGGCACCGACCCGCTCCCACCCGGGCGGCGGCCGACCTGGGCGCCCCCGCCGCCTCTCCGCCCACGCCCCTCACCTCCGCAGTCCCCGGTGCCGGCGCCTCCCACCCGCCGACCCGTGGCCGGTGTGCCGCCCCCGGCGCGGAGAGGCCCTGTCCACGTGCCGGGTCGGCGCCGCCGAGCGCCGCGGGCGGTACTTCCGGGGCGCATGCCCGGCCGTGTCACCCGCAGCCGGCGAAGCGGGCCGCCGTGGTCCTCGTCGTCACCGATGAAGACGGGGAAGGAACCGGCGGCCGACGCGACGCCTTCGACCTTGAGGTGGCCGACCCGCGGACTGCACGCACGCCCCGCCCGTACGCGTGCGAGCATTCTGGACGACTGTCCATGTATTCTGGACATCTGTCCAAGTAGCCCGAGGAGTGGGAACAGCAATGGAGACGACTGCGAAGGTGCTGGTCGGCCTGGTGGCCGCCCTGCACGCGTACATCCTGGTTCTGGAGATGTTCCTGTGGGAGAAGAGGCCGGGCCGCGAGCTCTCCGGATTCGATGCGGCCACGGCTCGTGCCACAGCGCCTCTGGCGGCCAACCAGGGCCTCTACAACGGATTCCTGGCCGCGGGACTGGTCTGGGGACTGATTGCCGAGGACCCGACGGGCTTCCGGGTCCAGGTCTTCTTCCTCGCCTGCGTGGTGGTCGCCGGTCTGTACGGCGGCCTCACTGCGAACCGGCGCATCCTGACCGCGCAGGCACTGCCCGGGGCAGTGACGCTCGTCGCCGTCCTGCTGGCCCGGTGATGTCCCAGCAGCAGGACCCCCGTACCGCACGGACACGGGCCAAGCTGCGCCGGGCGTTGCTGGAGGAGTGCACCAGCCGTCCGCTGGCGGAGGCCAGCGTCACCTCACTGGTGCGCCGGGCCGGGGTCGGCCGTGCCACGTTCTACCTCCACTACACGGACCTGGAGGCACTGGCCGTCGATGCCTGTGCCGATGTGGTCCGCGACGCCGTGGACTCCCTGCATGCCTGGCGCGGGACACCTGATCCCGCCGTCCCGCCTCCGGCGCTGTTCTCCTTCTTCGAAAGCCTCGCCCCGCACGCCGGCCTCTACCGGGAACTGCTGAGGCCGGGCGGCGGCGGCCCACTCGGCCAGGTACTCCACCAGGACCTGCGCGCACGCAGTCGTACCGAACGCACCCTGGCCGGCGCACCGGAGCCCGATCTGGTGGCCACGGCCGTGGCCGCGACCTTCACCGGAGTCCTCGCCGACTGGCTGCACGGGCTCATCGACGCCACCCCCGCCGCGATCACGCACCGCGTCTGGCGTCTCCTCGTCACGCTGCACCGCACCCCTCTGCCCTGACGAGCCGCGGCGTCAACGCCCGGCCGCCGCCCTGCTCGTGCCCCGACATCCCTGCGCAGCGCCCCCACCGGCCGGGGAGCCCGACAGGGAGCCACGCACCGCGACACCGAGGGGACTCAGGCGGACGCCGGCGTACCGAGTGGCGCCCCGGGGCCCCGGAACCAGGGTCCTCCAGTGAGGTCCCGCAGAGGACCCCCTTACCTCCGCGGTAATCGACCCGCCCCCCGGCCGACCGGCAAGGTTTCCCTGCCGGCCGCCGGACGGCCCACGACCCGGGGGCGCCCCGGCGGCCGGCTCCACCCCACCCGTACGACCTCGCAGGAGGCCGATCCGCCATGTCCCACGCCCTGCTCGCCGGACTCGCCCGCACCACCGAGCCGCGAACCATGCTGCGCCGCTTCCTGGCCCTCGACGCCGCCGTCACGGGGGCGAACGGGCTCGCCTACGCGGTGGCGTCCGCCCCGCTGAGCAGGCTGCTCGGCGTCGACGCCACGCTGCTGTCGGCCCTCGGCGTCCTCCTCGTGCTGTACAGCACGGCGGTCGGCCTCGTCGCGGCGCGGCCCTCCGCCACGGCCGTGAGGCTGATCGTCGACGCCAACGCCCTCTGGGCCGCCCTCAGCGTCGTCGCTCTCGCGGCCTGGCTGGAGCCCACCACCGCGGGCACCCTCTGGGTCCCGGCGCAGGCCGTGACGGTCGCCGCCTTCGCCGCGCTCCAGTGGTCCGCCCTCCGCGCGGGCGGCTCCCTCTAGCGCGGCCGCGCCAGAGGGAGCCGCACCGTCGCGGAGCCGCAGCGGTGACGTCACCGCTCAGACCCTGCAGCGGACCGCAGGTACGCCGCCGTCTCCCGGTCCGCCGGCAGCAGCGTCTCGATGGCCAGCTCGGCGACCGTGATGTCCAGCGGGGTGTTGAACGTCGAGATCGACGACACGAACGACAGGACCAGCCCGGCGTGCTCGATCCGCAGCGGCAGCGCGAAGTACGGATGCGGTGCCGCCGGCTCCCCCTCGGTGCCGAACGGCTCCGGGGCGGGCACCGGGTACGCCGCGACCTCCTCGTACACCGCGCGCAGCGGCTCCGAACGCACCAGCGCCAGCTGCCGCTCCATCTGCGCCAGCAGGTGGCCCCGCCACTCCCGCAGGTTCCGGATCCGCGGAGCCAGCCCCTCCGGGTGCAGGGTGACGCGCATCGCGTTCAGCGGCGGCGTCAGCAGGTGCTCGGGCAGGCCCTCCAGCAGCAGCGTGACGCCGCGGTTCGCCCCCAGCACCGTGTACGCGCCGTCGACCACGAGCGCCGGGTACGGCTCGTAGCCGGTGAGCAGCCGCTCCATCCCCTCCCGCAGCGGCTCCAGCTCCGGCGCGTCCAGCGGCGACTCGGCGTACCGGGGCGCGTAACCGGCCGCCAGCAGCAGCGCGTTGCGTTCCCGCACCGGGACGTCGAGGTGCTCGGCCAGGCGCAGCACCATCTCCTCGCTGGGCCGGGACCGCCCCGTCTCCACGAACGAGATGTGCCGGGCCGACGAGCCGGCCCTCAGCGCCAGCTCCAGCTGGCTGAGCCGCCGCCGCTCCCGCCACTGCCGCAGCAGCGCGCCTACTCCCGTGCCCGTCACGACCGTTGTCATACGGCAGACGGTATACGGGCGGCGGTCGGCGGGGCCGCCGTGTTGACCGGCGGCGCCCGCCCGGGAACCGTAAGGTCGGTCGGGACCTCACGGAAGGGAACACGCCCCATGCCCACGGAGCCGCTGTCGCAGAAGGAGATCGAGGACCGGCTGCGCGAACTGCCCGGCTGGTCGCTCACCGGCGACCGCATCACCCGTACGTACCGCCTCTCCACCCACTTCGCGGCCACCGCGATGGTGGTCCACGTCGCCCGCATCCAGGACGAGCTGAACCACCACTCCGACCTCACCCTCGGCTACAACACGGTCGCCCTCGCGGTGAACACGCATGACGCCGGCGGCGCGGTCACCGAACGCGACTTCGAGCTCGCGTCCCGCGTGGACGCCATCGCCCCCGTCCACGGCGCCGCCTGACACCCCGCGACCCGTACCCGCCCCGGCACTCCGGACCCCGCCCCGGCATGGTTTCGCGGTCCTGCAAGAGCGCCGCCGGCCCTCCGGGCCCGACAGGCCCGGAGGCAACCGCGCCGGGCGCCCGGGGCCCCCGGCCCCCGTGCGCCCGGCCACCACGGGTCACCGGCTCACGACCCCTCTCACACCCCGGAGGCGAACGCGCCCTTCACCCCCTCCGCGAAGTCCCGCGGCTCACGCCCCAGCACCCGCCGCACCCCGTCCGCCACCGACGCGTTCCGCCCGTCCAGCAGCCCCGAGAACAGGCCCGCCAGCCAGTCGGCCTCCTCCGCCGCCAGCCCGTACGCCCGCATCCCCTCCGCGTACTGCTCCGGCGACACCGGCACGTACGCCACCTCGCGGCCCGCAGCCGCCGACAACTCCGCCGCCGCCTGCGCGAACGTCAGCAGGCGCGGACCCGTCACCTCGTGCACCCGTCCCGCGTGCGCGTCCTCCAGCAGCGCCGCCACCGCCACCTCCGCCACATCGCCGGCGTCGACGAACGGCTCGGGCGTGCCACCCGCCGGGAACTCGATCCGCCCGGCCGCCACCCCCTCCGCCATCAGTCCCTCCGTGAAGTTCTGCGTGAAGAACGCAGCCCGCACCACGGCGAGTTCCCCGCCCGGCGCGAGCGCCTCGCGCAGCGCCTGCTCCGTCCGCACCGCCTCCGGCTCCGCGCGCCCGGACAGCAGGACCAGCCGCCGCACGCCCTCCCGCGCCGCCACCCGTCCGAACTCCCGCAGCGCCTCCACCGCGCCCGGCGCCGCCAGGTCCGGGTAGTACGCCACGTACGCCGCGTCGGCGCCCCCCAGCGCCGGACCCCAGGTCGCCGGGTCCTCCCAGTCGAAGCGCGGCGCACCGCTCCGGGAGCCCCTGCGCACCTCCACGCCCCGCGCGTCCAGCAGATCCGCCACCCGGCGGCCCGTCTTCCCGGTCGCCGCCGTCACCAGCACCGTCCGCGGCGCCCCCGCGCCCCCGGCCGTGCCCGCCGCCGTGCCGCTCGTGCCGTTGCCCGTGTCCCTGCTCGTGTTCTCGTTCATGGGTACGAGCTTCGCCGTCCCCGGCTGGACGATCCATGCGCCAGAGGCTCGGTTGCCTACGCGTGCGTCTACGCTGACCCGCATGGACGCACTGGCCGGACTGCTCGACGGACCACGGGCCCGGGGGGCCTTCCTGCTGCGGATGGTGATGGCGCCGCCCTGGTCGGTGCGCATCGAGGACCGCGCCCCCCTGTGCCTGATGTGCGTCACCGGCGGAGAGGCGTGGATCGTCCCCGGCCATCCCGGCGCCGGCGGGCCCGTACGGCTGCGGACCGGAGACGTGGCGGTCGTCCGCGGCCCGCACCCCTACACCGTCGCGGGCGCCCCCGACACCCCGCCGCAGGCCGTCGTGGACCCCGGCGGGGCGTGCCGCACCCTGCACGGGGAGCCGCTGGAGGAGACCATGCGGCTCGGCGTGCGGACCTGGGGCAACGCCGCGGGCGGCCCCGACACCCTGCTCGTCGGCACGTACCGGATGGAGAGCGAGGTCGGCCGGCGGCTCCTCGACGCCCTGCCACCGCTGCTGCACCTGCCCGCGGATTCCTGGAACTGCCCCCTCACGCCCGTCCTGGAGGACGAGATCAGCCGCGACGAACCCGGCCAGAGCGTCGTCCTCGACCGCACCCTCGACCTGCTGCTCATCGCCTCCGTCCGGGCCTGGTTCTCCCGGCCGGAAGCGGCCGCCCCCGCCTGGTACCGGGCCACGGGCGACCCGGTCGTCGGCACCGCCCTGCGGCTGCTGCACGACGACCCCGCCCACCCCTGGACCGTCGCCGCGCTCGCCGCCCAGGCCGGCGTCTCACGCGCCGCGCTCGCACGCCGCTTCACCGAACTGGTCGGCGAACCCCCGATGGCGTACCTGACGGGCTGGCGACTCACCCTCGCCGCCGACCTGCTGCGGGAGACCGACACCACCGTCGAGGCCGTCGCCCGGCGCGTCGGCTACGGCGGCGCCTTCGCGTTCAGCGCCGCCTTCAAACGGGAGCGGGGCGTCAGCCCCCAGGAGTACCGGACCGGCGTCCGGCGCAACCCGCGCGTGCCGGAACGGCACGCTGACTCGCCCCGGCGCTCGCCGGTCAGCACCCTGTCCCCATGACGCACACCGAGGCGACCCGCCCCCACGCGCACGACCACACCGCCCACATGGACTGGACGGCCCTGCTGCCCCTGCTGGAGGGCGGCGCGCAGCTCCGCACCCCGATGTACCGGCAGGCCCTCACCTGGCTCACCGAACTGCTCCCGATGGGCGCGGTCCGCCGCGTCCTCGACGTCGGCAGCGGCCCCGGCGTCGTCTCCGCCCTGCTCGCCGAAGCCTTCCCGTACGCCGAGGTCGTCGCCGTCGACGCGACCCCCGAACTCCTGGAGCGCGCCCGCACCCGGGGCGTGACGACCCTGCTCGCCGACCTGCCGGGCGACCTGCACAGGCTGGGCGAGGCCGACCTGATCTGGGCGGGGGAGTCCCTGCACCACCTCGGTGACCAGGCGGCCGCCCTGTCCGGCCTGGCGGGGCTGCTGCGGCCGGGGGGCCTGCTGGCGCTCGTGGAGGGCGGCCTCCCGACCCGCCGCCTGCCCCGGGACATCGGCTTCGGCCGCCCCGACCTGGAGGCCCGGCTGGACGCCGCGGCCGCCGAGTGGTTCGCGGAGATGCGGGCCGCGCTCCCCGGCAGCCGGCAGGCCGCCGAGGACTGGCGGGCGCTGCTCACCGCCGCCGGACTCGCCCCGCGCGGCACGCGCTCGTTCCTCCTCGACATCCCGGCGCCCGTCCCGCCGGCCGTACGGGACCACGTCGTCGCGGAGTTCACCCGCCGGAACGAATCCCTGGACGACCGGCTCGCCGAGGACGACCGCGCGGCCCTGGACCGCCTCACGGACCCGGACGACCCGGAGTCCCTGCACCACCGTCCCGACCTCCACCTGCTCACGGCCCGCACGGTCCACACGGCCCGGCGCGCCACCTGACGCGGCGACGACCCGCACCGGCGGCCCGTCGAGGCCCCCACCGGAAGGCTCCGGCGGGGGCCCCGACGGGACGGGACCGCGCGGGTCCGTGCGCCGCGAACCCACCGAGCAGCAACGGGTGTCCGTCCACCTCGCCGAGGGACCGCCTGCGCCCCGCCGCCCTCCGGACCGGGACGCGGAGGCCGCGGCGGCGCGCCGCGGCCGACCCCGGCCGGCGCCCGCCTCCGCCGTGCGTCCCCTCGACGACCCGGGCAGCCGCCGCGCGCGTTGACGGCCCGTCACGCGCGGCTTCCGGCCCAGGTCCACGTACGGCTGCCGACCGAGCGGGAGTTCCTGCATGAAGCGGGCGTGAACCCGGCTCTGCCCGCCTCCGTCATGCACCGCGTGCTCGACTGCCGTGCGGCGTACCACCCGCCCCGGAGGCGAGTTGGGGAGGCGTGAGCCCGGTCAATATGATCCGGCGATGATCACACGAAAGCGACTGGCGGCCGCCGTGTGCGGCCTGCTGGTCACACTGACGGGCCTGACGGGCGGGCTCTCCGCGGCGCCCGCCTGGGCCGACGACGGCGCGTCGGAGCCCGCCGCGAAGGAATCACCCAAGGTCGAACTGGTCCTGGACGTCAGCGGATCCATGCGGACCCGCGACATCGACGGGCAGTCCCGGATGGCCGCCGCCAAGCAGGCGTTCAACGAGGTCCTCGACGCCGTCCCGCAGGACGTCAGGCTCGGCATCCGCACCCTCGGCGCCGACTACCCCGGCGACGACCGCAAGCGGGGCTGCAAGGACACCCGGCAGCTCTACCCGGTCGGTCCGCTCGACCGCACCGAGGCGAAGACCGCCGTCGCCACCCTCACCCCCACCGGCTGGACGCCCATCGGCCCCGCCCTCCTCGGCGCCGCCGAGGACCTGGAAGGCGGCGACGCCACCCGCAGGATCGTCCTCATCACGGACGGCGAGGACACCTGCGCCCCCCTCGACCCGTGCGAGGTCGCCCGGGAGATCGCGGCGAAGGGCATCCACCTCACCATCGACACGCTCGGCCTCGTCCCCGACGCCAAGACCCGCGCCCAGCTCATCTGCATCGCGGAAGCCACCGGCGGCACGTACACCTCCGTCCAGCACACCGACGAACTGTCCGAACGCGTCAGCCAGTTGGTCGACCGGGCCGCGAAGCCCACCGTCAAGCCCGTCGCCACCCGCGGCACCGACCGGTGCGACGGCGCCCCCGTCCTCACCCCCGGCCTGTACAGCGACCGCGAGGAGTTCGGCCAGCACCGCTGGTACCGCGTGGAGCTGCTGCCCGGCCAGGAACTGCGCGCCGCGGTCAGCGTCGCCGCGGACCGCGCCGTGAACCGCGACTACGGCGTCATGCTGCGGGCCTCCACCCTCGCCGGCCGCGAGCTCGTACGGGGAGAGGCGGCCGGGGACGGCCGCACCGACGTCATATCGACCGGCCTGCGCCACCCGAAGCCGGAGGACGACGGGGCCGACGCGGACGGAGCCGACGGTGACGGCAAGCCCGCCGCCGAGACGGTCTGCCTGCGCGTCAGCAACTCGTTCTCCGCGCCCGCGAACGTCAAGACGACCCCCGGCATGCCCGTCGAACTCAGCATCGCCGTGGTCGACGCCCCCGCCGACGCCGACGACACCGCCTTCTTCGGCCTGGGCCGCGGCTGGTGGTTCCTCGCCGCCCTCGCCGCCGCCGGCTTCCTCGCCGGACTGCTGTGGGGCTGGGTGTCCCGCTGGCGCGTCACCGTCTGGAGGACCAACTGATGCGACCCGCCCGACTCCGACTCCTCACGGCGTCCGCCGTGCTCGCCGCCGCGTTCCTCGGCACCGCCGCCGCCCCCGGCACGGCGCTGGCCGGCACGCCCGCGCCGACCGTGTCGGCCGGCTCCGACGGCGAACCGCCCGCGCCCACCGAGGCCGGCACGTCGTTCCGTACGGCCACCGCCGTACGCCCCGGACAGCAGGCCACCGCACAGGCATCGACCGGCGACTACCTGTACTGGCAGTTCCCCGCCGACACCGGGGACCGCGCCACCGTCCGCGCCACCGTCGAGCTGCCCGACACCTCCGCCCGCTCGGCCGCCGCCACCTGGCGGATCGACGTGTACGACGGGCTGCGCCGCCGCCAGGCCTGCCGCTACGGCAGCGACCGCGCGACCCTCGCCGCCGCGGCCACCTCCGTGCAGCTCACCTGCCACCTGAGGACCGTGCGCGGCGGGGCGGAGTCCTGGTCGAACGACCCGCTGCCCGGCGCGTACTACGCCCGGGTGACCGCGGTGGACCTCGGCGCCTCCGACAGCGGCCTGCCGTTCCGCGCGGCCCTGGACGTGTCCCTGGACGACGCGGGCTCCGCCGCCGACACGGACGGCCGGCTCGCGGCCCCCCTCGTGCAGGGGTCCGCGGCGACGGTGGAACCGGAGGACGGCTGGTCGTCCGGCTGGTGGTCCGCCCGCTGGCTGTGGACCGCCGGCGGCGCCGCCCTCGCGGCCCTCGCAGGCATCTGGGGGTACACCCTGACCCGCGGCGGCGGCCGGCCCGCCGGCGTGCCCGGAGCCGCCCCCGGCCACCGGCCCTGATCCGCCCGGCGGCCGCCTCCCGGTGCAGCCGGCACACGGGAGGCGGCCGCGGCGCGGACCGCCTCACTGGTACAGCGCGTCCACCTCGTCCGCGTACGCCGCCTCGATCGCCCGGCGCTTCAGCTTCAGCGACGGCGTCAGCAGCCCGTGCTCCTCGCTGAACGGATGGGCCAGTATCCGGAACGTGCGGATCGACTCGGCCTTCGACACCAGCGTGTTGGCGGCGATCACCGCCCGGCGGATCTCCTTCTCCAACGCGGGATCCCGCACCAGCCGCGCCGACGGGATCGACGCCCGCCCCTGCATCGCCAGCCAGTGCTCCACGGCCTCCCGGTCCAGGGTGACCAGCGCCGCGATGTACGGCCGGTCGTTGCCGACCACGACGCACTGAGCGACCAGCGGATGCGACCTCACCCGCTCCTCCAGGGCCAGCGGCGCCACGCTCTTGCCGCTCGTCGTCACCAGGATCTCCTTCTTCCGCCCGGTGATCGTCAGATAGCCGTCGGCGTCCAGGCGGCCCACATCGCCCGTGGCCAGCCACCCGTCGTGCAGCACGGCGGCGGTCGCCTCCGGGGCGTTGAGGTATCCGGAGAAGACGTTGCGCCCCCGCACCCACACCTCCCCGTCCTCCGCGATCCGCACCGACGTGCCCGGAACCGGCAGACCCACCGTGCCGTACCGGGTCCGCTCGGGAGGGTTCGCCGTGGCCGCCGACGCCGACTCCGTCAACCCGTACCCCTCGTACACGGCCACGCCCGCCCCGGCGAAGAACAGCCCCATCCGCCGCTCCATCGCGGACCCCCCGGACATCGCGTGCCGCACCCGCCCGCCGAACGTGTCGCGCACCCTGCCGTACACCGCCCGCTCGAAGAACTGGTGCTGCACCCGCAGCGCCGCCGAAGGGCCCGGCCCCTGCCCGAACGCCCGCTGCTCCAGCGCCTCCGCGTACCGCACGGCCACGTCCACGGCCTTGTCGAACATGCCGAGCCGCCCCTCCGTCTCCGCCGCCCGCCGCGCCGCCCGGAACACCTTCTCGAAGACGTACGGCACGGCCAGCACGAACGTCGGCCGGAACGCCGCCAGGTCCGGCAGCAGCGCCTCCGCGCTCAGCGCGGACTGGTGGCCCAGCTTCACCCGGCCCCGCACCGCCGCGATCTCCACCATGCGCCCGAAGACGTGCGCCAGCGGCAGGAACAGCAGCGTGGACGCCTCCCGGCCGGACAGCGAACGGAAGACCGGGTCCCAGTGCCTCACCAGCGTGTCCGCCTCGAAGATGAAGCTGCCGTGGGTCAGCACGCAACCCTTGGGGCGGCCCGTGGTCCCCGACGTGTAGATGACCGTGGCGACCGAGTCGGGGGTCACCGCCCGCCGGTGACGCTGCACCACCTCGTCGTCGATCCGCGCCCCGTCCGCGACCAGCCGGTCGACGGCCCCGGCGTCCAGCTGCCACAGCTGCCTGAGCTGCGGCAGCCGGTCCACCACGGAGCCGACCGTCATCGCGTGGTCCTCGTGCTCCACGACGCACGCGGTGACGGCGGCGTCGTGGAACATCCACCGCACCTGCTCCGCGGACGACGTCGGGTACACGGGCACCGGCTGCGCCCCGACGGTCCACAGCGCGAAGTCGAACAGCGTCCACTCGTAGCGGGTGCGGGACATGACCGCGACCCGGTCACCGAACCGCACCCCGTGCGCCAGCAGCCCCTTCGCCAGGGCCAGCACCTCGTCCCGGAATTGCGCGGAGGTGACGTCCGTCCACCGCCCGGCCGCGTCCTTGCGCCCGAGGGCCACCCGGTCCGGATCGCTGGAGGCGTGGTCGAACACCGCGTCGGCCAGCCCGCCGACCAGCGGTTCCGTCACCAGAGGGGGGACTGTCAACTCGCGCACGGGCCTGCTCCTTGTGGCGCTCAGCACAGCGGAGAGTGACGGTACCCCACGCAGAGTTCCGCCGAAAGGTCGGCGGAGCCCCGATCATCCCGACATCACCACAGGTCAGATGGGCAACCCCGTGGTCACGACGGTGCGGCGCCCCGGTTACTGAGCCGCCGGTAAGGAACGGGAGGGGCGAATCTCCACGGAATCCGTACCGCGCACGCACAGCGACGATCCCGCCACACGGTCTCCGCCGTCCAGCGTCCTCCGCCACCCCACCGGTGACGACGCGTCCCTGCGGGTCCTGCCGCCGGCCTCGCTCGCTCGCTCGGCACCCACACCTGCCGCTGGTCCTCCCGGAACACCGGTCCACCGGATGCGGCTGGCGGTGTGCGCGGCCGTCGCACGCCGCCGCGCCGCGGACCCGCCCGGGGACCGACGCCCACCGCCCACCGTCGGCCGGAGACCCGGCGGTGGATCCCGGCCACAGGCAGCCCCCGCCCTGGCGAGAACCGGCCCGGCCCTCCCCAGAGCATGATCACGCCCGATACGGTGATGTCATGCCCACACGATCCCGCGCCTCCGCGCCCGCGCGCCCCGGCGGTGCCCGGTGACCACGCCCCGCCGACCCTGGATACGCCCCGGCGCCGGGCGCCCCTGCTCCCTGGTGGTGTGCCGGGGCTGCTGCTGCGGCAACGCGGGCAAGCACCCCGGCACCGACCACGCCGGCCAGCTGGAACGGCTCCAGGAGGCGGCCGCCGCCTCCGGCGGCCGCCTCGTCGTCCGCACGAGCGACTGCCTCGGCCCGTGCGGGCAGGCCAACATCGTGGTGGTGCAACCCTCCACCGAAGCGCGCCGCCGCGGGGCGCGGGCCGCCTGGATCGGCTGGGCGCTCGACGACGACTGCCTGGACGACATCCTCGCCTGGGTGTCGGCGGGCGGCCCCGGCGTGGCCGAGCCGCCGGCGACGCTGACGCTGCAGATGGTCGACCCGCCGGAGCCCACCCGCCGCAGCTGACCGGTGCCTCGTCGCAGGCCCACGGCGGCGGGCCCGCAGCCCGAAGGCGACCGCTCCGGCCCCGGACCCCGGCACCCGGCTCACCGCTCCGCGGCGACCGCCCGACGGCTCACCGCTCTGCGGCCGTCCCCGCACGGGGCCACCGTCCCACGGTCACCACCCGCAGCCACCGCCGCTCCGGAGCCGTCGCCACACGAGGCCGCGCCGACGGGGAGGGGTCCCCGTATCGACGCGGTTCCGCGCCCCGTGCCGGCGGCCGCGGTTCCGCGTCCCCCGTACCGGCATGGGCCGTCTGAGGGGCGTGCCGTAGGTCAGGACAGTCCGGTGATCCGCTCGGCCCCCGCGTACACGTTCATGTCGCCGCCCCGGAGGAACCCCACGAGGGTGAGTCCCGCCTCCGCGGCGAGGTCCACGGCCAGCGACGACGGCGCGGACACCGCCGCCAGCACCGGGACTCCCGCCATGACGGCCTTCTGCGCCAACTCGAACGACGCCCGGCCGGACACCAGCAGCACCGTGCGGTCCAGCGGCAGCAGCCCCTCCCGGAGGGCCCGCCCGACGACCTTGTCCACGGCGTTGTGCCGGCCCACGTCCTCCCGTACGTCGAGCAGCTCACCGTCCTGCGAGAAGAGCGCGGCCGCGTGCAGGCCCCCGGTCCTCTCGAACACCCGCTGGGCGGCCCGCAGCCGCTCCGGCAGCCCGGCCAGCACCTCCACACCCACCCGCACCGGAGACCGCGCCGCTTCCAGGGGGAAGCGGGTGGTCGTACGGACGGCGTCCAGGCTCGCCTTGCCGCACAACCCGCACGACGACGTGGTGTAGACGTTCCGCTCCAGCGTGATGTCCGGCACGGGAACCTCCGGCGCCAACCGCACGTCCACGACGTTGTAGGTGTTGCGCCCGTCCTCGGTGGCGCCCGCGCAGTACGCCACGTTCCGCACGTCCGACGGGGCGGCGAGCACACCCTCGCTGACCAGGAACCCCACGGCGAGCGCGAAGTCGTCGCCCGGCGTGCGCATCGTGACGGCCAGCGGCTTGCCGTTCAACCGGATCTCCAGGGGCTCCTCGGCGACCAGCGTGTCCGGGCGGGCCGACACGACGCCGTCCCGCACCCTGATGACGCGGCGCCGCTCCGTCACCCGTCCCATGTCTGCCCAGCCCCGCATTCCCTCGACGGCACGACCACTCCATTGTCCCGCACGGTACGCGCGCCCTTCGTACCGCGGTACGCGCCCCCCACCAGCGCGGCTCCGCCGCCTCTCACCCGGCGATGTTGCGGTCCCTCCAAGTGGCGGGCGGGAATCCTGTGGGATCACGCGACGGGTTACCCACCAGTCGCTGACCAGACTGAGGCACTCACGAACCGCAGAGAACAGAGGGGGTTCCACCCGTGATCACGGGCACGCGAATCGCCGCGCTCGGGCACCACCAGCCCGCGAAGGTGCTGACCAACGACGACCTGGCCGCCATGGTCGACACCAGCGACGAGTGGATCCGCAGCCGGGTCGGCATCCGCACCCGCCACGTCGCGGGGCCCGACGAGACGGTGGACGAGATGGCCGCCCACGCGGCGGCCAAGGCCCTGGCCGCCGCGGGCCTGACCCCCGGCGACATCGACTACGTCCTCGTCGCCACCTCCACCGCCATCGACCGCTCACCGAACACGGCCGCCCGGGTGGCCGCCCGCCTCGGCATGGACGCCCCCGCCACGCTGGACCTCAACGTGGTCTGCGCGGGCTTCACCCACGCGCTGGCCACCGCCGACCACGCCGTACGGGCCGGCTCGGCACGCCGCGCCCTGGTCATCGGCGCCGACAAGATGACCGAGATCACCGACTGGACCGACCGCACGACGTGCGTCCTGGTCGGCGATGGCGCGGGCGCCGCGGTCGTCGAGGCGGCGGACGCCCCCGGCATCGGCCCCGTGCTGTGGGGTTCCGTCCCCCGGATGGGCCACGCCGTGCGCATCGAGGGCACCCCGCCCCGCTTCGCGCAGGAAGGCCAGTCCGTCTACCGCTGGGCCACCACCCAGCTCCCGCCCATCGCCCGCCGCGCCTGCGAACGCGCCGGCCTCACCGTGGAGGACCTGGCCGCGGTCGTCCTCCACCAGGCGAACCTCCGCATCATCGAACCGGTCGCCCGGAAGATCGGCGCCGTCAACGCCGTCGTCGCCCAGGACGTCACGGAGTCCGGCAACACCTCCGCCGCCTCCATCCCGATGGCCCTGTCCAAGCTGGTCGCCCGCGGGGACATCCCCTCCGGCGCCCCCGCCCTCCTCTTCGGATTCGGCGGCAACCTCTCCTACGCGGGACAGGTCGTCCACGTGCCCTGACCCTTCCGTGAGCACCCGGTCACCTTCCGCTCCCAGGGCCCCTGACCACGGGATATGTGGGTGAAGGGCACCTCGAACGCCTGGTAGAGTTATCCATGTCGCCGCGGGGAACACCCCGCAAAGCGGCAAGACACCTGGTCCGGGTGGCGGAATGGCAGACGCGCTAGCTTGAGGTGCTAGTGCCCTTTATCGGGCGTGGGGGTTCAAGTCCCCCCTCGGACACCAGCAAGGACCCCAGTTGATCTGGGGTCTTTCTGTTTCTCCGGCTGTGGCGTGACCAACCACGTGACCAACAGCCGAGCGAACTTCCTGGTCAGACCAGGGATGACAGGCCGATACGGCTGGCACTCGTCGAAGCCGCCAGCTTCTTCGCTCCCTCAGCGCGACGCCTGCCGTAGCGCGCCATGGTGTAGCCCGGCGAGTGGTGCCGGGCGTTGGCCGAGACCTCTACCGGGTTCTCGTGGTTGTCGAGATCGTTCGTGATCTTCGATGCCCGCCAGTCGTGCAGCCGGAAGTTCTCCGGCAGGTGCAGACGGTTACGCGCCGTCCGCCAGCGGGCCGACACCTTCTCGGGGTCCTGTGGTCCGCCTGACTGGCTTTCGAGACACGTTTATGACGCTGTCACGTCATGACCACGAACACCCCGGCCGATCAGGTCGAGCGTCACCCCTGCCCGAAGTGCGAAGCCCCCGCCGGTAGCCCCTGCCGGACGGGAGCGGGCAAGGTGGCAGCGAACTACCACACGGGCCGCTTCGCCCTCGTGCCGTCTCTCAAGTCGGAACTCGCCGTGAAGACCCCGGCCGACCGCAACCCTGGCAAGGCGTGGACGCAAGGCGCACCCGTGGTGCAGGCACCCGAGGCGACTCCGGGCGCAGCGATACGGATCGGCTACGCCCGTTGCTCCACGGTCGGGCAGGAACTCCAGTCCCAGCTGGATCTACTCGCCCGTGCCGACTGCAACCGGGTCTTCTCCGAGAAGATCAGTACCCGCGTGAAGGAGCGGCCGGAACTGGAGAAGGCGTTGGCTCTGGCGCGAGAGATCAAGACAGCCGCCCCGAACCAACCGGTGATCCTCACGGTGGTGGAGATGAAGCGCCTTGCACGCAACGCGGCAGAGCTCATGACGTTGTCCTCCACCCTGCAAGCGGACGGCATCCAACTGGAACTCCTCTCCGGTCCCTTGCAGGGTGTGTACGACCCGAACGGTGCAGGCGCGATCGTGTTCGCCGTCCTGGCCGTGGCCGCAGAGGTGGAGCGGGAAGGCATCCGGGAGAAGACGTTGGAGGGGCTGGACACTGCGGCCCGCAAGGGCAACCACGGTGGACGCCCCTCTGTTGTGGACGACGACAAGCTAGCCGTAGCCCGTGCCCGGCACGCCAAGGGAGAGAGCGTCACCGCCATCGCCAAGGCGCTGGGGATCTCCCGTGCGACTTTGTACCGGCACATCGGTGAGAGCGCCTGAGACGGGCGCACAAGGGTGTGGAAGCCGGACGCCAGGCCCCGGCAGAGGGAAGCTCGCCGGGGCTCCGGGATCAGTTCGTCACGTCAGGGGGCAGCGGGGAATTCTTCGGCTACCGCGTCCATCAGGAGTTCGTCGCAGGGCCGACCACGCCAGTAGCCGGACTGACGCAGGCGCCCGGCGGGTTTGAACCCGGCCTTCTCATAGGCGGTGAGTCCTGCTGCGTTGGGCTCCAGTACCTTCAGCCAGACCATCCGCAGCGCGGCGTACTCGAATGCCCACCGCAGCGTCAGGGCCGTCGCCTCCGTGGCCAGCCCTTTGCCTCGCGCTTCCGGCGCAAGCAGGATGACGTACTCGGCGGTCCGCACGGCTGAGTCGATCTGGAGCGTTGTGAGACCGACCGGCGTGCGCTCCTCAGTCGTGATCACCTCGAACTGGGGGAAGTCCCGGTTCCGTCCGGCCGCTTCCCATCCGCCGGCACGGACCTCCCAGGACTGGGGGACCTGCGTCCCGAAGCCCAGGATCGTGCCGGGGTCGTTCTCCCAGCGGTGGTAGTCGGGCAGGTGGTCGCGGTCCGGCATAGCCAGGCTGACGCGCTGGCCCGGGAGCAGGATGTGCGGGTCGGTCATCGATACCTCTTCGACGTTGGCTCTGGCCCGTTGATGGGCGAGTAGTCCCCAGTCTGGTCCGGTTCCTCGACAGGCTGGCCGTGAACGTCACAGATCCACGCGTGCATGCGAATCGGGTCAGTGGCGACGCCGTGCCGCCAGGCTCCTCCACAACCGCCAGCCGCCAGCAGGAGTGCGGCTGTCGTGGACTCCTCCAGGCATGCGACGCGGGCGGGGAACAGGCGCGCGGCCCAGCGGACCGACCGGACTGCCAGGCTGGCGTGCGCCCGGGTCGGGCGAGGGAGGTTGCGGCCCGCTTCTGCCAGCCGTACCAGGCGACCGAAGCGCGTGCGCCCTCGTCCCAGATGACGCGTGGCGAGGGTGCCCGCGAGAAGCACGCTCGCCGCGATGCGCCATGACCACGGGGGCGGTGCCGGAGCGTCCAGCCGAACGGATGACTCACTCGTCCCCCATGAGGTTTCCGAGGGACAGACCGTAACGGGGGCGGGTGCTTCGCTGTGTTCCAGCCAGTCGAGCCAGCACGATTGGGAGTCGCCGGTAAGGACCACGGTTGTTCCTGTCCGGTAGTTGACGACTACGCCCGCCGCTCCGGTCAGTGCGGTACGGGTGTGACGGCTCGGAGCGGGGACGTTCACGGTCTGCCCTCCCAGCGGACTCGTTCGGTTGCGGTGTCGCTGGCACGTAGCCATAGCTCGGTGCCGAGCAGCGGTTCGAGTAGTCCCCAGGGGACGTCCACTCCGAGCACGGCACGCCGGAGAAGCGAGCGGAGGACTGCCGGGCGTACAAGTCCGAGGTCTGCCAGGTGTCCGTCAGCCAGCTCCAGGACGTTCGCCTGGTTGGCTCGTAGCCCGTGGTGGTGGTCCACCGCGAACAGCCCTTTAGAGCCACGCCGCACGACCTCACGGGGCAGCAGGCTCACGACCGCATCGGCAAGCAGCGGCTTGTACCGGCGGGCCGACCATCGGTCCGAGGCAGGGACCGACATCACCGCTTCCAGAACCCGGGCGTCCGTGTACGGGTTGTGCATCTCGATGTCGTACACGGCGGCAAGCTGGTTCTCCGTCGCGGCGGTACGGCCGACGTACCGTGCTTCGGCGAGAAGGTGGCGGTCGGCGTAGCCCAAGCCGTCAGCGTCCGCCTCCGGCGAGATGACCGACTCGGCCAGCGTGGTCGCCTGGCGGGTGAGCCAGGGCTTCGGGAGCGCCATGCCTGCCAGTCGATCGGGCGCGCTCCAGGCCGCCGTCACGACAGGCCAGGGGCTCGAACGGTAGAGGCGGCCCCAAGCCTGAGCATCACGCGCCAGGCGGACAAGGCGGCCGGAGCGGGCAAGGTCTGCCAGGTGGACCGGAGGCGGCATGAACAGGGTGTCACCGCCATCCCCGGTCAGGTGCACGGAGGCGCCCTCCTCCGCCAGTAGAGCGAACTCGTGGCAGAGCTGCGCGATGGTCACGGCGGACGGTGCCGGCTCGTCGGTCAGCACCAAGGCATCCAGATCGGTGAACGGAAGGTGTTCGCGGCCCAGGGCCATGAACCGGTGCCGGATGGAGGGGAACGCACGGGCCACCGTGCGCGCGTGGTCCACGTCTCCACCCGACTCCCGGCCCTTGGGGTGGAAGGTGACCCCCAGGACGGGTCCGCACTGCGCGGCATAGGCCGCGAGAGTGCTGGAGTCCAGACCGCCGGACAGATCGGAGGAGACTTCCCGCCCGCTCACCCGGATCAGCACGCCGTCCGCCAGGTCGAGCCGTAGCCTGTCCACCGCCTCCGACCAGGTGGAGGAGCTTGGCCGCCAGTAGGGGACGGAGAACGGCGCCCCGTCACGCGGAGCCGTCCACCGGTGGCCCGGCGGTATCTGCGCTACCCCGGTCCACGCCGACCGTCCCGGGACGCAAGCGGTCGGGTGTGCAAGGTGGGCGGCCAGCCAAGCCGTGTCCGGCCGACTCCCCAGCAGGGAGGCGAGCGCCAAGGAACTGGACGCCCAGACGGGCGAGCCGTCAACCTCAGCCACGTACAGGGGGCAGGAGCCTGCCGGGTCGGCCCACAGGGTGAACGATCCCGCGCCGTCGTCCAGGGCCAGGGCGTAGGAGCCAGACCAGGCCGAGGCCGCCGCGTCGAGCTCTCGCAGGTCCGTGGAGCGGGCCAGCCGCTCCAGCTCCGGGTTCGTCGCTCCGCACGGGCCGAACACCGCCAGCCTCCGCCCGCCCTCGCTCTCCGCCTGGCGCACCGTAGTGCCCACGGTCCAAGCGTCCGGCTTGTGCCATAGGGCATCGGCGCCCATGGGTCTCGGGGTCTTGCCATAGGGGGCGAGTGCCCCGCCGAACCAACGCATGCCGTCACCTCCTTCTGCGAGTGGGAAAGGGCGCGGCGGCACCCCCGCAGGAATGCCGCCGCCGGGCGTCAGGCCCCGTAGGGCGAGCGCTTGTTCTCCACGCTTGAGTTGGTGTTGCCCTTCGTCAGGCGCGTCGCGTCCTCCAGGGTCACGACCTCCTCCTCCGGCTCGGTGTCGAGCTGAGAGCGGTTCTCCATGGTGTTCACCTCCGTCCGAAATCCGTAGGGCGTGGAGGGGTGGCGTCCCCGCCACGGTGGTGCAACCTCCCGGTGCGAGTGGTGCGGCCCGGAAGGAGCGTGGGCCGGATCGCTTGGTGATCCGCGTAGGTCCCCTCAGCCGGGCGTTTCCTGGTCCGGCACCGACCGATCGACCAAGGGCGACACGAGGTCTTCCAGTTCGCTGTGCTGAGTCACGGTGGCGCCGAGGAGGAACAGAGCCAGGACGTGGCCCAACACCCAGGTGGCGGTCAGCGCCGATCCGATGGGGTCGTGCGGCGCCCCGCGATGCCGACCTCTGGTCCCACCCGACCCGAGGTTCACGCCGTTCTCCGTTGCCATGTCCGCGCCCCTCCGCAGGTTCATCACCGTGCCCGTTTGCGGCAACCCCAAGAAAAGCGGAGGGAGTCCAAGCACTCCACGGCATCAATGCGGCAGGCTTGTGGCAGATCCGTGCACGCGAATGCCGCACGTTCAGGTCAGGGGAAGGGGCCGTCATGGGACTGGCGGAACGGCGCAAGGCCCTGGGCTACAGTCAGGAGAAGTTGGCCGAGTTACTCGGGGTGGACCGCACCACGGTCGGGCGCTGGGAAAGCGGCAGGATCAAACCTCAGCCACCCCAGCGGAGAGGCTTGGCCAGTGCCCTTGAAGTCAGCCTCACCGAGCTTGACGCCCTCCTGACGCAGCCACGAGCCGTCAGCCAGGAGGCCGCAGGGCAGCAGTCCAGTGACCATCAAGGCGCGGGAGACCCCGACGAAATGATCCGCCGCGAATTCCTCCGCATCCTCACCGTCAGCGGAGCCCTGACCGCCCTGCCGCTAGATGAGGCAGAGGCTCTCACCGATGGAGTGCGCAGGGGCACACCCGCCGACTTCGCTCGGATGAACAGCCACCTCTGGCAGGTCTACCAGCTAGCCCGCTCCAAGGGCTCTGTCTACCCCATCGTCCGAGACCAGCTCTCGACACTGAACGAAGCGCTGGCGGACACCCGAGGCAACTCCCGCCCGCTCCTGAACGCGGCAGCCGACCTCTTCCAGCTCGCCGGAGAAGTCGCCTTCGACGCCAACCGCTACGCCGACGCGGCAGCGTCGTACTCCCTCGCGGCGTCCGTCAGCAAGGACGCAGGAGCCTTCGACCTGTGGGCATGCGCCCTCGTGCGGCACGCCTACGTGGACGTGTACGAGCACCGGTACCAGGAAGCGGCGCAGATACTCGGCGCGGCGGAGAGACTCGCCAAGCGGGGGGACAGCATCCTCGCCACCCGCCATTGGGTCGCGGCCGTCCAAGCGGAGGCGTACGCCGGCATTGGCGACCTGGCTGCCTGTGAGCGCGCACTGGACGAGGCCGAGCGGGTCTTGGAGCTGACCACGGACAGCACCAATGGCGGCTGGCTGCGCTTCGATGGCACACGCTTGGCCGAGGAGCGGGGAGCCCGCTACGTACAGCTTGGCCGCCTCGACCTGGCGGAAGAGACCCTCAAGAAGGCACTGGACCAGACCGCCCTTGCCTCCGGACAGTCGTACCGGCGCAGGGGCGCAGTCCTGACCGATCTTGCCGCCGTCGGGGCGAAGCGCCGTGACCCTGAACAGGTCGTCGCGTACGGACGGGAAGCCACCCAGTTGGCCCAAGCATCATCGTCCGGGTACGTCGCCCGTAGACTCCAAGCCCTGTGCGATGAGTTCGGCCCCCTGAGTAGGGACCGCCGGGTAGCGGAGCTGGGGGCGGAGATCGCCACGCTGAGCACGCCGTGACGAGAGGGGATGGCATGTCGCAGGTCGAAGGCGCACGAGTGTTCCGGGAAGCCTGGATCGAAGGAGTGCACCGCCACTTCCCCGGGGAGCCGAAGCCCGGGTACGTCACCCCTTGGGAGGACACCCCACAGTGGGAGCGCGACGCCGCAGGCGCCGTCTACGAACAGGTCCGCCAGTTCATCGAGGTCAGTGACGGCAACACGTCCAAGCTGTCTCGGGAGCAGAAGGGCCGGTTCGTCGCGACGTGCTGGACAGCGCAGATGTTCAAGCACTTCGAGAGCCCCAAGCCGGGGTACGTCGCCGACTGGCCCGACCTCCCAGCATGGCAGCAGGAGACGGACGCCGATATCTTCGAGGTCATCGAAAAGTCCTGATCAGCCCAGGGTCGGAAGGTTGGTCACGTGACCAACGCATGACCAACAGGGGCCCGAGAGAGCCTGAAACAGCAGGAAAGAACAGGAGAAACGCCCGCCGAAATCAAGCCTGTCGACGGGCGTCTCCCCAGGTCAGAGCGGTTGGGGGCTGGTGCCCGAGAGGAGAGTTCAAGTCCCCCCTCGGACACCAGCAGAGACCCCAGTTGATCTGGGGTCTTTCTGTTTCTCCGGCGGTGGCGTGACCAGCCACGCGACCACGGCATCCAACGGAAGCGGTTCACCAGCGCGTCTCCCCGGCGAAATACTTCGCCGCCTTGCGCAGGATCTCGCGCTCTTCCTCCAGCTCGCGGACCTTCTTGCGCAGAGCGGCGTTCTCCGCCTCCAACGGTGTCGGCGGCTCGGTCGGCACCTCCGCCCGGCGCCCCCGCCGCCGGCTCGCACCAGCGGCACGGACCCAGTTCCGCACGGTCTCGGGGTTGATCCCCAGATCGGCGGCGACCTGCCTGATCGTCGCCTCGGGCCGCGACCGGTACAGCGCGACCGCGTCCGCCTCGAACTGCGGCGGATAGTTCTTCATGACCACGAGATGTCCGTTCTCAGATCCTCAGGATCCAGTGTCTCGTGTGTCCAGGATCAAGGGTCAAGGCCCCTCAACGTCCTCCCCCAGGGGGGCACCCCCCCACCGCGCGGCCCCCCCGCAGCCTCGCGATCGCCGGATGCTTGTTCCCCCAGGCGTCGGCGAACTTCGCGAACGGCTCCTGGGCTGACTTCCCGGTCGCCGCGTGTAGACGGGCTTGAGCGGTGCGGCGGTCTTGCCCCAGCCCTGGCGGGCGACATCGCGGAAGGAGCGCCGGTAGCGGTGGACCACACAGGTCTGGTGGTGCGGGCCGGACGGTCTCGGCGGCGTCGGGCAGGCCCTTGAGTCCTTCGTCGCAGACTTGGCGCCCTCGCCGCCGTCGCCGGCACACCGAGCGTCAGGCGAACCGGGCTCGTTCCATCAGGTCGATCACGTAATGGATGAGCCGATCCGGGCCGGTGGTGGAGGCGAATGCCCGCCTGTCGGCTTGCGCCCTCAGCCGTGACGAGCCCGAGTAGATCACGACCGGCACGTCGATGCCCGTCTCGCTCAAGCGCTTGATCAGAGTGTTCCCGGCGTCCTCGTCGCCGTTGCGCTCGAGGTCGGTGATCACTATGTGGTAGCTCCGCACCTCCAAGCGCTCCAAGCCCTCCTCGGTGGAGAGAGCAAGGTCGACCTGCATGCCCATCGATTCGAAGAGGCGAACCAGGGCGATGTTGTTGCGTGGACGGTCATCCACCCAAAGGATCCTGCCGTCCTGCAGGGACTCCGCAGATCGCTCAAGCCGTCGAAGTACGCCGCGCCGAGCAGGCGCGAGCACACGCTCCTCTTGGTCTGCGGCGGCATGATCGAGCAGTTCACCAGCTCGCTCCGCGAACTCGATGTTCCCCGCGGGTGTCGCCAGGCTCCGCGTCCTGGCTATCAACTCGCCGATTCCCCTGCGGAATCGATGGAGAAAGATCAAAACCACCGAAGGCCACACGAGCGCTTCGACATACTTGAGGACTATCTCGGCGACGGTCACGACGCCATCATCCGCACACCGGCTCCCGGCTTGAACAGTTGCGCAGAACCGGCCCGACGCCCGGATCAGTGGACGCGGCTACAGGACCCGACCAGAATCCGTCCCCAGCAGCCATGCTGTCGCCGGAGTGCCCGCTTCCCGGCGGGCAGACCGATCGGTGGACCGACTGCCGTGGGCTCGGAGTGAGCCGGCAGGTCACGCCCGCGAACTCGCCGGACGCACGCGGCACGGGGCGTGACGCACCGAAGCAGGGAGGAGCGATGGCCAGAGCGATCTGGAGCGGGGTGCTGACCTTCGGTCTGGTCACGTTGCCGGTGCAGTTGTTCACCGCCACCGAGGACCACACCGTTCACTTCCGCCAGTTGCAGCGGGGCACCTCCGACCGCATCCGCTACAAGCGGGTGAACGAGAGGACCGGCGAGGAAGTGGGCTACGACGCCATCGTCAAGGGCTACGACCTGGGAGGCGGCGACTACGTGCTGGTCGACCCCGACGAGCTCGACGAGATCGCCCCCGGCAGGTCCCAGATGGTGGAGATCACCGGCTTCGTCGACCTCGACCAGGTGGAACCGGTGTACTTCGACCGCACCTACTACCTCGCGCCCGAAGGCGAGGAGTACGCCAAGATCTACGACGTGCTGCGCCGCGCGCTGGAGCAGGAGAACAAGACCGGTGTCGCCACGTTCGTGATGCGCGGCAAGCAGCACCTCGTGGCGCTGCGCGCCCAGGAAGAGGTGCTGGTGCTGCACACCCTGCACTGGGCCGACGAGGTCCGCGACCCTCATGAGGAGCTGCCGGCGCTGCCGGAGGGCGGCGAGGCCACGAGCAGGGAACTGGACAGCGCACGCCGGCTGATCGACGCCCTGTCCGTGCCCTGGAACCCCGAGGACTACCACGACACCTACGAAGAACGGGTCAGGGAACTGGTCGACGCCAAGGCGGAGGGACGGGAGGTCGTCAGCGGGGAGGCTCCGCCCGAACCCAGCAACGTCATCAGCCTCATGGACCTCCTGCAGCGCAGCGTCGAGCAGTCCCGCGCGGGCCGTGAGCAGCCGTCCACCGGGCGCGGGCACCCCGAAAGGCGGCCGGCGGGCGGGAAGGGGGAGAGGAACGAGAGGAAGGGCGCCGCTGGTGCGCGGGGGCGGCTGGAGCAACTCAGCAAGGACGAACTCTACGAGCAGGCCACGCGGAGGGACATCGCCGGCCGGTCGAAGATGAACAAGGACCAGCTCATCGAAGCCCTTGGGAGGGCGGCCTCCTGACGTGCCCGCACCCTCCGGCCGGCGACACCTCCGCAACGACCGGGCGACGCACGGCGCGTACGGGGGAGTACCGGGCGTCAGCCCGGACACGATCGGCCCGTCCGGCCGTCGCATCGGCTCCCCGCCGGAGTCGGGGAGCCGCGCGGCGCTCACGGAGGCCGCACGCACCGGGAGCACGCCCCACCCGGCGGGTCCGCGCCGCGCATGCACACACCGCCCCGGCCCGCAGGACCCGGCTGCGCGGGAACCGGGCGCGGAGGCGGTGGGCCCCGCCCAGGGCGGACCCCGGAGGCCGCCCCGGAGGGCAGGCCCGACCGGGACCAGGAGCCACCCTTCCCGGAACGTGGGCGTGAGCGGCGACGTCCCCCGCCGTCTCCCCGGCCCCGGCGGGTCCGGCCGTTTCGTTCGGGAGAACCGGGTACCCGGCGCCTATGAACCGGTCCCACACACTCGGTGACGCGGCAGCGACGCACCTGCTGCCTTCCAGGGAGGGCCCCGGCCGCGTGTTGCGCGGCGTGGACGGTCTGGAGCGGTGGTCCGCGGCGGACAAGCTGCTGGACGCGGTCCGCACGGCAGTTCAGGCAGCCCCGCTGGGGCGGGCGCGCGACGCGCTCCACGGCCGCTGGCTGGGCCACCCCCTGCACCCGCTGGTGGTGCAACTGCCTGTGGGCACGTGGCTGTCCGCCGCCCTGCTGGACGCCCTCCCCGGCCACCGGCGGGCCGCGCGCACCCTCGTCGGCGTCGGCCTCGTGGCGGCGGGGCCTGCGGCGGTGGCCGGCTGGGTGGACTGGGCGGAGCTGCCCCGGGAACAGCAGCGCGTCGGATTCGTGCACGCGGCGGCCAACGTGACGGGCGTGGCCCTGTACGCGGCCTCGTACATCGCGCGGTGGCGCAGGCAGACGGTACGCGGCAAGGCACTGGGGCTGGCCGGGCTGTCCGTCGTCGCCGCGGGCGGCGCCCTGGGCGGCCACCTCGCCTACCGGCAGGCATCGGGAGCCAACCACGCCGAACAGGTGTCCCACCTAGTGGAGGAGGGCTGGCACCCGGTCGGAGACCTCACGGACCTCCCCGTGGGCCGGGCCGTCCGGCGCCACATCGGTGATGTGGCGGTCATGGTGGTGCGGGAGCCCGACGACCGCGTCCACGTCCTCGCGGACCACTGCAGCCACATGGGCGGACCGCTGTCGGAAGGGGAGCTGCGCGACGGCTGCGTGCGCTGCCCCTGGCACCGGAGCGTGTTCCGACTCACGGACGGGTGGAACGTACGCGGCCCGGCGACCGCGCCCCAGCCGGCGTTCGAGACCCGGCTGCACGGCGGCCGCGTGGAGGCACGGCTGCGGCACCCCGCCGACGCCGCACGCGACGCGGACCGCAGAGACGCGGCGTGACCGTACGGGCGTTGCGGGCGGGGGCGCCGCGGCCGGGCTCCCGGCCGCCCTCGACCCGCTGCCGCCCCCCGTTCGTCTCTCCCCGCCGCGCCGAGCCGGCACCCCCGGCCGCCGCAGCCCGCGGACAGGGCGGGCACCCGTGCCGGCGGCACCCGGGGTGCACGGCCCTCCCGCGCGTCGGAGCTCGCGGCCGGGGGCTTTCAGGTGGACGGTGGCCGCCTCGACCCCGTCGACGTGGACGCTCGCCCGGTCGGAGCTGCCCGCACGGGAGCGACCCACGCCGCGGAGCGGCCGGTGAACGTCCGGTCAGGCCGGCGTCCTTGGCGGCGCCGGCGGGCACCCGCGCGGACACCCCCGTCCCACGCCGCCCCCGCGGCGGGGTCGGCGTTCGTGTCCGGGGCGGCTCGCTGCGAGACGGAGGCGCCATGCCCGTCGCGGGGGCACGGCGGCCGCCGGCAGGCTTCCGCCAGGCGTCCGAAGGTGTCGAGGAACAGTCACCGCCAGGCGGGCGGGTCGGTCCCGCCGAGGGGGTTGCTGGTACCGCACGCCAGGCAGACGCCCCACCACTCGTAGCGGCCGTCGCGTTCCCGTGGCCTGCTGATCACGCTCTCGCCCTCCTCGCCGCAGAACGGGCACGGGCCGTCGTGACCCGCCGGACGGCTCATGCGGACGAGCGGACTGTCGTCGGAACGGCGGCAGGCGATGCGGCCGCATCCGCTGCGGCATGCGAACCACTGCTCCGGGCGGGGCGGTGCAGGACGGCCGGCGCGGTGGTTGCGCAGGTGGTGCACGGGCCGGGGGACCATCGTGTGCCCGCAGTCGGGGCATGCCGGGGCCGTCATGGCAGGGGAGACGCGGGCGGGCGCGCGCGGGTTCCCGGGCGCGGTGCTTCCATGGAGGCATGACCGCTTCCGCCCAGCAGACCGTTGTCGTCGAGCGTCGGGTCGCCGCGTCCCAGGGCCACGTCTGGGAGGCCGTGACGGACCTGCGGGGCATGCCACGCCTCCTTGCCGGAGTGGAGAGCGTCGAGGTCCTCACCGGAGGCTCCTTCGGCGTGGGCACCCGCTGGCGCGAGACCCGGCGGATGCTGGGGAAGAGGGCGACCGAGGAGATGACCGTGACCGAAAGCGAGCCGCCCGAACGGTACGTGACGGTCGCCGCGTCGCACGGCATGCACTACACCTCGGAACTCCGCCTGATCCCCGCCGGTCCCCAGGCCACCACCGTACGGATGGCCTTCACGGCACGCCCCGCCTCCGGCCGCCCGCTCGGCCTCCTCGGCCGGCTCGTCGCCCCGCTCGGCTCGAAGGCCGTCGCCCGCGCGCTGGCCAAGGACCTCGCCGACATCGCCCGGGCGATCGAGAGCACCGGCTGATCCGTCGGTTCGCCGAGCGGCGCCGCTGGCGGCCGCCCGCAGGTCCGGTACGGACGCGGCCGGCCGGCCGCGCCGCTGGTGCCGGTCGCGGCCTCGACAGCGCTGGGCCCGTGGTGGCCGTCGCATCCGTGGCGTTGCACGGCCACCTCAGCCGGGCCCGCGGTGGCGACGGGGGAACGGCGTGCCTTCCCGGCGGGCCCGGGTGTGCGGTGCGGCCCGCGCGGGGAGGCAAGCGGCTTCGCCTTCCCGCCCGTGCGGAGGCGGCGACGGCGCGACGGGGCGGTGTGCGGGCGTCGTTACGATCGGTGCTCCGAACGGCCAGGAGGACCCGCATGACCCGTACCACGCCCCCGCGACCCCTCGACGTCGAGGAGGTGTTCCCCGCGCTCGCCGCGTACCGGCGCACGGCGACGCGGCTGCACCCGCGGCGCGGCGTGCCGAAGGCGGAGGAGAGCTCGATCGCGGGGCCCTTGCTGTGGCCGGCCGCCGAGCCGTGGCCCGTCTGCACCGCCGTGCACCGCAAGGGCACCGGTCACCTCCTCTCCGACGTACGCCTGCGACGCCGCATCGAGGACCGGGCGAGCGGGCGCGAGTTCACCGAGGAGGAGCGGCGACTTCTCGACGGGATGACGACGGGTGCCCATGCGCCGGAACTGCGGGACGACGAGCCGCTTCCCCTGCTGGCCGTGGCTCAGCTGTACGCGCGTGACATCCCGGACCTCGTCGGGCCCGAAGGATGCGACCTGTTGCAGGTCTTCTGGTGCCCCTTCGAGGTGCACGGGCGGGGCCGCACGATCGACGTGGTCCTCAAGTGGCGCCGGGCGGCGGACGTCGGCGCGGTGCTCGCCCCCCAGCCCGAGCCGCCGGTCGCGGGCCGCGCGGAGTGCGTTCCCACGCCGTGTGTCCTCCACCCGGAACAAGTAGTGGAGCACGAGTACTTCGGTCTGCTGAGCGAGGAGCTCCAAGAGGAGATCGCCGAGTGGGAGGAGAACCTGCTCGACGAGGACGACGAGGACGACGAGGACGACGAGGACGACGAGGACGGCCAAGGCGACCAGGAGGGCGAGGACGATGACGGCTGCGGGCAGGGGAGTAGTGCCTCCGCGTCGGTGAGCTACGCGTCGTACGAGGAGTACGAAGCGGCCATGACCGCCTCCCGCACGGGGGAGCCGGACGAGGTCGACTACATGAGCGATCTGTCCCTCGCGCCGGGCTGGAAGGTCGGGGGCTTCGCGACGTGGCATGTGACCGACCCCGCACCGGTGGACTGCGACGTGTGCGGCACGCCGATGCCGCCTCTGCTCACCGTCGCCGCCGGGGAGTGCGACGGGGCCTCGGGCAGCTGGCTGCCGGTCGAGGACCGGTCCGCGGCCCGCGACCCGCACGTCGTGGACCCGGTCGGGGTCCACCTCGGCCGCGGGTACATGCGGGTCCACACGTGCCCCGCCGATCCGGCGCACCCGCACCGGCTCAGCTTCCAGTAGCGCCGTCCGGCAGGCGGGGGCCTGCCGGGGAGGCGCCGGACTTGCTCCTGCCGGATGCCGGATGGTCGCCTCCCGGTGGTGCCCGCGTCGGCAGCGGCGTGCGGGGCGGGCCCGGCCCCGCCCCGCCCCCTGTGGGGTGGTGATCAGTCGAGGACCGCTGTCGCCTCGATCTCCACCAGGTGCTCCGGTACGTCCAGCGCCGCGACGCCCAGCAGTGTGGCGGGCGGCGTCGGGGTGACGCCGAGTCGGGTGGAGGCCCGACGGATGCCCTCCAGGAGCAGGGGCATCTTGTCGGGGGTCCAGTCGACGACGTGGACGGTCAGTTTGGCCACGTCGTCGAAGGAGCCACCGGCTCCGGCGAGCGCGGTGGCGACGTTGACGTAGCACTGCTCGACCTGGCCGGCGAGGTCGCCCTCGGCGACCGTGCTGCCGTCGGCGTCCCAGGACACCTGTCCGGCCACGAAGACGAGCCGTGTCCCGGTGGCGACCGAGACCTGCCGGTAGACGTCGATCCCGGGCAGTCCGGCGGGGTTCAGCAGTGTGACGGACATGCGGTCGTCCTCCTCGGTTCCTGTGGGCGCAGGGCCCCCACCCGCCGGCCACGCGGCCGTGCGGTTTCTTGCGGTTACTGAGGAACCGTAGGAGAGTGTGCGCTGACGTGGAAGAACGCACTTTCGAGTGACTGGGGAACCTGATGGTGACCAAGCAGTTCACGGGGCTGCCCGACGAGGCGGACCTGCGGCGCGCGGACTCGCTGGCGCGGGAGATCTTCTCGGACCTCGCGAACAAGTGGGCGATGCTGATCATCGAGGCGCTGGGTGAGCGGACCCTGCGGTTCAACGAGCTGCGGAACGAGATCGAGGGCGTCAGTCACAAGATGCTGACGCAGAACCTGCGGATGCTGGAGCGCAACGGCCTGGTCGAGCGGACGGTGCACCCTGTCGTGCCGCCGCGGGTCGAGTACGCCCTGACGGAGCCGGGGATCGCCCTGCGGGTGACGATCGGCGGGATGTGCGACTGGACGCACCGGTACCTCGGTCACATCGACACCGCACGCCGGCGCTTCGACGGCTGAACGGGACGCGCGAGCAGGGGCGTTGCCGCTCGTGGCGGGGTGGTCCCCGGTGTGGGCCGCGGCCGCTGTCAGTGGCGGGTCGTACGGTGGTTCGCATGACGGGGATCGCGTACGTGCAGGGGGACGCCACCGCTCCGGTGGGCGGGGGAGCCCGGATCGTCGCACACGTGTGCAACGACGTGGGCGGCTGGGGCAGGGGCTTCGTCCTCGCGGTGTCACGGCGGTGGGACGGGCCGGAGGCGGAGTTCCGCCGCTGGTACCGGGAGCGGGACCGCAACGACTTCGGCCTGGGTGCCCTCCAACCGGTCCGGGCGGAACCGGACCTGTGGGTGGCGAACATGGTGGGCCGGCACGGTCTGCGGGTCGGCGGCCGGGGCACCCCGGTCCGCTACGAGGCCGTCAACGCGGCGTTGGGTGCACTCGGTGACCGGGCCGTCGGCCTGGGAGCCTCCATGCACATGCCGCGGATCGGCTGCGGCCTGGCGGGCGGCACTTGGGCGCGTGTCGAACCGCTGGTCCGCGAGCGCCTCTCGTCGCGCGGCATACCGGTGACGGTGTACGACCTCCCGGACTGAGGGCGCGGCCAGGGGCGTCCCGCTACTCCGGGATCAGGAACCAGGCCGCTGCCAGGGTCAGTGCCGTCGCAGCCGGCACTGCGGCCACGGCTGCGGCGGTACCTGCCGGGGAGCGCCGCTCGGGATGCGCGGCCGGAGCCAGCAGGAGCAGCACCGCCGACGGAACAAGGAGGAACAGGCCGAGGATCGCGAGGGGGAAGGCGAGGGCGAGCAGTGTGGTCCCGGTGATCAGGCAGGCCGCCCGGAAGGCGGCCGGGCAGCGGCCCAGGAAGAGCGGCGCCGCCACCGCCGCCGCGCAGGGCAGGAGGATCTGCAGCAGGTCCGTGCCCGCCGCCCAGCCGAGGGCCGGCACGGCGGCCAGGACTGCCACCGCCACCGGGGCCTGCTGCTGCCAGTGGATCCGCGGCGCCCCGCCGTCCGTCACGATGTTCATGGCTTCCCCCAACCTTCCACGCCTTTGAACGCGTTCAAATGAACGCGTTCAAAGTGTAGCGGGGTCCTGCGGCCCCGGACGCCTGGGAGTCCTCGGCGAGGGCCTGCGGTGGCGGTGGCGGCGGTGGCGTCGCAGCGGCCGAAGACTGCGGGGGCGTGGCGCGGGGGGCGGCGGGATGTCCCGCTTGCTGCGCCCTTCTGTGACCCGGGGTGCGGGCGGCGCTGAGGGCCTCGTCGCCGGTAAACGTGTTGTCCCGCCCGCCGGTGGGCTGATGGGGTGCGCGCATGGATCTCGCGACCGTCCTCGACCTCTATGACCGCACGATGCGCAGGAACGCGCACCCCGACGGGCCCGGTGCCCGGGTGGAGCGCGACGGGGGCGTGGTCCGGCAGACGGGGCCGGCACACGCGTGGAACGGCGTGCTGTGGTCCGGCCTCACAGACGCCACCGCCGATGCCGCGATCGCCGCGCAGATCCGTCACTACACGGACCTCGGACGGCCCTTCGAGTGGAAGCTCCACGACCACGACGGGCCCCGGGACCTCGGGGAGCGGCTTCGCGCGGCAGGGTTCCGGGCCGAGCCGGAGGAAGCGCTCATGGTCGCCGGAAGCGCCGCCCTCGCCACCACGCCCCTGCTGCCCGAAGGGATCACCCTCCTCGCCGTGACCCGCCCCGCGCACGTCCGGCTGGTGACCGACGTCCACGAGGCGGCGTTCGGCGCGGACGCGGAGCGGTTGCGCGCCCGGCTCGTGGAGCAGCTCGCCGCCCGGCCGGACGCCGTCGCCGCGGTCGTCGCACTCGCCGACGGGCGCCCGGTGAGCTCCGCCCGCCTGGAGCTCACGCCCGGTGGGGACTTCGCCGGACTGTGGGGTGGCGGCACCGTGCCCGAGTGGCGGGGGCGCGGCCTGTACCGCGCCCTGGTCGCCCACCGCGCGCGGATCGCCGCGGAGCGCGGGTACCGCCACCTCCTGGTCGACGCCTCGGACATGAGCCGGCCGATCCTGCGGCGCCTCGGCTTCGCCCGGCTCGGCACGACCACCCCGTACGTCTACGAGCCGGCGACCACGGGGTAGTGGTCCGAGAGGTTCGTGTAGGTGTAACTCCGGCCCCAGCTCGTCACCGTCCAGGGCGCGCTCTGCTCCTTCACCACGTCGTTCGTCCAGTCCGCCGGGCGGGCGTGTCCGGCGCGGTGCAGGACGTGGTCGAGGTCCTCGCGCGGGTCGTCGGGATAGCGGTCCGCCGCTATGGAGTTGTCCCGGGTGTCGAAGGAGTACGGGTGCCCCGTACGGGAGTCCGCCCCCACCAGCCCCGCGTCGGAGAGCATCGTCCCGTACTCGGCCGTGCGGAGGTCCACGTTGAAGTCGCCCGCGACGACGACCTGCTCCGACGCCGGGATGTTCTTGCGGTCGAGGAAGGCGTCCAGTTCCTTGAACTGCCGGCTGCGCACCTGTGCCGCCTCGCCGGTCGCACAGCCCGGGTCCGTGGACTGCGCGTGTGTGCCCACCACGTGGACCCGGGTGCCGGCGACGTCCAGGACCGTGTACACGAAGCCCTTGTTCGAATACCAGTCGGCGCCGCAGGCGTCCTTGTAGACGTACTGCTCCTTGCGGACGATCGGCCACTTGCTCAGGACGCTCACTCCGCCGTCCTCCGGGGTCAGGGAGGAGTACGCCCCGCCGGTGGCGTCCCAGCCCGTCTTCCCGCGCCCCATCACGGGTGTCTGGTGCGGGTACGCGGCGGCGGCGTTCCGCAGGAGCGCGCCCGAGGAGGTGTTGTCGAACGCCTCCTGCAGCACCACCACGTCGTTGCCCTGGAAGAACGGCGCCGCGGGGATCTGCCGGGCCCGGTGGTCCTGCCCCCAGTTCGGGTAGAGGTTCTTGCTGAAGAGGAAGACGTTGTACGACAGGACGCGCAGCTCGGGCGTCGCGGCGGCGGTGGCCGACGGCGCCGCGGCGGTCAGCGACGCGGCGGCGAGGACGCCAGCGGACGCTGCGGACATGACAAACGCCAGGGGTCGGGGCACGGGAGACTCCTCGTGGAGGTGGGGGGTGGGGCTCGGCGACGCACATGAAATCAGCCGCAGTTACTCTCCGGTAGACCTCGGATGGAGAAAATCTTGCGCCCACAGGGCGCGTTCACGAAGAAGTCACCGGGGGAAGCCGGGTACTCCTGTCGCCACCCCCTTCCGGTCGGCCTCCGGCGCCCCTCCTGCTCCTTGACCCTGGCGTCGCTGTGCCCCTGACCGTCGGCCCGCAGCCAGCGCTGGGCCCCTCGGCGGCCCCCGCTCTTGCTGCCGGATGCTTCCGGCCGCGCCCGGTATCAGGCTCCATGCTCCCGAGCCGCAGGCGGCCACTTGTCCGCCACCGATCCCCGTCTGTCACGGACTCCGTCTGTCACGGACCGTCGTCCGCCGTCGACGCCCGGCCGCCGGTCACCCTGCCGGGCGCGAGCCTTCGGCAGCACCGCCCCGTGCCTCCCCCGGCGGCGGACATCCGGTGCCGTGGACCCCGGCGCCAAGGGGTGAGGGGTGGCCGCCCGCCAGGCCCCGGCAGAGGCCGGACGGACCACCGCGGCGAGTCGGCCACCGGCGCGAGTCGGGCACCCTCCTCCTCACGGAGACAAGGAAGCGCGGAGTACCCGCGATATCGGGTGGTCCTCGCTCCGCCTCCGTGCGAGCATCTGCGGATGCTCACCCTCGAAGATGATCTCGGTCGCCTCTCCTACAGCGTTGCCGGAGACGGACCGCCGGTCGTGCTCGTGCACGCAGGCGTCGCCGATCACCGCATGTGGGACGCGATCGTGCCTGCCCTCGCGGAGCAGCACACCGTCATCCGGTACGACCTGCGCGGCTTCGGCGAGTCCGCTCCCCCGACGGGACCGTTCAGCGAAACCGACGACCTGAGGCGTCTCCTGGACCACCTCGGCCGCGACCGCGTCCGACTCGTGGGCGCCTCCTGGGGCGGCCGTGTGGCCGCGGACTTCACCCTCACCCACCCGGACCGGGTCCGCTCCCTGGCACTCCTGGCCCCGCCCTGGCCGGGATACCACTGGTCCGCGGAGATGATCGCCTACGACGCAGCGGAGACCGCCGCCCTGGCCGTGGGCGACCTGGACACCGCCGTCCGCGTCAACCTGGACATGTGGCTGCGGGGCCCCGACCGCACCTGGGACGACGTCCCCGCCGGGCTTGCCGACCGGCTCCGGGAGCCGCTGCGGACGTCCCTGATGAACCAGGCCGTCGTGGACACGTACTCCACGGGCCCCTCAACCGGCGACGTCGCCGCCATCTCCGTCCCCGTACTGGTGGGAGTGGGAGCGCTCGACATCGCCGACTTCCAGGACATCGGCCGCCGATACGCCGCGGAGATTCCCGACGCCACTCTGGTCGAGTTCGCCACCGCTGCCCACCTCATCGCACTGGACGCGCCCACGGAGCTCGCCGCCACGCTGCGTACGTTCCTCGCCCGTTAGCCCCGGGCCGGGTGGCGGGCCTTCCGATCGCCGAGCAGCCCTCACGGGGTGTCCCCTGCGCACGGACGCCGTCCTCTCAGGGGTACGGTTCCTCACCTCAGGCTCGTGTCCGGGTCGCCCTGCCCCTCCCGGACTTCAAGCCCTGGCCGCGATCCGGCCTCATCGGCCCCGCCCCGGACTTCCGGCCTCCGGCCGCACCCGGAGCCCGCCCGAGAACCGGGCCGGGCTCCACCCCCGGCCCCCCTCCACCTTGCCTCCGCCCCTACGGACCCGGACTCCGGCCCCGCGCGCACCGCCCGTGATCGCATACTGGAACCGACAGCGAGCAGCGAGTCCCCGGAGCACCGATGAGCAAGGCAGCCGCCGACCCCGCGCCCCCGCCGCCCGGCGGAGTGCTGTGGACCCTCTCGGGCGACCTCCGCACCCTGCTCATGCTGCCCGCGGCCCTCGCCCTCCAGGTCGCCCATCCCGCCGTCGGCGCCGGCGTCGACGAGCACTCCGTCTTCCGCACCGACCCCTGGGGCCGCGCCGAACGCTCCCTGAGCTCCCTCCAGCTCTGGGTGTACGGCGGTGGACGGGCCGCCGAGGAGGGCCGCAGGCTCCGCCGCCTCCACCGCACCATCCAGGGCACCGACACCCGGGGCCGCGCCTACCACGCCCTCACCCCCGCCCACTACGCCTGGGTGCACGCCACCGGGTTCCCCGTCCAGCGCCACGCCGCCCGCTACCTCATGCGCCCCATGACCGAGGCGCAGGAGCGGCAGCTGTACGCCGAGTGGCTCCAGGTCGGCCGGATCCTCGGGATACACGACCGGGACATGCCCCAGAGCATCGAGGACTTCTGGCCGTACTACCGCAAGGTCCTCGCCGAGGAGATCGAGATGACCCCCGTCGTGCGGGAACTCGTGGCGACCGACATCCCCCTCCCGCCGCCGGACCGGGGGCCGCTGCTTCCGCGCCTGGTCCTGAGGGCCTGCTGGCCGGTGCTCCGGCCCCGCGTCGTCCGCTTCCGCTCCTTCCTCACGGTCGGCTTCATGCCGCCCGAGGCCCGCGAGGCGATCGGCCTGGAGTGGACCGACGCCCAGGAGCGGAAGCTGCGGCGCTTCGCCCGGGTCGTGCGCCTGGTGGTACCCGCGCTCCCCGAGCGGCTGCGCTACCTCCCGTACGCGCGTGAGGCCCGCAGACGGGACCGGCTCAGTCGGCGAGCCCGTTCCGCGCGATGACACCCGCGTACCAGCGGGCGCTGTCCTTCGGGGTGCGGCGCTGCGACGCGAAGTCGACGTGCACGATGCCGAACCGCTTGCCGTAGCCGTACGCCCACTCGAAGTTGTCCAGCAGCGACCACAGGAAGTACCCCCGCACGTCCGCTCCCTCCGCGACGGCCCGGTGCACCGCGGTGAGGTGCTGCCGCAGGTACGCGACCCGCTCCGGGTCGTGGACGTCGCCCTCCGGGTCGGCGTAGTCGTCGTAGGCCGCGCCGTTCTCGGTGATCACCAGCGGTACGCCCGGCAGCTCGTCCCTCAGCCGGGTCAGCAGCTCGTGCAGCCCGTTCGCGTCCACCGGCCAGTCCATCGCCGTCCGCGGACCGGGCGCGGGCTCGAACCGCACGTGCGGCTCCGCCCCAGGCCACGGTGAGGGGCCCTCGTGCCGGCCCGCCGCGACGACGGTGGGCGAGTAGTAGTTGATACCCAGCGAGTCGACGGGCCGGGACGTGGCCGCAAGGTCGCCGTCCCGGACGAACGACCAGTCCGTCAGCCCGGCCGTGTCCGCCACGAGGTCCTCGGGGAGCCGCCCGTGGAACACCGGGTCCAGGAAGATCCGGTTGCCGAGGGCGTCGACGCGCCGTGCCGCGGCCCGGTCCTCCGCGGACTCCGTCAGGGCCCGCACCGCGTGCAGGTTGAGCGTGAGGGACACCTCGCCGCCGCGGGGCAGAGCCGCCCGCAGCGCGTCGACCGCCAGGCCGTGCGCGAGGTTCAGGTGGTGTGCGGCGCGCAGCGCGGCGGCCGGCTCGGTGCGGCCCGGGGCGTGCACTCCGTTGGCGTACCCGAGGAAGGCCGTGCACCACGGTTCGTTCAGCGTGGTCCAGGTCGCGACGCGGTCGCCGAGGCCGTCCGCGACGAGGGCCGCGTACTGCGCGAACCGCTCGGCGGTCTCCCGCCTCGGCCAGCCCCCCTGGTCCTCCAGCTCCTGCGGCAGGTCCCAGTGGTACAGCGTGGCCACCGGGCGGATGCCGGCGTTCCGCAGCTCGTCGGCGAGGCGCCGGTAGAAGTCGAGGCCCTTCTGCAGGGCGGGCCCCCGACCGGTGGGCTGCACCCGGGGCCAGGCCACGGAGAACCGGTAGTCCGTCACGCCCAGGTCTTTCATCAGGGCGACGTCCTCGGACATGCGGTGGTAGTGGTCGGCGGCGACGTCACCGGTGTCGCCGTTGCGCACCTTGCCGGGGAGACGGCTGAACGTGTCCCAGATGGACGGCGTTCGGCCGTCCTCGGAGGCGGCCCCCTCGATCTGGTAGGCGGCGGTGGCGGTGCCCCAGCGGAACCCGTCGGGAAAGCGGAGCGCAGTGGTCATGGACGGACAACTCCTTCGTGGATGAGGACTGGAGAGACAAGCCGACGGAGCGCACGAGCGGCGTCGCGCGGCACGGCGCCGCAGCCGGGGCGGGGATCACGGGCACCGGGTCGGCGCCGGGAAGCCACTGGCCGGGGAGCGCGAGCGTCGGGGGCGGCCGGCCGTCGCCGCCGGTCGGGGGCGCGGAAGGCCGGCGTGGCGCGGCCGGTTTCCCGGGGCGGACGCCCGCGGCACGCGGCGGAGGCGCCGCTACCCCTTGACGGCGCCCTGCATGATGCCGCCGACGATCTGCCGGCCGAGCAGCCCGAAGACCAGCAGCACCGGCAGCGTCCCCAGCAGGGTGCCCGCCATGATCACGGACTGGTCGTGGACGTAGCCGCCGCCCAGCTGGCGCAGCGCGACCTGCACCGTCGGGTTCTGCGAGGACAGCGCCACGATGGGCCAGAAGAAGTCGTTCCAGGCGGCCATGAAGGTCAGCAGTCCCAGCACGGCCATGCCCGGCCGGGCGATGGGCACCACGATCGACCAGAAGACCCGCGCCGTGGACGCCCCGTCCACGCGGGCCGCCTCGATGAGCTCGTCCGGCAGGGCCTGCACCAGGAACTGCCGCATGAAGAACACCCCGAAGGCGGAGACCAGCCCGGGCAGGATCACCGACTGGAGCTGGTTCACCCACTGGAGTTCGGCGATGAGCATGAACAGCGGGATGACTCCGAGCTGCGGCGGGATCATCATGGTGCCGACGGTGACCGCCAGCAGCGCGTTCCGGCCCTTGAACCGCAGCTTGGCGAAGGCGAATCCGGCGAGGGTGCAGCACAGCACCGTGCCGACGGTGACGGAGCCCGACACGATCAGCGAGTTCAGGAGCGCCAGGCCGATGTCGGCCTCCTCCATCACGGCCTCGACGTTGCGCAGCAGGTTCGGCCCCGGTAGCAGCGAGGGCGGCACCTGCGCCAGGTCCGCGTTGGAGCGGCTGGCGGCGACGATGGTCCAGTAGAAGGGGAAGGCGGACACGAGCACCGCGGCGACGAGGATCGCGTACGCGAGCTTCCCCCCGTGCAGCGTACGTCCGGCACGTGAGGTCACCGGCCGGCCTCCTTACGGGAACGTCGGCGCGCGAGCAGGGCGTTCGCCCCCACGAGCACCACGATGAGCAGGAACATCACCCAGGCGATCGCCGCGGCCCGGCCCAGGTGGAAGAAGCCCCAGCCCTGCTCGTACATGTACAGCCCGAGCGTCTGGTACTGGTGGGAGATGCCGCCCGACACGGACCCCTCGTACAGCAGCGGCTCACCGAACAGCTGGGTCGCGCCGATGGTCGACACCACGACCGTGAACACGATGGTCGGCCGCAGACCGGGCAGCGTGACGTGCACGAACTGCCGCCAGCGGGAGGCGCCGTCCATCTCGGCGGCCTCGTACAGCTCGCTCGGTATGGACTGCATGCCGGCCAGGTAGATGAGCGCGTTGTAGCCGGTCCACCGCCAGATGACGATGGTGGAGACGGCGATCTGCGAGGCGACGGTCCCGGTCTGCCAGTCGACGGGTCCGAACCCGACGAGGCCGAGCACGTAGTTGACGAGACCGAAGTCCCTCCCGAAGAGCTGCGCGAAGACCAGGGTGGCGGCGGCGACCGAGGTGGCGTACGGCAGGAGCATGGCCGTACGGAAGAACGTCCGCCCGCGCAGCTTGTAGTTGAGCAGATGGGCGAGTCCCAGCGCCATCACGAGCTGCGGCACGGTCGAGAGCACGCCGATGGTGAAGGTGTTGCGCAGCGCGGTCCAGAAGTACGGGTCGGTGAAGACCGCTGCGTAGTTGCCGAAGCCCCGCCACTGCATGTCACCGGGTGTCTGCAGCTCGACCCGGTACAGCGACACGAACGCGGTGTAGAGGAGCGGGAACATCCCGAAGGCGAGGAACAGCCCGAAGAACGGGGTGATGTAGGCGTACGGCGAGACGGCGCGCCAGGCGCGTCGCGCGGCGAGGGTCACGGTGCGGCCCTTCGTGTCGTGGCGGACGGTGGGTGGCGGAGTGCGGCCGCGTGGGCCGGGAGGCGGTGCGCGGCCGGTGCCCGGTGGGGTCCGCGGGGCGGACCGTGGTGGGGGAGGGCTGCTCCGGGGGCGCGGAGACCGCCCGTCGGCGTCCCTCCGGGCGGGGCGGGGCGAGCGGTGCCCGGCGCGGGGCGGTGCAGGTCGCTCAGGGCACGAGCTGGCCGGTACCGGCCGGTGCCGGGCCGGCGTACACGAAGCGGAGGGCCCGTACCGGCGCGGTACCGGGCGACGGCGCGCCCCCGCCGAGGAGCGGCCGCACCCGAGCCGTTCCCGGCCGACCCCGCCCGCCGCCGACCGGCGCCCGGATCCGTGCCGCCCCGCCCCCGGCCGCGGACCGGCCGGCGGGCAGCACCGTCGGGCCGGGGCCTGCCAGGACCGGGCCCGGGGAGGAGCCGGCGGGGAGGCTGGCGACGGGAGGGCGACGGTGGTCCTTCGGGGAGATCGGGCCCGGGGACGGAATCCGGGACACGGGGAAGGCACACGGCGGTCCCGGCAGCGCTGCCGTGGGCGCCCTCGGTCCGCGGCGTCGCCCAGGTCAGCCCATCACGTTGGCCACGCCCCGCTTCGCGTTGGCCCACGCCTTGTCCGGGGCGAGGCCCTTGCGCTCGACCTCGCTCAGCGCGTTCGTGATCTGGTCCGCCACATTCTTGTCGTGCACGCCCAGGACCTGGACCGGCGCCGCCTTCGCCGCGTCACCGAAGATCCGCCCGATCGGGGCGTTGGAGAAGTACGGGTCCCTGGCGTCCGCCACGGACGCGATCGCGCCGGTCGCCGAGGGGAAGTTGCCCTGCTTCTCGAACAGCTTGGCCTGCTGCTCGGGCGCCGTCAGCCACGCGATCAGCTCGTACGCTTCCTTCTTGTGCTTGGCCGCCCGGGGCACCGCCAAGTACGAACCGCCCCAGTTGCCGGCGCCGCCCGGCAGCTTCGCGATGTCCCACTTGCCCGCGCCGGCGTCACCGGCCTGCCCCTTGATGTAGCCGAGCATCCACGCCGGGCACGGCAGGGTGGCGAAGGACCCCGCCGCGAACGCCTGGTTCCACTGCGGCGACCACTGGTCGAGCTTGGCGCTCAGCCCCTCCTGCGCGGCGTCGGCCGCCGCGTCCCACGCCGCCTTGACGGCCGGGTTCGTGTCGTAGACCAGCGCGCCCGAGGCGTCGTAGTACCGCTCCTTCTCCTGCCCGATCATGATCGTGAAGAGGCTGCCGACGCTGTCCATCCACGCGCTGCCCGCGGGCGCCTTCGCCTTGTACTGCTTGCCGAGTTCCAGGTACCCGTCCCAGGTGGACCACCGCTGCGCGAGTTCCTCGCGGTCCGTGGGGAGGCCCGCCTGCTTCAGCAGGTCGCTGCGGTAGCACATCGCCTCGGGGCCGACGTCCGTGCCGAGGCCCAGCACCCGGCCGTCCTGCGTCGTCGCGGCCGACCACTTGGCCTCGGCGAACTCGTCCTTCAGGTCGGCCGCGCCGTAACGCTTCAGGTCCTCGAACTTGTCGGCCTGCTGCTGCGTGACCGACGCGATGCGGCCGACCTCGATGCCCTGGACGTCGGCGAGTCCGCCGCCGCCCGCGAGCCGGGTCTGCAGGCTCTTCCAGTAGTCCTGTTCGTCCTCGGTGTCCGTCTGCTTGATCGTGATGCCGGGGTGCAGCTTCTCGTACTCGGCGTACAGCCCGGCCTCCTTGTAGCCGAAGGAGCCGAACAGGTCGACGGTCAGCGTGATGTCGCCTCCGGCGGCGTCGGACGAGGCGTCCGTACCGCCGGATCCGCAGGCGGCGAGGAGGGAACCGGCGAGCGCGACCGCCCCGACTCGTACGGCGGCCCTTCTGGTGGCCCTTCTGGCGGCTCGGGCGATGGGCATGAGAAGCCTCCCTTGGCTTCGAACGAGCGTGAGACCGCATCTGAGAGCGCTCTCAGGAACCTTGTCTGGAGCGTGCCCCGACGGCCTGCCCGCCGTCAAGACTCGAACGGATAACGCCGTACGGGTCCCTGAACTCCCCGCTGTGTCGCGCGTATTGACAGTCCTGTTTCAGGAGTTTTACGTTCCAGGGC
>NZ_MKXB01000123.1:0-2848 GCF_001865245.1 Streptomyces sp. CC53 | reverse complement strand
CCCGCCGCTCCTCATCCCCCCTGAGGTGACCCATGAGAACCCCCGGCACCCCCCGCAGCCACCCCCGAGGCACACCCCGAAGGGCCGCCCTCGCCGCGCTGGCCACCACCCTCGCCGCGCTGGGCCTCACGGGCCCCGCCGCCGTCCCGGCCTCCGCCGCCACGGTCCCCGTGGGCTCCGGCAGCTACTCCGACACCCGACCGCCCGGCACCTCTGGCCCCACCACCAACACCGGCACCCCCGTCACCCCCAAGGTCACCCCGGCCGCCCAGGGTAAGCCGGTCCCCACGAACGACTGGTGGTCGAGCCTCGCCTTCCAGCGCTACGGCGACAACCCGTACTCCACCCCCATGTACGGCCACCCCCTCACCTACCAGGCGACGGCCGCGGGCCTCGACATCGGCTACCCCACCACCCCCGCCGTCGTCGGGGACGGCCGCCAGTACGAGTACGCCCACAAGCGCGACCTCACCCTGGGGCTCACCGGCCTCAACTCGCCCGACACCAAGGCCGACTCCTGGTCCGACTGGACCGTCACCCCGTACTGGTCCGACGGCACCCGCACCCTGCGGACCACCATCGGCCACGGCCTGCCCTTCGTGTACGCCAAGGGCACGGGCGGCAGCGCCCGCGTCACCACCGCCTCCGCGCCCACGGTCTTCGCCGACCGGGGCAACGTCCTCGGCATCACCGTCGCCGGCCACCACTACGCGCTCTTCGCCCCCACCGGCACCGACTGGAACGTCTCCGGCTCCACGATCACCGCCGGCCTCGGAGGCAAGGACTACTTCTCGCTCGCCGTCCTGCCCTCCACCGGCGCCCTGTCCGCGTACCAGAAGTACGCGTACAGCTTCGTCACCGGCTCCCGCGCCGACTGGTCCGTCAGCGGCGGCACCGTCCGCGCCACCTACACGCTCACCACCCAGCCGCAGGAGGGCACGGAGACCGGCACGCTGCAGGCCCTCTACCGCCACCAGTGGCTGCACACCTCCGACGCGCTCACCCCCCACACGTACGTCTCGCCGCGCGGCACCATGAAGGTCCGCGAGTCCCGCACCTTCACCACCAGCCAGCCGGCCGCCCCCGTGCTGCCGGCGCTGCCCAGGGCGTCCGGCACGGACGCGGCACGGTTGCGCGGCCACCTCGACGCGGTCGTGAACGCCGCCGACCCCTTCTCCGGCGCCACCGACACCTACTGGACCGGCAAGGCCCTCGGCCGGCTCGCCCAACTCGTCCCCCTCGCCGACCAGATCGGCGAGACCGGCACGCGCGACCGGCTGCTGGCCCTCGTCAAGGGCCGCCTCCAGGAGTGGTTCACGGCCGGCGGAGCCTCCGAATTCAGCTACGACCGCACCTGGCGCACCCTCACCGGCTACCCCGCGTCCTTCGGCAGCGACGCCGAGCTCAACGACCACCACTTCCACTACTCGTACTACGTCCACGCCGCCGCGATCGTCGCCCAGTACGACCCCGCCTGGGCCGCCGGCTCGGCGTGGGGCGGCATGGTGAAGACCCTCATCCGGGACGCCGCCAACCCCAGCCGCACCGACTCCGCCTTCCCCTTCCTGCGCGGCTTCGACGTCTACGCCGGCCACAGCTGGGCCTCCGGCCACCAGGGATTCGCCGCCGGCAACAACCAGGAGTCGTCGTCCGAGTCCACCAACCTCAGCGCCGGCCTCGTCCTGTGGGGCGCCGCCACCGGCGACACCGCCCTGCGCGACCTCGGCAGCTACCTCCTGACCACCGAGTCCGAGGCCGTCGCCCAGTACTGGTTCGACGCCGACCAGCAGGTCTTCCCCGCTTCCTTCGGCCATGACACGGTCGGCATGGTGTGGGGCAGCGGCGCCGCCTACGCCACCTGGTGGACCGCGAACCCGGAGGAGATCCACGGCATCAACGTCCTGCCCGTGACCGCGGGCAGCTCCCTGCACCTCGCCGCCCGCAAGGACGCGATCCGCCGCAACATCGCCGAGTTGGAGCGGGAGAACGGCGGCCCCGCCGTGGAGTGGCGGGACATCCTGTGGGAGTTCCAGGCCCTCGCCGACCCGGCCGCGGCCAAGGCGAAGTGGGACGCCGGCCACGCCGCGTACACCCCGGAGCAGGGCGAGTCGAAGGCGCACACCTACCACTGGCTCACCACCCTCGACACCCTCGGCGCTCCCGACCCGTCCGTGACCGGCGACCTGGCGGCGTCGGCGGTCTTCACCAAGGGCACGACCCGCACGTACGCGGCCCACAACCACGGCTCCGCGCCCCGTACCGTCACCTTCTCCGACGGCGCGAAGCTCACCGTCCCGGCCCGCTCCACGGCCACCGGAACCGGCACCGGCGGCACCGATCCCGACCCCGACCCCGATCCGTCCACCGGCAACACCTTCGAGCTGCGCAGCGGGGGCGTCCTCACCACCGCCACCGGCGCCACACCGGGCAGCGACACCATCGCCTCGGCGGGCGGAGCCAACCACGACGGCACCCCGCACCTGCCCCTGGTGTACGAGGCCAGGAACGTGCACGGCGCCCTGAAGCCCGGGGCCGCCACGGCGTTCCGGCTCCAGGTCGACGCGGGCACCGCGGTCGCCCTCGGCCAGCAGGCCCGGGTCAGCTACGACCTCACGGGTGACGGCTCCTTCGAACGCACCGAGACCTACCACTACTTCGCGACGGACCCGGTGGCCGGGTGGGAGGAGTACAGCCAGACGCGCGGCCTCAAGTCGGCCACGGGCACCCTCGGCGACCTCCGGGGCGGCACGGTCCGCCTGGAGGTGTGGGCCGCCATCGGTGACGGCACCGCCCGCCTCGGGACGGGCGCCGACCGGTCGGTCCTGGTCATCCCGTACGCGTGACACCC
>NZ_MKXB01000122.1:28993-31393 GCF_001865245.1 Streptomyces sp. CC53 | reverse complement strand
GCCCCAGCCGCCGCCCCGCCGCGCCCGCCCGCCGCTGCGCCCTACGCCCGCCCGCCGTACTGCGCCCTCAGGGCCGCCGCGGCCGGGGGCGGGGCTCCGAGGTGGTCCAGGCCCAGCAGCGCAGCCCCCAGCACCGGGGGCGCCGTCACGACCCGGGGGACCGCCCGCGGCGCCGCTTCCCCGAGCAGCGCGGCGACCCGGTCGACCAGCCCCGGGTGACCGGCCGCCAGGACGCCCCCGCCCAGCAGCACCGGCACCCGCGTGTCCCGCAGGTCCAGCCGGTCCAGGGCGACCACGGCCATGGCCACGACCTCCCGGGCCAGCCGCTCCACGAGTGACGCCGCCACCGGGTCCCCGCCCGCCGCGACCGCGAACAGCACCGGGGCCAGTTCGAGCCGCCTGCCGTACGGGATGCGCCCCAGGTGCAGGGCCTCGATCAGCGCGGCCATCGAGCCGAGCCCGAAGTGCGCGGGCAGCGCGCGGACCAGCTCCGTGGGCCCGCCGCGCCCGTCCTCGGCGCGCGCCGCGTGCCACAGCGCCTCCTCCGCGAGTCCGGCGCCGCCGCCCCAGTCACCCGAGATCCGGCCGAGCGCAGGGAACCGCGCCGTCCGCCCGTCCGGCAGCAGCCCCGCGCAGTTGATGCCCGCCCCGCACACCACGGCGACCCCCCGTGGCTCGTCCGCACCGGCGCGCAGCACCGCGAAGGTGTCGTTGCGCACCGCCGTCGACGCGCCCCAGCCGCGCGCCTCCAGCTCCCGCGCGAGCCGCTCCTCCTCCACCGGCAGGTCCGCGTTGGCCAGGCACGCGGAGACGTGCGCGACGCCGCCCGCGGCCCCGTGCCGTGCCGCACCGTCCAGTCCGGCGGCGCGCAGGGCCTCCGCGACGGCTCCGGCCAGCACGTCGACCGCGGCCGTCACCCCCGCCGCCGACGGCTGGAAGCCCCCGCCGCGTCCCGTGCCGAGGACCGTGCCGTCGTCCGCGGAGACGACGGCGACGTCCGTCTTGCTGTTGCCGGCGTCCACCGCCAGCACGCGTCTCACGCCCATGCCAGGTGCTCCCGGTTGTGCGCGATCAGCGTGTCGGTGAGCGTGTCCGCGTACGCGTACTGGCCGATCAGCGGATGGGCCAGCAGGGCCCGGAACACCCGCTCTCGGCCGCCCCGCAGGGCCGCGTCGAGCGCCAGCCGCTCGTACGCGGCGACCTGCGCGATCAGTCCCGCGTACAGCGGGTCGACGGTCCTGACCGGCAGCGGGCGGGCGCCGTCCGCGTCCACCGCGGCCTGCACCTCCACCACCGCGTCGTCCGGCAGGAACGGCAGTGTGCCGTCGTTGCGCACGTTCCCCACCTGCACCGCCGGGCGCCCGCCGAGCAGCGAGGCGGCGAGGGCGACCGCCGCCTCCGAGTAGAACGCGCCGCCCCGCTGCGCCAGCAGTCCCGGCTTCTCGTCCAGTGACGGGTCGCGGTACATCTCCAGCAGCCGCCGCTCCATCGCCGCGACCTCGGCGGCCCGCGACGGCTTCGTGCGCAGTTCCGCCACCACCTCGTCGTGGGCGTAGAAGTAGCGCAGGTAGTACGAGGGGACGGCGCCGAGCCGGTCGAGCAGCGGGCGCGGCAGCCGCAGGTCGGCCGCGACGGCGTCGCCGTGTCCGGCGAGCAGCTTCGGCAGGAGGTCCTCCCCGTCGGGCCCGCCGAGCCGCAGGCCCAGCTCCCAGGTGAGATGGTTCAGGCCCACGTGCTCCAGGTGCAGGTCCTCGGGGCGCAGGTCCAGCAGCCGGGCGAACTTCCGCTGGAAGCCGATGGCGACGTTGCACAGCCCGACCGCGCGGTGCCCCTCGCGGAGCAGGGCGCGGGTGACGATGCCGACGGGGTTGGTGAAGTCGATGATCCAGGCGCCCGGGCTGGCCCTGCGGACCCGCTCGGCGATGTCCAGGACGACCGGCACGGTCCGCAGGGCCTTGGCGAGCCCGCCCGCGCCGGTGGTCTCCTGCCCGACGCAGCCGCACTCCAGGGGCCACGTCTCGTCCTGCTGCCGGGCCGCCTGCCCGCCGACGCGGAGCTGGAGCAGCACGGCGTCGGCGCCCTCGGCCGCCGCGTCCAGGTCGGCGGTCCAGGTCACCTTCCCGGGATGGCCCTGCCGGGCGAGGATCCGCCGCGCCAGCCCGCCCACCGGTTCCAGCCGCTCCGCGGCCGGGTCGACGAGCACCAGCTCCTCCACGGGCAGCACGTCCCGCAACCGTGCGAACCCGTCGACCAGCTCCGGTGTGTACGTCGACCCGCCCCCGACGACGACGAGCTTCATGTGCCGCACCCCTTCCGTCACGTGACGCGTACGGGGATACGTAACCAGCAGGAGACAGGTGTAGACCAGTGGGCGTCCGTGCGGATCCACGTCGTCTCCGG
>NZ_MKXB01000122.1:0-28686 GCF_001865245.1 Streptomyces sp. CC53 | reverse complement strand
GGGGGGCAGGGGCACCGCCGGCACGGGCCGGTGCAGGGGGAGGCCGGTGCGGCGGCAGGTCAGTGCTTGGACAGGTTCGGCCCCGACTGGAGCGGTATCGGGTTCGTCGCGAGGGACTGCGGGGACGTGGGGGAGGCGAACGCCGACGGGGCGGCGACCCCGGCCGCGGGGTCCGCGGCGGAGGCCCCGTCGCCGGCCTGCGGCGGCCCGCCCACGATCCGCACGCCCGCCACGTCGAAGGCCTGCTTGATGCGCCAGCGCAGCTCGCGCTCCACACCCAGCGCCTTGCCCGGCATGGTCTTGGCGGACACCCGCAGGGTCATCGAGTCGAGCAGCACCTCGGTCAGCCCGAGCACCTCCACGGGGCCCCACAGCCGCTCGTTCCACGGCTCGTCCTCCGCCAAGGTCGCGGCGGCGTCGCCGACGAGCTTGCGCAGGTGTTCCAGGTCCTCGGTCGGCCGGACCGTCACGTCGACGGTGGCGGTCGCCCAGCCCTGGCTGAGGTTCCCTATCCGCTTGATCTCGCCGTTGCGCACGTACCAGATCTCGCCGTCCACCCCGCGCAGCTTCGTCACGCGCAGCCCGACCTCGATCACCTCGCCGGACGCCACCCCCGCGTCGACCGAGTCCCCGACCCCGTACTGGTCCTCAAGGATCATGAAGACGCCGGACAGGAAGTCCGTCACCAGGTTCCGGGCGCCGAAGCCGATCGCCACACCGGCGACGCCCGCCGACGCCAGCAGCGGCGCCAGGTCGATCTTGAAAGCGCCGAGGATCATCAACCCGGCCGTGCCCATGATCAGGAACGAGGCGACCGAGCGCAGCACCGACCCGATGGCCTCCGACCGCTGCCGGCGGCGCTCGGCGTTCACGAGCAGGCCGCCCAGCGCCGTGCCCTCCACGGCCTGGACACCGCGGTTCATCCGCTCGATCAGCTTGGTGAGCGCCCGGCGGACGAGGAACCGGAGGGTCAGGGCGACGGCCAGGATCACGACGATCCGCAGGCTGGTGTTGACCCACGTCGACCAGTTCTGCTCCACCCAGCCCGCGGCCTCGGTGGCTTGGCGCGCCGCCTCGTCGAGGGAGACGGTGGGAGGGGGAGCGGGGTCGGCGGAAGGCGTGGCCGATGCGAACACGCGGAACCTCCTGGCATCACGAGCGGGTCACAACAATTTAACGGGCAGGAGTAGGTGGTTCGCCGCCATGTTCGAGGGAGAGCTTCGTCGCACCAGGGGATGACACCCGGTGTGGTCGAAAACACTCCGTGCCCGTTTCCGGTACGTGGTGGCGCTTCGACCAGGCATGAGGAGAGACTGAGAGCAGATCGTCCCGGCGCGAGCCACGCGCCGCCGGCGTACAAGGAGGCATCCGTGCCGCACGTCCTGGTCCTCAACGCGTCGTACGAGCCCCTCGGCGTCGTACCGCTCCGCCGCGCGCTCGTGCTCGTCCTGGAGAACAAGGCCGTGTGCCTTGAGGAGTCCGGCGCCTTCCTGCACAGCGCAACCAGAGTGATGGCCGCACCCAGCGTCGTGCGGCTGAAGCGCTTCGTGCGGGTCCCGTACCGGGGGCCCGTTCCGCTGACCCGCAAGGCCCTGTTCGCCCGGGACGGCGGGCGCTGCATGTACTGCGGTGGCGTCGCAACCAGCGTCGACCACGTCATCCCGCGCAGCCGCGGGGGCAAGCACACCTGGGAGAACGTCGTGGCGGCCTGCCGCCGCTGCAACCACGTCAAGGCCGACCGGCACCTGCGCGAGCTGGGCTGGCGGCTCCACCAGCCGCCCGCGCCCCCCTCCGGTCTCGCGTGGCGGATCATCGGCACGGGCCATAGGGACCCGCGCTGGCTGCCCTACCTGCAGCCGTACGGCGCGGACGACGCCCTGGCCCGGATCGACGGCATCTCCGCCTGAGACCCGGGCCTACGTGTAGCACGGGGGCCGCGCCCCGGCCCCCGACGGCGACCGGGGCGCGGCCCCCTCCGGCATGCGCCCCGCCGGACGGGCCGGCGCACCCCCCCGCATCCGTCCACGCCCCCGACGGCGCCCGCCTCCGGCGGCCCGCACCCTCACGGCACGGCCCACGCCGCCGACGGTGCTGCGCCTCCGAGGGGCTCCACGCCGCGGGCGGCGTCCTACTGCGGGGCCGGGAGCGACCGCGCGGCGGTCGGGCTCCCGCGGGCAGGGCGGGCCCGCCCTGCCCGTGCGTGCGGGGGCCGTGGCGGACACGCATGGTGCTGGACGTGCTCGACGCCGCCCTGCCCGTGCGTGCGGGGGCCGTGCCGCGCGGCACGGCCCCGGCCCGGACGGCCTCGGCGGCGGGAGCCGTCAGCGCGCCACCGCGTACAGCTCGACGCCGTACAGCGAGTACCCGTACTCGGTGGCCCGGGCGTCCAGCCGGACGCGGACGAAGCGGGTGCCGGGCGCGTCCATGCGCACGGCCTCCCGGCCGCCCCGCCCGTCGCGCACCGTCGCGGCCGTGCGCCAGGTCCGGCCGTCCGCCGACACCTGCACCCGGTAGCGCGTCGCGTACGCCTCCTGCCAGTGCAGCACCACCTGGCCGACCCGCGCCGGCTCCGCCAGCTCCACCTGCCACCACGCCGACTCCTCCGGCAGCGACGACCAGCGGGCGCCCCCGTCCCCGTCCAGTGCCGCGGACGGCGGGAAGTCGGCCGTCTCCTGGCTCGACGCGGACGCCGTGCCCGACCGGGCCAGGTCCTCGCCGCCCGTCCGCGGGAAGGCCCGCACGGTCAGGGTGCGCTGCTCACCGCCGAACGACAGCGTCACCGTGTACTCCCCGGGCGGCGTGTTCCCGGGCACGCTGATCGTCACCGGTACCGTCGCCGCCGTGCCCCGGGGCACGGTCGTGTCCTTCGGCACGTCCACCACGACGCCTTCCGGCGCCCGCGCCGTGAGCGCCCCGCGCACGGCGCCGGGACGCTGCGCCGACACCACCGCCTCCACCCGCAGCGGCGTCCCGCCGATCTCCGTGTCCACCTCGGTGCGCCGCAGCTCCAGCCCGACTTCCGGTTCGTCCGCGAACCACGGCACGAGAGCCCGTACGGGCACCGGTCCCGCGCCCTGCGGCCAGCGCACCCGCAGCGCGTCGGCCCGCACCCCGCCGGCCGGTGTCTGGGTCCACCCCGACGCGTTCAGCGGGCCCAGCGGGCGCCAGCCCTCGCCCGGCACGCGGACCTCCACGGTGCCCGCCCCCGCACCCGGCTCGGCCAGCGCCGTCACGGCCTCCAGCGAGCGCGTCCGGCGCAGGTCCACGGTGTAGGCGTCGCCCGACCGGAACGCCTCGCCGGCCGCCCGCGAGGTGCCCGTCCAGGCCGCCGCCTGCTTCTCCGCCCGGTCGAGGAACGGACCGAGCACCCCCTTGCCGACCGTCGCGGGACTCGCCGCGAGCGCCGCGCGCAGCGGCTCCAGCTCCAGCTGGGCCCGCCACGCCGCCGCCCCGTCGCCGCGCGCCTGCGCCTGCAGCATGTCGACGGCGGTCTCCCCGGCCTGCCCGTACCGGGCCAGCTGCTCCAGCCAGGGCCGCACCTCGTCGTCGAAACGGCCCTCCGCGGGCCCCGTGAGCTGACCGGGGGCGGCCCGCATCGCGGTGAACGCCGCGCGGAGCCGGGCGGCCGCCCGGTCGCGGGCCTCCGGGGCCACCCCGGCCGTGGTGCGGGACCGCCAGAACTCCCGCAGCAGCGGCCGCAGGTAGGCGGACTCACCGTTCTGGTCCAGCAGCGACGACGCGTCGTTGCCGGCCAGCGCGGCCAGCGCGGCACGGGCCCGCGGGTCGCCGCCCGCCAGGTCGTCCAGTGCCGCCTCCCACGACTCGCGCGGCCGGTAGCCCCGCGGGTTCCAGGCGAAGTCCGCGGCCGTGAACACGGGGATGCGGGACGCCGACGCCTGCTCCATCGCGTTGGTCAGCAGCGCCGCCGAACCGGCCGCCACGGCGGGCTCCCGCCCGGTGTAGGGCCCGAGGAAGAGGCGGTCCTGCGCGTAGTCGTTCACGGGGTAGTTGTCCATGGTGACCAGCGGGTGCTGCCGGAACGCTGCACGCGCCCCCGCCAGTTCCCCGCCGGTGATCGTGCGCGGCACCACGCCGACACCCGTCCACGCCACCTGCACCCCGGGGTCCAGCTCGTCCGCCAGCGCCGTGCGGTAGTCCGTCACGCCGTCCTGGTAGTACTCGGTCGGCATCAGCGACAGCGGCTCCACGTCCGGGTAGCGCGCGGCCAGGTGCCGGGCCAGCTCGCTCGCCACGCGGGCGTGCGCCGTCGCCGCGGCCTGCGGGCCACGGCCGTAGACCTCCGCGTCCCGTCCGCAGTGCCACTCGTCGTAACTGGCGTCCTGGAACTGCACCTGGAACGCCCGCACGCCCAGCGCGTACATGGCGTCGACCTTCCGCTTCAGCGCCTTCACGTCGTCCGGCGAGGCCAGGCACATGGCCTGCGCGGGCGCCACCGCCCAGGCCAGCGTGACGTGGTTGCGCCGGGCCCGCTCCGCCAGCTCGCGGAACTCCGCGCGCTGCGCCGCCGGGTACGGCTCCCGCCAGCGCGCCTGCCGGTACGGGTCGTCGCCGGGCGCGTACAGGTACCGGTTCTGCTTGGTCCGGCCCATGAAGTCGAGCTGCGACAGGCGCTGCCGGTGGCTCCAGGGGCGGCCGTAGAAGCCCTCCGTCAGCCCCCGTACCGCCGTGCCCGGCCAGTCGCGCACCACCACGCCCGGCACCCGCCGGTCCTCGGTGATCAGCTGACGCAGCGTCTGCACCGCGTGGAACAGGCCGTCCCGGCCCAGCCCGTCCAGCGCGACGACGTCCCGGCCGTCGTGGCGGCCGGTCGCGAGGCGGTAGCCGCCGGTGGGCAGGTCCCCGCGCTCGGGCACGCGCAGGGCGCGCAGCACGCTCTGCGCGCCGGGTCCGCCCATCCACACGACCGGTCCGCGCCCCTCGGCGTCCGGTGCGCCCCGGTCCACCCGCCGCACGCCCGCCGCGCGCAGCACCTCTTCGAGCGCCTCCACCGCGTACGGGTCGGCGTCCGCGGGGGCGGCCACCACCACCGCGTCGCCCAGGGCCACCGTCGCCCCGTCCACGCCGCGCAATGACTGCGGGCGCGGCCACACCGCGGGCGGCGTCCCCGCCTCCCGCTCCGGCGTGGCGCTCGCGGGGGACGACGGGTCGCCCGGAGCGGCCGACGCGCCCGGGGCGCCGCCCAGAAGGCCGCCGATGACCGCGACCGCGACCGCGGTCACCGTCCGCCTGCCGCGTCCGAACTGCGGGAGCTGGCCGAACTGCACGCGCGTCTCCCCTCGTGCCGCCTGGTTGTGCGGGTAGCTTTGCCGTCGGACGTACGGAAGGCCGTACCTCCGGCCGTACGGGTGCTCGTACCGGTGGGTTTCGAGCCCACCACCCCCTCGCCGAAGGTGTCAATGTGCGTGGTCGATGTGTCGTATTTGCACACGGGTCAGGTTCCGGCGGCGGTTCGCCGGCCCGGTGCGCGGCGGCCGGCGCACCTCACCGGACGGGACGGGCGGTGTGAGGACCGCCACTCCGTACGGATGGTCCGACGGTTGCTGGGTAGGGCTGCTGTGGTCCGCCCTTCCCACCGCACAGGGAGACCATCATGGCCACGTCCGCCCACCTGCTGCACGCCGCCCTCTCCAAACAGGTCCGTGCCCTCTCCGGGCAGGCCCGCATTCCCTCCCGTCCCGGCCGCCAGGAGGCCCAGGACCACCCGCGCAGACCGCACCCGTGCCGCTCGCTCCCGGCCCAGTCGGCCGCCCGGCTCGCCGAACCGCGCTTCACCGAGGCGCTGCCGCTCACGAGTGAACCGCCCCTCGCCGACGCCGCCCCCCTCACCAGCGAACCGCCGATGACCGACGCCGCGCCCCTGACCAGCGAGCCGACGGCACGGGGCACGGCAGGCGGTCCGGAGTTCCCCCGCGCGTAGCCCCGCCCCGGAATCCGGGGACCAGGAGACCAGGATCAGGAGCCCGTATGACGCTCGCCCGGCTCGCCGCGCTGCACGGAGTGGCCACCGCCTACTCCCCGTCCCCGGGAGTCACCGTCCCGGTCCCCGACACCACCGTCGTCGCCGTGCTGGCGGCCTTGGACGTGGACGCCGGCACCCCGGCGGCCGTCCGCGCCTCCCTGGCCGCCGCCGAGGTGGCCGCGGCCCGCCGGCTGCTGCCGCCCACCGTCGTCGTCCGGCAGGGCGACGAGCCGTCCGGCCGCCCCAGGCCGGTCGCCGCCCTGCCCTTCGGCACCGTCCTGCACATCACCCTGGAGGACGGCCGCACCCTCTCCTCCCCGGTGCCCTGGGCGGGTCTGCCGCCCGGCGCCCACCTGCTGACGGCCCGCGCACCCGACGGCCGCACCGCCGACGCGACGCTCCTCGTCGCACCGGCGCGGGTGCCGGGCCCGTCCGCCTCCTGCCACGGCGTGCTCGTGCAGCTGTACTCGCTGCTGTCGGCCCGCTCCTGGGGCATGGGCGACCTCGGCGACCTGCGGGAGCTCGCCGACTGGGCGGGCCGCGCCCACGGCTGCGGCTTCGTGCAGGTCAACCCGCTGCACGCGGCCGTGCCCGGCACGCCCACCGACCCGTCCCCGTACCGGCCCTCGTCCCGCCGCTTCCCCGACCCGGTGCACCTGCGCGTCGAGGACGTGCCCGAGTACGCGTACGCCGCCGGCGCCGACCGCGCGGAGCTCGACGCCCTCGCCGGCCGCGCGGCGGAGCTGCGTGAGGGCGTGCTGCGCAAGGGCGAGCTGATCGACCGCGACGCGGTGTGGGTGCTCAAGCGGCAGGCCCTGGAGGCCGTCCGGCGCGTCCCCCTCGGCCCCGGCCGCCGGGCCGCCTTCGACGCCTTCCGCGCCGCCGGGGGGCAGGCGCTGGAGGACCACGCCACCTGGTGCGCGCTGGTGGAGCGCCACGGCGCCGACCGCGCCCAGTGGCCCGCGGGCCTGCACGACCCGAGGTCCGCCGCCACCGCCCGGGCGCGCGCCGACCTCGCCGACCGGGTCGCGTTCCACACCTGGCTGGCCTGGCTCACCGACGAGCAGCTCGCCGCCGCGCAGCGCGCCGCCCGAGGGGCCGGCATGGCCGTCGGCGTCGTCCACGACCTGGCGGTCGGCGTGCACCCGGACGGCGCCGACGCCTGGGCGCAGCCCGGTGCCTACGCCCGGGGCATGTCCGTGGGCGCCCCGCCCGACGCCTTCAACGCGCGCGGCCAGGACTGGGGGCTGCCCCCGTGGCGGCCCGACGCGCTCGCCGCCTCCGGCTACGCCCCGTACCGGGAACTGCTGCGGGCGCTGCTGCGGCACGCGGGCGCCCTGCGCGTGGACCACGTCATGGGCCTGTTCCGGCTCTGGTGGGTGCCCGCGGGACTGCCGCCCACGGAGGGCACGTACGTCCGCTACGACGCCGACGCGATGCTCGCGGTCCTCGCCCTGGAGGCGCACCGGGCGGGCGCCGCCGTGATCGGCGAGGATCTCGGCACGGTCGAGCCGGGCGTCCGGGACGTGCTGGCCCGCCGCGGCGTGTTCGGCACCTCGGTGCTGTGGTTCGAGCGCGACTGGGAGGGCACGGGCCGCCCGCTGCCGCCCGAGGCGTGGCGGGCCGACTGCGTCGCCACGGCCACCACCCACGACCTGCCCTCCACGGCCGCCCGGCTCGGCGGGGACCACGTGGAGCTGCGCCACCGCCTCGGCCTGCTGACCGTTCCGGTGGAGGAGGAGCGCGAGCGGGACGCGCAGGACGTGCGGGAGTGGCTGGCGTACCTGCGTCGGCTCGGCCTGCTCGCCGCGGACGGCGGCACGCGGGACGAGGAGGCGGAGATCCGTGCCGTCTACCGCTTCCTGCGGCGCACGCCCGCGCGGATGACCGGGGTGTGGCTGCCGGACGCCGTGGGGGACCGGCGCCCGCAGAACCTGCCGGGCACCTGGGACCAGTACCCGAACTGGCGGCTGCCGGTCGCCGGGACCGACGGGCGGCCGGTCGCCCTGGAGGACGTGGCCGCGTCGCCCCGGCTGCGGGCGCTCATGGCGGTGCTGGCGGACGGCGCGGACGGGCAGGGGCCGCCAACGGCACCCCCGGGCGCGCGCTGCGTCTAGGCGTTCGCTACGTTTGCTCCGTGGACAAGAAGAACGCCCTGCGCGCCGGCGCCGTCGCGACCGGTACGACGCTGATGATGCTGCTGATGTCGTCCCCGGCGCTCGCGCTGACCCGTGACGACGGCGACGACCCGGGCCCCGGCCTGAGCGTCATGGAGACGCTCGGCCTGTTCGTGGTGGCCCCGATCGCGCTGTTCGCGGTCATCGCCGGCCTCGTGATGGTCATGGACCGCTCGAAGAAGCAGGCCTGACACCCGGGCGCACCCGCTCTTCCCGAGGGCGCCGCACGGCAGGGTACCCACCCCGCCGTGCGGCGCCCTGGTGCGTGCGCGTGCCGCCCTCCGGCCCTCTTCGCCTGCCGTCGTTCCTCCCCGCGACCCGTACCCGCCGTACGGGTCGGTCTGGGGGAAAGGGCGTCCCGGGGAAGGCTTCCGACGCCTGCGTCCCGCCCGCGCCGGGCGCGACTGCGTCATCATCCGCACGGACACATCATCCGCACGGACACATCATCCGCACGGACACATCATCCGCACGGACACCCGACACGCGCCTGTGTCCGCCCGCGCTGAGCGCGCCTTCCCGCAGCGCCCCCGATGAAGACGTACGGCTCGCGGTTCCCCCAGAGCGGGGCCGTCCCGCCTGCCGTCGTTCCTCCCCGCGACCCGTACGCACGGGTCACCGTGCCGGAAGAGGCACCCCGGCGACGCCTCCCGCGCCACCGCGTCCCGCCCGCGCCGAGCGCGGCTTCCGCACGGCTCCGGCCGGGTGCCGGCTCAGGCACCCGTCACGATGAGCAGCTTGCGCAGCAGCCCCGCGAGCTGCCCCGCCTCCTGCCGGTCCAGGCCCGCCTCCAGGGCCTCCCGCTGCACGGCGAGCCCGGCGCCGACGGCCTCGTCGACGAGCGCCAGGCCCCGTTCGCTGAGCGTCACCCGCAGTCCGCGCCGGTCGTGCGGGTCCGGGCTGCGGCTGAGCAGCCCCGCGCGTTCCAGCTTGTCCAGCCGCCCGGTCATGCCGCCGGTCGTGAGCATCAGCGTGGCCGAGAGCTCCCGCGGCGAGAGGGTGTAGGGCTCCCCGGAGCGGCGCAGCGTCGCGAGCACGTCGAACTCGCCGCGCGAGATCCCGTGCCGGGCGTAGGCCCGTTCCATGCGGCTCCCCACCGTGTGGGTGAGCCGGTAGATGCGGCCGAAGACCGCCATCGGCAGCGTCTCCAGGTCGGGCCGGACGACCGCCCACTGGTCGGTGATGGCGTCCACGGCGTCGCGGCCGGTGCCCTGGGCGGTTCCGGGGCCGGTCCCCGGGGCGTCTGGTGAGGTGCGCGTCGAGCTCATACCGCGAAGTCTCATGAGGAGTCTCCTTGCTCGCAAGCAAGCCACGGGGTAGCGGCTTGCGCCTAAGTAGCTTAGCGCTAAGCTACTTAGTGCCAAGTAAGTGTCACGCCACCTTTCCGACCGCCTAGGGGTCGCCATGTCCCGCCGCGCCGCCGTCGTCGCCGTCACCGCCCTGGCCCCGATCTCCTGGGGCACGACCTACGCCGTCACCACCGAGCTCCTCCCGCCCGACCGCCCCCTGTTCACCGGTCTCGTGCGGGCCCTGCCCGCCGGGCTCATGCTGCTCGCCGTGACCCGCACCCTGCCCCGCGGCGACTGGTGGTGGCGGTCGGCGGTGCTGGGCACGCTCAACATCGGCGCCTTCTTCCCGCTGCTGTTCCTCGCCGCGTACCGGCTGCCGGGCGGTGTCGCCGCCGTCGTCGGCTCGGTCGGCCCGGTCTTCGTGATCGGTCTGGCCGCGCTGCTGGTGGCGGAGCGCCCCACGCTGCGGGCGATGGCCGCGGCGGTCGCCGCCACCATCGGGGTCAGCCTCGTGGTCCTGCGCTCCGAGGCGGCACTGGACGCGGTGGGGGTCGCGGCCGGTGTCGCGGCCGCCGCCTCCATGTCGGCCGGCATCGTGCTGACCAAGCGCTGGGGGCGCCCCGAGGGCGTCGGCCCGCTGGTGATGACCGGCTGGCAGCTCACCGCGGGCGGCCTGTTCATCGCCCCGATCGCGTTCCTCGTCGAAGGCGCCCCGCCCGCGTTCGACGGACCCGCGGTGCTCGGGTACGCGTACCTGGCGCTCGGCAACACCGCCGTCAGCTACTGGCTCTGGTTCCGCGGCGTCGAGCGCCTGACCGCCACGTCCGTCACCCTGCTCGGCCCGCTGTCCCCCATCACGGCCGCGGTGATCGGCTGGGCGGCGCTCGGCGAGGCCCTCGGCCCCGTCCAGGTCTTCGGCATGCTGCTGGCCTTCGCGGCCACGGCCGCGGGGCAGCTCCAGCCGCGGCCTTCCCGGAAGACCGAGAAGACCGGTCCGCAGGACGAGAGCGACCTCACGGCCCAGCCGGTGCGACGGTAGGCCCGGGCGCCCCCGCACCCGCCCCGCGCGGGGAAGGGCCCGGACCGCTCGCCACGACCCGGCGCCGCCGGGCCGTCGCAGGGAAGGAGCCCGGTCCACCGGTGGTCAGGCGGCGGGCCGGGCCCTTCAACGGGGAAGCGCCGGCGGGACGGGGGTTCCCGGACAGCGCCTCATCGAGTCTCACCGCGCGGGCGCGTCACCGGCAACCGCTTCCCGGGAGCTGTCCGGAAGACGCCACGGCGCGCGAGGCGGCTGCCGGGGCTGCCGCGACCCGGGGCGCGTGCGCGGGCGCCTGACCATTGCCCCGGCGACCGCCCGCGGCCCCGCCCGCCCGGCCGGCTCACGCGCTCAAGGCCCGCGCCTGCCTGGCCGATTGGCCAGAGACGCGCACGGTTCGGTGTCCCTCTCGCGCGGCGGGGTGACCGTGTGCGTGCGCGACGGCGCCCCGAGCCGCGGCCCGCGGCCGTGCCTGGCGTGGTCGGACGGGCGCGCGCTCCGGACCACGGGTCGGGGCCTGGGGATCGGGTCCGCGCTCGCCGACCGGTGGGCGACGGTCCCGGGGGAGACGTCGAAGACCGTGTGGGTCTCGTGGCTCGCGGACGGGAGGGCCACGCAGTGAAACGCCCGGATCGCGTCCGCTCCGCGCGCGAGGTGGCCGGATGGTGACCGGGCGGCTGGTCGCCGGGCTGCTCGTCCTCTGCGTGAGCCTGGGCGTGCTGGCCCTGGTGGCGATCCACTCGTCCATGCCGAGTCCCCGCAGAGCCCTCTCGCCCCCGCCGGAGCGTCCCGGCACGACCTACCGCTGCCACTGCTGGAACCGGTCCTTGCGGGTGTGGATCGAGGCGCCTGCCGAACCGGATCCGCCGCGACGGTCGTCGCGGCCGGCTCGGGGCGCGCGGCGGGGGCGTCACGCCAGGCCGCGGGCGGCTCCCGGGCGGGCGGAGCCGCCGTAGGAGCACCGGGGCCCCCGGCGAGAGGTTCGCCGAGGGCCCAGGGACGCGCCGGCGGGCCTAGCGGTCCGCGGCCTGCGCCTTCAGGGCGCGCTCGACGCCCGAGCGGGACTCCGTCACCAGTCGCCGCAGCGCCGCGTTCGGCTCGGCGGAGGCCAGCCACGCGTCCGTGGCGTCCAGTGTCGCCTGCGAGACCTGGAGCGCCGGGTAGAGGCCCACCGCGACCTGCTGCGCCATCTCGTGCGAGCGGGACTCCCACACGCCCTTGACGGCCGCGAAGTACTTCTCCGTGTACGGGGCGAGCAGCTCCCGCTGGTCGGTCTGCACGAAGCCGCCGATCACCGCCTCCTGCACGGCGTTCGGCAGCCGGTCGGACTCGACGACCGACGCCCACGCCTCCGCCTTGGCCTCCGCGGTGGGCCGCGCCGCCATGGCCGTGGCCGCGTGCCGCTCGCCCGCCGCCGTCCTGTCGCGCTCGTGCTCGGCGGCGATCTCGTCCGCGCCGAACCGGCCGGTCGCCGCCAGCCGCTCCACGAACGCCCACCGCAGCTCGGTGTCGACCACCAGGCCGTCCAGCGTCTCCGTGCCGTCGAGCAGCGCCCGCAGCAGGTCGAGCTGCTCGTCGGTGCGGGCCGTCGCGGCGAAGGCCCGCGCCCACGCGAGCTGGTGGTCGCTGCCGGGCGCCGCCGCGCGCAGGTGCTCCAGCGCGGCCTCCGTCCAGCGGGCCAGCCCGGTCGCCCGCCAGTCCGGCGCCGCGTACAGGTCGAGGGCCAGCTTCACCTGGCGGTGCAGGGACTGCACCACGCCGATGTCGGACTCCTTGCCGATGCCCGACAGCACCAGGTCCAGGTAGGCGCGCGCGGCCAGCTCGCCGTCCCGCGTCATGTCCCACGCCGACGCCCAGCACAGCGCGCGCGGCAGCGATTCGGCGAAGTCGCCCAGGTGCGCGACGACGTTGCGCAGCGACTCCTCGTCCAGGCGGACCTTCGCGTACGACAGGTCGTCGTCGTTCAGCAGCACCACCGCCGGACGGGGCCTGCCCACCAGCGCCTCGACGCCGGTCAGTTCGCCGTCCACGTCCAGCTCGACCCGCTCGGTGCGCACCAGCTTGCCGGTGTCGTCCAGGTCGTAGCAGCCGATCGCGATGCGGTGCGGCCGCAGCACCGGCTCGCCCTGCGCGCCGGCCGGCAGCGCCGGGGCCTCCTGGCGGACCGCGAACGAGGTGATGACGCCGCTCGCGTCGGTGTCGACGACCGGGCGCAGGACGTTGATGCCGGCGGTCTCCAGCCACTTCTCCGACCACGTCGCCAGGTCGCGCCCGGAGGTCTCCTCCAGCGCGCCCAGCAGGTCCGACAGCCGGGTGTTGCCGAACGCGTGCCGCTTGAAGTACGCCTGCACGCCGGTGAAGAAGGCGTCCATGCCGACGTACGCGACGAGCTGCTTCAGCACCGACGCGCCCTTGGCGTAGGTGATGCCGTCGAAGTTGACCAGCACGTCGTCGAGGTCGCGGATCTCGGCCATGATCGGGTGCGTGGACGGCAGCTGGTCCTGCCGGTACGCCCAGGTCTTCATCTGGTTGGCGAACGTGGTCCACGCGTGCGGCCACCGGGAGCCCGGCGCGTAGGCCTGGCAGGCGATCGACGTGTAGGTGGCGAACGACTCGTTCAGCCACAGGTCGTTCCACCACTCCATGGTGACGAGGTCGCCGAACCACATGTGGGCCAGCTCGTGCAGGATCGTCTCGGCCCGCACCTCGTAGGCCGCGTCCGTCACCTTCGAGCGGAAGACGTACTGGTCGCGGATGGTGACCGCGCCCGCGTTCTCCATCGCCCCGGCGTTGAACTCCGGCACGAAGAGCTGGTCGTACTTCGCGAAGGGGTAGGCGTAGTCGAACTTCTCCTGGAACCAGTCGAAGCCCTGCCGGGTGACCTCGAAGATCGCGTCGGCGTCGAGGAACTCCGCGAGCGAAGGCCGGCAGTACACGCCCAGCGGCACGACCTGGCCGTCCGGGCCCTCGTAGGCCGAGTGCACCGCGTGGTACGGGCCGACGATCAGCGCCGTGATGTACGTGGAGATCCGCGGGGTCGGTGCGAAGGCCCAGACCGTCGACTCGGGGTCCTTCGGTTCCGGGGTCGGCGAGTTCGACACGACCGTCCAGCCCGCCGGGGCCTTCACGGTGAACCGGAACGTGGCCTTCAGGTCGGGCTGCTCGAACGAGGCGAACACCCGCCGCGCGTCCGGCACCTCGAACTGCGTGTACAGGTACGCCTGGCCGTCCACCGGGTCCACGAACCGGTGCAGGCCCTCGCCGCTGTTGGTGTACGCGCAGTCCGCGACGACCCGCAGCTCGTTGCGGCCCTGCCGCAGGTGCTTGAGGGTGATCCGAGAGTCGCGGAACACGGACGCCCCGTCGAGGTGCTTGCCGTTCAGCACCACCTCGTGCACGGCGGGCGCCACCAGGTCGATGAACGTCTCCGCGTTGTCCTCCGCGGAGTCGAAGCGCACGAGCGTGTCGGACCGGAAGGTGCCCCCCTCCTGCGCGCCGCTGAGATCGAGGTCGATCTCGTACGAGTCCACGGTCAGCAGCGCGGCGCGGCGCTGCGCCTCCACACGGGTCAGGTTTGTGCCAGGCACCCGGTCATCTCCTCCATGTACGACTGTGCTGGCCCATCCTTCCACGGCCGGGTGCCGGTGGCACCGCCGAAAAAGGGCGGCCCCGCCGGGTCGGCGGGACCGCCCTCGGGGCGGGCGGGGTCAGCCCTGGAGCTCCCGGGCGACCAGCTCCGCGATCTGCACCGCGTTCAGTGCGGCGCCCTTGCGCAGGTTGTCGTTGGACACGAACAGGGCGAGGCCGTTCTCCACGGTCTCGTCGGCGCGGATGCGGCCCACGTAGGAGGCGTCCTTGCCGGCGGCCTGGAGGGGGGTGGGGATCTCGGACAGCTCGACGCCCTCGGCGTCCTTCAGCAGCTCGTACGCGCGCTCGACGCTGATCGGGCGCTCGAAGCGGGCGTTGACCTGGAGGGAGTGGCCGGAGAAGACCGGGACGCGCACGCAGGTGCCGGACACCTTGAGGCCGGGGATCTCCAGGATCTTGCGGGACTCGTGGCGGAGCTTCTGCTCCTCGTCGGTCTCGTGCAGTCCGTCGTCGACGAGGGAGCCGGCCATCGGCACCACGTTGAACGCGATGGTCCGCTGGTAGACGCCCGGCTCGGGGAACACCACGGCCTCGCCGTCGTGGGCGAGCTCGGCCGCCCGGTCGGCGACGGCCTTGACCTGGCCGTCGAGCTCGGCGACGCCCGCGAGGCCGGAGCCCGACACGGCCTGGTAGGTGGTGGCGACCATCGCCTGCAGCCCCGCCTCCTGGTGCAGCGGCTTCAGCACCGGCATGGCGGCCATCGTCGTGCAGTTCGGGTTGGCGATGATGCCCTTGGGGCGGTCCTTGACCGCGTGCGGGTTCACCTCGGAGACCACGAGCGGCACCTCGGGGTCGCGGCGCCACGCGGAGGAGTTGTCGATCACGACGGCGCCCTGGCCGGCGACCTTCTCGGCGAGCGCCCGGGAGGTTGCGCCGCCCGCCGAGAACAGGACGATGTCCAGGCCGGTGTAGTCGGCGGTGGCGGCGTCCTCGACCGTGATCTCCCTGCCCTGCCACTCCAGCGTCGAGCCCGCCGAGCGCGCCGACGCGAACAGCCGCAGCTCGTCCACGGGGAAGTTCCGCTCGGCGAGGATGCTGCGCATGACCGTGCCGACCTGACCGGTGGCTCCGACGATTCCGACCTTCACGGGGACTCCTGTCGTACGTATGTGCGGCAAGGGGTGCTGCCGCTGTCCATGATGCGTATGTCCGGTCCCCGGTTGTCCAATCGGTTGTCCAGAGGGTGAGAAGGACCACGGACCGATCCGGGAACGCGAAGGGCGGGCGCCCGACCGGACGCCCGCCCTCACACTCCGTACCCCTCCAGACTACGGAGTGGTGCCTACGGCGCGGTCACGTTCTCGATGACGACGCTGCCGGTGCCCGCCACGGTCCCGCGCGCGTTCACCAGGGAGACCTCGCCGAAGAAGCGCCGTCCCTCGGGCGCCGCACCGGTCACCACGACCTCGGCGTCGAGCTCCGCGGACGCCCCGTTCGCCAGGGAGAGGGTCTTCGACCCGTCCACCCGGACCTCGCCCAGCGCGGAGGAGAAGTACACGTCCTTGTAGTCGTAGGCGGTCTCACCGGCCGGGACCGAGTAGCCGTCGACGACGATCGTGTACGTGCCGGGAGCCGGCTTCACCAGGGACACCGACTCCTCCGAGTCGCCGTCCGCGGAGGAACCGACCTGCACGCCGTCGCGCAGGACGATCAGGTCCAGGTCGGCGGCCTTGTCGGAGACGTGGCCGATGGCGACGTCGAAGCGCTCGACGCCCGCGCCGATCTCCACGGTGGTCCGCTGCTCGCCGTGGTGGCCGATGGTCGGACGCGCCGTCTTCGCGGAGCCCAGGGACCCGCCCTCGGCCTTGCCCTCGATGGCCGCGAAGTCGTTGGTCACCGTCCACTTCACCGGCGCCGCCGCGCCCTGCACCGCCTCGGGCAGGGTCTGGACGGCCGGGGCGAAGGTGGCGCCCAGCACGGAGACGTCCAGCTTGTAGGGGTTGCGCAGCAGCGGCGACGTGCGGCGCGACTCCACCTCGATCTCCCAGACGCCCGGCTGCGGGTTCGCGTACGAGCGCACGTCGGGGCGGCAGGTGTTGTTCGGGTTGTCGTAGTTCGGGTAGCAGTTGATCGTCGACGTGGAGTCCGCGGGGACGCCGTACGGGTGGATCGCGATGAACCGGGTCTGGCTGCCCTCGGCGAGCCCGCTCAGCGCGACCTCCAGGGTCTTCGCCCCGGCCGGGACGTTCACGAAGTACGACGTGGGCGCGTTGCGCTCCACCCGGCCGGTCGCCGACATGCCGAAGGACGGCGCGGCCAGGTCCTCGGCGGCGACGACGGTCGTCAGGATCTGCTTGTCGATGCCCTTGGTCCGCGGGTCGGTGACCTCCAGGACGGCGCTGTGCACACCGGCGCTGCGCGGCTTGGCGGCCACCTTGAAGGTGACCGGCTTGTTCAGCGGCAGCATGATCTCGTCGCTGCCGACGACCCGGAAGGTCCGCTCGTGGTTGTTCTCGAACCACAGCTCGTGGCGGATCGGCCGGTCGGGACCCGTGGTGCGGGTGATGGTGACCTCGTACACCTTCTTCTGGCCGACCTTGAGGCCGCCCTCGCGGTCGTACAGGCCGGTGCCGAAGCCGGGCTCGGCGAGGAACTGGTCGAGTGCGGTGTCGACGGGCGCCTTGACCGTGTACTCGTGGGCGTGGGCGCCGCGCAGCACCTCCTTCCACGCGTCCACCACGTTGATCCGGCCCGCGCCCTGCTCGTGGGCCTGGACGCCGCGGATGTGGTCGGCCTGGCTGACGACGGCGGTGCGCAGCTTCGCCGGGGTCAGCTCGATGCCGCGCTGCTTGGCCGCGGACAGCATCAGCGCCATGGCGCCGGTGGCCTGCGGGGCGGACATCGAGGTGCCCTGCAGCATCGAGTAGCCGGCCGGCAGCTCGTAGCCGGCCTCCTTGACGGGGCCGCCGGGCGCCCAGGTCTGCGTGGTGTTGATCGCCGCGCCGGGCGCGGTGATGGTCGGCGTGAAGCCGCCGTCCTCACGCGGGCCGCGGGAGGAGAACGGCATCATCTGGTACCGCGTGGTGACGGCCGAGCCGTAGTTCGCGGCCCAGGTCTCCCGGGAGACGGCCGCGCCGACGCTGATGACCTTGTCGGACAGGGCCGGGTCGCCGATGGTGTTGACGCCGGGGCCGCTGTTGCCGGCGGAGATGACGATCTGCACGCCGTAGGTGTCGATGAGGCGCGTGTAGAGCCGGGCGCGGGCGTTGTTGCCGTCGTTCAGCGCCGGCAGGCCGCCGATCGACATGTTGACGATGTCCACGCCGCGGTTGGCGACGAGGTCGATCATGCCCTCGGTGAGCGCGACGTTGGTGCAGCCGCCGCTCCAGGTGCAGGCGCGGGAGGAGACCAGCTTGGCGCCGGGGGCGGCGCCGTTCATCCTGCCGCCGAACAGGCCGTTCGCCGCGGTGATGCCGGCGACGTGGGTGCCGTGGGAGCCCTCGATGACGCCGATGTTGACGTAGTCGGCCTTGTCGCCCGCCGCGTTGTAGGTGACGTCCTTGCGGATCTCGACGACGAAGGGGATGCGTTCGACGACGTCGGTCGCGGGGTCGTCCGTGCCGAAGTAGCCGACCTGGAAGCCGTCCTTGTACGGCTTCATCGGCTCGTCGTCACCGAAGTCGGAGTTCCCGTTCAGGTCGACGCGCACCGTGCCCGCCGCCGGGTCGTACAGCACGCCCCACACGTCGGTGGTGTCGCCGTCCCGGTTCAGGTCGCCCGCCATGTCGCCGCCCTTGGTGGCGGCCTCGGCGAAGGTGCGGAACTTGTACGAGCCCTCGGGGGCCGTCCAGGTCCGGCTCTCGGCGGTGAAGACGGGACCGGCCACCCCGACGTCCATCCGGCGCCAGGTCTGGTCGCCGTCGGCGACCGGGTCGGTGGCGGTCACCCAGTCGACGATCTTGCGCTCGCCGGTGGTGGTCTTCTGCAGTGCCGGGTGGCCGAGGTCGACGCCGGAGTCCAGGATGCCGATGGTGATGCCCCGGCCGTCGGCCTTGCGGTACTTCCGCACGAAGTCGACGGCGCCCGTCTCGTGGGACGGGTTGTACGGGTTGACCGCGGGCGTGTGCCTGCCGGGTGCCGGGTAGGTGCCGGTCTTCGCCGTGGCCGCCCCGGCCGCCCGGTCGGCGGCGGGCGTCGGGTCGTCCAGCACGATCTCGTGCTTCAGGTCGATGCCCTGCACGCTGGACAGCTTGGCGGCCGCGCCGATCGCGGCCTCGGCCTGCGAGGTCGGCACGGTGGCCCGGACGTAGCCGAGCTTGTCGTTCGTCTGGCCGACGGTGCCGCCCTTGACCGCGTCGAGCTGCTCGGCGACCTGCTCCGTGCTGCCCGGCTCGGTGGCCAGCATGAGGGTGACGGTCTTCTCGCCCTGCGCCTGGGCCTCGGCGAGCCGCTCCGCGTCGTCGGAGCCGAGCTTCTCCGCGGCGGTCTTCGCCGGCTGCGGCTCGGCCGGCGCGGACCCGGGCGCCGGGGTCGGCGCGGGGTCGGCGAACGCGGGAGCGGCGCCGGTCGCGACCAGTGCGGCCACCAGGCCGGCGGCGGCGGCGATGCGGGCCGTACGTCTCATCCCCGGTATGGGGCGGGGGGGTTCGAGGGTCATCTGCATCCCTGTGTGTGACCTGCTGCTGAAAGGAACAGTCCGGAATCCGATACCGGATGACCGCTGAGCCTTTCGCATCTGACGGCCTTTGGGGAGTACGCACCCGGGCGGATCGTGTCCATGACGCAAACCCGCCACCGCGCGCCGATCGCCACGGAGGAGAAACCCGATGAAACCGGATGGAGGGAGAGGGAAAACCCTCCTAACCTCCCTCTATGAAGCAGAGGTTGAGAGTGGCCGCCTACGCGGTCTGCGTACGCGGCGACGCCGTCCTGCTCGCCCGCAGCCCCACCGCAGACGGGGGCCGGGAGTGGGTGCTGCCCGGCGGCGGCATGGAGCACGGGGAGGACCCCGTCGACACCGTGGTCCGCGAGGTGGCGGAGGAGACCGGCTACACCACGGAGGTCACGGCGCTCCTCGGCGTGGACTCCCTGCACCTGCCCGGCCGCCCCGGGCGCCTCGGCACCCGCGTCGACCACCAGAGCCTGCGCCTCCTCTACGAGGGCCGCGTCGTGGGCGGCGCCCTGCGCCCCGAGGTGAACGGCTCCACCGACCTCGCCGCCTGGCACCCGCTCGCCGTGGTCCCCGCACTGCGCCGCGTTCCGCTCGTCGACACGGCGCTGCGCCTGTGGCGTGAGCGCCCCGCGACCGGCCGTCTGCCGGACCCCGCGGGCAACGGCTGAAACCGGGTCAACCGCGTCGGGGGCGCTCAACCCGCAGCGGCGCCCCCGGGTCCCCTCCCGCGACCGATGCCGACGACGAGGGGACCGACCTCACCATGTCCGTACGCAAGGCAGGAACCGCCCGCGCCGCCCTCGTGGCCGCCGCGGTCGCGGCGGCCGTCACCGCGACCGCCCTCACCGCCCCCGCGACCGCCGCGACGCCCACCCCGCGGGCCGCGGCCGCCGCTTCGGGGAAGGGCGCGGCCCACCACCGCCACGACGCCGTCCGGGAGGCCCTGGAGGAGACCGTGCGGGCCGGCGCCCCCGGCGTGCTGGTCCAGGTCCGCGACCGGCACGGCGTCTGGAACGGCAGCGCGGGTGTCGCCGACCGCACCACCGGCCGCGAGCGCGGCGCCCGAGACCGCTACCGCGTGGGCTCCATCACGAAGACGTTCGTCGCCACCGTCCTGCTGCAGATGGAGGCCGAGGGCCGCCTGGACCTCGACGACATCGTCGAGGAGTGGCTCCCCGGCACGGTACGGGGCCACGGCCACGACGGCCGCCGGATCACTTTGCGTCAGCTCCTCAACCACACCAGCGGCGTCTACAGCTTCACCTCCGACCCCGACTTCGCGCAGAAGGCCCTCGGCCCCGGGTTCCTCCGCCACCGCTACGACACCTGGACCCCCGAGCAGCTCGTCGCCGTCGCCATGCGGCACGAACCGGACTTCGCCCCCGGCCAGGGCTGGAACTACTCGAACACCAACTACGTGCTGGCCGGCATGGTCATCGAGAAGGCCGCCGGCAGGCCGTACGGAGCCGAGATCGAGCGCCGCATCCTCAGGCCGCTCGGACTGCGCGCCACCTCGGTCCCGGGCACGTCGGCCGCGATGCCCCGGCCGAGCGGCCGCGCCTACTCCACGCTGGGCGCCGACCCGAACGACCCCGCCACGCCGGTCCACGACGTGACCGAGCTGAACCCGTCGCTGGCGGGGGCGGCCGGGGAGATGGTCTCGGACAACGCCGACCTCCAGAAGTTCCTGCGGGCCCTTCTCACGGGCAGGCTGCTGCCCCGCGAGCAGACGAGGGAGCTGACGGCCACGGTGCCGGTCGGGCAGGGCGGCGTACGCTACGGCCTGGGCGTGTACGTCCAGGAGCTGAGCTGCGGCGAGAAGGTCTGGGGCCACACGGGCGGCATCCACGGCTCGGGTTCGCTGGTGATGGCGACGCGCGACGGCCGGCACTCGATGGCGGGCAACGTGAACGGTGACTGGGTCGGCCTCGACAGGGTGCTGGAAGCGGAGTTCTGCGGCTGACCCCGCCCACCCGCCGCGGCCGGGCGACCGTCTCCCGCCTCCGCGCCGGGGCGGTCGCCACGGCCCCCGGGCACGCCGGTGGGGCGGTCGCCGCCTGCGCCCCGCCCGCCGGGGCGCCCGCCGTCCCGGCTCACCGCGGCAGGACGACGACGTACGCCGCCGGGGCGCGGTCGTCCGCCGCCATCAGGGCCGTGCGCACCACGACGGCCTGCTGCTCCGCGGCGTCCCGCAGCTTCCTCGGCGTGAGATGCACGACCGTGATGCCCAGCCGCTCCAGGTACTCCCGCTTGCGCGTGGACTCCTCCCACACCGCGTCGTCGTCCTGCCGGGGCGCCCGGGTGTCCAGCTCCACCGCCACCGCGTGGTCGGGCCAGTAGGCGTCGACGCCCCCCAGGTGGGGGCCGCCCGGGAGCCGCAGGTCCACGTTCCACAGCGGGTCCGGCAGCCGGTGGTCGCGCACCATCGCGTACAGCCGGTCCTCCGCCAGCGCCCGCCCCTCGGCCAGCAGCGCGTCCACCGCGTCCACCACGTGCGGCCGGGACAGCAGCCGCGCCCGGTTCAGCTCCCGCACCACGGCGGCCGGTTCGCAGTGCCCGTCCCGGACCGCCTCGGTGAGCAGCCGGCGCACGGTGTGGATGTCGGTGATCTGCGCCACCGCGTCCGCGAGCGCCCGCGCCACCGGCGCCACCGGCAGCCCGGTCACCTCCTGCGGCACCGGCAGTTCGTGGCCCGTCGCCCGGACGATCCGCACGAATCCGGTCGACCGCAGCCGCCGGGTCCGCGGCACCAGCACGTCGATCCGCTCCAGGGCGAGCAGCGGCGGAGCGGACGCGAACCGGTACAGCGCGAGCGCCGCGAGGCCGGTGACCATCGAGTCGCCGTACCCGGGGCCGTCCGCGGGGGCGGGCCGCCGGCCCGTGTACAGCAGGGCGGCCCGCAGCCGCTCCTCGCTGGTCGGCGGCCCCTGGTGCAGCAGGAACACGCCCGGCAGCAGCTGCTGCCACGGGCCGTCGCCGCGGCTGCGCGCGCCGGCCTCGGCCAGGGGGACCCCCTGGGCGCGCAGCTGTGCGGCGGACAGCACGCGGGCCGGGGCGCCGGCGAGGTGGGACAGGGGGCGGGGGGAGAGCGGGGTGTTCTTCATGCTGCGGAAGTGCCCGCTGCCGACCGGCCCGCTAACCGCTGTTACACGTCCGTCGACGATTAGGGACAAGCCCGCCCTAAAGTACGGGCGTTCGATTGCCGATGTAGGGCGCCCGGCCCGAGCCCCCGCCCGGCCCCGGGGCTCCACGGGCCGCCCTCGGGGACCTGCCCGCCGTCCTGGCCCCGAGTGCCGCCCCAAGCCAGGAGGGGGCGCCCCTTGAGGAGCGCCCCCTCCGGAACGGTCAGGCCGAGGCGTCGCGCTCCTGCGCCCGCAGGGCACGCGCCAGGTCGTCCCGGGCCTCCAGCACCAGCCTGCGCAGCGCCGGCGCCGCCTCCGCGTGCGCGGTCAGCCAGGCGTCCGCCGCCGCCAGCGTCGCCTGGTCGCCCTGGAGGGAGGGGAACAGGCCCTGCACCACGTCCATGCCGATCTGGATGGACCGGTCGGCCCACACCCGCTCGATCGCGTCGAAGTACTTCGACGCGTACGGCGCGATCAGCTCCCGCTGCGAGGGCTGCGCGAACCCGGCGATCGTCGCCTCCACCAGCGCGTTCGACAGCTGGTCCGACTCCACGACCTGCGCCCACGCCTGCGCCTTCACCGCGGCGGACGGCCGCGCCGCGAGGCACCGCACCTGGTGCCGCTTGCCCGACGCGGTGTCGTCCCGCGCCAGCTCGGCCGCGATCGCCGCCTCGTCCGCCCTGCCGTGCGCGGCCAGCGGCTCCAGCAGCGCCCAGCGCAGCTCCTGGTCGACGTCCAGCCCCTCCACGGCCGCCGTCCCCGCCAGCAGGCCCGCCAGGAACGCGACGTGCTCGTCCGCCGACGCCACCGCGGCGAAGAACCGCGCCCACGTCAGCTGGTGCTCACTGCCCGGCTCCGCCGCCCGCAGCTCCCGCAGCGCACCCTCGGCCAGCGCGGCGGCGCCCTCGGCGCGCCACCCCGGAGCCGTGTAGTGCGTCAGCGCGGTGCGCGCCCAGGCGTGCAGCATCTGCAGCACCCCGATGTCCGACTCGCGCCCCGCGAACCGCAGCACGAGCGCCACGAAGTCCCGCGCCGGCAGCAGCGCGTCACGCGTCATGTTCCACAGCGCAGACCAGCACAGCGCCCGCGCCAGCGGGTCCGCGACGGCGCCCAGGTGCTCCCGCAGCACGGCGAGGGACTCCGCGTCGAACCGCACCTTGCAGTACGTCAGGTCCTCGTCGTTCACCAGGATCAGCGCCGGCCGCTCGGCGCCGGCCAGCTCGTCCACCACGGTCCGGGCACCGGTGATGTCCGTCTCGGCCCGCGCGTACCGGACGAGTGCGCCGTCCTCCAGCCGGTAGAGCCCGACCGCCGCCCGGTGCGGGCGCAGCTCCGCGCCCTGCTGCTCCACGGCCAGTTCGGCGAGGCGGCCGTCGGCGCCGTACGACGGCACCGGCGTGAGCGCGTTCACCCCGGAGGTCTCCAGCCACGACCGGGACCACGCCTTCATGTCCCGCCCGGACGTCTCCTCCAGCACGGCCAGCAGGTCGTCGAGCGTCGTGTTGCCGTACGCGTGCCGCTTGAAGTAGCGCCGGGCGCCCTCCAGGAACGCCTCCCGGCCCGCGTAGGCCACCAGCTGCTTCAGCACCGACGCGCCCTTGGCGTACGTGATGCCGTCGAAGTTCAGCTTGGCGTCCTCCAGGTCCCGGATGTCGGCCGTGACCGGGTGCGTGGAGGGCAGCTGGTCGGCGCGGTACGCCCAGGCCTTGCGGTTGTTGGCGAAGGTGGTCCACCCGTTGGTGAACCGGGTCGCCTCGACCATCGAGAAGGTGCCCATGAAGTCCGCGAAGGACTCCTTCAGCCACAGGTCGTCCCACCACTTCATGGTGACGAGGTCGCCGAACCACATGTGGGCCATCTCGTGCAGCACCACGTTGGCCCGCCGCTCGTACGCCGCCCGCGTCACCTTGCCGCGGTAGATGTACTCCTCGCGGAAGGTGACGAGGCCCGGGTTCTCCATCGCGCCGAGGTTGTACTCGGGCACGAACGCCTGGTCGTACTTGCCGAACGGGTACGGGTAGTCGAAGGCGTCGTGGAAGAAGTCCAGGCCCTGCTTGGTGACCAGGAAGACGTCGTCCGCGTCGAAGTGCTTCGCGAGGCCCTTGCGGCACATCGCGCCGAGCGGGATCTCCAGGTCGCCGCGCCGGTAGGTGTCCGTCACGTGGTGGTAGGGCCCGGCGACGACGCACGTGATGTACGTGGAGACCGGCCGCGTCTCGGCGAACCGCCACACCCCTCCGTCGCGGGACTCCTCCGCGCCGTTGCTCCACACGGTCCAGCCCTCCGGGGCCGTCACCGCGAAGCGGAACGGGGCCTTCAGGTCGGGCTGCTCGAAGTTCGCGAAGACCCGGCGCGCGTCGGCCGGCTCGTACTGCGTGTAGAGGTAGACCTCGCCGTCCTCCGGGTCCACGAACCGGTGCAGGCCCTCGCCGGTGCGGCTGTACGCGCACTGCGCGTCCACCGTCAGCACGTTCTCCTCGGCGAGCCCGTCCAGCGCGATCCGCGCCCCGTCGAACACGGCCGCCGGGTCCAGCTCCCGCCCGTTGAGGGTGACCGCCGTGACGGACGGCGCCACCAGGTCCGCGAACGTGCCCGCGCCCGGCTCGGAGCACCGGAACCGGATCGTCGTCACCGACCGGAACGTCCGCTGCCCGGCCTCGCCCTCCCCGACGGCCGACCGCACGTCGAGTGCGACGTCGTAACCGTCCACGGACAGCAGCGCGGCCCGCTCGCGGGCCTCGTCGCGGGACAGATTCTCACCGGGCACGGGCGACTCCTTCGTGGCGCGTGGACAACCGCCTGCGATCCTCCCACGCGCATCCGACCTGGCTGAACCGGGAATGCCCTCGCTCCCCCCTGGTGTTGTCGGGGGTGAACCGACCCGATGCGCCCACCCGTGACCCGGGGACCGTGAGGAGAGACATGTCCGAGAGCAGGACCACCGCCGACTTCTGGTTCGACCCGCTGTGCCCGTGGGCCTGGATGACGTCGCGCTGGATGCTGGAGGTGGGGAGCGTCCGTCCGGTCGACGTGCGCTGGCACGTGATGAGCCTCGCGGTCCTCAACGAGGACCGGCACGACGAGCTGCCCGCGGAGTACGTGGAGATGCTGCGCACCGCCTGGGGCCCGGTCCGGGTGGCCGTCGCCGCCGAGCAGCTGCACGGCCCCGAGGTCCTCGGCCGGCTCTACACGGCGATGGGCACCCGCTTCCACCACCGGGGCGAGGGCGTCACGCCGGAGGCGATCACCGCCGCCCTGGAGGACGCGGGGCTGCCCGCCTCGCTCGCCGAGTACGCCGAGAAGGACACCTACGACGCCGAGCTGCGGGCCTCCCACAAGGAGGGCATCGGCAAGGTCGGCGAGGACGTCGGCACGCCGGTGATCGCCGTGCCGGGCCCGGAGGGCGAGGAGGTCGCCTTCTTCGGTCCGGTGGTGACCCCGGCGCCGAAGGGCGAGGCCGCGGGCCGGCTGTGGGACGGCACGCTGCTGGTGGCGTCGACGCCCGGCTTCTTCGAGATCAAGCGCACCCGCACCACGCCGCCGGTCTTCGACTGACGGCCGCCGAGCCGACAGGGGGCAGCCCCCGCGAGTCCTGTCCTCGCGGGGGCTGCCCCTTTCTCTCCGCCTGCCACGTGAAGGGTGAGAAGACGATCACGAGCAGGACGTCATGGTGCGCCCGGCCGTCAGGGGGCGATCAGCGGCGTGCGGTTCTTGGCGTCGGCGTACCGCTTCGCCACGTCCTGCCAGTTGACGACCCGCCACATCGCCTCGATGAAGTCCACCTTCTGGTTCCTGTACTGCAGGTAGAAGGCGTGCTCCCAGGCGTCGAAGACCAGGATCGGCACCGAGCCCTGGCCGACGTTGCCCTGGTGGTCGTAGACCTGCTCCACGATGAGGCGGCCGCTGACCGGCTCGTAGGCGAGGACGCCCCAGCCGGAGCCCTGGGTGGTCGCCGAGGCCTTGGTCAGCTGGGCCTTGAAGCGGGCGAAGGAGCCGAAGGACTCGGTGATGGCGTCGGCGAGCTCGCCCACGCCGTCCTTCTCCAGGGGCTCGCCGCCGCCGTTACCGGTCATGTTGTGCCAGTAGATGGAGTGCAGGATGTGGCCGGAGAGGTGGAAGGCCAGGTTCTTCTGCAGGCCGTTGATCGCGCCCCACTGGTCCTTGTCCCGGGCCTCCTCCAACTGCTCCAGCGTGTCGTTCGCGCCCTTGACGTACGCGGCGTGGTGCTTGTCGTGGTGCAGCTCGATGATCTCCGGGCTGATCACGGGCTCCAGCGCCGCGTAGTCGTAGGGGAGTTCCGGAAGGGTGTACATCGCCATGGCCTGGGCCTCCGACCGCTCCGAGCTTGTTATTGCAATGGGTATGCAAGTGCAGTGCTCGTGCAGGCTAACAGCCGCGGGCGGGCGCGGAGCAAGCAGGAGGGCCCGGGCGCGTCCTGCCTGCGCCCGGGCCCTGCCGTCGTGCGGGGGAGCCGCGTCAGTCCGCCGCCGCGGACTTCGCGCGGGACCGCTGGTGGGCGTAGCCCGCCGCGGAGAGCAGCAGCACCAGGCCGCCGGTGTAGTACAGCTCCAGCCGGGTGTTCGGGTCGCGGGCCATCAGCACGAACACCACCGCGATGCCGACCAGCGCGGCGTACGTGAGGTAGGGGTACGCCCACATGCGCACGGCAAGCTTCTCCGGGGCCTCCCGCTCCAGGCGGCGGCGCAGGATGAGCTGCGACACGGCGATGAAGAACCACACGACCAGGATGATCGCGCCGATCGTGCGCAGCAGCCACATGAACACGTCGTCCGGCCGCCAGTAGCTGAGCAGCACGCAGGTGAAGCCGAACACGGAGGACGTCAGCACCGCGATGCGCGGTACGCCGCCGGAGATCCGCCCCAGCGCCTTCGGGCCCTGCCCGCGCGCGACCAGCGAGCAGGCCATGCGGGAGGCGCCGTAGATGTTGGCGTTCATCGCGGAGAGCAGCGCGATCAGCACGACGGCGTTCATCACCTCGCCCGCGGCGGGCAGGCCCAGGTGCTCCAGCGTGGCGACGTAGGAGCCCTTCGCCAGCGACTCGCTGTTCCACGGGATGAGGGTGACGATGACCGCCATGGAGCCGATGTAGAAGATCGCGATCCGCCACATCGCCGTGCGGACCGCCTTGGCGACGCCCTGCACCGGGTGCTCGGACTCGGCGGCGGCGATGGTGACGGTCTCCAGGCCGCCGTACGCGAAGACCGACGCCAGCAGTCCGACGATCAGGCCCTCGGTGCCGTTCGGCAGCCAGCCGCCGTGGCCGGTGAGGTGGGAGGTGCCGGGGGAGTCGGTGCCGGGCAGCAGGCCCAGGATCGCCAGCACGCCGATCACCAGGAACAGCACGATGGCGGCGATCTTCAGCGCGGCGAACCAGAACTCGAACTCGCCGAAGTTCTTCACCGCGGCCAGGTTGGTCACGCAGAACATCAGCATGAACAGCGCCACCAGCGACCATTCCGGCACGCCGGGCAGCCAGCCGTGCACGATGCCGGCGGCGCCGATGGCCTCCAGGCCGACCGCGACGCAGAGCAGGAACCAGAAGGCCCAGCCCGCCGTGAAGCCGGCCCACGGGCCGATCGCCCGCTCGGCGTGCACCGAGAAGGAGCCGGAGGCCGGGTTCGCCGCGGACATCTCGCCCAGCATGCGCATCACGAGCATGACGAGCAGACCGGAGATCGCGTACGCGACCACGATCGACGGTCCGGCGGCGGCGATGGCGGCGCCCGACCCGACGAAGAGGCCGGCGCCGATCACACCGCCGAGGGCGATCATCGACAGGTGGCGTTGCTTGAGTCCGTGCGAGAGCGGCGCGTCGGCGGCCGTGGTCGAGGGGTTCTCGACGGCGGCCGGCTCGGCGGGCGCGGGCGCGGAGGTACGGGACATGGGTGGGCCCTGTTCCTGTCCGGGTAAGGGGCAAAGTCGCCCATGAGTCTGGGTGCGTGTACCGCTCACAGGGAACCGGTTTCCGTTATACGGACACACCGCTGACACAAGGTGAAGACGCGGGCACGGAATGACCACATCCGCTTGTCGGGTGACTTTGGGGGAAGTCCACAGTCTGTTCCGTGGAGCACCCAGGGTGCAAAAAGGACCGTTCGAACTTCCACCCCACGTGACAAGTGTCACACGGAGGGGGGTGTCACCAAGGATCTTTGTGAGAAGTCAATGAACGCGACGTTCGGTGCTTTGTCTGCGGCTGACGGTGATGGCCCGTCCGGTCCTGGGCTACGGTCGGCAGGTCCCCCGACCGCCCCAGCTTCCCCGGAGTCCCCCATGAGCACTGTCGCCGCCGCCCCCGCCGGAGTGGTCCTCGCCGACCTGCTGCCGGCCAGCCGAGTCCGCGACGCGGTCCTCGTGGCCGGCGGTGCCGTGCTGACCGGTCTGGCCGCCCAGATCGCGGTCCCGGTGCCCGGTACTCCGGTGCCCATGACGGGGCAGACCTTCGCCGCCCTGCTCGTCGGCACCGCCCTCGGCGCCCGCCGCGGCTTCGCCGCGCTGGGCCTGTACGCGGTCGCCGGCATGGCGGGTCTCCCATGGTTCGCGGGCGGGGCCTCCGGATACGCCCTGCCGCACCTCGGCTACGTCCTCGGCATGCTGCTGGCCGCCGCCGCGGTGGGGGCGCTCGCCCGGCGCGGCGCCGACCGCTCGGTGTGGCGCACGGCCGGCGCCATGACCGTGGGCTCCGCGATCATCTACGCGGTCGGTGTGCCGTACCTGGCCGTCGCGACCGGGATGAGCCTGTCCGAGGCGGTCGCCGCCGGCCTGCTCCCGTTCCTTGTCGGCGACGCGCTGAAGGCGGGC
>NZ_MKXB01000121.1 GCF_001865245.1 Streptomyces sp. CC53 | reverse complement strand
CGGCGCGCCCGTCCGGGCCGCGGGGTACAACGGTGCGGTGCTCCAGGATCTGTTCACCCCCTCCGTCCTCCACGCCGTGGACCTCGCCGGGATCTTCGTCTTCGCGATCTCCGGTGCGCTGCTGGCCGTGCGCAAGAACTTCGACGTCTTCGGCATGGCCGTCCTCGCCGAGTTCACCGCCCTCGGCGGCGGCCTCTTCCGGGACCTCGTCATCGGAGCCGTACCCCCGGCCGCCTTCACCGACCTCGGGTACTTCCTCACGCCGCTCGTCGCCACCGTCCTCGTGTTCTTCCTGCACCCCGTCGTGGAGCGCACCCAGGCAGCCGTCAACGTCTTCGACGCGGCCGGGCTCGGCCTGTTCTGCGTGGCCGGGGCGACCAAGGCGTACGACTACGGGCTCGGTCTGACCTCCTCCGCCGCGCTCGGCCTCGCCACCGCCGTGGGTGGCGGCGTCCTGCGGGACGTGCTCGCCAACGAGGTGCCGTCCCTGCTGCGCTGGGACCGCGACCTCTACGCGGTGCCGGCGATCGTGGGGGCCACCATGGTCGTCCTCTTCATCCGGTTCGAGATGCTGAACCCTTTCACCAGTGGTCTGGCCGCGGTCACCGCGTTCGTCCTGCGGCTGCTCGCCCTGCGCTACCGCTGGCGGGCGCCGCGTGCCTGGAACCGCCGCTCCTCGGCCACCGAAGAACCTCCCCACGGGAAAGCTACCGCTTAGTATCCCGCTGTTGTACGGTGCCGTCATGGACAGCCAGTTCGACCGCGACACCGCGGTGACCCTCCGCACGCCGGACCTCTACGACGTGGAGCTCTCCGCCGACTGGACGATCTTCGGTGTCGTCAACGGCGGCTACCTGCTCGCCCTGCTGGGCCGCGCGCTCGGTGACGCCCTGCCGCACCCCCACCCCTTCACGGTGTCCGCCCACTACCTGGCGCCCTCGCTGCCCGGCCCGGCCGTCATCCGGACCGAGACCGTCCGCACCGGACGGAGCCTCTCCACCGGCCAGGCGTCCCTCTACCAGCGGGCCGAGGACGGCGCCGAGGTGGAGAACATCCGCGTCGTGGCCACCTACGGCGACCTGGACGGCCTGTCCGACGACGTCCGCACCACCGCCAAGCCGCCCGCCATCCCCCCGTACGAGCACTGCCTGGGTCCCGCGGACGCCCCCGCCCCGCTGCCGGGGTCCTCCGGGATCGCCCGGCTCCTCGACCTCAAGCTCGACCCGGCGACCGTCGGCTGGGCCGTCGGCGCCCCGTCAGGCAAGGGCGAGATGCGCGGCTGGTTCGGTCTGGCCGACGGACGGGACCCGGACCCGCTGTCCCTGCTGCTCACCGTCGACGCGCTGCCGCCCACCGCCTTCGACCTGGGTCTCGACGGCTGGACGCCCACCGTCGAGCTCACCACCCACATCCGCTGCCGCCCCGCCCCGGGTCCGCTGCGGGTCTCCATCACCACCCGCAACCTCGCCGGCGGCTTCCTGGAGGAGGACGCCGAAGTCTGGGACAGCGCCGACCGCCTGGTCGCCCAGTCCCGCCAGCTCGCCCGC
>NZ_MKXB01000120.1 GCF_001865245.1 Streptomyces sp. CC53 | reverse complement strand
TGGCGGGGACCTGCGGGCCACGCGTCGGCGCCGGCCGGCGGGGCGGGCCTCAAGGCGGGCTCGGGGACGGGGACGAGGGGTGGCCCCGGGGTCCCGGCCGGGGCGGGGGCGCCGCGGTCGGCCGTCTCGGCGCCGTACGCGGCCGGCACCGGGTCGGGTGGGCCGTAGGTGACCGGCTCGGGCTCCCCGTACACGACCGGTTCCGGCTGCGGTGCGCCGTGGGCCGCCGGTTCGAGTCCGCCGTACGCGGTCGGTGAACGGTCCGGCTGGCCGTACGCGGCTTGGTCCGCGGCTTCGGGGGCGGTCTCGGCGGGCGGCTGTGGGCGGCCGGGGGCCCTGGGGTTGTCGGGGTCGGTGCCGAGGAGGCCCTGCGGGACGATCACGACGGCCTGGACGCCGCCGTAGATGTTCGACTGGAGCCGTACGGCGATGCCGTGCCTGCGGGCCAGGGCGGCGACCACGTACAGGCCGATGCGGCCGTCCTGGAGCAGGTGGGCGACGTTGACCTGGTCGGGGTCGGAGAGCAGGGCGTTCATCTTCGCCTGCTCGGCCTGCGGCATGCCGAGGCCCCGGTCCTCCACCTCCACTGCGAGGCCGGAGGTGACGTACTGGGCGCGCAGCAGCACGGAGGTGTGGGGCGCGGAGAACAGTGTGGCGTTCTCGACGAGTTCCGCGAGGAGGTGGATCACGTCGGCGACGGCGTGGCCGCGCAGGGTGCCGTCGACGGGCGGGACGAGCTTGACCCGCGGGTACTGCTCCACCTCGGCGATGGAGGAGCGGAGCACCTCGGTCAGGGTGACCGGGTGGGACCACTGGCGGCGGGACACGGCCCCGCCCAGGACGGCCAGGTTCTCCGCGTGGCGGCGCGTGCGGGTGGCCAGGTGGTCGACGTGGAAGAGGCCCTTGAGCAGGTCGGGGTCCTCCACCTGGTTCTCCAGCTCGTCGAGGAGCTGGATCTCGCGGTGCACGAGGGACTGGAGCCTGCGCGCCAGGTTGGCGAAGACCTCGGCCTTCTGGGCGTTGCCGACGCTGCTGGAGAGCCGGGACGCCTGGACGACGGCGGCGACGGCGGCCTCGTGGGAACGGCCCAGCTCGTGGTCCAGCAGGTCGAACGCGTCACCGCCGGGGGCGGGAGGCGGGGTGCAGCGCGTGGAGGGGTGCTCGCCGCGGCGCAGTTGCCCGACGGCGGTGAGCAGGTCCTGCTGCCGGCGGGCGGCGGCGCGGCGCAGGGCGTGGCAGCGGTCCAGGACCGTGCGGGAGGCGCGGTCGGCGCCGAGTGCCGCGGCGACGACGGCGGACACGACGATGGCGGCGGAGCAGGCCAGCGCGATCCACAGCACGGCCGGCCGGGTGCCCGCGAAACGGAGGGTGAAGAGCACCGCGGCCGCGCCGCCGAGTGTCGCCACGACGGTCGGCAGGACGGCGGCACGCAGCAGCTGCGGCCGTATGCGGTTCTCCGCGGGCAGGGCCGGCGGGTGCTGCGCACCGGGATCCGGCAGGGGGCCGGCGCCCGGCCGGCCATGCCGTCCGCCGCTTTCACGGCGGTCGGATCGCGCGGTGGATGCGCGGAGTTGAGACATCGGCGTCCTTGATACGTGGATCCCGTTGTTCCGGCGGTTGTCGGCGTCCTACGGGCCGGCCTCGGGAAAGGGTGGGCACGCCGCTCACCCGATGAACGCACCGTTGATCGCCGACCACACACCGTAGTCGTCCGGGTGGCGTGGGGTGCGGTGTTGCCCGACTTGGCCGCACAGGGTCCCGCTCCGGTGTGAGGCCTCGCACGGAAGGACGAAACCGGGCCCGGGGGGCGCATGCCCCGGCACGGCTGCCGCGGACGGCGGGGTGCCCCGGTTTCCGGCGCGGTGAGCGACGGCCCGTGGCGTCGGGCGGGGCCACCGGGCGGCCCGGGGAGCCCCGTTCCCGGCTGTTCGGATCCGCTGCGGGTGGGGCGCAGTGGCGCGGCGCGCGCTGGGGGCGGCACGGTCACCTCGGCGTGCCCGGCGGAAGGGAGCGGCCGGTCGGGGGGCGGGCTCCGCGGGGGCTGCGGCCGGACCCCGCGGCGGCGCTCCCGGGGACGCGGGCCTGCCGTCGCCGGGCTCAGGCCGGTGCCGAAGCGGTTGGTCGTTCGCCTCCTCGGTTCTCGGCGCGCGCTGGCGCGAGCAGGCCGTGCCGCAGCCACCGGGACGCGACGCCGAGGCCCCCGGCGGGGACGCGGGGAAGGCCGGCGGGCGGGTTCGCGGGCGGCGCGCGGCGGGGCTGCGCCGGCCTGTCGCCCGCGAGGTCGGGCCGGGCACCCGCGGCGCGCCGTGCGCCGCGGG
>NZ_MKXB01000119.1 GCF_001865245.1 Streptomyces sp. CC53 | reverse complement strand
GTGGGGGCCCAGGGTGCGGGGGCGCCGCCCGGGAGGGTCGCGGGCGGGGTGCCGTGGGACCAGTCCGGTACGGCGGCGGGCGATCCCGCGGCGAGCCGGTACTCGCCGGACTCCTCGGGCAGGTCGCCCTGCGCCACGGGGATGGTCCACTGCCCGGTCAGTTCGGTGCCGCCGGGCGGGGGCGTCTGCGGGTAGGGCCGCTCCGCGGGCGGCGCCGGAGCGGGCGGCGGCTCCGCCGCCGCCACGGCCTCGTGGAAGTTCCACTGGGCCGTGGCGTGCGGGTCGGTGATCTCCGGCGGCACGAAGCCGTGGCCGGGTGCCTCCAGGGGGAAGCCGTCCAGGCCGGCGCCGGGCGGGAGCTGCACGAAGGCGGTGGCGTCGCCGTCGTACTCGCCCGCGGGGAGGGGCTGCCAGCCGCCTTCGTGCCCCTCCCGGCCGTGGTGGTCCTGATGTGCCTGGTGGTCCGGATGGTCCTGGTGCCGGTTCTCGGTCTCGTCGGCGGTCACGACAGCGCCCTCCCCAGTGCTCGTCGGGCCAGCACGGCGACGGTGCGCCGCAGATGCAGTACGGCGGGTGGCAGCGGGGGCGGCTCCTCGCCCTCGGCGGCCGGCGGCTGGTCCGGGATGCAGGCGGCCGCCACGTACTCGCCGAAGGCCACCAGGGCCTCCGGGCTGAGTCCGCGCTCCCCGTCCCAGTCGACGAGTGAGGCGATCCAGTGCTCGGCCTCCAGCGGCCGCAGCGGCATCGGGGCGATGGCCCCGACCGCGCAGCGGACGGCGCGCCGTGCCGGGTCCAGGACGATGGCGACCGACGCGAGGGCGCGGCCGGGGCCGGTCCGCCCGGTGGCCTTGAGGAAGACCTGCGGGGCGTGCAGCAGCGGGACCCGCACGTGCGCGACCAGTTCCGCGGGGCCGAGCATCTCGCGTCCGGCCAGCAGGTGGGAGACCGGGATCTCGCGGGCGCCGCCCGGCCCGACGACGACCAGGTCGGCCTCCAGCGCGGCGAGCACGGGCAGGGTGTCGCCGGTCGGGGCGGCCGTGACGACGTTGCCGCCGAGGGTGCCGGCGTTGCGGATCTGCGGCGGTCCGGCGGCGCGGGCGGCGGCGGCCAGGGCGGGGATGAGCGCGGCGAAGTCGGGGCGGCCCATGCGGGCGTGGGTGAGGCCGGCGCCGAGGAGGGCGTGGCCGTCCTGGTACTGCCAGCCGCGGATCTCGTTGACGCGGCCCAGCCCGACGAGTCCGGCCGGGCGGAGCCGGCCCTTGTTGACGGCCGCCATGAGGTCGGTGCCGCCGGCGGCGGGCACGGCGGCGGGCATGGCGGTGAGCGCGGCCACGGCCTCGGCGAGCGTGGCCGGCAGCGTGACGGACTGCGCCGCCCGCGGTGCGTGCGTGGTCAACCCAGCTGCCCCTTCCCGGTGTCCCGGTCCCGGCTGTATCGGCTGTTTCGGCTGTCCCGGTCGTCCCGGCTGTGTTGCCGTACCGTACGTGCTCACAGCCCGGACGTGGAAACTCTGGCACATCTTCCGGGCTGTCCGGCGCGAGGGTCCGCGAAGGGTGTATCCGCCCGCGACCTCCCGGCCCCTCCCGTGACCTCCCTTGATCCGCCACCGCTTCAGGCAATCACCCCCTTCACCCCATTCGCCCGTTCTTTCGCACATGGGGGAGATCGGTGCTCGCTCTCCCGGCTGCTCATCCACCCCCGCGCGGGCACCCGGCGGCCGCCGGGTCAGGCGTCCGGGGGCCGCGGATCGAACGGCCGCCCGACCAGTCCCGGCCGCCGCTGCCAGGGCAACGGGCCCGCCGGGCGCCGGTAGTCGACACCGAGTGCCTCAAGGCGCCGGTAGTGCGCGGTCATTCTCCGCTCGAAGTCGGCGAGGTCGCGCGCCGGGGGCGCGGGGAGCCGGGTCGACCAGGCCACCTCGGCGAAGGCGGCAAGCCGCGGGAAGAGCTGGTAGTCGACGCGGGCGCGGTTCTCCGTCACCTCGCTCCACAGGTTCGCCTGGGTGCCGAGGACGCGGGCGGCGGCGTCGGGGCCGAGTCCGGGCGGCACGGGGTCGAACCGGTAGACGTCCTCCAGGGTGCGGACGAACCCGAGGGGCACCGGCTCGTCGGGGCCCGCGTCCTGACGGTGGTCCAGGTACACGTGCTGCTCGGGGCACATGACGACGTCGTGGCCGGCCTCGGCGGCGGCGATCCCGCCGGCGTAGCCGCGCCAGGACGACACGGCGGCGCCCGGCGCCAGACCGCCCTGCAGGATCTCGTCCCAGCCGATGAGCCGCCGTCCGCGCGCGGCGAGCCACCGGTCGAAGTGGCGGATGAACCAGCTCTGCAGGCCGTCCTCGTCCCCCACCCCCAGCTCCGCGATCCGGGCCTGCGCGGTCGGTGAGGCCCGCCACTGGTCCTTGGGGCACTCGTCGCCGCCGATGTGGACGAACGGCGACGTCTCGGCGGGGAAGAGCTCCAACACCTCCTCCCACACGCCCTCGTAGAAGCGCAGGACGTGTGCGGTGGGGGCGAGCACGTGCGGACTGACCCCCCAGGTGTCCCAGGCGGCGAGGCCGGCGGTGTCGACGGCGTCGGTGTTGCCGAGCTCCGGGTACGCGGCGATGGCGGCCTGGGAGTGGCCCGGGAGGTCGATCTCCGGCACGACGCGGACGTGCCGCTCGGCGGCGTACGCGACGATCTCGCGGATGTCGTCCTGGGTGTAGTAGCCGCCGTGCGGGGTGTCGTCCCACAGCGGTGAGGCGCGGTGTCCGCGCTTGGTGCGGCTCCGCCACGCGCCGACGGCGGTCAGCCTCGGGTACCGGCGGATCTCGATCCGCCAGCCCTGGTCGTCGGTGAGGTGCAGGTGCAGCACGTTCAGCTTGTGGGCGGCGAGGAGGTCCACGTACCGCAGGACGTCGTCCTTGGGCAGGAAGTGGCGTGCGACGTCCAGCAGCAGCCCCCGCCACCCGAACCGCGGCCGGTCCTCGATGCCCAGGCCGGTGAGGACGGCGGGGGCGGCGCGTCCGCCGCGCCGCACGGGCGCCCGCCGGAAGGCGTCGGCGCCGAGGAGTTGACGGAGGGTCTGCGCGCCCCAGAACACGCCGGCGGGGTCGCCGCCGGTGATCCGCACGCTCCGGGTCGCGGCGACGACGTCGAGCCGGTACGCCTCCGCTCCGAGCCGCGGGTCCAGGCGCAGCGCCACGGCGTCGTGCCGCCCGGCGGGCACGGGCGGCAGGGCCAGTCCGAAGGCGGCGCCGACCGCGGACCGCAGCCACCGCTCGGTGCCCTCCGTGCCCGGCGCGGCGTCGATGCCCGTCCGCCCGTCGAGGACGAAGCCGCAGCCGGACGGGCCCGTCATCCGCGCGGGCACCGGCACGAGGTCCGTGCTTCCGGCGCCCGCGCCGCCGCCACCGCGGCCGGTGTCTCCCCCGCACACCGCCCGGCCGCCGACACCACCGGAGGGGACGGCCCCGTCGGGGACCTCGGCCCCGACGGTGGCACAGGTCCCGTCCCCGTCCCCGTTGCGCCCGACCCGACCGGCGCC
>NZ_MKXB01000118.1 GCF_001865245.1 Streptomyces sp. CC53 | reverse complement strand
GCCCCTCCCCTCGGACGGCGCGGCCCCCGCCGGCCGTGCCGCGCGGTCGGCGGGGGCCGCCGCGGCCGCCACGTGCGACCCGCCCTGCCCACCGGTCACCTCCCGGGTCCCCGACAGCCCTGCCACACCGTCAGGCGCCCCGGCCTCCGCCGACCCCGGCACCCGGTCGGACGGCGTGGCCCCTTCCGGCCGTGCCATGCCGTCGGGCACCGCCCTTGCGGCCGCTCCCCGCGAAGCGCTCCCCCCACCGGATGCAGGAGCCCTGCTGCGGGGCGCCCCGGCCCTCGGGAGCCCGCCGGCGGACGCCCCGGCGGTGGGCCCGGTGCCCGCCGCGCTGGTGCAGATCGCGCGGGCCCTGCACACCTCGCCGCTCGTCGCCGCCGCCCGTACCACCACCGTCGCCGGGACCGTGGTGGAGGGCGGAGCCGCATGAGCCTGGTGGTCTACCTGGCCGCGGCCATGCTGCTGCTGGCCATGGCGGTGAAGCTGCGCCGCCCCCGCACCGCGCTGCGCGATCCGCTGATCCGGTCCGTCTGCACGGCGATCCTGCTCAGCGCCCTCACCTTCATCCTGGCCGCGCCCCGCACCATCGCCGCCGTCAACGACGCCACCGGCGTCCCCAACTTCGGTGCGCCGCTCACGTACTCCGTGCTGTCCGCGATGAGCTGCTCGCTGATGGTGGTGCTGCTGCACTGGCGGGGCGGGCCCGTGCAACGCATCCGGCGCACCGCGCGCGCCTGCGTCGCCGCCTACGGGCTGCTGATCACCGCGATCGTCGTCCTCTTCGCGTGCGCCGACGCGCCCGTGGAGCGCCTCTCCGACCTCGACACCCACTACGCGAACACACCGTACATGCGGGAGATGATCCTGCTGTACCTGCTCGGGCACACCGTCTCCGAGCTGGTGCTGCTGGCCTGGTGCTGGTCCTGGCAGCGGGAGGTCAGCGGCGTCCTGCGCAGCGGGCTGCGGCTGATCTCCCTGGGCTGCCTGCTGGACGTGGTCGGTTTCCAGGCCACGAAGTACGTCGCCGTCGGCGCCCGCTGGCACGGCTACGACTGGGACTTCCTGTCCACGTTCGTGGCGCCGCCACTTGCCTCGCTCGGCGCGCTGACCTGCGCCGTCGGGTTCATCCTGCCGCGCGTCGGCCCGGCCGCCGCGGCCGTCGCCACCGCGCTGCGCGACCACCGCGGGCTCGCCCCGCTGTGGCGCGAGGTCAGCGCCATCGCGACGGCCCCGAAACCGCCGACCGCCTGGTGGCACTCGCCGCAGGAGCGGCTGCACCAGCGCGAGGTGTCCATCCACGACGCCCTGCTGGTCCTCGCCCCGCACCTCGACGACGGCATCCGCGTCGCCGCCAGGACCACCGCCCTCGCCCTGGGCCTCGGCGAGCACGACGCCCGTGTGGTCGCCGAGGCCGCCATGCTCGCCGACGCCGCCCGCCGTGCCCGCAGCGGCGCACCACCGCAGGACACCCCGAGCCCGTACCAGCTGTACGCCACCGAGGCGGCCGACCCCAGCGCGCTCGTGGAGCTCGCCCGGGCCCTCGCCACGTCGCCCGTCGCCACCGCCGCCCGCGAGGGGACCCTCACCCTCCACGACGCCCCCGCCCACACCCCCCAGGACAGGACGCACCATGCCCCGTAGCGCAGTCGTCATCGGAGCAGGGCTGGCCGGCATGCTCGCCGCCGCCGCCCTGGCACCGGTCGCCGACACCGTGACCGTGCTCGACCGGGACACGCTGCCGGACGAGCCCCGCCCCCGCAAGGGCCTGCCGCAGGGGCGGCACGCCCACATCCTGCTGCCGGGCGGGGCCCGCGCCGTGGAGGCCCTCGTCCCCGGCGTGCACGGCCGGCTGCTCGCCGCCGGTGCGCACCACATCTCCATGACGTCCGGCATGGTGCTGTTCACCTCCGACGGCTGGCTGCGCCGGTGGCGCCACGACGGCCACCGCCTCACCACCTGTAGCCGCGACCTGATCGACCACACCGTCCGCGCCGCCGTCCTCGCCCGCCCCGGCGTCACCCTGCGGGAGCGCACGCAGGCCGTACGGCTCCTCGGCACCGCCCGGCGCGTCACCGGCGTGCGCGTCGCCCCCGACGGCGGCCCCGAGGAGGACCTGCACGCCGACCTGGTCGTCGACGCGAGCGGCCGGGGTTCCCGCGCCGTGCACTGGCTGGCCGCCCTCGGCATCACGGGCGTCCCGGAGGACGTCGTGGACTCCGGGCTCGTCAACGCGTCCCGCATCTACCGCGTCCCCGACGGCGCCGAGCGGTTCCCGCTCACCACCGTGCACGCCGACCCCTACGGAGGCCGCCCCGGCACGTGCGGCACCGTCGTCCCCATCGAGGGCGGCCGCTGGATGGTCAGCCTGTGCGGCACCCGCGGCGCCGAACCACCCGCCGACCCCGACGGCTTCCTGAAGTACGCACTCGACCTGCGCCACCCCGTCGTCGGCCGGCTCGTCTCCGGCGCGGAGCCGCTCACCGACGTCGCCCTCAGCCGCAGCACCCGCAACGGCCGCCGCCGCTTCGAGAAGAGCCGGCTCTGGCCGGACGGCCTCGTCGTCCTCGGTGACGCCGTCGCCACCTTCAACCCGGTGTACGGGCAGGGGATGTCCGTCGCCGCGCTCGGCGCGCAGGCCCTGGCGGACGAGGTGCGCGCCGCCGGCCCCGCCGCGCCCGGGCTCGCCCGGCGCGTGCAGCGGGCCGCCGCGCGGTGGGTGGAGGCGGCGTGGGCGCTCAGCACCGCGCAGGACATCTGGTTCCCCGACGTACGCGGCAAGCGGCCCGCCCTCGCCGACCACCTGGTCACCGGTTACGCGCGCCGCCTGACCAGGGCCGCCACCGGTTCCTACCGGGTCACCGCCGACATGGCCGACGTCACCAACCTCACCGCGGGCGCCACCCGGCTCCTGCGGCCCTCCCTGCTGCTGGCCGCCCTGGCGGGCCCCGCCCTGCCGCCGCTGGCGGGGCCGCCCCTCACCCCGGCGGAACGTGCCGTGCTGGACCGGCTCGACCGCACCGCGCCCGAGCGGTCAGCCGTCCACCGGTAGGCCCCGGGGCTCCTTGACGCGCTTCATGATGATCTGCGAGTTGACCTCCGTGACCCCGGCGAGGGCGGTCAGCTTCTCGATCCACAGGCGTTCGTACGCGCGCAGGTCGGCCACCGCGATCCGCAGCAGGCAGCCGGGGCTGCCGAACAGGCGGTACGCCTCGACGACGTCCGGGATGTCCTGGAGGGCGGCTTCGAACGCCTCGACGACCTCGCGGTCGCGTCTGACCTCGATGGACACCAGCACCTCGAAGCCGCGGTCCACGGCCTCCGGGTCGATCACCGCGCGGTAGCCGCGGATCACCCCGTCCTCCTCCAACTGCCGCACCCGGCGCATGCAGGGGGAGGGGGTGAGCCCGACCCTCTGGGCGAGCTCCTGGTTGGTGAGGCGTCCGTCGTTCTGCAGCTCACGCAAGATGGCCCGGTCGATCGCGTCCATGACGCAATTATCCGCCACGACGACGGGATGTGCTGGGTGAAGTGGCGATCCTATTGCGCGCTGATTTTCTTATCCTTGCGCTCAGCGTTCTGAGTTGTTCCGAGTTGTTCTGGGTACTGAGCGAGGGAGAGGCGGACACCGTGGCACGGATCGTCGTCATCAGCACCGGCGGCACCATAGCCAGCCGCTGGCAGGGCTCCGGCTTCGCCGCCGACGCCCGCGGGCAGGAGGTCATGGCGACCGCCGCCGTGCCGGAGGACGTCACCGTCGAGGTCGTCGACCTGTTCAGCGTCAACAGCCCCCGGCTCACCACCGCGCACCAGCTCACCCTGCTGCGCACCGTGCACGAGGTGCTGGCGGACCCGGGCGTCGACGGCGTCGTCGTCACCCACGGCACCGACACGCTGGAGGAGTCCGCGTTCCTCGTGGACCTCCACCACGACGACCCGCGCCCCGTCGTGTTCACCGGCGCCCAGCTGCCGCTCGACGCCGAGGACGGCGACGGGCCCCGCAATCTGTACGACGCGCTGCTCACCGCCGCCCGCACCCGCGGCCTCGGCGTGCTCGTCGCCTTCGACGGCAAGGTGCACTCCGCCCGCGGCACCGTGAAGACGCAGACCGTCGCCGCCGACGCCTTCGCCGACCCCTCCGGCCCCCGGATCGGCACCATCGGCTTCGGGAAGATCTCCGTGCTGCGCCACCCCCGCCGGCCCGCAGCCCTCCCGCTGCCGGAGGCGTCCTCGCCGCCGCCCCGGGTCGACATGGTCATGCACCACGCCGACGGCGACGCCGTGCTGCTGAACGCCGCCGTGGACGCCGGGGCGCAGGGCCTCGTCCTGGTCGCGACCGGGGCCGGCAACGCCACCCCGGAGATCGCCGACGCGGTCGCCGCCGCCAGGGCCCGCGGTGTGCTGGTCGCCCTCACCACGCGGGTCCACGCCGGTCCCGTCACCGAGATCTACACCCACGGCGGGGCCGTCGACCTCGTCGCCGCGGGCGCCGTGCCGACCGGCACGCTGCGCGCGGGGCAGGCCCGGATCGCCGTCCTCAGCGCGCTCCTGGCGGCCACCGCACCCGCCGAACGGGAGCGGGTGCTGCGGCACGCCCTGGAGGCACCCGCCGCCGAGTCGCCCGAGGCCGCCGGGACCGCCGAGCCGCCGGAGGCCGCAGAGTCCGCCGCGGTCCCGGAGGCTCCCGACGCACGCGGTCCCGCCGGACTGGTACGGGCCTGAGCCCGAGCCTTCTGGCTGGTCAAACCCCACCCGCCGCCCCCGGCCCGCGCGCCGAGCGCCGCCCCGGCCCCCGCCCACCCGCCCCGAGCCGCAGCACCCTGGCCCGCCGCCCCGGGCACACGCCGCCGAGGGGCGGTCCTTCACGGCCCGGGCCGGGTCACCGCCCGGGACGTCCCTCCCCCTCCCGTCCCTACCGAGGCCGGGCGCGCGCCCCCGGGCCCGCTTCCCCGCTCCCGGCACGTCCCCGAACCGCCTGCGCACAAGAGAGTCCCCGTCGACATGGGCACCAGCTCCCGCACCTCCTCCACCGACTCCGCAGCCTCCGGCTCCGGTCCCTCCGGCTTCACCACCTCCGGTCCGGGGGCCGGCTCCGACGCCGCGGCCGACCCGTCGGCCACCGCTCCGGACCCGGCCCCCGCCTGCGCCCCGGGTCCCGCCGCGGCCGCCGCCTTCCGCAGCGAGCACGACCTGCTCGGCGACCGGGACGTCCCCGCCGACGCGTACTACGGCATCCACACCCTGCGGGCCGTGGAGAACTTCCCGATCACCGGAACCCCCATCTCCGTCTACCCGGAGCTCATCACGGCCCTCGCCGGCGTCAAGCAGGCCGCCGCGCTCGCCCACCGCGACCTCGGTCTGCTCGACGCGCGCAAGGCCGACGCCGTGATCGCCGCCTGCGAGGAGATCCGCGACGGCAAGCTGCACGACGCGTTCGTCGTCGACGTCATCCAGGGTGGCGCCGGCACGTCCACCAACATGAACGCCAACGAGGTGGTCGCCAACCGCGCCCTGGAACTCCTCGGCCTCGCCAAGGGCGACTACCGGCACCTCCACCCGTTGGAGGACGTCAACCTCGGCCAGAGCACGAACGACGTCTACCCCACCGCCGTGAAGATCGCCCTGGACCTCACGGCCCGGCGGCTGCTCGACGCCCTGGCGGCGCTGCGGGACGCCTTCGCCGCGAAGGCGGAGGAGTTCGCCGACGTGCTGAAGATGGGCCGCACACAGCTCCAGGACGCCGTCCCCATGACGCTGGGCCAGGAGTTCGCCACGTACGCCGTCATGGTGGAGGAGGACCGCAAGCGGCTCGGGGAGGCGTGTGCCCTCATCCGGGAGATCAACCTCGGCGGTACGGCCATCGGCACCGGCCTCAACGCCCACCCGGGGTACGCCGCGCTGGCCTCCCGGCACCTGCGGGACATCACCGGTCTGCCGCTCGTCGTGGCGGACGACCTCGTGGAGGCCACGCAGGACGCCGGGGCGTTCGTGCAGCTCTCCGGTGTGCTGAAGCGGATCGCGGTGAAGCTCTCCAAGACCTGCAACGACCTGCGGCTGCTGTCCTGCGGGCCGCGCGCCGGCTTCGCCGAGATCAACCTGCCGCCCGTGCAGGCCGGTTCCAGCATCATGCCCGGCAAGGTCAACCCGGTCGTGCCGGAGGTGGTCAACCAGATCGCGTACGAGGTCATCGGCAACGACATGGCCGTCACCATGGCGGCCGAGGCGGGCCAGCTCCAGCTCAACGCCTTCGAGCCGGTCATCGCCCACAGCCTCCTCAAGAGCCTCACGCACCTGCGGGCCGGCTGCCTCACGCTCGCCGAGCGGTGCGTCCGCGGCATCACCGCCAACCGCGACCACCTGGCGCGGCTCGTCGACCACTCCATCGGCCTGGTGACCGCGCTCAACCCGTACATCGGCTACGAGCAGGCCACCGCCGTGGCGAAGGAGGCCCTGGAGACCGGGCGCGGGGTCCGCGAACTCGTCCTGGAGAAGGGCCTGCTGACGGAGGAGCGGCTGCGCGAGGTCCTGCACCCCGACAACCTGGCCCGTCCGCACGCCGCCGCCCACGCGGCGGCCGCCGCCGGGCAGACCCTCCGTGCCGCCGCCCCCGCCGAGGGATGCGCGGTGGCC
>NZ_MKXB01000117.1 GCF_001865245.1 Streptomyces sp. CC53 | reverse complement strand
CGGCGGGCGGGGCGGTCGTCGTCATGCGCCCAGCGGTCGACGGCGCGGCACAGGGCGGACGGCTCGTCGCGGGTGAGTCGGGCGAGGAGCTCCGCGGCCCGGGGGTGGGCGGTGGCGACGAGGGCCTCGCACAGGTCGTCGAGGGCGAGGTCGCGGTGTGTGTAGAGGAGTGCCTGGGCGACGCCCGCGACGGTCGGCGGCACGGTCGTGCCGGGTTCGGCCCGCAGGGTGCGCTCGTCGGTGAACCAGCGGCAGAGCAGCGGCTGCACGCCCCGCGGGTCGGCGGCGAGCCGGCGGCCGACGGCCTCGAGGTAGCGCGGCCGGGCGGCGCCGTGGAGGGCGGCCGGGCCATCGGCGGGCAGGAGCCGCCGGAACAGCTCCAGCCGCTCGTCCTCGCCGAGCCGCAGCCGTTCCCAGAACCAGGGCCCGAAGTCCCGTGTGCCGCCGCACCCGTCGGGGCCGCCGGGCCGCCCCGCGGGGTGCGTGGCGATCCGTCCCGCGAGCTGCCGCAGCACACCGCCGTAGGGCCGGGCGTCCCCTGCCCGCAGCAGGGTTCCCTGGAGCAGCCGGGCGGCCCACCAGCCGGGGCCGGCGACGTCCCGCCCGGCCGCGGGGCGGGGGCCGGTGTCCGCCCAGGCCGCGTCGACCAGCCGGCCCAGGCGCCGGGCGAGGACGGCGGCGCCCCGGGTGGACTCCTCGCGCAGCAGGGCCTGGACGACCACGCCCACGCACCGGGGCGGCACGTGCGCGGTGCTGTCCGTGTCGTCCGTACGGAGCTCGGGGCGGTCGGTGGCCCCGGTCGCCACCCCGTGGGAGGCCGTCCTGCGGCCGGGCCGTGCGCCAGGACCGTCCGCCCCGCCGGTGCCGGGCGGCGAGCCCCCGCCCGGGAAAGCCGTCCCGTAGGCGCCCGCGGCGCCGGCGTACGGCTCGGGCACGCCGTCCGCGTGCGCTGGGGGTCCGACGGGCGCCGGGGCGCGCTGCCCGCCCACGACCGCCTCGTACCCACCGGGCCGGGGGGTGTGCGGGGAGCGCGCGGGCGGGCCCGACGCGTACGGCCCCGACCAGGGCGGCTCCGAAGCGAAGGGGGCGGGCGGGCCGGGCAGGCGTGGCCCGGGCCCTTGCACCCCGGTCGCCGTCGGGTCCGGCACGCGGGCCCCGGGCACGTGCTGCCCGTCGGCGCCGCCCGCTGCTGCCGGGGGCCGGTGCACGTCGTAGCCCGGCCGGTGGCCGTCGCCGCGGACCGGCGCATCGGAGCCCGTCCCCGCGCCGGCGTCCGGCCCCCGCCGGGCCCGCTGCACCGGCACGGCGGGGTCGGGAGCGGGGGACAGGGCGGGGGGCGGATCCTGCGGCAGGACGGCCGCCGTGGGGGCGTGGACGAGGGCGTCCAACGCCGTGTCGAGGTCGACGTGGGCCGCCTGGAGCCAGTCGGCGATCTCCTCGTGGCCGAAGCGGTAGCCGGGGCCCGCGGGCACCAGCAGTCCCTCGGCGAGCACCGCCGCGGCCCAGCCCGCCGACCGGGGGAACAACGCGTCGAAGGACTCCCGGTCCAGTGAGCCGTTCGCGGCGGCGAGGCAGCGGCGGGCGGCCAGGTGCACCTGCCCCGCCACCCCGAGGGCGAGCCGCCGGACGGTGGCGGCGTCCCGCACCCGCTCCCCCGCGGCGATCCGCCGTGCGGCGCGGAGGCACAGCAGGTCGGTGTGGGCGGCGAAGATCTCCGCACGGCCCGGTGCCCCCGGCAGGGCGCCGGGCAGGGCCGCCCGCACGTCGGCGAGCTGCCGCAGGGCGAGCGGGTGCCGGGCGCACTCGGCCGCGACGGACGCCTCCGCCAGGCCGTACCGTTCGCGGGCGGTCACCGCCTCGCGGGCGGTGAGCTCACCGGTCGGTACGGCGTCGGGGAGCCGCTCGGCGGGCTCGTCCGGCCGGTGCAGGGTGCCGACGGGGCAGAGCGGACCCGTGGTCTCCCAGAACTCGGGTCCGCAGGAGAGCACGAGCCGGACGCCGTGGGTGCGCAGCCAGCCGAGGCTGCGGGCCGTCCACAGGGGCAGCCGGTGCGCGAGGGCCGCCGGCAGCAGGTCGGCGCCGTCGAGCAGGACGACCAGGGGGCGGTCCGCCGCACGGGCCACGCGGGCGGCCCGCTCGGGCAGGGCGTCCTCCAGGCAGTCCGCCGCGTTTCCGGGGGGCGCACCGCGCTCGCCGTGGGACGCGCCGAGGGTGCGGGCCGTCTGCCGCAGGGCCCGCCCGACCGCGTCGGCCAGCGAGGTGTCGCCGGGTTCCAGGTCGGTGCCCCGCAGGTGGAGGGTCGGTGCCGGAGCCCGACGGGCGGCGAGAGCGGTGAGTTCGGTGGTCCTCCCGCTGCCGGGCGGCCCCACCACCGCGCAGACCACGGCGGCTGCCTGGCCGGCGCCCCGGGCGAAGCGGTCCAGCTCTCGGGCGAGCCGGGGCCGGGGGACGGTCCGGGGGTCCGGTGGGGGCACGGTCGCGGCACACAGCTGCACCACCCCGGCGAGGTTCAGGTCGGCGCCGTGGGCGGGTGCACAGGCGGCGTTGCGGCGCAGCAGGGCGGCCAACGGCCCGTGCGGGTCGCGGGCGGCCGCGGCGACGAGGGGGACGGCCAGTCCGGGCGCGCGGTGGTCGGTGTGCAGGGTGGCACCGAGGACGGCGATCACCGCGCCGGTCTCGGCGTCCACGACGGGGCCCCCGGCGGCCCCGCAGCGCCGCAGCGCCTCGCTGCCGTCCGTGCCGATGGCCAGTTCCAGGGCCCCGTCCACGGTGTGGTCGTGGTCCGTCGCCTGATAGGCGGCGCACGCCGTGCCGAGGACCCGGGCCTCGCGCCAGCCGTGGGCGTGGATGCGGACGTACGAGCCCGGGGCGGGGGTGGCCCGGGTGGTGATGGGAAGCGGGGGGACGCCCAGCCCCTCGGTGCGGACCAGGGCGAGGGCCTGGGCGGGCAGCGCGGTGATGGCGGGGAGTTCGGCCGTGTGTACGGGGCCGCCGGGGACGTCGACGACGACCCGTTCCAGGCCGTCCACGGTCTCGTGTCCGGTGACGACCGTGCCGAGGTCGTCGGCGACGAAGCCGGTGCCGCGGGGCCTGCCCGTCTGGTCACAGAGCCGCACCAGTGATGTCCGGTCCGTGTGTGGCATGGTCCGACCGTAGGTCCGTGGTGATCGGCCGGAGAGCCGGTCAGGGAAACGCGCCCCCCGCCGCCCCGGGCTTCACTCCGAGCGCCCGCCCGAATGGGTGAACGATTCGGTAGCGGTTTCAACGACCGCCCGGCCGGCCTTGGCGAGAGGCCGCCACGCCTCCTGCCGGCCCGGACCGGCAGGAGGACGCCGGTCGGCGGCACGGGGTCCGCGGGCCCGGTGCGCGGCAGACGGGCGGCGACGGGCTGGGCCGCCGCCGGTCGTACCCGACCGTCGCCGTGGAGGCGTTTCCCGGGGTGGGTCCGACCTGACGGTGGACCGCCGCAGGGCACCCCCGGCAGGACCCGGTGGCGACCGCCGCCGTGGCCCCTTCACGGCCTCGGCCCGGTGTCGACGAGCGACCGCATCGGCCACCGCCGACCGAACCCGGCGCGAGCCACCGGAGCCGCCCGGCGACCGCGCCGGGCCACCGGCACCGCAGCCGTCGACGTCCACCCCCGCGGGTGACCGCAGCCGTTCCAGCCTGGCGGCCGACGAGCGGCCGGGACGGCCGCCGTCGACCGCCCCGGACCGCGGTCCGGGTGTCCCGACCGCCGCCGTCGGCCGCCCGGACCACCGGTGACCGGAGGCGTTCGGGCGTGGCGGCCGGTGAAGGGGACCGCTGCCGTGGTCAGCCGAAGACGGCCAGGCTCTTCGCCTTGCCGCCGCGGTCCTCCACGAGGGCGAGGAAGCGGCCGGCCGGGTCGAAGACGGCGACCGGGTTCCTGTCGTGCGGCGGCATGTCGATGCGTACGCCGTTGAGCAGCAGCTTCGCCCGGCGCTCGTCGACCTCCCAGCGGGGGAAGGCCGCGGCCGCCGCCTCGGCGAGGGGCATGACGGTGAGCTGCTCCTGGAGCTGGTCCAGGGTGCGCGCCGCGTCCAGCCCGTACGGGCCGACGCGGGTGCGGCGCAGGGCGGTGAGGTGGCCGCCCACGCCCAGGTCGGCGCCGACGTCCCGGGCGAGGGCCCGGACGTAGGTGCCGGAGGAGCACACCACCGACACGACGAGGTCGACCACGGGGGTGCCGTCGTCCGCCACGTCGTGCCGCATGTCGTACACCGTGAACTGGGACACGGTGACGGGCCGGGCCGGGATGTCGAAGTCCTCGCCCCCGCGCACCCGCGCGTACGACCGCTTGCCGTCGATCTTGATGGCGCTGACCTTGGACGGCACCTGCATGATGTCGCCGGTCAGCTTCGCCACGGCGGCGTCGACGGCTTCCCGCGTCACGGCGGACGCGTCGGTGGACGAGGTGGTCTCGCCCTCGGCGTCGTCGGTGACGGTGTTCTGGCCCAGGCGGATGGTGCCCAGGTACTCCTTCTCGGTGAGCGCGAGGTGGCCGAGCAGCTTGGTGGCCTTCTCGACACCCAGGACGAGGACGCCGGTGGCCATGGGATCCAGGGTGCCGGCGTGGCCCACGCGCCGGGTGCGGGCGATGCCGCGCATCTTGGCGACGACGTCGTGCGAGGTGAAGCCCGACGGCTTGTCGACGATGACCAGGCCGTCGGGCGTGCGTGCGGTGCTGCTCATCAGGCGCCGGCGCCGTCCTCGTCGGAGTCGTCCGCCGCCTCGTCCTCCGGCTTGCGGTACGGGTCGGCCTCGCCGGCGAACGTCTTGCCGGTCGCGGCCTGCCGCACCTCGGCGTCCTTGGCCCGTGCCCGGTCGAGGAGGTCCTCGATGGTGCGGGCGTTGTCCGGCAGGGCGTCCGGGACGAAGGTCAGCGTCGGGGTGAACTTGACGCCGGTCTGCCGGCCGACCTCCGAGCGGAGGATGCCCTTGGCGGACTCCAGCGCGGCCGCGGTGGCGGCGCGCTCCTCGTCGTCGCCGTAGACCGTGTAGAAGACCGTGGCCTCCCGCAGGTCACCGGTGACGCGGGCGTCCGTGACGGTCACGAAGCCCAGCCGCGGATCCTTGATGCGCCCCCTCAGCATCTCCGCGACCACGACCTGAATGCGATCGGCCAGCTTGCGGGCCCGCGCGTTGTCGGCCACCGGTCCTTCTCCTCTTCCGTCTTGCGTACAAACTCAAAAGTCTCGGAGAGCTCACCAGAGCTCACTCTTCGTCGGTGTGCATCCGCCGCCGCACGGACAGCAGTTCCACCTCGGGTCGGGCGGCGACGAGCCGCTCGCACCGGTCGAGTACCCCCGTGAGGTGCCCGACGTCCCCGCTCACCATCGCCACGCCGATTTCGGCGCGGCGGTGCAGGTTCTGGTTTCCGGTCTCCGCCGCGCTCACTCCGAACTTCCGCTGGAGTTCGGCGACGATCGGCCGGACGGCGGACCGCTTCTCCTTCAGCGACCGTACGTCGCCGAGGAGCACGTCGAAGGACAGAGTCCCCACATACATGTGTGCCCGGATGTCCCGCCGGTTCGGGTTCGATGGCCTGCCAACCGCTTGGCAGGACCATCAGAACCGTACACGCAGCGGCCGGGGCCGATCGACGGATTTCCTCCGCCGACCGGCCCCGGCACCCACTCGCCCGGGTGGGCGAGCTCGCGCACCTGGATCAGGCGCGCTTCTTCTCGCGCATCTCGTACGTCGCGATGACGTCGTCGACCTTGATGTCGTTGAAGTTGCCGAGGTTGATACCGCCCTCGAACCCTTCGCGGATCTCGGTGACGTCGTCCTTGAAGCGACGCAGGCCCTCGATGGTGAGGTTCTCCGCGATGACCTTGCCGTCGCGGAGGAGGCGGGCCTTGGTGTTCCGCTTGACCTCGCCGGAGCGGATGAGGACACCCGCGATGTTGCCCAGCTTGGACGAGCGGAAGACCTCGCGGATCTCCGCCGTGCCGAGCTCGACCTCTTCGTACTCCGGCTTGAGCAGACCCTTGAGGGCCGCCTCGATCTCCTCGATGGCCTGGTAGATCACCGAGTAGTAGCGGACGTCGACGCCCTCGCGCTCCGCCATCTGCGCGGCACGGCCGGCCGCGCGGACGTTGAAGCCGATGACGATGGCGTCGGAGCCCATCGCCAGGTCGATGTCGGACTCGGTGACCGCACCCACACCGCGGTGCAGGACCCGGATGTCGACCTCTTCACCGACGTCGAGCTGGAGCAGCGAGGACTCGAGGGCCTCCACCGAACCGGACGCGTCGCCCTTGATGATGAGGTTGAGTTCCTGGATCTGACCGGCCTTGAGGACCTTGTCGAGGTCTTCCAGGGACACCCGGCGGACCCGCTTGGCGAAGGCCGCGTTGCGCTCGCGCGCCGCGCGCTTCTCCGCGATCTGGCGGGCCGTGCGGTCCTCGTCGACGACGAGGAAGTTGTCGCCGGCGCCCGGGACGTTGGTGAGACCCAGGACCAGGACCGGTGTCGACGGAGTGGCCTCCTCGACGTTGTTGCCCTTGTCGTCGAGCATCGCCCGGACACGGCCGTAGGCGTCGCCGACGACCATCGTGTCACCGACGCGCAGCGTGCCTCGCTGGACCAGGATGGTCGCGACGGCACCGCGGCCGCGGTCGAGGTGCGACTCGATCGCGATGCCCTGCGCGTCCTGCTCCGGGTTGGCCCGCAGGTCCAGCGCCGCGTCGGCGGTGAGGACCACGGCCTCCAGCAGCTTGTCGATGTTCAGACCCTGCTTGGCGGAGATGTCGACGAACATGGTGTCGCCGCCGTACTCCTCGGCCACCAGGCCGTACTCGGTCAGCTGACCGCGCACCTTCGTCGGGTCCGCGCCCTCGACGTCGATCTTGTTGACCGCGACCACGATCGGCACGTCCGCGGCCTTGGCGTGGTTGAGCGCCTCGACCGTCTGCGGCATGACGCCGTCGTTGGCCGCGACCACGAGGATCGCGATGTCGGTGGACTTGGCACCGCGGGCACGCATGGCGGTGAACGCCTCGTGACCCGGGGTGTCGATGAAGGTGATCTTCCGGTCCTCGTCGTTGACCTGGGTGGCCACCTGGTAGGCACCGATGTGCTGGGTGATGCCGCCGGCCTCGCCCGCGACCACGTTGGTCTTGCGGATGGCGTCGAGGAGGCGGGTCTTTCCGTGGTCGACGTGACCCATGACGGTCACGACCGGCGGACGCGCGACGAGGTACTCCTCGCCGCCCTCGTCCTCGCCCCATTCGAGGTCGAAGGACTCGAGCAGCTCGCGGTCCTCCTCCTCCGGCGACACGATCTGAACGGTGTAGTTCATCTCGTCGCCGAGGAGCTGCAGCGTCTCGTCGGAGACGGACTGCGTGGCGGTGACCATCTCGCCGAGGTTCATCATGACCGCGACGAGGGACGCCGGGTTGGCGTTGATCTTCTCCGCGAAGTCGGTGAGGGACGCACCGCGCGACAGGCGAACGGTCTCGCCGTTGCCGCGGGGCAGCATCACGCCGCCCACGGACGGGGCCTGCATGGCCTCGTACTCCTGGCGCCTCTGCCGCTTCGACTTGCGACCGCGGCGCGCGGGACCGCCGGGGCGGCCGAAGGCGCCCTGCGTGCCGCCGCGACCACCCGGACCACCGGGACGACCGCCGAAGCCG
>NZ_MKXB01000116.1 GCF_001865245.1 Streptomyces sp. CC53 | reverse complement strand
GGAGGGTGCGGGCCGGGCGGCCCGCTGGGGGCGCGGGGGAGGCGTCCGGGGCCGCGCGGGACCCCGTCGGCGGGGCCGCCGGGGTGCACCGGCGGCAGGACGCGTCCTGGGCGGTCGAGGGTGGGGCTGCACGGGTCGTCTTCGGCTGCGGGGAACTGTCGCCGTCGCGGTGGAGGCGCCCCGCGCGGGCGGACCGGCGCGGGCAGAGTGCCGGGGGCCGCGGCCGGGCCCGGTCACCTGCGGGTGGGAACTCCGGTCAGGGCCGTCACCACGGGCTCCAGCGCCTGGTGGATCTCGTCGCCGATCGAGCGGAAGTATGTGATGGGCCCGCCGTACGGGTCGCTCACCTCGTCCGCCTCCGGGTTCGGCGCCAGCAGCCAGCCCCGCAGCGCCGCCGCCGCGTGCACCAGCGCGTGCGCGCGGGCGACCACGCCGTCCGCGTCCGGGTCCGGAAGCGTGCTGGCGTCTATGGCCTTCACGAGGCGGGTGAACTCCTTCAGTGTGAAGGTGCGCAGCCCCGCGCTGTGCCCCATGGAGATGACCTGGGCGCGGTGGTCGCGGGTGGCGGTGAGGACGAGGTCGGCGCGTATCACGTGCTCGTCCACCAGCTCGCGTCCGGCGAAGCCGCTCGCGTCGGCGCCGAAGTCCGCGAGGACGGCCTGAGCGTTGGCCTCCATCGGTGCGCCCTCGTGGCCCCACGTCCCGGCGCTCTCCACGATGAGCCCGCCGCCCGCGGGGTCGCCGAGGCGGCCGCGGAGGGCGTGGCGGGTCAACCGCTCGGTGATCGGCGAGCGGCACACGTTGCCGGTGCTGACGTGGAGGATCCGGAAGGTGCTTTGATCCCTGCCTATGCCACGCCCCTCAGGGGCGGTCACTGCGCGCGTCCTCGGCCGTACGCTCCTTTCACGGGGCCACCTCAAGGTCGGGGACGACCTTGCGCAGCTCCTCCGCCGACACCGCCCCGGCGCGCAGCAGGACCGGGACGTCCCGGGTGACGTCGACGATCGAGGACGGCACGATGCCCGGGGTCGGCCCGCCGTCCAGGTAGACGGAGACGGAGTCGCCGAGCATGCCCTGCGCGGCGTCGCAGTCCTCCGGCGCCGGGTGCCCCGTCAGGTTCGCGGACGACACCGCCATGGGGCCGACCTCGGTCAGCAGCTCGATCGTCACCGGGTGCAGCGGCATCCGCACGGCGACCGTGCCGCGGGTGTCGCCCAGGTCCCACTGGAGGGACGGCTGGTGCCTGGCGACCAGGGTCAGCGCACCCGGCCAGAAGGCGTCCACCAGTTCCCACGCCTGCTCGGAGAAGTCGGTGACGAGCCCGTGCAGGGTGTTCGGGGAACCGATGAGGACCGGCGTCGGCATGTTCCGGCCGCGGCCCTTCGCCTCCAGCAGGTCGGCGACCGCCTCCGCGCTGAACGCGTCCGCGCCGACGCCGTAGACGGTGTCCGTGGGCAGCACGACCAGCTCGCCGCGGCGGACGGCGGACGCGGCCTCACGCAGGCCCGTCGAGCGGTCGGTCGCGTCGTTGCAGTCGTATCGCCGTGCCATCAGCGGGCCTCCTCGTACACGTACACATGCATGGTGGTGGTCATGGCAGCGCCTTGCGCGCGGTGGCGAAGCGCGGCCGCCTGTTCAGGTCGGGATGGTCGGCGGCGTCGGCCCAGCCGGCCGCCTCGCTGAAGATCCACGGCACCTGGCCGCCCTGGGTGTCGGCGTGCTCGACGACGACGAGCCCGCCGGGACGGAGCAGCCGGTGCGCGGTGCGTTCGATGCCGCGGATCACGTCGAGGCCGTCCTCGCCGGAGAACAGCGCCATCTCGGGATCGTGGTCCCGGGCCTCGGGCGCCACGTACTCCCACTCGGTGAGCGGGATGTACGGCGGGTTGGAGATGACCAGGTCGACCTGGCCGTCGAGCTCGGGGAGCGCCGTCAGCGCGTCCCCGCGGTGGACGGTGACCCGCGACCCCTCCGCGTTCCTGCGGGTCCACACCAGGGCGTCCTCGGACAGCTCCACGGCGTGCACGCGGGAGCGCGGCACCTCCTGGGCCATGGCGAGGGCGATGGCGCCGGACCCGGAGCACAGGTCGACGATCAGCGGCTCGACGACGTCCAGGGCCCGCACGGCCTGTATCGCCCAGTCGACGACCGACTCGGTCTCCGGCCGGGGCACGAAGACGCCGGGGCCCACCTGGAGCTCCAGGTAGCGGAAGAAGGCCCGCCCGGTGATGTGCTGGAGCGGCTCGCGGGCCTCGCGGCGCGCGACGGCCTCCCAGTAGCGGGCGTCGAAGTCGGCGTCCTTGACGCTGTGCAGTTCCCCCCGCTTGACGCCGTGGACGAAGGCGGCGAGCTCCTCCGCGTCGAAGCGCGGTGACGGCACGCCGGCGTCGGCCAGCCGCTGGGTGGCCTGGGCCACCTCGGCAAGCAGCAGGTTCACGTCGCTGGTCCTCCGGGGCTGTGCGGTCGTACGGGCGGTGACGGCGCGGTGGCCGCCGTCAGGCCGCAGCGAGCTTCGCTGCGGCGTCGGCGTCGACGCACGCCTGGATCACCGCGTCGAGGTCCCCGTCGAGGACCTGGTCCAGGTTGTACGCCTTGAAGCCGACGCGGTGGTCGGAGATGCGGTTCTCGGGGAAGTTGTACGTCCGGATCTTCTCCGACCGGTCGACGGTGCGCACCTGGCTGCGGCGCGCGTCCGCCGCCTCCCGCTCGGCCTCCTCCTGCGCGATGGCCAGGAGCCGGGAGCGCAGGATGCGCAGGGCCTGCTCCTTGTTCTGGAGCTGGCTCTTCTCGTTCTGGCAGGACGCGACGACACCGGTCGGCAGGTGCGTGATCCGCACGGCGGAGTCGGTGGTGTTCACGGACTGGCCGCCCGGCCCGGAGGACCGGTAGACGTCGATCCGCAGGTCGTTCGGGTTGACCTCCACGTCGACCTCCTCCGCCTCGGGCGTCACCAGCACCCCGGCGGCGGAGGTGTGGATGCGGCCCTGCGACTCGGTCGCGGGCACCCGCTGCACTCGGTGCACGCCGCCCTCGTACTTGAGGCGGGCCCACACGCCCTGGCCGGGCTCCAGCTGGCCGCGGGCCTTCACGGCGACCTGGACGTCCTTGTAGCCGCCGAGCTCGGACTCGGTGGCGTCGATGATCTCGGTCTTCCAGCCGGCGCGCTCGGCGTACCGCAGGTACATGCGCAGCAGGTCGCCGGCGAAGAGGGCGGACTCGTCGCCGCCCGCGCCGGCCTTGATCTCCAGGATGACGTCCTTGTCGTCGCTGGGGTCTCGGGGCACGAGCAGCATGCGGAGCTTCTCGGTCAGCTCCTCGCGCTGCGCCTCCAGCTCCTTGACCTCGGCGACGAAGTCCGGGTCGTCGGCGGCGAACTCCCGGGCCGTCTCGATGTCGTCGCCGGTCTGCTTCCAGGAGCGGTACGCGGCGACGATCGGGGTGAGCTCGGCGTAGCGCTTGTTCAGCCTGCGCGCGTTGGCCTGGTCGGCGTGGACCGAAGGGTCGGCGAGCTTCTGCTCCAGGTCGGCGTGCTCGCCGACCAGTTCCTCGACCGCCTCGAACATCGGGGGCTCCTGGTGTTTCTCCGTACGAAAGGGCTGCGGGAGAGGGGGCGGCGCCCCGGCACTCGGCCCCGGGCCCACCGACCAAAAAGCCGGTCCCGGCCACCCCCACCGGGGCGACCGGAGACCGGCGCAGGGCTCGCTACTTCTTGGAGCCGGCAGCCTTGCCGAAGCGGGCCTCGAAGCGGGCCACACGGCCACCGGTGTCGAGGATCTTCTGCTTGCCCGTGTAGAACGGGTGGCACTCGGAGCAGACCTCGGCACGGATGGTGCCGGCCTCGATCGTGCTGCGGGTGGTGAACGACGCGCCGCAGGTGCAGCTGACCTGGGTCTCGACGTACTCGGGGTGGATGTCGCGCTTCAAGGTGTCTCCTAGGTGTCGGAGGGCACCGGGTCGCACACGCGGGCTGCGTGCACGTGAACCGGGGCCGACGTACCAGTCTGCCAGGACCGGCCGCATCTCCCAAAACCGGGGCCCCGCCGATTACATTCCCGCCCCGGCGGCTCCGTTTTCCGGGCCCGCTCGCGGGCCGCGGCCCGAGGCCGACGGCGCCGCACCTGAGGCTCGCCCTCCGCCGCCGACAGCCCCGGAGGCCGGCGTCCGGCGGGGGTGGCCCGGGCGGGGCCCGGCGCGAGGCGGCGGCTGCCGGACCTGGGCCGTCGTGGCGCGGACCGCCTCGTGGCGCAGGCCCCGCCGAGGCGGAAAGTCGCCGCCGAGCACCCGAGACCA
>NZ_MKXB01000115.1 GCF_001865245.1 Streptomyces sp. CC53 | reverse complement strand
GTCCGCGCCCGCCGCGCCGGCTGCCCGCGCCGCGAGCCACGCCGCGCCGGCGCAGGCCGGCGCGGCGCAGGACGCGAGCGCGCTGCGCGCCCGGGTCCGGGACGCCTTCCTCCACGTGCTGGGCGAGGACCCCGGGGACCGGCCGCTCCAGAAGCTGGGCCTGGACTCCCTCATGATCGCCGAACTGACCACCGCCCTCGAACGGGGCGGCGGGCTGACCGTCGACCCGTCCCTGCTGATGCGGGCACGGACGGCCGACGACATCGCGGCCGGACTCGCCCCCCAGGCACGACCTGCTCCCGAGCACACCCCCGCCCCCGACCGCGACGGTACCGCCGGCTCCGCCCTGAGCGCCCTGCTGCGGCCTCTGCTCGACCGTGACGGACAGCGAGGGGCGGTCCGGGCATGACCGGCGAGCCGAACGAAAGGACACCTGTGACCGAGCGCGACACCCGCATCGCCGTCATCGGCCTCGCGGTGAGGCTGCCGGGCGCCGAGGACGTGACCGACCTGACGGCCATGCTGGGCCGTGACGGCGTCGAGGTCGGCGAGGTCCCGCCGAGCCGCTGGGCCCGCCACCTCTACCTCGGCGAGGCACCGCACCGCGGCACCCACCACCGAGGCGCGTTCCTCGTCGACCCGTTCTCCTTCGACCACGGGGCCTTCGGCCTGACCGCCGAGGAGGCCGTCCTCCTCGACCCGCAGCAACGCGTCATGATGGAGGTCGGCGCGCGGGCCCTGGAGGACGCCGGGTACCTGGGCGTGCACCGCCGCCTCGACGCCGGCGTCTTCGTCGGCGCCCGGATGAACGCCTACGGGTTCGACCAGGGCCGCGGCCCGGTCGCCCCCGGCGCCCCGGCCGGCCCGGGCGGGCCCGGCCCCGCCGCCCTGTGGGGGCGGTCGCAGAACTTCATGGCGGCCTGGCTGTCCGACCGCTTCGACCTCGCCGGGCCCAGCCTCGTCGTCGACACGGCCTGCTCCTCGTCGCTGTCGGCGGTCTGGCTCGCCTGCCAGAGCCTCGCGGCCGGCAGTTGCGAACTCGCCCTCGTCGGCGCGGTCGACCTGCTCATCGACCCGCTGACCTTCGTCCTCCTCTCCCGCACCGGGGCGCTCTCCCCGGACGGCCTCTGCCACACCTTCGACAGCCGGGCCAACGGCTACGTCCCCGGCGAGGGGGCGGCCGCCCTGGTGCTCAAGCCGATGGCCGCGGCGCGCCGGGACGGCGACCTCGTCCTCGGCGCGATCAGCGGAGTCGCGGTCAACAACGACGGCCGCACGATGGGCGTCACCACCCCCAACCTGGAAGCCCAGATCGACCTGCTCGACAAGGTCTACCGGACCGTCGACCCGGCGACCGTGCAGTACGTCGAGGCGCACGGCACCGGCACCGCCATCGGCGACCCCATCGAAGTGCGGGCCCTGACCGAGGTGTTCGGGCGCCACGGCGTGCCGCGCAACTCGGTGGCGCTCGGTTCGGTCAAGCGCCGCATCGGCCACCTCCACTCCGCCTCCGGACTCGCCGGACTCGCCAAGATCATCGTGTCGCTGCGGGAGGGCACCGTGCCCGCCGTGGCCGTGGAGTCCCCCAACCCCCGCCTCAACCTGGCCGACAGCCCCTTCCACCTGCCCGAGACGGCCCGGCCCTGGCCCGACGCGCCGGTACGCCGGGCCGCCGTGAGCGGCTTCGGCTTCGGCGGCACCAACGCGCACGTCGTGGCCGAAGCCGTCCCCGCCCCCGCCGCCCCGGCACGGGCACGGATCCCCGTCCAGGTGCTGACCCTCTCCGCCGACACCCCCTACGCGCTGAGGGAACTCGCCGCGCAGTGGGTCGAGTTCCTGCCGTCCCTCGCGGACCGCCCAGGGGAGCTGGCCGACGTGTGCGCCACCGCCCGGCTCGCCAGGCCGCACCGGGCCGAGCGGCTCGCCGTCGTCGGCGAGGACGCCGAGCAGCTCACGGCCGCCCTCCGCGCCCGGCTCCTCGCCCCCGGCGGCACCGGAACGCCGCGCGCCACCGTGTCCGTACGCCCCGAAGCCGCCGCCGCGCCGCCCGCGTGGCTCACCGCACTCGACCGGTCCCTCCCCGCCGTGCACGAGGTCGTGGGCCTCTTCGAGGCGGCCACCGGCACCCCCCTCGCCGCGTTCTCCGGCGAACTGCTGCGCATCCTCTCCGGGATCGCCCTCGCCATCGCCCTGCGCGACCTCGGGCTGCCGGACGACGCCGTCGACCTCCCCCCGGGCTGGGAGGCGGTCGGCGTCTTCGTACGGGGCGGCCTGCCGCTGGAGGAGGCGCTCGGCGACGTGCTGCGACGCGACGGCGACCACGCCCCCGACGCCGGGTACCCGGACACTGCGGGCCACGACGCCGGCGGGCGCCTGGCCGGGGCGCACGACGAGCGGGCGGCCGCGACCGTGCTGGCCACGCTCGCCGCCGACCTGTACGAGGCCGGCCGGGACGTCGACTGGGGCGTACACCAGAAGACGACGGGCGGTGCGTGGAGCAAGCGGCTGCTGCCGGTCGCGCAGCCGCGCGGACGTGCCCTGGACCTGGCCGAGCCGCTCCGCTCCGCCGAGCCCGGCTCGCCCGCGGAGCTCGTGGCCGACGAGGGGCCCGCCGGGTACACGTACGCCCGGGTGTTCGGGCCGGGCGAGGTCCCCATCGCCCAGCACTCCGTGTACCGGACGCTGATGCTCCCGGGCGTGGCCTGGTTCGACTTCCTCCGTGAGGGCGCCGCCCTGCGCGGTGAGCCCTTCCACGGAGCGCTGGACGTCCTCTTCCACCGCCCCCTCATCCCCTCCGGTGCCCGCCGGGTCATCGGCCGGGTCGACGGGCAGGGCCGGTTCCGCGTCGAGGACGGGGAGAACGGCGACCTCTTCGTCACCGGCCGCCTCGCCGACGGGCCCCGCCCCGAGCCGGTGCCCCGCCTCCCCGTCGGCGCCCTGCTGGCCGACTGCGCCGGCTCCGCCGTCCACGCGGGCTCCGGCCTCTACCGGTGGCTGCGGCGGATCGGCTACCACCACGGGCGCTACTACCGGAACATCTCCTGGGTCGCGAGCCTGCCGGACGGCGGCACGCTCGCCCGGATCGAGGGCCCGCGCCAGCGGGAGCTGAACCCGCCCGGCGTCCTGCTCTTCCCCGGCCTCCTGGACAGCGTCACCGTGGCGGCCATCGACCCCGCCAACCCGGTCTTCGGCACCGCCGACGCCTCCGCGTTCATCCCGCTGTCGGTGGGCCGGCTCGACGTGCTGGCCCCGCTGGACGACGCCGCGTACGTCCGTACCGAGATCGCCTTCTGGAACGACGAGGCGTGCCGCGTCACCCAGACCGTCACCGACGAGCAGGGCACGCCGCTGCTCGTCTTCGGGGACATGGCGTCCAAGCGCGTTCCGGCCCAGGCGTTCCGCGAGGACGCCGCGCCCGGGGCCGCTCCCACCGCCGTCTCCCGCCCCGCCGGGACCGCCCCGGCCGCGGCTGCCGCCTCCCGGCCGGGCCCGGACGCGCTCGCCGCCGCCGCTGCGCACGTCCTCCCGGACACGGCCGCCTCCGGGCCGGGCCGGGGCGCCGCCGTCGCCCCGGCCGATCCGGCCGCGGGGACCGTGCCCGCTGCGGCCGTACCGCCCCTCCCGGACGGCGCCGCCGAGCCCGCCCCCGCGGCGCGGCCCACCACGGCCGTCCAGGCCGCCGTAGGTTCGCCCGCGGCCCGCGCGCTGGCCTGGTTCCTGGCCATGACGGGCACGTCCGAGGAGCACGCCGACACCGAGTTCCTCTCCGCCGGCTTCGACTCCGTCGGGCTTGTGGCACTCAGCGAGCGGATCTCCCGGGAACACGACCTGTCCCTCTACCCGACGGTCTTCTTCGAGTACCCGACACCGCGCCAGTTCGCCGAGTTCCTCACCGAGGAGGCACCGGAGCTCATCGAGCGGCTTCCCGGGCCGGTGATCCCGGACACCGCAGCGGCCCCCGAGCGCGGGACGCACCCGGCGGAGCCGGACGCCCCCGCGGCCCCGGCAGACCCGGCGCCCCCGGCCGCCACCACCCCCGGTAGGCCGTCCGGCTCCCGGCCACCGCAGCCGTCGCACCAGCAGCCGGCACCGCCGAGCGCGCCCGCTCAGGCGGCGCGGACGGCCGCCGCCCCCGGGCGGCCCCGCGCGGCGCGCGAAACCGCACCCGGCGAGGCCGCACCGGCAGCGAGGCAGCGCGACATCGCCGTCGTCGGCGCCGCGGTCAGGCTGCCCACGGCCGGAACGCTGACGGCCTTCGCCGAACTGCTCATGGAAGGCCGCGACACCGTCGGCCCCCTGCCGGAGAGCCGCCGCGCCGACGCCCCCGGCACCCTCCCGCACGCCTCCTTCCTCGACAGGGTCGACGAGTTCGACCCGGCGCCCTTCCGGATATCCGCCCGGGAGGCGCCGCTGATCGACCCCCAGGCCCGCATCGTCTACGAGACGATCTGGGAGGCCATCGAGGACGGCGGGCGCGGCGGATCCCGCGCCGCCGACGACCGCACCGGGCTGTGGATCGCGTACAGCCACGACCACTACCACGAGGAACGCGTCCGGCACGGCGTGCTCGAAGGGCGGGGCCTGGGCCTGGAGGCGATGATCGCCAACCGGCTCTCGTACCTGATGGACTGGCGCGGCCCCAGCACGGTCGTCAACACGCTGTGTTCGTCGTCGCTGGTCGCCCTGCACTCCGCGCTGCAGCACCTGCGCTCCGGCGACATCGACACGGCGGTCATCGGCGCCGTCCACGCCGGCATCAGCCCGGAGTACTTCCGGTCGATGGGGGACATGATGGCCCTCTCCCCGCGCCACCGCAGCCGAGCCTTCGACAGCACCGCCGACGGCTTCGTGCCCGGTGAGGGCGCCGTGGCGGTGGTCCTGCGGCGATGCGACGACGCACTGCGCGACGGCGACCGGATCCGGGGCGTCGTCAAGGGCGCTGCCGTGAACCACGGCGGCCGCACCACGCGCTACTCCGCGCCCAGCCCCCGCGCCCAGGCGGAGGTCATCTCGGCCGCGTTGGCGGATGCGGGGGTGTCGGTGGAGTCGATCGGTCTGGTGGAGG
>NZ_MKXB01000114.1 GCF_001865245.1 Streptomyces sp. CC53 | reverse complement strand
GAGCGCCCCAGGCAGGACTCGAACCTGCGGCCAAGCGCTTAGAAGGTGTCCGGCAGTGAACGCTGTGCTTACCTGCGTCTTTGCTGGTCGCCGTCGACCAAGGTAAGCCCAGGCGCTTGGCCAATCTCGGCGGGGATATGGCGGAGATTCGTTGGCCGCGGCCGCAGCTAGTCGGCGCTGCTGTCGTCTTCATGCTCCTGGGCCCAGCGTGACAGGACCTCGTTCGCCTTTGGGGTGTCCGACACGTCGGCCCCAAGCGCGTGCACCAGCGTGCCGCCCTCAACCTTGGTTGCGATGTAGCCGGTGAACTCGAACGCGGCCGCCGCCTGCACGCGCTCCAGCGGCTTGCTGAGACCGACGGCGAGTGCGCTGACGAGTTCCGGGTTGACCTTGACCCCCTTCTGACGGGCAAGTCGCCACAGCAGGTTGGGACTCGGCTGGTAGCCGGTCCTCGGGTCTACCGAGCGCTCGGCCAGCTGCTCGAACGTGAGCTTGTTCGCGGCGCCGCGATCGCCTGCCACCGCGCTCACCAGGTCAGCGAGCGTCTCGAGGCCGGTCGGCTCCGGGCTGGTCGTCATCAGGGCTTCCCATCGTGAAGGTGAGGCGTGCAGTTCGCCGGCGTACCCGCGTAAGGAGCGCCTTACTGCCTCCATTGTCCACAACCCCATACGGGGATGGGTACTGGGCCAGCCAAAAGAGTCTGAAAGCGCACCCCTTTGTTGACGCTTGGAGGACTTACCTGCGCGTCCTGGACATGGCGGCGAACGCTGTGCTTAGCTATCCCCATCCCCGAACAGGGATGAGAGAAGGAGTGGCGTGGTCAGGTATCGCATCCATGACTGGCGGCTGCTCCAGCGGCTGATGTAGAGCCCTGGGACTGCCGGCGCTCGTCACACGGTGCGCAGCCTGGCGGAGGTCACTGGCCTTTCCTACAGCAAGATCCAGCGACTGATCACCGAAGAGCGGCCGACCGTGGAGCGCGATGAGGCCGACCGCGTCGCGGAGGCTGTCGCCGTCCGCCGGAAGGCTCTTTTCGCGCCTACGTCATCCCCATACTCGAATGAGGATCAGGAGGGATCTGATGGACCCCGAGGCCCGGAGCCTGCGAGCCAGGCTCGGCGCACACGTGAGCTGGGCGAACACGACCGATCCGACGAGCCGGACGGCGCGGGCACGTGCCGCGGCGAACGGCCGCTTTGAGCGGCTGGCTCGGGAGAAGCACCCGAACGGGACGGACGAGCAGATCGCTCGCGCCGCCGAGCACCTGCGCAAAGCGCACTACGCCGCGATGGGGCTGAAGTCCGCGATGAGCCGAAAGGCCAAGAGCGTGAAGTCCGCGGCCTGACCACATGACACGGGGCCGCCCGGACCCTGGCCGGTCCGTGACAGCCCCTCGGAACCTCAACCCACTGAATCGAGGTCACCGTGTCCCACGACACTAGCGTCACCCCGTCCCCGACCGCACCTCCCGCTCTCCTGGCTCACATTGACGCCCTGGAGACGCAGGCCCGGCATGCCGAGGCGGTGGCGCGCCGGCTGATGGCGGCCAACGGCTCCCTGCCCGATCTGCTGGAGATCGGCGTCCACGTCACCACGCGGTACGCGGAGGTGACCCTGCAGGCGTACACCGAGGCGGACGCCGCCGCCTGGGCCGCGGCCCTGGGCGTCGACTTCGCCGTCCGCGAGAAGGAGCACGAGCGCTTCGGCGACGCGCGCACCGAGGTCGACGGCGTCACGATCGCGCTCGTCACGTACGAGTACCTCGAGGACCGGCCGTCGGCCGCGCAGGGCGGTGAGCGCTGATGCGGTGGGTGCTGGACGGTACGGAGCTGGACCTGACGCGGCAGTGGATCGACGTGTACGGCGCGCGCTGGGAGTGGCGCGGGCTGACCTCGGGGTCGGGTGAGCCGCTGATGCACCACCTGGACGAGGCGCCGATGCCGCTGTCGGAGGTGTATGCGACGTACGGGCCGCTGATCCCGGCGCCGCGGTCGTCGACGTCGGCGGAGATCCGTGAGGCGCTCGTGCGGCCGGCGGCGGAGCGGTGCCCGCGGGCGGCCGCGCCGACGCCGAGTGCGGTGCTGCCGGTGCCGGTCGCCGTCCCGGCGCTGCGCGCACCGGCCGGACCGCCGCCGCCGGGGCCGTCGCCGCGGGTGTTCGCTGCGCTGCTGCAGCGTCTGCGAGGCCGCCGATGAGCACGCCCGCGACCGCGACGGCGGCCGCCGTGAGCGCGGTGGCCGCTGAGCTGCAGACGGTGGCCGCGAACTGGAACGGGTACGGCGTCGCCGGTATGGAGCCCGGCGCTTTGTACGCGCACATGGCCGAGGCCCTGGCCGCGAAGTTGCTGATCGGCCCGGCCGCGCCGCAGTTGGTGTACCGGGCCGGCTACCGGTCGCTGCCGCTGGGTTGGTACGCGACGGCGGACGCCGCCCGGCGCTGCTGCGAGTCGATCCTGAGCGATCAGCACCCGGCCGACGTGGCCCTGCTCTTCGACTGGAGCGGTGAGGTCCTCGAGCACGGTGAACGGTGCGCGCTGCTGGCGGAGATTGACGGTGTCCAGGAGCGCACCGGCTACCACGTGACCGCCATCGAGGTGCGCGCCGAGTTCGACGAGGACGACGCGGACGACCCTGTCGCCGTGCGGTGCCGCCCGGGGAGCGGGCTGTGAGCGCCGCGGCGCCGGCGGGCGACGGGATCGAGCACGGCACGCCGCGCGGCTACCGGCAGCATCTGCGGCTCGGCAGCAAGACGTGCAAGGAGTGCCGGGCGGCCAACGCGGAGCACAAGCGCGAGCAGCGCGATCCCTCTGGCGGCCGGACGGCCCGGATGGCCTGGAACCAGGGGAAGACCGGCAAGCCGACCCCGGCAGCGCCGCGGCCGGTGGGGCGTGAGTGCCCCGTTCCGGGGTGCGGGGCGCCGGCGGCCGAGCCGCGCCCGGCGCGCGGGATGGTCCGCGTGTGGCTGGCCGGCTCGCGGGAGCCCGCGCGCTGGTACTGCCCGGGCGGCTGCGCCGCGTACGGACAGGCCCTCGCCGAGATCCGCGCCCTGGGCGGTGCCGCGTGAACGGCTGGCTGCCGTACGGGCTGAGCGGGCCGGTCCTGCTCGGCGCGGGCGCCCTGGCCGTCGCGGCTGTGTGCCTGGTGCTCGGGGCGGTCCGCCTCGGTCGGGTGCGGCGGCCGCGCCCGCCCGCCGTAGTGCGGCCCGCGGTTGGCGTGGAGGGCCTTGCCTGGGTGGCCTGCCACTCCCCGAGCTGCGGGCACCTGCAGACGCAGCACCTCGAGGTGGCGCCCGGCCGGTGGGAGTGCGTGGGCTGCGGCACCGTACGGGCCCCCGCGTGAGCCGCCGGCGGCGCCCGTGCGAGCACCCCACCGGTCCGCACGGCCTGGCCCCCGCGCGCCTGTACCCGCGCGGGTGGTGCTGCGACCTGCCCACCCCCGCGGCCCTGGCCGGGCGGCCGGAAGCGCCGCCCGGGCCGGGCTGGCCGCCGGGTGCCTACCTCTACCAGATCCCCGCCCCCGAGCCGTCGACGGATGAGGAGCACGACCATGACGACCCCGACCCCGGCCCCGGCGCGTCCGACGCCGCTGGACCTGGCCAACCGGGCCGCTGGCCGGGCGGTGACGCAAGGCGCCGTGAGGCTGCCGGACCACGAGCCGTTCCGGCTGCTGTGGGAGCGCGGCATCCTGCGCTCTTCGCTGATCGGCCACCACCGGCTGGTCGCGCTGGCCCTGGCCACCCACGCCGACTACGCCACCGGCCACATCCCCAGGCGCCGGCAGCCTTTCCTCGACGGCCTGATGGCCGAGACGCGGCTGAGCCGCGGGCAGGTCGCCGTCGCGCTGACCGCGCTGCTGGAGCGCGGCGGGGTCCGGCGCGCGCCCAGCCGTGACCGCTACCGCGCCTACGAGGTCTGCCCGCTGCGGCTGGCCATCCCTGCCGTCCTGATGCCCGCGCTGCGGCGCCGCTGACCGAGCTTCACCTGACCCGCCGCCTTCTGGGAGCACCCGCATGTCCGCCGTCCCGTGCCGCGCAGCAGCTTCTGCTGCAGCGTGCCCCGTGCCGCCCCGCGCGGCCCGGGCGCCGCGGCACGGCCGCGGACTGCGGGTGCGCGTTCCTCTGCGCCTGGTTGTAGGCGGCCAGTACAGCGATGCTGCCCTGGCCGTCTACATCAAGGTCGCAGCCCTGGCCCTGCGCGCGGAGGGCTGTACCGCGCGCGTCGCCACGCTCGCCGAGTACCTCGGCATGTCCAAGAGTGCTGTCGAGCGGGCGCTGCGCCAGCTCGCCCGCCCGGACTCGGTCGACGGCGTGGTGGAGGTCCTGACCACGCGCCGCACGCGGCGCGGCGGCACGGGCGACTCTGCCCACCGCACTGTGCGCGTCGCCGAGGACGACGAGCTGTTCGTGTGGGTGCCGGCCCGGGCCGCGACGTCGCTGCCGCCGCGGCTGCTGCGCCTGTACGCGGTCATCGCCTACGCCCAGGCGCGCCGCCAGCCGCTCGCCTACAGCGACCTGGCGGCCGTGGTGCGCCACCAGGGCGGGAAGTCGGCCGGGGAGTCTCTGGGTGAGCGGCAGACCGCCCGGCTCGTGGAGGACCTGGCCGCGACCGGCTGGGTGACCGTGCGCCGTCGCGAGGGGTTGCAGGGCCGCCACGCCTACGAGGCCCACGACCGCCCGCTGCACGCGGTGCCGGGGTGTGCGGACATCCATGACGGATCCGGTGCGGGCAGGTCTGACGGATCCCTCGCGTCAGAGGAAGACCACGGGACTGACCGACTCAAGACGAGCGCGACGGGTGGTGGTGGGATCCGCCGTAGGCGTGTGCAGGAGGTAGCGCAAGGCCCTGTGGACAACCCGGCCCGGTCGGCGCCGCTGGGCCGCCCGGGCGGCCGGGGTCACGGCGAAAAGCGCAGCAGCAGCGGGGGGTCCGGCGACGGATCCGGTGCGCTGCTGTCCGCCTGCTCGTGGACGGTGCTGGAGCCCGTGCGCCACCTCCTCGAGGACGTCCGGCCGTTCGTGCTGCGCCGGATCGACGCGGAGATCACCGCGCAGCTGGCGGCCGGGACCGGGATGCAGCGGATCACCGAGCGCCTGACCCGCCGCTACGCCACCACCGACCCGGTACGGGACGGCGGCCGCTGGATCCTCGGCGCGGGTCTGCCCCGGCGCGGCTGCGGCCTGGACGTGTGCGAGGACGGCGTGCTGTGGCACACCGGCCAGCCCTGCCAGGTCTGCCTCGACATCACCCTGGCCACCCCGCCCGCGGGCGCGGCGCCGGCGGCAGAGCCGCCCGTGCCCGAGCCGCCCGAAGCACCCCCCGCCCCCGCCCCCGCTCCGGCCCCGCCGCCCGCCGCGCCGGCTGAGGCTCACGGGGGGCGGCTGCCGGAGCTCACGGCTGAGCAGAAGGCCGCGCTGCGCGCCGCCGCCGGGCCCGGCACCGTCCGGGCCGCGGTCGCCCAGTACGGCCGCACCGCCGCCGTCTACCTCTACGGCTGGCGCGCCGTCGCCCCAGCCCTGACCGCCCTCGACGACACCGAGGGAGCTCACCATGCCCAGTGATCACGGCGTGCAGAGGTGCGAACGGTGCGGCGCCCGCGTCCGGCGGACCGCCACCGCCGCCGGCCGCCGCCTGCTCGTCGACGCCGACCCCGCCCCCACCGGCAACACCGCGGTGTACACCGACGGCACGGGCCGTCTGCGCTCCCGCTCCCTGACCGCGGACCGCCCCACCCTCGAGCACCTGGAGTGGCGCGCCATGCCGCACCCCGCGACCTGCAAGGCGCCGGAGCCGCGCCCGCGCCGCTCCGGCGGCCGCCGCCGCACGGGGGTCCGCGTGGCCCCGCTGGCAGGGGTGGCAGCAGTGAGCGCGCCCGCCGGTACGCTCCCGGCCGTCCCCGACGCGTACGGCGCACTCATCGCCGAGGAGGCCCTGGCGCTGCTCGGCGAGCGCATCACCCCCGAGGAGGCCGCGCGGCTGGGGCAGAAGACCGTCGCGGCCGCGCGCCGCGACGGCTGGCACATCAGCGCCCGGCCCCAACATGCCGCGCCCGACGGGCTCGTGGCCCAGGCCCCGATCGGGGACGGCCCGGACGCGCTGCGGCCCTTCGAGCGGCAGCTGCTCGCCGGCCTCGCCCGGGGCCGCACGGTCGTCCAGATTGCTGAGGACACCCACACCCGCATCGCCACCGTCCGCAGCCGGTACAAGCGCCTGCGGACCCGGCTGCACGTCCGCACCGGCGCCCAGGCCGTCGCCCAGGCATACGCCCACGGCTGGCTGACCGGGCTCCTCCCCGAAGACCGGCCGGCCGTGCGCCTCACCCCCCGCGAACGCGCGGTCCTCGAGGCCGCGGCCGCCGGACTCAGCGTCGACCGGATCGCGCTGCGCCTGGACCTGGCCCGCGGCACCGTCCAGACCCACCTGCGCACCGCCTACGCCCGGCTCGACGCCCGCAACCAGCCGCACGCCGTCCCCCTGGCCATCCAGCACCGCCACATCACCCCCACCCCGACACGACGCCCATGACCACCGACGCCCCCGACCGCGCCGACTGGCGCGACCGCGCAGCGTGCGCAGGCCAGGACACGAACCTCTGGTACGGCCAACCCCACAAGACCCGTCCCGCCCAAGCGACCTGCCGCGGCTGCCCTGTCCGGGCCGAGTGCCTCCACGACGCCCTCATCCACGAGCCCCCGGGCGGGCGCCGGTACGGCATCCGCGGCGGCCTTCACGGCCGCGAGCGCAACCAGCTCCCGGCCCTCCCCGAGCACACCGCCGACGCCATCGCCGCCCTGCGCGAGCTCCTCGCCACCACCGACGAAGGGACCCCCGACACCGTGACCACCACACCCGCGACGCCCGCCGCCGAGGCCCCCGAGCAGCTGCCGGTCGGCCGCCTCCTCGCCTGGGGCGACCAGCACACCGACACCGACCTCCACGACCAGGCCGCCCGCGCCCGCGCCGCCCTCACCGGGCTGCGCCAGCGCTACGCCGCCGACCAGGAACTGGCCGCCATCACCACCGAAGCCGACCAGCTCCAGCAGCGCCTCGCCGCACTCCGCGCCCGCCAGGCCGAGCTGGAGCCGCCCAAGCCCCGCCGCCGCCGCGGCCCGGGCGTGGACTACGACGCCGCCACCGTGCGCGCCTGGGCCCGGCGCCAACAGCGTTGGCTGCCCGGCCGTCGGACGCCCCCCGAAGCGCGTCGTCGACGCCTGGCGCGCCGCCACCACCGCCCAGGCAGAGACCCGCGGTACCGAGGACGGCCGCCGGTGAGTCTCTCCCAACTCGGCGCGGCCTTCGTCTACTGGACCGTCATCGCCCTCACCACCGGTGCCCTGACCGCCGTCATCGGCTACCGCCTGAAGAAGACCCGCCCCTCTGGGCGTCCCCACGGCGTCCCCACCGCCCCTCTGGCGGGCGCAGACCGGGCGTGCGGTGCCTCCACCATCGGGTTCTTCGGTACGCCGCTCGGTCCCTGCGCCCTGCGCCGCGGCCACGCGGGCCCCATGCACCAGGCAGCCAACGGCGCAGCCTGGTGGCCCCGCGCCGACGCCGTGCGCGACGCCGAGATACAGCAGCTCCGCGCCGAACTGGCCGCAGCCGAGCAGCGCGCCGAACGTGCCGAGGCCGTCATCGACGGCGTCCGCGCTGTCGCCGATCGGTGGACGCGGTACGGGATCAGCGACCTGCTGAAGACAGCCGCCGACACTCTCCGCGTCATCGTCGACGCCCCCGCCCGATCCGAGGAGCAGCCGTGAACGTCACCCGGAGCACCACCCCCCGCGGCAGCTCCATCGAACCGCCCTTCGACGAGACCTGGGACGACCCGACCAAGCTCGCCTGGCACGCCGCCGTCATCGCCTACGACACCGGCCCTCACCATCACCGTCCACACCGGCGCCCGGCTCGACAGCAACCGCCGGCCCATCCCCGGCTGGTACAGCGTCATGGTCGGCTCCACCAGCATCGCCGCCCTCGACTTCCACGCCGCCTGGGACTACCTCAACGGCGTCGCCACCGGTGCCGAGCAGGGGCGGCGCAACGCCCGCGGCGCGCCCCTCATCGCCGAGGACGGCCACTGCACCTGCACCTGCACCTGCACCGTCGAGCACGGCTCCCCCCACTGCCCGCCCCGTCCCGCTTGAGCGCGGCGACCAGACAGGAAGGCCCACCATGACGTCGAGGTGCTGCGTCTGCAGCCGGCCAGCCGCCGACGTGTGCGAGCCCTGCGTGCACCAGCTGCAGGCGTGGCTCGCCGAGCTGCCGACGCACCTGCCCATGCTCCGCAGCCTGCTGCGCCCCGCCGCGGGCCCGCCTCGGCGCGGCTCCACCGGCCGCGCGCACGCGCCCCTGCCCGTCGACCTGCGCGTCCTGGACCTCCTGGGGCCCGGGCAGCCGCTCCCCCCGGACGACCCGTACGGGGACCAGGACGGGCACGTGCCCGCCGGGGCGCTGCGGTACGGGTGGGCGCGGTACATCGCCAGCGAATTCCCGGCCGTACGGCGCGACCGGTACGGCACCGTGCACATCGAGCGCTGCGAGGAGCCCCTCGTGCGCGGCGGGGCGACGGTGGCGGCCTGGTGCGCGTGGCTGTCGGCGTACGCCCCGTACGCGCTCACCCAGCCCTGGGGGAGCGAGCTGTACCGCCAGCTGGAGGACCTGCTGCGCCGCGTGCGCCGCATGGTCGGCGCCGTCCCGCAGCGCACCACCAAGGACGCCCCGTGCCCGAGCTGCGCCGCGTTCGCGTTGGTGGCGACGGACGGGGAGTGGTGGATCCGGTGCGAGGCGTGCGGGCACGAGATGGCGCCGGAGGACTACGACGAGCACCGGGCGCGGGTGATGCCGCAGCTGGCCGCCGTCGCCGTGCACCTGCTGGCCCGCGCCTCCGCGGCCGCGTAGGGGCGGGGCCTGGGTTGCGCTACGCGCCGTCCGGGCCCCGCTGGAGGTCCGTGCACCGCCCTTGGGTGATGCGTGCCTGGCGCTGCGCCCAGTACGTGTCGAACCAGGCCACCGGGTACTCCGGGCGCGACGACCCGGGGCGGAACCGCGGGGCCGGCCAGCCCTCGGCCGGGTTCGTGGCGAGGCGGTGCACCAGGGTGCGGCTGACGCCCGCGCGCGCGGCCAGTTTCGGGATGGTCAGCGTCTCCTCGCCGCCTGGCGTCTGCGGTGTCTCCATGAGAGTCATCCTTCCCCGAAGGTGTGGACATTGTCCACACTTCTTGGCTACGGTCGAACCGGCAACACAAGGCCCCGGCCGGAGTTCGCACCTCATGGCCGGGGCCTCACCTGCCCACACCCACACGAAGGAGCAGGCCCATGCAGCCTACCCAGCAGCCCAGCGAGGACGCCCGCGCCGTCCTCCTCGCCATCGCCGACCGCCTCACCAGCGTCCGCCCCCACATGCAGATCAGCGAGCTGACCCGGCGCGGCCTCGCCTTCACCTTCGCGGCCGCCGAGCACGCCATCGGCGAAGGCGCCGACAACCTGCACGCCGAGGTGATCACCCACATGCCGCGCATCACCGGCCCCGTCACCCGCGCCGAGTACGCGCGCCACCTCCTCGACGCCGCCGGCGCCTGACCCTCACCCGGCCGGGCCCGCCGCCGAACGGGCCCGGCCGCCCACACCCCCCCGGAGCTGCATGTGACCGCCACACCCCGCCGCCGACTCAGCAGGCTCACCCGCATCGCCTGGTACGCCGTCCTCGCCATGATGCTCGCCGCCGCCGCCTGGTCCATCAGCGGCACCCTCACCAGCTGGGGCATGAACCCCAAGCTCGCCTGGGCCCTCTCCCTCATGTTCGACCTGGCAGCCCTGCTGTGCGCCGAGTACGCCCGCCGCGCCATCGAACGCGCCAGCCCCGCCGGCCTCGCCCGCGTCGTCCTCCTCGGCTTCGTCAGCGTCTCCGCCACCCTGAACTGGTCCCACGGCATGCAGCTCGGCGGACCCGTCGCCGCCTACGGCCTCGCCTCCGTGCCCTGCGCCGTGGAACTCCTCTTCGAGCTGCACCGCCGCGACGTCCGCGACGAGCAGCGCGCCGAGCGCGGCCTGCTCCCCGAACGCATGCCCCACATCCCCCTCCTGGGCTGGCTGATGTACCCCGCCCGCTCCTGGCAGACGCTGCGCGGCGCGGTCGGCGCACGCCTCGACCAGCTCGACCCCGTCCAGACGGAAGCTCGCCATCCCCAGCGGGACACCCCGGGACACGCCGCCGGGACAGTCCGCTCGGCTGTCCGCGCTGCCCTTTCCACCATCCCCGACGCATCCGCCGAGGACGTCCTGGAGCACCTGCACACCCTCGGCAGCGACGCCGACGAAGACACCGTCCGCACCCTGATGGACACCGGACAGGACAGCAAGGACAGCAAGGACAGCAGGTCACAGGCCAGTGCGCGCCCCATCGCCCCGCCCGGACAGTCCGTCACGGACACCATCAGGACAGCCGTGGCGGCAGGTCTCCTGGACAGGGACAAGGTCGTGTCCTACGGCCAGAAGATCCACGGACCGGACGTGGACACGCGGTCCGTCGTCCGGCTGCACAACCGCGTCCTGAAGGAGCACGCCCCCACCTCCCGGCGCATCGCCCAGACCCGCTGACGCCGCACACCGACAGCGCCGCCGGCACCTCAGCGTCCGGCGGCCCCGGGCCCCCGCGCACAGCTGTTGGACAAGATCGGACGCGTAGCGCATACTCGCTGACAGCACCACACGTGTGCCCACACGACCCCACAGCCCCCGCCCGCCGGGGGCTTTCGCGTTCCCAGGGAGGTGCCACATGCCCACCTGGCTCACCGCCGCCCAAGCCGCCGACCACGCCACCCGCGCCCGCCAGCTCCTCAGCGCCGGAGCCGCCGCCGTCACCGTCCGCACCATCCGCTCCTGGGTCGCCCGTGGACACCTCACCCCCACGGGCCTCGACGACACCGGCCGCCAACTCTTCCGCCTCGCCGACGTCGCCCGCGCCGAGCAGGCCACCCGCGGCCGCGCCCTGCGCCTCGTCCGCCTCCCCGAGACCGCGCACCCCGCCCACGCGTAGACACTGCGGGCGGCACCTTGCCCAACCGCCGGACACGGCCGGTCGGCCCGGTGCACGATGGGCCCGCCCATCCGCAACGCCCAGGGGGGACCATGCGCACCCGCACCACCACCATCGCCGCCGCACTGCTGCTCGCCGCACTCACCGGCTGCAGCAGCGCCAGCGAGCCCGAACAGCCCGCCGCTGCGCCCTCGCAGGCCCCCGCGGCCGAAGCGCCCTCCACCAGCGCCGAGGACAAGGCCAAGGCCCGCGAGGCCGCCGGCCTCCCCCCGAGCCCTGAACCGCAGCCCCGCGCGGCCTTCCTGGCTGCCCTGAACGCCCTTGAGCCCGACCTCGTTCACGGCAAGGACGACAAGGCCATCAGCCGCGGCCTCGACACCTGCTCAGCCCTCAAGCGTCACCCGGGCGACAGGAGTAAGCAGATCGAGGTCACCGCCAAGCGCTGGACCAGCCCCGACCACCCCGAGGGACGCAGCCTGCCCACGGCCGAGAAGGTCCTCGACCTGAGCCACAAACACCTCTGCCCCGACTTCTGACCACATCCCAACCCGAACGTGCGGGGCCGTGTCTGCTGCTCTGACGCAGCGCCTGGCAGGGAGCCCACGACTCCGGCGTAAGCCCTACCGCGCAGCGTTGAGACTCCGGCGGCCCCGCACCAAGACCACTCGCGGTGGAGTGGTGGCGGAACGGCCGCCCGGCACCAACCGGGCGGCCACCACCAGGAGGTGCCCCCCATGCCCGCCCGCGCCCCCCGCCGCTGCACCACACCCGGCTGCCCCCGCACCCCCACACCACCCTCCTCCAAGTGCCCCGAGTGCGGCACCCCCCGCCCCCGCGCCTCCGCCACCCCCCGGGCTACGGCACCGAACACCGCGACCGCTTCCCCGCCGGCGTCCTCAAACGCGACCCCATCTGCGTCCTGTGCGGGCGCGCCCCCAGCGAACACGCCGACCACTGGCCGCGCTCCAAGCGCGAGCTGCGCCAGCTCGGCTGGGACGAGCACAGCCCCGCCTACGGCCGCGGCCTGTGCGCCTCCTGCCACAGCAGCGAGACCGCCAAGCACCAGCCCGGAGGCTGGAACACCGACATCCCCCCTTACTGACCGTGAGGGGGAGGGGGGCCAGAATCCCTGGCCCCGGGGACCCTCGGAACGCGGGGGGGAGGCCCCTCTCGCGCTGACAGGTTTCCGGAATCGCCGTACCCGGGCTGCCGCCGTAACCGAATGTGACTGCCTGCCGCCCTGGAGGTGATCATGGGGAAGCGAGGACCGGCCCCGAAGCCGACGCAGCTGCGCGTGCTCCACGGCGACCGCAAGGACCGGATCAACACCGACGAGCCGCAGCCCGATGTGGGCGAGGTCCTGCCGCCCGACTGGCTCAGCGACACCGCCCTGGAGATCTGGGAGCAGCTCGCCGGCGACCTCGAGGCCAAGCGGGTGCTGACGCCGTGGGACACGGAGGCGTTCGCCGCCTGGTGCGACGCGGTGGCCCGTCGGCGGGACGCCGCGCGGCATGTCGAGGAGGAGGGCGCCGTGGTGGAGATGCCCGTGTTCAACAAGAACGGCGACCTGGGCGGCCACCGCCGCGGCAAGAACCCGTGGCTCCTCGCGTTGGACGCCGCGGACGCCCAGGTGCAGCGGTACGGCGCGCGGTTCGGGCTGACACCCAGCGACCGTGCGCAGCTGAAGATCGGCGGGGAGGGCGACGGGCAGGGGGCGGAGCGGCTGTTGTCCTGACCGGGGGCGGAGGTGGCGATGGCTGGGCGCACCGCTACCCGTCCGGCCCGGTCCAAGGCCGCGACCCGGCCGCCCGGCCGCCGCCGGCCGCTGCGGATCGACCACACCAAGCGGTGGCGGCCGGCCTCGCGCCGCGGCCCGGTGTGCGGGTACACCCTCGACGGCAAGACCTGCACCCGGCGGGGCGCGCACTACTGCGAGCCGCGCGCGGACAAGGTCGTCAAGTTCTTCGGCGAGCTGCTCGTCCACCCCGCGGGCGCCCTGGCGAACACGCGGTTCGTGCTGGCTCCGTGGCAGGAGCACGAGATCATCCGGCCGCTGTTCGGCGAGGTGGTCTGGAACGAGCAGTGGGGCCGGTACGTGCGCCGCTACACGCGTGCGACCGTCGTCATGGCCCGCAAGAACGGCAAGAGCGCCCTTCTCAGCGGGATCGCGCTGTACATGCTGTGCGCGGACGGCGAGGAGTCCGCCGAGGTGTACGGCGCGGCCGCGAAC
>NZ_MKXB01000113.1 GCF_001865245.1 Streptomyces sp. CC53 | reverse complement strand
CGGGAGGCCGGTCGGAGCCTGCCGGGCCGGCCTCCGGGCCTACCGGCTCCCGCGCCGCTGTGCCGACCGCACCGCCGGGCCGAGAGGGCGTCGGGGCGCTCCCGCCCGACCGCCCGCATCCGCTGCCTCCGTTGTGCGGAAGCGGCGTTTCTCGTATGGTGGAAAACAGTTTCCGATAACTAAATGACCGCATTACCCGCTACTCGCAGGTAGGTGCGACCATCGGAGGGCCCCGCGCTCGGCCACCGCCGCGCCGGGCTGGCAACGAAGCTAGGGAAAGCAGAGGAACTCGGCCATGGCAACGGCGCCCAGCGTCTCGTACTCGATGACGGTCCGGCTGGAGGTGCCCGCGAGCGGAACCGCGGTCTCCCAGCTCACCACGGCCGTGGAGTCCTCCGGCGGCTCGGTCACCGGCCTCGACGTGACCGCGTCCGGCCACGAGAAGCTGCGGATCGACGTCACCATCGCCGCCTCCTCCACCACGCACGCCGACGAGATCGTCGGCAAGCTGCGGTCCATCGAGGGCGTCGTCCTGGGCAAGGTCTCCGACCGTACGTTCCTGATGCACCTCGGCGGCAAGATCGAGATGGCGTCGAAGCACCCCATCCGCAACCGCGACGACCTGTCGATGGTCTACACCCCCGGTGTCGCCCGCGTGTGCATGGCCATCGCGGAGAACCCCGAGGACGCCCGCCGCCTCACCATCAAGCGGAACTCCGTCGCCGTCGTCACGGACGGCTCCGCCGTGCTGGGCCTCGGCAACATCGGCCCCAAGGCCGCCCTCCCCGTCATGGAGGGCAAGGCCGCCCTCTTCAAGCGGTTCGCCGGCATCGACGCCTGGCCCCTCTGCCTGGACACCCAGGACACCGACGCCATCGTGGAGATCGTCAAGGCCATCGCCCCCGGCTTCGCCGGCATCAACCTGGAGGACATCTCCGCGCCCCGCTGCTTCGAGATCGAGGCGCGGCTGCGCGAGGCCCTCGACATCCCGGTCTTCCACGACGACCAGCACGGCACCGCGATCGTCGTGCTCGCCGCCCTCACCAACGCGCTGCGCGTGGTCGGCAAGGCCATCGGGGACGTCCGCGTCGTCATGTCCGGCGCCGGAGCCGCCGGCACCGCCATCCTGAAGCTGCTGATCGCCGCGGGCGTCAAGCACGCCGTCGTCGCCGACATCCACGGCGTCGTCCACGCCGGCCGCGCGGACCTCGTCGAGGCCGCCGAGGAGTCGCCGCTGCGCTGGATCGCCGACAACACCAACCCCGAGGGCGTCACCGGCACCCTCAAGGAGGCCGTGGTCGGCGCCGACGTCTTCATCGGCGTCTCCGCCCCGGACGTCCTCGACGGTGCCGACGTCGCCGCGATGGCCGACGGTGCCATCGTGTTCGCGCTCGCGAACCCGGACCCGGAGGTCGACCCCGCAATCGCCCGCCAGACGGCGGCAGTTGTGGCCACGGGCCGGTCCGACTTCCCCAACCAGATCAACAACGTGCTGGTCTTCCCCGGTGTCTTCCGCGGCCTCCTGGACGCCCAGTCCCACACGGTCACCACCGACATGATGCTGGCGGCGGCGGCCGCCCTCGCCGACGTCGTCACCGAGGGCGAACTGAACCCGAACTACATCATCCCCTCCGTCTTCAACGACAAGGTCGCCGGCGCCGTTGCCGGTGCCGTCCGCAACGCGGCGAAGGCCGTCACGGGCGAGACCGAGAAGCTCTGAGCCGTACCGGGGAGCAGGGCGCCCGGCGTGTCGACAGGCGCGGGCCGGGCGCCGGGCGTAAGGTGGGCGAAATCCGCCCGCCCAGCCGACCCGAGGTCGTCGGCGCAGGGCCGTGGCGCTTTCCGTGTGACTCCGGAGGGTGCCGGATTGGCTTTCCCGCCGCTGGTGGGGGCAGGATGCGTATTCGGGCGCGAGGGTCTGATCGGCAGACCCGGGTCCGAGCACTGTCGTAGGGCCCTGGCAGCATCGGCTTCGCTGTGCTCGACATGCGGCCTCCGCCGCGTGGCACGCCTCACAGGCAAGAAATACACGGGAGTAACAACATGAACCGCAGTGAGCTGGTGGCCGCCGTGGCCGACCGCGCCGAGGTGACCCGCAAGGACGCCGACGCCGTGCTGGCCGCGTTCGCCGAGACCGTCGGCGAGATCGTCGCCAAGGGCGACGAGAAGGTCACCATCCCCGGCTTCCTGACCTTCGAGCGCACCCACCGTGCCGCTCGCACCGCGCGGAACCCGCAGACCGGCGAGCCGATCGACATCCCGGCCGGGTACAGCGTGAAGGTCTCCGCGGGCTCGAAGCTCAAGGAAGCCGCCAAGGGCAAGTAAGGCCCCCAGGCGCTGAGAAGAAGGGCGGTCACCCCGGACGGGGCGACCGCCCTTCTGTTCGCCGCCCTACGCCCCTCCCGGAGCCCCGCAGGGGCGGCGTGCGGGCGCACGCACTCGGGGCGGGAATACGGGCCGGGCGGCGGTGCGAGCGCACCGCCCGCCGGGGCGTTCCGGCGACGGGTCGCCGGGTGCGGGCCTGGGCGGGGGGCGCCCCGCGGGCCTCGACGCGGTACGGGACTGAGGGGCGTGGGTCCGGCGCGGCACGCGCCGCGTACGGGCCCTGCCCGGACTGCTGGGCCCGCCCACGGGCCGCCTCCGGCGCGGACCGGCGAGGAGCCGCGTACGGGCCGTGGCGGAGTCCGGGGGCGTCCACGGGCTCCCGCCGGGCGGCTCCGCCACGGACGGGTGCGGCGCGGCCCGTACGCGTGCTCGCCCAGCGGCAGGCGGCCGTCCCGCGAGCCTGAGGCCGGGCGCAGGCCCAGCTCGCGTACGGGTACGACGAAGGCCCCCGCGGGTCCTTGCGGACCGGCCGCGGGGGCCCGTACGTCGACTGACGCACCGTCAAATGGCGGTGCGGCCAGGAGAGTGGCGCACCGCACCGGACAGGGTGGCGCGGGGTCGGACGGTGGTGCCGCCGCCGGGGCGTTCCACCTTCGCACCCAGCCCCATCAGCTTCTCCATGCTGTGCTTTCCCGGGGGGGGGGCGACCCCCGGACCCCCGGCAGGGGCCCGGGTGGCGCGGGGTCAGACGGTGGTGCCGCCGCCGGGGCGTTCCACCTTCGCACCCAGCCCCATCAGCTTCTCCATGAAGTTCTCGTAGCCGCGGTTGATGAGGTCGATGCCGTGGACCCGCGACGTGCCCTGCGCCGCCAGTGCGGCGATCAGGTACGAGAACCCGCCCCGCAGGTCGGGGATGACGAGGTCGGAGCCCTGGAGCTTCGTCGGGCCCGACACGACCGCCGAGTGCAGGAAGTTGCGCTGGCCGAAGCGGCAGTCCGAACCGCCGAGGCACTCCCGGTAGAGCTGGATGTGCGCGCCCATCTGGTTCAGCGCCGACGTGAAGCCGAGCCGCGACTCGTACACGGTCTCGTGCACGATCGACAGGCCGGCCGCCTGCGTCAGGGCCACCACCAGCGGCTGCTGCCAGTCCGTCTGGAAGCCCGGGTGGACGTCCGTCTCCAGGGCGATCGCGTTCAGCGAGCCGCCCGGGTGCCAGAAGCGGATGCCCTCGTCGTCGATGTCGAAGGCGCCGCCGACCTTCCGGTACGTGTTGAGGAAGGTCATCATCGAGCGCTGCTGCGCGCCGCGCACGTAGATGTTGCCTTCGGTCGCCAGCGCCGCCGACGCCCAGGACGCCGCCTCCAGCCGGTCCGGGAGCGCGCGGTGCGTGTAGCCGCTCAGCTCGTCCACGCCGGTGATCCGGATCGTCCGGTCCGTGTCCATCGCGATGATCGCGCCCATCTTCTGCAGGACGCAGATGAGGTCCTCGATCTCCGGCTCCACGGCGGCGTTCGAGAGCTCCGTAACGCCCTCGGCGAGGACGGCCGTGAGCAGCACCTGCTCCGTGGTGCCCACCGACGGGTACGGCAGCCGGATCTTCGTGCCGCGCAGCCTCCGCGGCGCCTCCAGGTACTGCCCGTCGTCGCGCTTCTCGATCTTCGCCCCGAACTGGCGCAGCACCTCGAAGTGGAAGTCGATCGGCCGGTCGCCGATGGCGCAGCCGCCCAGGCCCGGGATGAACGCGTGGCCGAGGCGGTGCAGCAGCGGGCCGCAGAAGAGGATCGGGATGCGGGAGGAACCGGCGTGAGCGTCGATGTCGGCGACGTTCGCGGACTCGACGTGCGTCGGGTCCATCACCAGCTCGCCCGGCTCCTCGCCCGGGCGGACGGTCACTCCGTGGAGCTGCAGCAGCCCCCGGACCACCCGCACGTCGCGGATGTCGGGCACGTTGCGCAGCCGGCTTGGTCCGCTGCCCAGCAGGGCGGCGACCATCGCCTTGGGCACGAGGTTCTTCGCGCCGCGGACGCGGATCTCGCCCTCCAGCGGGGTGCCGCCGTGGACAAGCAGTACATCGTCAGTGCCGGTCATGTATCTCGCGTTCTGAGGGGCGTCCCCCCGGTGGAGCCGGGGGAGGTCGGGCAGGGGCCAGGGAAAAGGGTAAGGGGACGGAGTGCCCGGTTCGTAAGGCCGCGTACGGTCGGACCTTGTAATGAATTCGGCACAACACGGTCCGTCCAGCGGCCTTAGCGGACCGTCACCATCCGGTTTCGGTCGGATGGCGCGTACCTTTCGTCCGGTGCCCGCGGTCCGCGCGGGCAGCGCCGCGCCCGGCCCCGAGCGCCCTGCCGTGGCTGCCGGCAGGTGCCCGGCCGCTTCCCCGGTGCGCCCGGCCGTTCCCTGCGCAGCCCTCCGGCCGCCGGTCCTGCCCTCGGGCCCCCGGCGGCCGGGGTGGCGCCGCCTCCGTGCCCCCGCCGCCCGGTCGCGCCCGCTCCTGCCCCCGGCCGCCTCTGCGTGCCGACCTCTCCGGCCGGCCCGCGGCCGGGCACACGGGGCCCCGGGGTTCCCGGCGTGCCGCCGGGCCGGCCCTGGTTCCCGACGGCAAGGGGGCGCGGGGCCCCGGAGCCGTGGGAGCCGTCACGCGCGCACCGCCGCGTTCCGGCGCGGGGTGCCGCGCGGACCCTCCACGGGACCGCAAAGTGCGGGATCATGTCTGGCATGACCGAGGTGTCCTCGCTCGCTGGGCGGCTGCTCGTCGCCACCCCCGCGCTTGCCGACCCCAACTTCGACCGCGCCGTGGTACTGCTGCTCGACCACGACGACGAGGGGTCCCTCGGCGTGGTCCTGAACCGCCCGACACCCGTCGGCGTCGGCGACGTCCTGGAGCCCTGGGCGTCCCTCGCGGGGGAGCCGGGGGTCGTCTTCCAGGGCGGCCCGGTGTCCCTGGACTCCGCGCTCGGCCTCGCCGTGATCCCCGGCGACGAGGGCCCGCTCGGCTGGCGCCGGGTGTACGGCGCCATCGGGCTCGTCGACCTGGAGACCCCGCCCGAACTGCTCGGACCCGCGCTCGGGGCCCTGCGGATCTTCGCCGGCTACGCCGGGTGGGGGCCGGGACAGCTGGAGGAGGAGCTCGGGGACGGCGCCTGGTTCGTCGTCGAGTCCGAACCGGGCGACGTGTCGTCCCCGCGGCCCGAGGGACTGTGGCGCGCGGTGCTGCGGCGGCAGCGCAGCGAACTGGCCATGATCGCGACGTACCCGGACGACCCGAGCCTGAACTGATCGCTCGCCGGGTGAGTACCCTTGGCATCTATGAGCACTCTCGAGCCCGAGCGCGGGGCAGGTACGGGGACCCTCGTAGAGCCGACGCCGCAGGTGTCGCACGGTGACGGCGACCACGAGCGCTACGCCCACTACGTCCAGAAGGACAAGATCATGGCGAGTGCCCTCGACGGCACTCCCGTCGTCGCCCTGTGCGGCAAGGTCTGGGTGCCGGGGCGCGACCCGAAGAAGTACCCGGTCTGCCCGATGTGCAAGGAGATCTACGACTCGATGGGCGCGGGTGGCGACAAGGACAAGGACAAGGGCGGTAAGGGCAAGTAGCGGCCGACCGCTCTCGTCACCGGGGCCCCCGGGGTGCACGCAGGTGCGTCCCGGGGGCCCCGGGCGTGCCGGTGCGCGCCTCGTAGCGCCCTGCGGAGGCAGCGTGGCCCGGGTGGCGCGGGGCGGTTGTCGGGGGCGGGGGGTGTGCCTAGGGTCGGCGGTTGCCGGGACCGGAGC
>NZ_MKXB01000112.1:38799-44758 GCF_001865245.1 Streptomyces sp. CC53 | reverse complement strand
GTTCCCTTCCGCGGGTCGTGGCCCCAGTTCATCAGCGAGTACCGCCACGCCGTGTCGGTGACGTCGCCGTCGGGGCGCTGGGCGAGGTGCCGGCGGACGTAGCCCACGACCTTGCGCATGTGGGCGAGGTCGTCGTCGGTCAACTCGTCCTTCCGGGTGCGCAGCAGGGCGACGATGCGGCGTCCCGAGGCGTGCCCGGTGCTCTCGCCGCCGCCGTCCGGCTTCTGGCCGACGCCCTTCGCCTCGTCCGTCTCCAGCCACCGGTCGAGTTCGCCCGCGGTGAGGTTCACGGCCTCGTCGAAGTCGGCCAGCGTCTCGTCCCGCTCGGCGCCGCCGTCCCCGCGGGTCACGAGCGCCGTCCCTTCTTCCGCAGCGCCTCCGGCTTGTGGACGGCGGACCGGCCGCTCCTGTCGCTCTCGACCTCGTACTGCGGCTCCTCGGGGGACGCGTCGACGGTGCGGCCGGCGGCCTTCCTGCGGTCGGTGATCTCCCGCTTGGCGGTGCCGCTCACCACGCTGCCGTGGCTCTTCCACGTGACGTCGTCACCGGTGTGCGGCTTCGTGCGCCGGGCCATCGCCCTCACCCCTTCGCTCCCTCGTTCGGTCGGCTCCCTCGCGTGTTCCCCGATATGCCCCTTTCGCTCCTCTCGGGAGAGGGCGGAGACGGGGTGCCGCGGCCACCGCGACCGACGGAGAGCGCCGGAGCGCGCGCCGGGGCGTGAAGGGAGGGCGCTCAGCGGGTCCGACGCGCCGCCCTGCCGCACGGGACCCGAGTCCGGTCCCTCGCGGGTCCGGCTCTACGGGGGTCCGGGGTCGCGGTCCGACGCGGGCCACACGTACGCGAGGTCGGCCGGGACCCCGGGGAACAGCCCGGCGTAGAACGCGGGCTCCTTGCGCAGGAGCGCCGACTGGTGGCTGGTGTGGAACGCGGGGTCACCCAGCCAGGGCGGCAGCTCACCCGCCGCGACCAGCTCCTCCTGCTCCCGCACCGCGGCGTCCGGGTGCAGCGCCCGGAAGCCGGTCAGCAGCGACGCGGCGCAGGTGTCCCCGTGGCCGCCGGCCGTCCACGTGCCGCAGACCTCCAGGCCGTAGCGGACGAGGGCCTCCTCGTACCCGGCCCACATGCGGACCGCCGGGTGCCGCCGCCAGCCGTAGCCGGGCACCGTCAGGCCGCGGAGCACCTGGAGCGCCTCCACCCGCTGCTTGCCGAGCCGGCGCTGGTCGAGCGCCCGGGCGCTCGACGCGAAGGACGGGTACGGCAGGAAGGTCTGCACGCTCCGTGTGTACCGCGCGGCACCGCTCCGCGCATTCCCAGCCCCTCCTCCGGGGGGTGCGTCCCTACAGCCCACCGCCCGGACGCCCCACCACCCGTACGTGCGCCGGCCGCCCCGGTCAGCCTGCCAGCACGTACGCCATCTCCGCCCGGGGGCAGGACCGGCCCGCCCCGGGGAACCGCGCGCCCCGCCACGGATCCGCCGGACCTCCCCGCCCGTCCGCACCCGGCGGGCCGCCGGTGTCCACCGGCCCGGCGCGGACCGCTCGCCGTGCCGGCCGCCCGGACCGCGGCAGCCGGTACGGCCTCTATAGGCTGGCGCCGTGACCAGCGCAGAAGACGGGACGGGACCGGAGCGGCGTGCGGGTGGCGGACGTCCCGGGCCGGCCGGCGGGGGAACCGGCCCGGCGGCGGTCGACCTGCTGGCCTTCGCCGTGCAGCTGCGGCGGACCACCAGGGAGGTGAACCGCCTGGTCCACGGGTTCGCGTCCGCGCAGGGGCTGCACCCCACCGACATCGCGGCGCTCACGGCGGTGCTGGACAGCCCGGAGCCGCTCACGCCGGGCCGGCTGCGCGAGCACCTCGGGCTCACGTCGGGAGCCGTCACCGCCTGTCTGGACCGGCTGGAGAAGGCCGGCCACATCCGCAGGTCGCGGGAGAGCGCCGACCGGCGGGTCGTCCACATCCACTACGTCGACGACGCCCGGACGGCCGCGCGCCGCTACTTCCGGCCGCTGGCGGAGGCCACCGGACGGGCCTTGGAACGCTTCGACGAGGACGAACTCGCCGTCGCGCTGCGGTTCCTCGCGGAACTGAACGAGGAACTGGGCGGACTGACCCCCTGACCCGACGCGGCGGACTGCATCCGTCCGCCCGCCCCCGCCTGAAGGGGCGTCGGCGAGCGCCGCGGCCGGACCGCTGAGGACCGGCCGCGGCGGCCCGCAGGCGTGGCGCACACCGGACGGCACCCCCCTGAGGTACAGACCGGGAAGTGCCCTGTGCCAAGATTTATTTCAATCATTGAGATTGTTTGCCGTTGAGATAGCCGTCGACCCACCCCGTCCCACCGACCCCCCTGGAGCGTCCATGCCCCCCAGTCCGCGCCGGTTCCGGCTCCTGCTCCCCGTCGTCCTCGCACTCGTCTGGCTGGTCATCGGCGGCGCCCTCGGCCCGTACGCGGGGAAACTGGGAGAGGTCGCCACCAACGACCAGGCGGCGTTCCTGCCGCGCAGCGCCGAGTCCACCCGGGTCATCGAGGAGCAGGAGGCGTTCCGGCAGGAGGAGACCCTGCCCGTCCTCGTCCTGTGGACCGCCGAGGACGGCGGTCGCCTGCCCCAGGAGCGGGCGCAGGAAGCCACCCGCGCCCTGAGCGCCCTCCAGGGCGACCCGCAGCTCGCAGGCGCGCCGTCGCCCGCCCTGCCGTCGGAGGACGGGGAGGCGCTGAGGGCCGCCGTGCCGCTGCGCCCCGACCTCGGCGACGCCCTGCCCGAAGCGCTGGACGCGGTGCGCGACGCGGCGTCGGACGTGCCGGGCACGACCGTGTGGCTCGCCGGGCCCGCCGCCACCCAGGCCGACCTGTCGGGCGCGTTCGCCGGGATCGACGGGCTGCTGCTCGCGGTCGCGCTGGTGACAGTGCTGCTCATCCTGCTCGTCGTGTACCGCAGCGTGCTGCTGCCCCTCGTCGTCATCCTCAGCGCCGTCTTCGCCCTGGGGCTGGCGTGCGCGGTCGTCTACGCCCTGGCCGACGGCGGCGTCGTACGGGTCGACGGGCAGGTCCAGGGCATCCTGTCGATCCTCGTCATCGGCGCCGCCACCGACTACGCCCTGCTGCTGACCGCGCGGTACCGGGAGGAGCTCGCCGCGCCCGGCGGGGAGCGCTTCGGCGCGATGCGCGCGGCGCTGCGCGAGTCGTGGGGGCCGATCGTCGCCAGCGCGGCGACCGTCGCCCTGGGCCTGCTCGCCCTGCTGCTGAGCGACCTCACCAACAACCGCGCCCTGGGGCCCGTCGGCGCCATCGGCATCGTGTGCTCCGTGCTCAGCGCGCTGACGTTCCTGCCCGCCGCCCTGGTCCTGCTGGGCCGCGCCGCGTACTGGCCGTCCCGGCCGAAGGCCGGCACCGCGGACGGCTCGGGGTCCGGGCTGTGGCAGCGGGTCGCCTCGCTGGTCGACCGCGCGCCGCGCAAGGTGTGGTCGCTGACGCTGGTCGGCCTGCTGGCGTGCGCCGCCTTCGCCCCCACCCTGGAGTCGAAGGGCGTGCCCCTCGACGAGATCTTCGTGAACGACGCGCCGTCGGTCGCCGCGCAGGAGGCCCTCGGCCGCCACTTCCCGGCCGGCGCCGGCAACCCGGCGGTCATCATCGCGGACGCCGACGCGGCCGACCGGGTCACGGCCGCCGCCCGGTCGGTCGAGGGCGTCGACTCCGCGGTGCCCGTGGACGGCGCGGGGCGCCCCGCCCCGGCCGAGCCCCTCGTGGTGGACGGGCGCGTGCGGATCGACGCCACCCTGAGCGCCGCCGCCGACAGCGACGCGGCCAAGGACGCGGTCGCCCGGCTGCGCACCGCCGTGCACGCCGTGGACGGCGCCGACGCCCTCGTCGGCGGCTACACCGCGCAGCGGTACGACACGCAGGTCACGGCCGAGCGGGACCGCGAGGTGATCGCGCCCGTGGTGCTGCTGACCATCCTGCTGGTGCTCATCGTGCTGCTGCGCTCCCTGCTGCTGCCGGTGCTGCTCGTCGCCACGGTCGCGCTGAACTTCGCCGCCACCCTCGGGGTCGCCGCCCTCGTGTTCGAGCACGTCCTCGGCTTCACGGGGACCGACCCCTCCGTGCCGCTGTACGGCTTCGTGTTCCTCGTGGCCCTCGGGGTGGACTACAACATCTTCCTGATGTCCCGGGTCCGCGAGGAGTCGCTGCGGCTGGGCCTGCGGGAGGGCGTGCGGGTGGGCCTCACCACGACGGGCGGGGTCATCACCTCGGCGGGCGTGGTCCTGGCCGCGACATTCGCCGCGCTCATCGTCATCCCGCTGGCCTTCCTGGTCCAGCTCGCGTTCATCGTCGCCTTCGGCGTCCTCCTCGACACGCTGGTCGTCCGGTCCCTCCTGGTGCCGGGCCTGGTCCGCGACCTGGGGCGGACCGCGTGGTGGCCGGGCAGGCTGAGCCGCCGCCAGGAGGCGCCGGAGCCCGAGGAGGCGACGGCGGTCCGGTAGCGGCCGCGGCCCGGTGCGGCCCGGCCCTGCGGGGGCCGGCCGCCGGCCACGCCCGCCCGCGCCCCCCGGCCGCTGTCCGGCCGGGGGGCGCGGTGCGTGGGGGAGCGGCGGGCGGGTCAGGCGGCCGACGCGGCGACCCGCACGCCCGCGCGCCACACCTCCGACACCAGCGGCACGCCCGGCCGGTACGCCAGGTGCACGTGGGACGGGGCGTCCAGCAGGGCCAGGTCGGCGCGGGCGCCGACGGTGACGCGGCCGACGTCGGTGCGGCGCAGCGCGGCCGCCCCGCCGGCCGTGGCGGACCACACGGCCTCGTCGGGCGTCATGCCCATGTCCCGTACGGCGAGGGCGATGCAGAACGGCACGGAGGACGTGAAGGACGAGCCCGGGTTGCAGTCCGTGGAGAGGGCGACCGTGGCTCCCGCGTCCAGCAGGCGGCGCGCGTCCGGCCACGCGGCGCGGGTGGAGAACTCGGCTCCGGGCAGGAGCGTGGCGACGGTGGAGGAGTTCGCCAGGGCGTCGACGTCGGCGTCCGTGAGGTGGGTGCAGTGGTCGGCGCTGGCCGCGTCGAGCTCCACGGCGAGCTGCACGCCGGGGCCGTACGAGAGCTGGTTGGCGTGGATGCGGGGGTGGAGTCCCCTGGCGCGGCCCGCGGTGAGGACCGCGCGGGCCTGGTCGCCGTCGAAGGCGCCCTTCTCGCAGAACACGTCGATCCAGCGGGCGTGGGGGGCGCAGGCGTCCAGCATCTCCCCCGTCACCAGGGCGACGTAGGCGGCCGGGTCGTCGGCGAGGTCGGGGGAGACGATGTGCGCGCCGAGGTAGGTGGTCTCGTCGGTGTGGCGGGCCGCGATGCGCAGCGCGCGGGCCTCGTCGTGGACCGTCAGGCCGTAGCCGGACTTGGTCTCGAAGGTGGTGGTGCCCTGGCGGAGCGCCTCGCGGAGGTAGCGGGTGAGGTTGGCTTCCAGTTCGGCGTCGGTGGCGGCGCGGGTCGCGGCGACCGTGGTGCGGATGCCGCCCGCCCGGTAGGGCCGGCCGGACATGCGGGCGTGGAACTCGGCGGTGCGGTCGCCCGCGAAGACGAGGTGGGAGTGGGAGTCGACGAAGCCGGGGACGGCGGCCCGTCCGGCGGCGTCGACCCGGTTGTCAGTGGCGGGTGCTTTGCTGGTTTCACCGACCCAGGCGATGCGGTCGCCGTCGATGACGACGGCCGCGTCCTGGATCAGGCCGAGGGGGGATCCGTCACCGAGGGAGGGGTCGTTCGTGACCAGGGCGGCGATGTGGGTGATGAGCGTGGTGGCCGTGGCTTTCGGCGCGACGGTGCTGTTCGTCGCGTCGGGCCCGGCGGTCGCCGGGGGGATGTTCATCGGCTCGTTGCCGCTGTTCATGGCGCGGGGGGTCTCCTTCGGGCGGTTCGGCCGGGCGGGGCGGGGCGGCCGGGCGGTCCCGGGCGCCCCGCCCCGCGGGGCGGGCCGGTTCAGTC
>NZ_MKXB01000112.1:0-38534 GCF_001865245.1 Streptomyces sp. CC53 | reverse complement strand
GGCACGTCCGGCACCAGGGCGTGGACCCCGTCCCGTACGACGTGGCGGCCCGCCACGACCGTGTGCCGCACCTCTGCCGCGGACGCGGCGAATACCGCCGTCTCGGCTGCCAGACGGGGTGGCGGCCCTGCCGTTCTGACGGTGTCCAGGGCGACCGTCGTGAAGTCGGCGAGGGCGCCGGGCTCCAGGCGGCCGGCGTCGTGCCAGCCGAGGGCGGCCTGCCCGTCGGCGGTGGCGGCGCGCAGCAGCGCGGCGGCGGTCCAGTGGCCGCGGGTGCGGGTGCGGAGCCGTTCGTCGAGTTCCAGGGCCCGCGCCTCCTCCAGCAGGTCGATGACCGCGTGGCTGTCGGAGCCGAGGGACAGGGGGCTGCCCGCCGGCTGGAGGGCGGCGGCCGGGCCGATGCCGTCGGCGAGGTCCCGCTCGGTCGTCGGGCACATGCACACGCCGGTGCCCGCGGCGCCGAGGAGGGCGATGTCCTCGTCCGTGAGGTGGGTGGCGTGGACGGCGGTCGTGGTGTCCCGCCAGAAGCCCGCGTCGTGGAGCAGCCGGGCCGGGGTGCGGCCGTGCACGGCGAGGCACGCCTCGTTCTCGGCGGGCTGCTCGGAGAGGTGGATGTGCACGGGGAAGCCGTCGGTGCGGTCCGCGAAGGCGGCGTAGCCGTCGTCGTCGGAGAAGGCCCGCACGGAGTGGACGGCGGCCCCGATCCGGGCGTGCTCGCGGGGCTTGAGCGCGGACCACCGCTCGTACCATCCGTCGGCGGTGCCGTCGCCGAAGCGCAGCTGGGGTCCTTCGAGGGCGCGGTGGCCGTCGGCGGTGAGCCCGCCGTGGAGGTAGGCGGTGTCGAGGAGGGTGATGCGGATGCCGGCCTCGGCGGCGGCGGCGATCAGGGCCTCCCCCATCGCGTTGGGGTCGGCGTAGCGGGTGCCGCCCGGGGCGTGGTGGAGGTAGTGGAACTCGCCGACGGAGGTGATGCCGGCGAGGGCCATCTCGGCGTACACGGCGCGCGCGAGGGCGTGGTACGTGTCGGGGGTGAGCCGGGCCGCGGCCTGGTACATGGTCTCGCGCCAGGTCCAGAACGTGCCGGAGCCGACCTGGACGCGGCCGCGCAGGGCCCGGTGGAAGGCGTGGCTGTGGCTGTTGGCGAGGCCGGGGAGGGTGAAGCCGCGCAGGACGGTGGCGCCCGGGGGCGGCGCCGGGACGCCGGAGCGGACCGCCGTGAGGCGCCCGCCGGCGGTGTCCAGGACCACCCCGGAGGCGACGCCGCCGTCCGGCAGCCAGGCGTGCTCGGCCCAGTAGGCGGCGGTCAGCGGCATGCCAGGCCCTCCAGGACGTCGGCGAGGGCGTGGACGCCGGCGACGCAGTCGTCCTCCGCGGCGGTCTCGGCCGGGGAGTGCGAGACGCCCGTGGGGTTGCGGACGAACAGCATCGCGGTGGGGATCGTGCCGGACAGGATGCCCGCGTCGTGGCCGGCGCCCGTGCCGAGGACGGGGACGGGACGCTCCCCGTCGAGGATCGCGGCGAGTTCGTCGCGCAGGGCGTGCTCGAACTCGACGACGGGGGTGAAGGACTCGCGGACGACGGCGAGGTCCACGCCCTGGCGTGCGGCGGCGTCCCGGGCGGCGGCCTCGACGGCGGCCGTGACCTTGTCGAGGGTGTCCTGGTCGGCGGCGCGGGAGTCGAGCCAGCCGCGGACGAGGGAGGGGATGGCGTTGACGCCGTTGGGTTCGACGGCGACCTTCCCGAAGGTGGCGACGGCACCGGCGAGTTCGGCCTCGCGGCGGGCCGCGAGGACGGTGTCGGCGTACGGCAGCATCGGGTCGCGGCGGTCCACCAGCCGGGTGGTGCCGGCGTGGTTGGCCTCGCCGCGGAAGTCGTACCGCCAGCGGCCGTGCGGCCAGATGGCGGAGGCGATGCCGACCGGGTCGCCGGACAGGTCCAGGGCGCGGCCCTGCTCGATGTGCAGCTCGACGAACGCGCCGATGCGGGCGAGGCGTTCCGGGTCGGGGCCGATGGCGGAGGGGTCGTACCCTGCGGCCTCCATGGCCTCCGGGAGGCTGGTGCCGTCGCCGTCGCGCAGCGCGTACGCGGCTTCCCTGGTGAGCCGGCCGGCGCTGAGCCGGGAGCCGACGCAGGCGAGGCCGAAGCGGGCACCCTCCTCGTCGCCGAAGTTGACGACGGCGACGGGCCGGGTGAACGCCGTTCCCCGGGAGCGGAGTTCGTCGAGGGCGGCGAAGGAGGACACGACGCCGAGGGGGCCGTCGAAGGCGCCGCCGTCCGGTACGGAGTCCAGGTGGGACCCGGTGACGACGGCGTCGCCCGCGGCGGGGTCGCCGAGCCAGGCCCACTGGTTGCCGTTGCGGTCGGTCTCGTACGCGAGGCCGCGGGCCTGGGCCTGCTCCTGGAACCAGGTGCGGCAGTCGGCGTCCGCGCCGGTCCAGGCGTAGCGGCGGTAGCCGCGGGTGGCGCTGTCGCGGCCGATGCCGCGCAGGTCCGCCCACATGGTGTGGAAGGAGTCGCCCGCGGCCGGCACCCGGGTGGGGCCGTCGGCGGTGTGCCGCTGGTCTCCGGCGGTCATCCGGACTCGCCCTCCCGCATCGGGACGCGGACGCCGCGCTCGCCGGCGACGGACTCGGCGATGTCGTAGCCGGCGTCGACGTGGCGGATGACGCCCATGCCGGGGTCGTTGGTGAGGACGCGGCGGACCTTCTCCCCGGCGAGCTTCGTGCCGTCGGCGACCGTGACCTGGCCCGCGTGGATCGAGCGGCCCATGCCGACGCCGCCGCCGTGGTGCAGGGAGACCCAGGACGCGCCGGAGGCGACGTTGACCATAGCGTTCAGCAGCGGCCAGTCCGCGATGGCGTCGGAGCCGTCGAGCATGGCCTCGGTCTCGCGGTACGGGGAGGCGACGGAGCCGCAGTCGAGGTGGTCGCGGCCGATGGCCAGCGGGGCCTGGAGCTCGCCGGACGCCACCATGTCGTTGAAGCGCTCGCCGGCGCGGTCGCGCTCGCCGTAGCCGAGCCAGCAGATCCGGGCGGGCAGGCCCTGGAAGTGGACGCGGTCGCCGGCCATCCTGATCCAGCGGGCGAGGGACTCGTTCTCCGGGAAGAGGTCGAGGACCGCCTTGTCCGTCTTGGCGATGTCGGACGCCTCGCCGGAGAGGGCCGCCCAGCGGAAGGGGCCCTTGCCCTCGCAGAACAGGGGGCGGATGTAGGCGGGGACGAAGCCGGGGAAGGCGAAGGCCCGCTCGTAGCCGGCGAGCTGGGCCTCGCCGCGGATGGAGTTGCCGTAGTCGAAGACCTCGGCACCGGCGTCCATGAAGCCGACCATCGCCTCGACGTGCCGGGCCATGGACTCCCGGGCGCGGGTGGTGAACCCGGCCGGGTCCTTGGCGGCGGCGTCGGCCATGTCCTCGAAGGCGGTGCCGACGGGCAGGTACGCCAGCGGGTCGTGGGCGCTGGTCTGGTCGGTGACGATGTCGATCGGCGCGCCCAGGGCGAGGAGCTGCGGCACCAGTTCGGCCGCGTTGCCGAGGACGCCGATGGACAGGGGGCGGCGGGCGTCGCGCGCCTCCACGGCGAGCTGGAGGGCGTGGTCCAGGCTGTCGGCCTTCACGTCGAGGTAGCGGTGCTCGATGCGGCGCTCGATGGCGCGCGGGTCGCAGTCGATGCACAGCGCGACCCCGTCGTTCATGGTGACGGCGAGCGGCTGGGCGCCGCCCATGCCGCCGAGTCCGGCGGTGAGGGTGATGGTCCCGGCGAGGGTGCCGCCGAACTTCTTGGCGGCGACGGCGGCGAACGTCTCGTACGTGCCCTGGAGGATGCCCTGGGTGCCGATGTAGATCCAGGACCCGGCGGTCATCTGCCCGTACATGGTGAGGCCGAGGGCCTCCAGGCGGCGGAACTCCTCCCAGTTCGCCCAGTCGCCGACCAGGTTCGAGTTGGCGATGAGGACGCGCGGCGCCCACTCGTGGGTCTGCATGACGCCGACCGGGCGGCCCGACTGGACGAGCATCGTCTCGTCGGCCTTGAGGGTGCGCAGCGTGCGGACCATCGCGTCGAAGGAGCGCCAGTCGCGGGCGGCCCTGCCGGTGCCGCCGTAGACGACGAGCTTGTCGGGGTGCTCCGCGACCTCGGGGTCGAGGTTGTTCTGGAGCATGCGCAGGGCGGCTTCCTGCTGCCATCCCAGGGTGCTCAGCTCCGTACCGCGCGGGGCTCGTACCGGGCGGGGTCCTGACATGGCGTGCCTCCTGGCGTGACCGTCCGACTGACGATGGGCTATTCACATCCTGCTGCACTGAATAGATGTAGTCAACAGCTGCGCGGCGGCCCGCCGGGTGTTTCGCTGGAGGGCATGGCCTCCGACCACCGCGACCGGGCCGTGCACGCGGCCGTCGCGCACGCGCTGCTCTCCGACGCCGCGCCCGTCGCCGCCCTCCTGGACGTCTCCGGCGTCCGCGCCTCGGCCGCCGCGCTGCGGGCCGCGTTCGCCGCGGTGACCGCGCCCGGCACGCCCGTGCTGCACGCCTTCGCCGTCAAGGCGTGCCCGCTGGTGCCCGTCCTGCGCCTGCTGCACCGGGAGGGGCTGGGTGCGGAGACGGCGAGCCCCGGCGAGCTGGCGCTCGCCCGGGCCGCCGGCGTCCCCGCGGAGCGCACCGTCCTGGACTCCCCCGCCAAGACCACCGCCGAACTGCGCGAGGCCCTCGCCTTCGGTGTCGCCGTCAACGCCGACAACCCGCAGGAGCTGGCCCGCCTCGACTCCCTCCTCGCGACGGGTCCCGCCCCGCGCGGCCCGCTCGGCCTGCGCGTCAACGCCCAGGTGGGACCCGGGACCATCGGGTCGCTGTCCACCGCCACGGCCACGTCGAAGTTCGGGGTGGCCCTGCGCGACGAGGGAGCGCGGGAGTGGATCGTGCGCGCCTTCCTCGACCGCCCCTGGCTGACCCGCCTCCACACGCACTCCGGCTCGCAGGGGCTCACCCTGCCGCAGATGGCCGCGGGCGTGCGGGCCGTGTACGGGCTGGCCGAGGAGATCAACGCCGCCGCCGGCGACCGCCGCGTCGACACGGTCGACATCGGCGGCGGCCTGCCGGTGAACTTCGCCTCGGACGCCGTGTCGCCGACGTACGGGCAGTACGCGCGGCTGCTCGCCGCCGAGGTGCCGGGGCTGTTCGACGGGCGGTACGGGCTGGTCACCGAGTTCGGCAGGTCGCTGCTGGCCAAGCACGGCACGCTGCTGGCGCGCGTCGAGTACACCAAGACGTCCGGGTCCCGCCCGATCGCGGTCACCCACGCGGGCGTCCAGGTGGCGACGAGGACGGTCTACGACCCGGCGTCCTGGCCGCTGCGCCTCGCGGTGTACGACGCCGAGGGCGTCCCGCGGACCGGCCCACCGGTCGACCAGGACGTGGCGGGCCCCGCCTGCTTCGCCGGGGACCTGCTGGCCGTGGCGCGGCCGCTGCCCCCGCTCGCACCCGGCGACGTGGTCGCGGCGCTCGACACCGGCGCCTACTACTTCGCCCACCACTACGGGTACAACTCGCTGCCCCGGCCCGGCGTGTACGGCTACGCCGTGCGGCCCGACGGGACCGTGCGCTTCGCGACCGTGCGGGCACCCCAGCGGCCCTCCGACGTCGTCGCCGAGGCGGGCGGCGGGCAGCGGGACGCCCTGCTGGCGGAGTAGGACGGCGGACCCTACCGCGCCGGGGGCACGTTCCACTGGAAAATGCCCGAAGTCCCTCCATGAGGCTCGACGTTGCGTAACCTCTCCGTCACCGACACACACTCGTGACGCACACCTGGGGAGGGATTCGCGCGTGCCCGGAATTGACGAATGCCTGCTGGAGGCGATGACCCTACCGGGTGCGCGCGGCGCGGCGCTCGTCGACTGGACCAGCGGACTCGCCCTGGGCGCGGTCGGCGAGTCACCGGTCGGCGACCACGGGCGGAGCGCGGCTGAGGCGGCCGAACTGGCCCGCACGGCCGCGGAGTACGAGTGCTTCGCCGCCCAGGACGCCCCCGCGGAGGACGTCATCGTCGGGTCCGGCAACGGCTACCACGTGCTCCGGTTCGTCGTCACGAACTTCGAGAGCAGCCTCTTCCTCCACCTGTGGCTCGACCGGGACACCGGCAACCTCGCCCTCGCCCGGCTGCGCCTGCGGGACCTGGCGGAACGGCTGGTGCTCTGATGGCGGCGACCGTCCTCTCCCCCCTGCTGCGGCGGCTGGCAGCCGACCGGGCGACCGGGGCGCTCGTCCGGGACCACGGCACCCTGTACCTCGTCGACGGGGCCGTCGTGCACGCCGAGAGCCCGTACGCCCCCGGCCTCGACGCCCTCCTCGGCACGGCCGCGCCGCGCCCCCCGGTCGGGGCGGGCGAGTGGGAGATCTGCCGCCTCGGCGCCCTCTACGACGCGGCGTTCTTCGCCCTGGCGCCCGGCCGCGGCCCCGCCCGCTTCCGGTACGGCGACGCGGCGCCCGGCGCCGCGCACCCCGCACCCGGCCACCCCGGCGCGGCACCCGGCCGCCCGGTCTCCGCCGCCGACGTCGAACGGGAGACCCTGCGCCGCCGGGCCCTCCTGGACCGCGTGTGGCCCCACCCGGTCGTCGACACCGCGCCCGTCGTCCCCGCCCGCATGCCCCGCGGCCGCACCGCCGGCGTCCGCGGGCGCGCCCTGCTGGCCCGCGCGGACGGACGGCACACCCCCACCCAGCTCGCCCACACGCTGGGCCGCCCCGCCTTCCACACCCTGCTGGAGGTCCGCCGGCTGGCCGCCGCAGGGCTCGTGGAGACCCCCCAGGCCACCGCACCGCGGACCCCGCCCGCACCGACCCCACCCGTACCGTCCCCGCGCGCCCCGCACGGGGGACACCGCACCCCCCGCACCCCCATTGCCCCACCTGTCGCCGCTCCCGACGTCGACCTGCTCCGCCGGGTCCGAGACCTTCTGGAGGCACGCTTGTGAACACCGCCTCATGAGGCGCGCCCTGCGGCAGCGCGCCGAGAAGCGCCAACTGCTGTCCGCCGAGCCGTACGTCCTCGGGGAACTGAGGCGGCTGCGGTCGCGGGTCCCCCGGCTCACCGGGGCGCTCGCGGCCTGCGACGGCTTCGTCCTGGCCCACGACGTCCCCGGCGGCGACACGGAGACGGTCGCCGCGCTCACCGCCGCCGCCGTCGGCGCCGCCCGCGGGCTGGCCGGCGCCGCAGCGGTCGGGGGCCTGCGCGAACTGCTGCTCCGCGGCGAGCACGGGTACGTCGCCGCGTACGCGGCGGGGGGCGCCGCCATCCTCACCCTGCTTGCCGAGCCCGAGGTGAACGTGGGCCGGCTGCACCTCGAAGGACGCCGGTCGGGCGCCCTCATCGGGGAGCTCGTGGACGGCGCCCTCGTACGCCCCGATCCGCCCCCGCAGACCCCCTGACCCCATCCGAACACCGCATCCCCAGCACACCGGGCACGCCCGGCACACCCAGCACACGAACGAAAGGAAGCACCATCATGGCCAACGCGGAGACCGCCCTCAAGGAAGCCATGACCGCGATAGACGGGGCGGTCGGCGCCGCGCTCGTCGACTACACCAGCGGCATGGCCCTCGGCACGGTCGGCGGCGGCAAGGACCTGGACCTCACCGTCGCCGCCGCGGGCAACACCGACGTGGTCCGCGCCAAGGTGCGGACCATGGAGATGCTGGGCCTCAAGGACGAGATCGAGGACATCCTCATCACCCTCGGCGGCCAGTACCACCTGATCCGGCTGCTCAAGGCACGCGGCACCAACGGCCTGTTCCTGTACCTGGCACTGGACAAGGGCCGCGCCAACCTGGCCATGGCCCGCCACCAGCTGCGGCGGATCGAGGCGGAGCTGGACGTCTGAGCAGCAGGGGCCTCAGCGGCGCCGTGCCCCGCCCGGTACGGCGTCGCCCGCGGCGACACCCGTGGCCCTGAACTCCTCGACCCCCGGGCCGACCGGCGCGCCGCCCCGGGTCAGCCGGTCCACCGACACCCACAGCAGCTGCTCGGCGGCGCTCTCCCGCCGCCCGAGCCACAGCGCCTTCAGCCACAGCCCGGTGCCCAGCCCGGCCAGCAGCAGGCCGACGGCGCCCGGCACGGCGAGGGAGGACGCCACCGCGGCGGGCAGGGCGAGCAGCAGCCACCAGCGCCGGCCCCGCCGCCAGTTCCGCAGGGTCACGGCACGGTCCTGGAGGATGTCGGCGCGGGCGGCCCGCCCGGCCCCCTCCGCCAGCCGCAGGTACCGTCCGCGCCGCACGAGGGGCACGACGGCCGCCGCGACGAGGAAGAGCAACAGCCCGGTCAGCAAACCGATGCGCCGCCCGGTCACGCCGGGCAGCAGCGCCCCGGCGGCCGCCCCCAGCAGCCCCGACCACACCAGGGGCGCCGCCCCCGCCCGTACCACCACGGCCACTCTCGCCAGCGCCTGCCGTTCGCGCGCCACTGCTCCGCCTCCTGTCCGGTTGTCCGGTTTCCGTACGTCTCGGCGGCGGAAGGTTACCCGCGTTCGGTGAGAGTCCCCTGAGAAGGCCGCTACTCGACGAACAGTCCCCGGGCCGCCGCCCGCGCGTCGAACTCCTCCAACCGGGCCTGCGCCTCCGGCAGCCCGTCGCACATCGACTCCAGCAACACCCGGCCCAGCAGCATGGGGGCGCAGGCCGTGTCGAAGGCGAGCGCCGTACCGACGGCCGCGGGCAGCAGCAGGTCGCTGTGCGCGGCCACGGGCGCGAACGCCGAGTCGGCGACGGTGACCGTGGTCAGCCCGGCCCCCTTGGCGTACGCGAGGGCGTCGACGACCTCGCGCGGATGCCGGGGCAGCGCGAAGCAGAGCAGCGCGGACGCCCCGGCCCGTACGGCGGCGTCGATGCGGTCGGTGAGCATCGAACCGCCCTCGTCGAGAAGCCGCACGTCCGGGTGCACCTTCGCGGCGAAGTAGGCGAAGCCCCCTGCCTGCGGTGACGACGCCCGCAGCCCGAGGACGGGCAGGGGTCGCGAGGAGGCCAGCAGCCGCCCGGCCCGCTCGACCGGCTCGGGGTCGGCGAGCAGGTCGGCGAGGTGGCGCAGGTTCGCGATCTCGGCGCGGACCGCCTTCTGGTACGCGTTGCCCTCGTCGCCGTCGCCCGCGGCGGCCCCGGACCCGCCCGGCGCGGCCTCCTCCCGCAGGTACCTGCGCAGGGCGGGGTACCCGTCGAAGCCGAGCGCCACCGCGAAGCGGGTGACGGACGGCTGGCTGACGCCGGCCAGCTCGGCGAGCTCCACGCTCGACAGGAACGGCACGTCGGCGGCGCGCCGCACCATCCAGTGGGCGATACGCCGCTGGGTCGGCGTCAGCCGGTGGCCCTCGAACAGCGCTTGCAGCCGGGCTCCCGGACCGTCGTTCATGATGCTCCCCTTCTCCGTCACCGCCGCACGCACTATTCAGATTCCCACGCCTCTGCATGCACCTATGCAGCCGGGCCCGCACGGCACGGCTCCGGAGAGCCCGTGGCCGCCGTCGGCGGAGCAGGCCGGGACGCCAGGGCGTGCGTGCCGGTGCGGCGGGAGCGGCGACCGAACGGGGTGGCCGACCGGGGGCGGCCCGCGGCGCGTCCTGTGAACCGCGGCGGAACAGGGGCCGGTCGGGGCGGCCGGTCGCGGCGCGCGTGGCCGCGGACCGCCCCGGGCCGGAGGGCGGACGGGCCGCCGGGGCGCGGGACGGGCGGTCGGCGTGGCGGGAGGCGCGCCCACGCCAGGGGGCAGCCCTGCTGCCGGTCCCGGCGGGGCGCCCGGCGTGGACGGCATCCGCCCGGCGGGCAGGAGGCGGGAAGCGGATCGTGCGGGGACCGCCGCACCCCCGGTTCCGGGGGGCGGGACGACGGCGGTCCCCGCGGGGGACACGGGCCCGGGTCAGGGCCGGTCTCCGCGTCCGGCGGCGTCGTGACGGAGGCCCGGGAGCCGCTCCGGAAGTCCGTGACGCCGACAACTCAAAGGTGCCGGAGCCGTGTTAAGCCGGTGCTGCCGGTACGTGACGTGCTCGTACCGTTTGCGGGAAGGCCCGCCCACCGGCACCGTGCCGCACCGCCGCACCGTGGCCCCAGCGGTGCGGCACGGTGCCGGCATGCCCACGGCCCTCCCCGCCGGACCGGCGGGGAGGGCCGTGAGCGTCCGCCGCACGCCCGGGTGCGGCAGCCCGTGCTACTTGGCGTCGCGCGCCAGGAACGCCAGCAGGTCCTGGCGGCTCACCACACCGGTGGGCTTGCCCTCCACCAGCACGATCGCCGCGGAGGCCCGTCCGAGCACCGCCATCAGGTCCTCGACCGGCTCCCCGGAGCCGACCTGCGGCAGCGGGGCGCTCATGTGCTTCTCCAGGGGGTCGTTCAGCGAGGCCCGCTGGGTGAAGAGCGCCTCCAGCAGCTCCCGCTCGACGACGGAGCCGACGATCTCGGCGGCCATGACGTCGGGGTGGCCGGCGCCCGGCTTCACGACGGGCATCTGCGACACGCCGTACTCGCGCAGCACCTCGACGGCCTGGCCGACGGTCTCCTCCGGGTGCATGTGCACCAGCGTGGGGATCGCGCCGCCCTGCTTGTCGCCGAGCACGTCACCCACGCGCGCGGACGGGCCGGCCTCCTCCAGGAAGCCGTAGTCCGCCATCCACTCGTCGTTGAAGATCTTGCTGAGGTAGCCGCGGCCGCTGTCCGGCAGCAGGACCACGACGACGTCGTCCGGGCCGAGCTTCCGGGCCGCCTCCAGCGCGGCGACGACGGCCATGCCGCAGGAGCCGCCGACCAGCAGGCCCTCCTCCTTGGCGAGGCGGCGGGTCATCTGGAACGCGTCCTTGTCGGAGACCGCGATGATCTCGTCCGTGACGTTCTGGTCGTACGCGGTCGGCCAGAAGTCCTCGCCGACGCCCTCGACCAGGTAGGGGCGGCCCGAGCCGCCCGAGTAGACGGAGCCCTCCGGGTCGGCGCCGATGACCTTCACCTTGCCGCCGCTGACCTCCTTCAGGTAGCGGCCGGTGCCGGAGATGGTGCCGCCGGTGCCGACGCCCGCCACGAAGTGCGTGATCCTGCCGTCGGTCTGCTCCCACAGCTCGGGGCCGGTGCTCTCGTAGTGCGAGCGCGGGTTGTTCGGGTTGGAGTACTGGTCGGGCTTCCACGCCCCCGGGGTCTCCCGCACCAGCCGGTCGGAGACGTTGTAGTACGAGTCCGGGTGCTCCGGGTCGACGGCCGTCGGGCAGACGACGACCTCGGCGCCGTACGCGCGCAGCACGTTGATCTTGTCCGTGGACACCTTGTCCGGGCAGACGAAGATGCACTTGTAGCCCTTCTGCTGGGCCACGATCGCCAGGCCGACACCGGTGTTGCCGGAGGTGGGCTCCACGATCGTGCCGCCCGGCTGGAGCTCACCGCTCGCCTCGGCCGCTTCGATCATGCGCAGGGCGATGCGGTCCTTGACCGAACCGCCGGGGTTGAAGTACTCGACCTTGGCCAGGACGGTCGCCTGGATGCCCGCGGTCACACTGTTGAGCTTCACCAGCGGGGTGTTGCCGACGAGGCTGATCATCGAGTCGTGGTATCGCACCGTTAAGTCTCCGGGGTCTCCGTAGTGGTCCAGCCAGCGTAAGCCGAGTGGATGCGTAGGCGGGCGCGGTTACGGGGCAGGAACCTCAGAGACGGTGTTCACGCACGGTGTGCACAGTGGTACGGAGAGCCGTTACGGGAGGAGGTGGCCGTCCATGTCGAGGGCACGAGTGGCACGGCGGATCGCCGCGGGCGCGGCGTACGGGGGCGGCGGCCTCGGCCTGCTGGGGGTGGCGGCGGTCGGGGTGGTCCTGGCCGAGGTGCAGTTGGCGAAGCGCTCGGTGGGTGGCGGCGTGGCCCCGCTGCCGCCGGCGGCGGACGGGCTGTACGGGCGGGCGTTCGACGGCATACCGCTGCGGCTCGCCATGCTCGGCGACTCGACGGCGGCCGGGCAGGGGGTGCGGCGGGCGGGCCAGACTCCGGGGGCGCTGCTGGCGTCGGGCCTGGCGCAGGTGGCGGAGCGGTCCGTGGAGCTACGGAACGTGGCGCTGCCCGGGGCGCGCTCGGACGACCTGGAACGGCAGGTCACGCTGCTGCTGGCGCTCCCGGGCCCGACCCCGGACGTGTGCGTGATCATGATCGGGGCGAACGACGTCACCCACCGGGTGCCGCTGACGGCGTCGGTGCGGTACCTGTCGGAGGCGGTGCGGCGACTGCGGGACGCGGGTGCGGAGGTGGTGGTCGGGACCTGCCCGGACCTGGGCACGATCGAGCCGGTGTACCAGCCGCTGCGGTGGCTGGCGCGACGCCTGTCCCGGCAGCTCGCGGCGGCGCAGACGATCGTGGCGGTGGAGCAGGGCGGGCGCACGGTGTCGCTGGGCGACCTGCTGGGCCCGGAGTTCGCGGCGAACCCCCGGGAGATGTTCGGGGTGGACAACTACCACCCGTCGGCGGAGGGGTACGCCACGGCGGCGATGGCGGTGCTGCCGTCGGTGTGCGCGGCGCTCGGGGTGTGGCCGGAGCCGGACGTCCTGGACGCGGACCGGCGCGAGGGGGTGCTGCCGGTCGCGCAGGCCGCCGCGGAGGCAGCGGAGGAGGCCGGTACGGAGGTCACGGGCGTACGGGCGCCGTGGGCGCTGCTCAAGCACCGCAGACGCCGGCGGCTGGAGACCCCGGGTGCCCGCCCCGGAGCCCGCGGGGGCTCCCGCCCCGGAGGAGTCGGGAGCGGAGCGGCGGGGAGCCCCGTCCCCGGAGTCCGGCCACTGACGCCCGCCGCCGCCTCCCAAGGCACGCGGCGCGGGGCGCGGCCGTGCGGGGGCTGGCCTCCGGGCCGGACTGAGCGCATGCTTAGAAGTGCGGTGGGGGTCACACGCCCCGAGCGGTGACCCCACGCGCTACGGAGAGGTAACTTCCCTCTCAGTTGCCCACCCCTTCCCTGGAGAGCCGTGATGCCCGAAGCCGTGATCGTCTCCGCCGCCCGCTCCCCCATCGGCCGGGCCTTCAAGGGCTCGCTGAAGGACCTTCGGCCTGACGACCTGACCGCCACGATCATCCAGGCGGCGCTCGCCAAGGTGCCCGAGCTCGATCCGCGCGACATCGACGACCTGATGCTGGGCTGCGGTCTGCCCGGTGGTGAGCAGGGCAACAACCTGGCCCGGATCGTCGCCGTGCAGATGGGCATGGACCACCTGCCCGGTTGTACGCTCACCCGCTACTGCGCCTCGTCGCTGCAGACGACGCGCATGGCGCTGCACGCCATCAAGGCCGGTGAGGGCGACGTCTTCGTCTCGGCCGGCGTGGAGACCGTCTCCCGCTATGTGAAGGGCAACTCCGACACGCTGCCGGACACCCACAACCCGCTGTTCGCGGAGGCCGAGGCCCGTACCGCGGAGCGCGCGGCGAACGGCGGCGAGGAGGTCTGGCACGACCCGCGCGAGGACGGCCTCGTCCCGGACGCGTACATGGCGATGGGCCAGACCGCGGAGAACCTGGCGCGGCTCAAGGGCGTGTCCCGTGAGGAGATGGACGAGTTCGGCGTGCGGTCGCAGAACCTCGCCGAGCAGGCCATCGCGAACGGCTTCTGGGAGCGCGAGATCACCCCGGTGACCCTCCCGGACGGCACGGTCGTGGCCAAGGACGACGGTCCGCGCGCGGGCGTCACGCTGGAGGGCGTGCAGGGCCTGAAGCCGGTGTTCCGCCCGGACGGACGGGTCACCGCGGGCAACTGCTGCCCGCTGAACGACGGTGCCGCCGCGCTGGTCGTCATGTCGGACACGAAGGCGCGGGAGCTGGGCCTGACCCCGCTGGCCCGGGTGGTGTCCACCGGCGTCTCGGCGCTGTCCCCGGAGATCATGGGGTACGGCCCGGTCGAGGCCAGCAGGCAGGCGCTGAAGCGCGCGGGCCTGACGATCGACGACATCGACCTGGTGGAGATCAACGAGGCGTTCGCCGCGCAGGTGATCCCGTCGTACCAGGACCTGGGCATCCCGCTGGACAAGCTGAACGTGAACGGCGGGGCGATCGCCGTGGGCCACCCCTTCGGCATGACCGGCGCCCGCATCACCGGCACCCTGATCAACAGCCTCCAGTTCCACGACAAGCAGTTCGGCCTGGAGACGATGTGCGTGGGCGGCGGCCAGGGCATGGCGATGGTCATCGAGCGGCTGAGCTGAGACGCAGCGCAGCGGAGTCGAAGTTCAGCGCGACCATCAACCGGTGCGGCTGAGCTGAGACGCAGCGCAGCGGAGTCGAAGTTCAGCGCGACCATCAGCCAGTGCGGCTGAGCTGAGACGCAGCGCAGCGGAGTCGAAGCTGAGTGCGGCCAGCGACCGGTGCGGCGCAGTCGGGCGGTGGCTCCGCCGGTGCCCGTGAGGCGTGGGGCGACCTGCGCCGTATGACGCCCGGCTAACCGTTCCGCGTCCCTGCCGTGACCGAATCTCCCCCAGGATGTGACCTACATCCCGGGGGAGATTCGTTTTTGCAGGTCACAGCCGTGGGAGCGGTGAACGGCGGCAGAAGAAACCGGTGCAATCCGTGACGTAAGGCACTGACAAGGGGGCGAGTTCCACGACAAGCTGATGTAGGAAGTGCGGGGGATCGATTGAAACCGGGAGTAAGTCAGTGAGCGCCATGTCTTTCGCCCTGCTGCTGACGACGGCCACCGCCACGGCTGTGGGCGCCGCCGCCTTGTTCACGGCCCGCGGACTGCGCCGGCAGATGGCCGCGCTGCGCGACGAGCTCGCCGCCGCCCGGCCGACCGCCGACCTCCCGCTGCTCTCGGTGCCGCACGCCCGTACGGACGGAGCGCCGACCGCCGAGGCGGCGGCCACCGCCGACGAGATACGCACCGCCGTCGCCGAGGCACTGGCCGAGGAGCGGGAGCGCGAGCTGGCCGAGGCGAGGGCGTTCTGGGCGGCGCAGGAGGCACGGGACGCCGCCGACTCCCCCGCGTCCCTCCTGGGCGGGGCCTCCGCCCTGCAGGCCACCGACGACGAGGGGCCGTACTTCGTGCCCCGCCAGGCGGACTTCACCGGCCTGGAGGCGCTGGACCTGGACGACGTCACGTACCCGGAGGGCCCCGACCCGCTCGCCGGTCTCGCGGAACTCGCCGACCTGACGGCGGACCCGCTGGCCGACCTGCCGGAACTCACCACGGCTCACGAGGGTGTGACCGACCACCCCGAGGACTCCCCCGAGCTGGCTGCGGCCCGCCGCCGCCACCCCTCGCACCCGGACTTCGTGCCGGTGCGGACGCCCGTGGTCACCGACCACGAGCGCACGGTGTCCCGCCTGGAGGAGCTCGCCGCGGCCGGCACGGCGCTCACGGACGTGCGCCCCGGGCCGCTCGGCACCCTGGACGTGTACGTGTTCGCGGACGGCACCACGCTGTGCATGACGCCCGGCCACCGGGAGACCGCCGAGCGCCTCGCGGAGGCGCTGCGCGAGGGTGCGACGCCCGTCCTGCTGGGGGGCTCCGAGGTGTCCGGCGCGTACGCCCTGACGTTCTCCTGCGGCGCCGGCACCGACGAGAACGTGTACATCCTCGCGGACCGCGTCATCGCGTCGCTCTGAGCCCGCCGCGGGGCTTCCCGGGCCGGTCCGGCCGACGGGCGTGCCCTCGCGTCGCTCCGCCGGGACCACGATGCGGTCAGGGACGCACCACCGCCGCGGTCAGGCACCCGCACGGGGGCCCTGACAAGGGTCGCCCGGCAGCCGTAACGGCCCCGCCGAAAGCCCGGGGCGCCCGTGCCCGCCTTCTACAGGCCGGACCCGGCCGCCGCCGCGCGGACCAGGTCCACCGCCTCGTCCAGCTGCCCGCGCAGCGCTGCGCGCTGCTCCGCCGAGGCGGCCCGGGCGCAAGCAGCGTGCCAGGCCTCGGCGAAGTCCGCCGCCGCGACGGCCAGCTGGTCCCCCACGGCGAAGGGGCCCGCGTCCGGCATCACCCTGGAGGGCCCCGTCGGCTCCTCCAGGCGGCCGGCCCGCAGCGCCAACTCCCGGGCCAGGGAGAGCCCTTCGGCCGCCCCGCCCCGCTGAAGGCGGCTCTGCGGGGCGGCCCGCAGCCGGTCCGCGAACCGTCCGGCGGCCTCGGTCAGTTCAGTGGTCTCACGCACGCCGCGACCCTACGCGCCGGAACGGCACTGTTGCCAACGGGCGAACACTCGGGCACCGTGACGTGAAGGAGCACATGCGCACAGCGTCCGGAGGCGCCGATGTCCCACGTCTTCTCCGAGGAAACCCATCGCAATCTTCTCTCCCGCATTCCCCACTGCACCGGCCGTGAAGTGGCCGAGTGGCTTCGCACCGTCGAGGAAGGCCCCTCACTCCTGCGTTTCGAGGAGAAGGTGAGCTGGCTCCGGAGTGAACACGACCTGGCTTACGGTCACGCCAAAGCGATCATCCACGAGTACGACCTGAGGCGCGCGGCGCGCAAGCTGCTCTGACTCCGGAGAAGGACGGGAACGGCGGAGGGCCCGCCCGGCGCGATGCCGGGCGGGCCCTCTCACACTTGTGTGACGGGACGGTCAGTCGTCGCCGGACAGGATCTGGATGAGCCGCAGGAACTCCAGGTAGATCCAGACCAGTGTCATCGTCAGACCGAAGGCCGCCAGCCACGACTCCTCGCGGGGGGCGCCGTAGGTGATGCCGTCCTCGACCTGCTTGAAGTCCAGGGCGAGGAAGCAGGCACCGAGGATGATGCCGATGATGCCGAACACGATGCCGAGGCCGCCGCTGCGGAAGCCGAGGCCGTCACCGCCGCCGAAGACGGCGAACAGCATGTTCACGGCCATCAGCAGCACGAAGCCGATCGCCGCCGCCATGACGAAGCCGTAGAAGCGGCGGGTCACGCGGATCCAGCGCATCTTGTACGCGATCAGCACGCCGGCGAACACCGACATCGTGCCGAGCACCGCCTGCGGGACGGCGCCCGCGGAGACGTAGGTGGTGACGGCGCTGGAGATGACGCCCAGGAAGACGCCCTCGAAGGCCGCGTACAGCAGGATGATCGCCGGGGACGGCTTGCTCTTGAAGGACTGGATCATCGCGAAGACGAAGGCCACGAGGGCCGCGCCGATCCCGATGCCGTACGACGTGCCCAGGTTCGCCGCGTCGACCGGCAGCAGGAACCAGGCGAGCGTGGCCGTCACGAAGACCGTGCCGAGCGTGATGGCGGTACGCGACACCACGTCGTCGATGGTCATGGCGCCGGTACGGGCCGGGGCCTGCGCCGGAGCGCCGACCGTGGCGTCCTGCGCGTACGGGTTGGTGGCGTACGGATTCGTCGCGTACGGGTTCGTTCCAGCGGCGGGGCCCCCGGCCTGCTGCTGCGCGTTGAAGTTCGCGTAGCCCTTGTCGCGGCTGAATCCCCGTCGCGAGAAGACCGGGTTACTGCTCCTCATCTCACTCCTCCATGGCCGCCGTGCGCGGCCTTGCGACAAGAGTAATGGGGACGCAAAAGAAACACCCTAGTGCTCCAGGAGGATCTTTCCGGCCGAACGTATCGATCACATATCGGCCGCTGCCTCGGAAGCCGCCGCGGGGGCGTCGCCGGCCCGTGGGTGGGGACATTCCGGAATTCGCCGCCCGGCTGCCGAAGTGACACCGGGTGAGGTGCACCACACCCGCCCACGGCGGTCCGCCCACCCGCCCCAGCTCCGGCCGCTCCGCCCGGGACCGTCGCCCCTGCCCGCCGGCCGACGACGGGTACGACCCTCCGGCTCCCTGCGGCGCGCGGGATGCGGCGCGAAGCCACCGGAGGCACGCTGTCGGCATGACCCCCGACCACCCCCCACCGGGCCCACCCGCCGGCCCCGTCCGCCCCCAACCGGGGACGCCGCCCCCGTCCCGCCCCGCCCGCACGGCGGTCACCCACGGTGCGGCGGCCCTGGTCGGTTTGGGGGCCGGACTGCTCGTCGGCCTCCTCGCCGCCCCTGGTGGCGACGGAACGCCCGAGGCCGGCACGACCGTGACGGCCACGGTGACCGCCACCGCGTCACCACCGGCCACCGCGGCCGCGCGGCCCCCGGACACACCCGCGTCTGCCTCCGGCATCCCGAGCAGTGAGATCCCCGGCGACGGCACGTTCCTGATCGGCGAGGACATGGCACCAGGCGTGTACCGGAGCAGCGGCCCGGCGGACGCCGCCACCGGCTTCTGTTCCTGGTTCCGGCTCAAGGGGACGACGGGCGCGGCGGAGGACATCATTGCCGGGAACGCCGGGCAGGGGCCGGCCACCGTGACGGTGCTGCCCGGCGACAAGGCGTTTCAGACCCAGGGTTGCGCGCCCTGGAAGAGGGTGTCCGACGATGAGTGAGGCGTGATGCCGGGGCCCACGCGCCGGCGGCACGCGCAGGCTGTGCGTCAGGGGCCGCGACGCGGAGGCGCGTCGCGGGTGCGGGGATGGGACGGTTCCGCGGCCGGCCGACGAGGGCGGGCAGGCGCGAGGGCCGTGGCGCGGACGGGAGACGCGCGGGCGGACGTGCCGTTCGCGAGGGTCACGGCCCCTACGCGAGTGAAGTGCCCGGAGCCGGACTCGAACCGGCACGGCCAGAGGCCAGCGAGGTTTAAGCTCGCCGTGTCTGCATTCCACCACCCGGGCTACGCGCGGCTCCGCGTCAGCACACGAGCCTATCCGGGTGAGGTCCCCCGAACAGCGGACTTACGGCTCGATGTTGTCTTATTTTATTGAGGTCTGAGGGGGCGTCAGCACCCCCAGGGGGCGTTGCGCAGCAGCGGCGCGGGGTTCGCGGCCGCACATCCCGCCCCCGGGGAATGACGGAAAGTCGCCGTCCGTCACGGCGCGTCCCGACGGGGGGCCGTCGGCGCCGGGTCTCAGGGTGACCGTCATACCTCAGGAGGAGACCGCCACCCCGCGGTCCGACTCCAGTCGGCCCCGGGAACGGGCACGGGGGCGGACGTGCGGCGGGGTTCCGGCGCGGACGATGGAACACGTCCTCGAAGAACGCCATGTGTGACAGGAGCCCCCTCGTGATCCCCACCTCGACCGCCCCCCGCGCCGCGACCTCGGTGGCCGCCCGCGCCCAGGATCTGAGCAAGGTCTACGGAGAGGGGGAGACCCGGGTGGTCGCTCTCGACCGCGTCACGGTGGAGTTCCCGCAGGGCGAGTTCACCGCGATCATGGGCCCGTCCGGCTCCGGCAAGTCGACGCTGATGCACTGCGTGGCCGGCCTGGACAGCTTCACCTCCGGTTCGGTGCGCATCGGCGACACCGAGCTGGGGACCCTGAAGGACAAGCAGCTCACCCAGCTGCGCCGGGACAAGATCGGCTTCATCTTCCAGGCGTTCAACCTGCTGCCGACGCTGACCGCGCTGGAGAACATCACCCTCCCGATGGACATCGCGGGCCGCAAGCCGGACCGGGAGTGGATGGACCGGGTCATCGACATGGTGGGCCTGTCCGGCCGGCTGAGCCACCGCCCGGCGCAGCTCTCCGGGGGCCAGCAGCAGCGCGTCGCCGTGGCGCGGGCCCTCGCCTCCCGACCGGAGATCATCTTCGGTGACGAGCCGACCGGCAACCTGGACTCGCGCTCCGGCGCGGAGGTGCTGGGCTTCCTGCGCAACTCGGTGCGGGAGCTGGGGCAGACGGTCGTGATGGTGACCCACGACCCGGTGGCCGCGTCGTACGCGGACCGCGTGATCTTCCTGGCGGACGGCCGGATCGTCGACGAGATGCTGCGGCCCACGGCGGACGGGGTGCTGGACCGCATGAAGGAGTTCGACACCAAGGGCCGCACGAGCTGAGCCGTAAGGGCCGGCCACCGCGCCGAGCCGTACGCGCCACCCCCGCACACACCCGGACCCCGCCACCCACCCCAGGACCCGTAACCATGTTCCGTACCGCCCTGCGCAATGTGCTCGCGCACAAGGCCAGGCTGCTGATGACCGTGCTCGCCGTGATGCTCGGCGTGGCCTTCGTCAGCGGCACCCTCGTCTTCACCGACACCCTCAACAACGCCTTCCGCAGCCAGTCCGCCAAGAGCTACGACGACGTCGCCGTCGCCGTGAGCTCGTACGCCGACCCCAACAGCGCCACGGAGGAGCCCGGCATATCCGAGGCCACGCTCGGCAGGATCGGCGACCTCGACGGCGTCGCCTCGGCCACCGGCCGGGTACAGGGCTTCGCCGGCGTACCCGACGGCGACGGCAAGCTGATCGGCGTCGGCTGGTCCAACAAGGGCTCGAACTTCGCTCCCGGCGCGGACGGCAAGGACCCGCAGTACGCGTTCGTCGAAGGCGGCGGCCCGACCGCGGCCGACCGGATCGCGCTCGACAAGGCGACCGCCGAGGCCGGCGGGTACAAGGTCGGCGACTCCGTGCGGGTCGCCACCAACGGGCCGGTGAAGGAGTACACCCTGCAGGGCGTCTTCACCACCGACGACGGTGCCGTCAGCGCGGGCGGCAGCCTGGTGCTGTTCGACACCGAGGCCGCCCAGAAGCTGTTCCTCAAGCCCGGCTTCTTCGAGGAGGTCACCGTCGTCGCCGACAAGGGCGCCGACGACGGGAAGATCCTCGACGCGGTCCTGCCGCTGCTGCCGGACAACGCCGTGGCGAAGACCGGTCAGGCGCTCGCCGACGAGCAGGCCAAGGAGATCGAGGAGGGACTCGGCGCGTTCAACCAGATCCTGCTGGGCTTCGCCGGCATCGCGCTCTTCGTCGGTGTCTTCCTCATCGCGAACACCTTCACGATGCTCGTCGCGCAGCGCACCAAGGAGGTCGCGCTGATGCGGGCCGTGGGCGCGTCCCGCAAGCAGATCACCCGGTCGGTGCTGATGGAGGCCGCGATCGTCGGCCTCGTCGCCGCCGCCGCCGGCTTCGCCCTGGGCCTGGGCCTCGCGGTGGGGCTGCGCAGCGGCATGGCCGCCTTCGACCTGAAGGTGCCGGGCGGTCCGCTGGTGATCACCGCCGCTCCCGTCATCGCCGCCGTCGCCGTCGGTGTCCTGATCACGATGGTGGCCGCCTACCTGCCGGGCCGCCGCGCCGCGAAGATCCCGCCGGTCGCCGCGATGAACAGCATGCACGCCGCGCAGAGCCAGCGCTCGCTCGTCGTGCGCAACACCATCGGCGCGGTCATCGCCGGGCTCGGCGCCGCCCTGGTCGTGCTGGGCGCCGTCAAGGGCAGCGACACGGGCCGCTGGCTCATCGCCGGAGGCGCGTTCTTCACCCTCATCGGCATGATCGTGCTGATCCCGCTGCTGTCCCGGCCCGTCATCGCGCTCATCCGCCCGCTGTTCGTCCGCCTCTTCGGCATCTCCGGCCGGCTCGCCGGGCTGAACGCGGTCCGCAACCCGCGCCGCACCGGCGCGACCGCCTCCGCCCTCGCCATCGGGCTGACCCTGGTCACCGGCCTGTCGGTGATCGGTGTCACCGTCGGCCAGTCCATCGACCGGATGACCACCGACCAGATCAAGGCCGACTACATGGTCCAGATGGCCGGCGGCGGCTTCCTCGACCAGTCGGCGCTGACCGCCCTGGAGAAGGCGCCGGGCGTCACCGCGGTCTCCCCGCAGCAGGCGGCCTACCTGGAGCTGGACGGCCACTTCGCGTCCGCGTCCGCCGTCACCGCCGGCGCCCTCGGACAGGTGCTGCACGTCGAGATCGTCGACGGCTCCCTGGACTCCCTCGCCCAGGGCCGGATCGCGGTCGCCGAGAAGACCGCGGAGGCCCGCGGCTGGAAGGTCGGCGACACCCTGGAGGCCACCTTCAACGACGACAAGAAGGGCAAGCTGACCGTCGGGGCCCTCTACGAGGACTCCGAGCTGCTCTCGCCGGTCGTGGTGGACACCTCCGTCGTCAACCCGCACGACGTGAAGCCGTACATCCCGCAGATCTACGTGAAGATGGACGGCGGCGAGTCCGCGGCCAACGAGAAGGCGCTGATCGGCGCGCTGGGCGACAACCCGGCGATGACCGTCCTGGACAAGAAGGACATCCGGGACCAGATCGGCGGCATGATCAACATGATGCTCAACATCGTGTACGGGCTGCTGGGGATGGCCCTGCTGATCGCCGTGCTGGGTGTGGTCAACACGCTGGCCATGTCGGTCTTCGAGCGCCAGCAGGAGATCGGCATGCTCCGGGCGATCGGCCTCGACCGCCGCCGGGTGAAGCGGATGGTGCGTCTGGAGGCCGTGGTCATCTCGCTGTTCGGCGCGGTGGTCGGCATCGGTCTCGGCACGTTCCTCGGCTGGGCCATCGGCGAGACCATCAAGGGCAGCCTCCCGGACTACGCCCTGGTGCTCCCCTGGGGCCGCATCGGGATCTTCCTGGTGCTGGCCGGACTCGTCGGCGTCCTCGCCGCGATGTGGCCGGCGCGCAGTGCGGCCAAGCTGAACATGCTGAGCGCGATCAAGGCGGAGTAGGCGCGTCCCGCTCCCCCGCCCGCCGGGCCGAGGGCCGGGTTCCCGTCACGGGAGCCCGGCCCTCGTGCCGTCCGGGCCGCGCGCCGGTGACGGTTCCGGAGCCACCGCCCTCCGCCCGTCGGCCGTCGGCCGCCGCGGACCGGAAGCGTGCTGCCGGCCGGGGCGGGGCAGCACCGCCGCACGGGGGCGGCGCGATCCTCCCGATGGCCAGCCGTCACACCGGCGGACCACCCTCGCACCGGGCGGCGCGGTCCTGCCCCCCGGCCCGCCTCGCACCGGGGCGGCGCGGCCTTGACGATGCCCCCGCCGGCACACCGGGCCGTACGCCGTCACCCGTGCGGCCCGCCGTCAGGCAGCCCCGCCCCCGCCCCAGGCGCGGCTGCGCAGCGGCATGCGGGAGGCTCCGGCGGAGGGGCCGGCGGCGGGGGTCTTCACGGCGAGGACCTGGTTGACGCCGATCCGGCCGCGTTCGAACGACACTGCCGACGCCGCCATGTAGAGCCGCCAGACCCGGGCGCGGGCCGGCGAGGTGAGGCGTACCGCCTCGTCCCAGCGGTCCTCCAGCCGGGCGACCCAGCGGCGGAGCGTCAGCGCGTAGTGCTCCCGGAGCGCTTCGAGGTCCCGCACCTCGAAACCGGCCTCCTCCAGCAGCGTGGTGGTGCGCCCCACGGGCGCGAGCTCCCCGTCGGGGAAGACGTACGCGTCGATGAACGGGTCGACGCGGTACGCCTGTTCGTCCGGCTCCGGGCGGCGGGAGATCTGGTGGTTGAGGAGCCGGCCGCCGGGCTTCAGCAGGCCGTACAGCGTGTCGGCGTACTGCCGGTAGGCGACCGCGCCGACGTGCTCGGCCATCCCGATCGACGCGATCGCGTCGTACGGGCCGTCGCGGACGTCACGGTAGTCCTGCACGCGGATCTCGATCCGGTCCGCGAGCCCCTCCTCGGCGATCCGCTTGCGGGCGTACCCGGCCTGCTCGGTGCTGAGGGTGACACCGGTGACGGCGGCGCCGTGGTGGCGGGCGGCGTGCAGGGCCAGGGAGCCCCAGCCGCAGCCGACGTCGAGCAGCCGGTCGCCGTCCCGGAGGCCGAGCTTGCGGCAGACCAGCTCCATCTTGTCGTGCTGGGCGGTCTCCAGGGTGCCGCCCTCCGACCAGTAGGCGCACGAGTACACCATCGACGGGCCCAGGACGAGCGCGTAGAAGTCGTTGCCGACGTCGTAGTGGTGGCTGATCGCCCGCCGGTCCCGCCCCCTGGTGTGCAGCGGGCCGCGGCGGCGCCGGACCTCCTCGGCCGGCGGCGGGGGCGGCGGCCACGGACCGGCGAGCCGCAGCAGTTCCGCGGCGGCCTCCCGGACCCGCGGGTCACGCACGCTCGGCGCGGTGTGCGGCCCCTCCCACACGGGGCCGGCGAGCCGGTCCAGCGCCTCGTACAGGTCGCCTTCGACATCCAGGTCACCGGAGACCCAGCCCCTGGCCAGGCCCAGTTCACCCGGCTTCCACAGCAGCCGGCGCAGGGCGCGCCGGTGGCGGACGACCAGGACGGGCACGTCGCCGCCGGGCGGCCCCGCCTCGCTGCCGTCCCAGGCCCGGACCCGCAGGGGGAGCGGGACGCCGGTCAGGTCCTCGGCGAGCGCGGCCAGCCGGGAAGCGGTGTCGGACATGGTGCACACCTCCATGACGCCATCGCAGGAAATGCTCGGCACCACGAAAACACCCCGGGGCGACGGAAAGCAGTCCCCAAACCACGCAAAGTCGCAGCCGTCCGCGCGCCACGCCCCGGAGCGCCGCGCCCCCGCACGCCCGGCTCGCCCGGCCGCCGCGCGCACGCCTGCGCGCCCGCGGACGGGACGCCCGCACCTGCCGGGAGACCGCCCTGACCGGGGGAGACCGCCCACACCGCGGCGCGACGCGCCCGGGGTGCGCGGCCCCGCGGGTCCGGCCCGGGTGCGCCCGCACACGCCTCCGGACACCGTGCCCCGGCCGGCCGGCGGCGTCAGGGGCCCGCGGCGCCGGATCGGGCGCGGGTACGCCGAAGGGCCGCCCGCACCACGGATGGCGGACGGCCCTTCAGGACGGCCGGGTCAGGAGGCCTTGGCCTTCTCCGGCTTCGACGCCGCGGGCGCCGGCGCCGGCTTGGCCGCCTCGTAGAACTCCTCGCGCGGCGACTCGATCGCGCCGAGCGACACGACCTCGCGCTTCAGGAACATCGCGAGCGTCCAGTCCGCGAAGATGCGGATCTTGCGGTTCCAGGTCGGCATGGCCAGACCGTGGTAGCCGCGGTGCATGTACCAGGCGAGACGGCCCTTGAGCTTGATCTTCATCTTGCCCATGACGATCATCGCCACGCCCTTGTGCAGGCCGAGGCCCGCGACGGCGCCCTTGTTGGCGTGCTCGTAGTCCTTCTGCGGGAAGCCCCGCATGCCGGAGACCACGTTGTCGCCGAGGACCTTGGCCTGACGCAGCGCGTGCTGGGCGTTCGGCGGGCACCAGGCGTTCTCGTTGCCCGCCTTGCGGCCGACGAGGTCCGGGACCTGGGCGTTGTCGCCCGCGGCCCAGATGTAGTCGGTGCCCTTGACCTGGAGCGTCGGCTCGCAGTCGACGTGGCCGCGGGGGCCGAGCGGGAGGCCGAAGCGGGACAGGGCCGGGTTCGGCTTGACGCCGGCGGTCCACACGATGGTGTTGGAGTCGACCTCCAGGCCGTTCTTCAGCACCACGTGGCCGTCGACGCAGGAGTCCATGGAGGTGTTGAGGTAGACCTCGATGCCGCGGCCCTCAAGGTGCTCCCTGCCCCACGTGCCCAGCTTGGGGCCGACCTCGGGGAGGATCTTGTCGGCGGCGTCCACCAGGACGAAGCGCATGTCCTCGCGGGACACGTTCTTGTAGTACTTGGCGGCGTCGCGGGCCATGTCCTCGACCTCGCCGATGGTCTCCGCACCAGCGAAGCCACCGCCGACGAAGACGAAGGTCAGCGCCCTGCGGCGGACCTCCTCGTCGGTGGTCGAGTCGGCCTTGTCGAGCTGCTCCAGCACGTGGTTGCGCAGGCCGATGGCCTCCTCGATGCCCTTCATGCCGATGCCCTGCTCGGCGAGGCCGGGGATCGGGAAGGTGCGGGAGACCGCGCCCAGCGCGACGACCAGGTAGTCGAACGGCAGCTCGTACGCCTCGCCCACGAGGGGGGCGATCGTCGCGACCTTCCGGTCCTGGTCGATGGTGGTGACCCGGCCGGTGAGGACCTCGGCCTTGGGCAGCACGCGTCGCAGCGGGACGACGACGTGCCGCGGCGAGATGCTGCCGGCGGCGGCTTCGGGGAGGAAGGGCTGGTACGTCATGTACGAGCGCGGGTCGACGACCGTGACGGTCGCCTCGCCGTAGCGCATCTTCTTCAGGATGCGGCGAGCTGCGTACAGGCCTACGTACCCACCGCCTACTACGAGGATCCTGGGACGCTCCGTGGTGCTCATGCCATCGAGTATCCACCCCCGTCCGAGGGGTCGCTCGTGCGCCCCTTCACAAGGTCCGGCGAGACCTCTGCTACACTGCGCCGCCCACGTGACCGATGTCATGGCGCAGGCCGGGAACCACGGTGTGACGGAAGACGTTGTTCACCTCCCCCTCACCCCCTGTGAACTGGCCCGGAGAGCTCTTGGCAACACCGGAGGGGCCCTTCGGTTCATCCGCTGGAAACCCGCTTCCACTTACGGAACACGGGCGTGAAAGGGCCCTGACAGGTGATCGCAAGGGCCTCCACGGCCCCGGAGACCCCCTTCGGGGCCCTTTTCCTTGTGAAGAACTTCACGAACCTTTTCCGACAGGCCGTCGGACCGGGTTCGACGCCCCCCTCCACAGGGCTGACGGGCCCCCGTACGGGAGGCCGTGCACGGCCGGAACCCCAGGACACGGGGCCGGCGGGACGGCCGCCGCCGCCCGCGAGACCCCCGGCGGAAGCACCTCCGCCGGGGGCGCCGGCAGGGGGGCGCACCCGGCCCTCCTGCCCGTACCGGGGAACGCCGCCGCCCCGAGTCCGCCGCCCCGCCCCCTACACGAGCGAGAGGGCGATCCCGTCCAGAATGTCGTGTTCGGACACGACCACTTCGCGGGCGCCGACCCGCTCCATGACCTCCCGCAGGACCAGCGCCCCGGCGATGATCACGTCGACCCGGCCCGGGTGGATGACCGGGATCGCGGCGCGCTCGTCGTGGGTCATCGCCCGGAGCCGCTCGGTGACCTCGGCAACCTGCCCGGCGGAGATGCGGGAGCCGTGGATGACCGAGGAGTCGTACTCCTCCAGCCCCAGGGCGACGGCCGCGACCGTCGTCACCGAGCCGGCGAGACCCACCAGGGTGTCCGCCTCGCGCAGCGGCACGGTCCGCTCGGCCAGGTCCAGGGCGGCGCGGACGTCGGCGCGGATCGCCGCCACCTCGTCCCGCGACGGCGGGTCGGTCCGCACGTGGCGCTCCGTCAGGCGGACGCAGCCGATGTCCACCGAGCGGGCCGCCCGCGCGTGCTCCGTGCCCACCACGAACTCGGTGGAGCCGCCGCCGATGTCCACCACGAGGTAGGAGTCGGTGCCGTCGAGCTCCTTGGTGGCGCCCGTGAAGGAGAACTCGGCCTCCTGGTCGCCGGTGACCACCTCGGGCTCCACGCCGAGGATGTCCCGCACACCCCGGACGAAGTCGTCGCGGTTCTCCGCGTCCCGGGACGCGGACGTCGCCACGAAGCGGAGCTTCTGCGCCCCGAGTTCCTCGATGACGGCGGCGTACTCGCGGCAGGCCGCGAAGGTGCGCTCCAGCGCCTCGGGCGCCAGCCGGCCCGTGCGGTCCACGCCCTGCCCGAGGCGGACGATCGTCATCCGTCGGTCGAGGTCGACGACCTCGCCGGTCGCCGGGTCCACGTCCGCCACCAGGAGGCGGATCGAGTTGGTGCCGCAGTCGACGGCCGCCACGCGCGTCACCGTGCGCCACCCTCCTCCGCGCGGTCGACCTGGACGCAGGGGCCCTTCGCCCACCACTCGGGCAGCATCGCGAGGGCCTCGTCGCCCAGCGGGTTCACCCCGGGGCCGGCCACCAGGGAGTGGGCCACCAGGACGTGCAGGCACTTGACGCGGTCGGGCATGCCGCCGGCGCTGGGGAAGCCCTCCAGGACCTCGATGGCGTCGCGGCGGGCGAGGTAGTCCTCGTGCGCGGCGCGGTAGGCGGCGGCGAGCTCAGGGTCCTGCTCCAGGCGCTCCGTCATCTCCTTCATGACGCCGTTCGCCTCCAGCGTGCCGATCGCCGAGTTGGCGCGGGGGCACGTGAGGTAGTACGTCGTCGGGAAGGGGGTGCCGTCGGGGAGCCGGGGCGCGGTCTCCACCACGTCGGGCTCGCCGCAGGGGCAGCGGTGCGCGATGGCCCGCAGGCCGCGCGGCGGGCGGCCGAGCTGTTCCTTGAACGCGGCGACGTCGGCCTCGGTCGGCTCGGTGCGTTCGGTCTGCGGAGGGGGCGTGTCCATGCCTGCCTTGTGCCTGCCTTGTTCCTGTGGGGCGTACTAGCGGTCCTGCTGGTCGGCGCGGTCGACGCCGTCCCAGACGTTGGAGTACCAGGGTCGGCCGTTGCCTTCCTGGTCCTGGCGGCGCTCGGGTGCCGCCTCGGGGTCGTTCATGGTGAACGCGGTCTCGCCGGGCATCACGTAGTGCAGGTGCTCGCGGGCGAGGCGCCGGATGTAGGCGTCGTCCTGGAGGCGGGCCTTCTCGTCGCGCAGCTCCTCGACGCGGGCCGCGGCCTCCCGGGCGAGCCGCTCCTGCTCGGCGATCTCGCCGCGCTGGGACACGTACTGCCGCATCGGGTAGGCGAGCGCCACGATCATCGAGCAGACGACGAGGGCGAGGAACGCGGCCCGGCCGGTGAGGCGGGAGCGGCGCGCCTGGCGGCGGTTCTGGGAGCGGTAGACGCGGGCGGCGGTCTGCTCGCCCAGCAGCCGCAGCCTGGTCGCGGTGGAGAACCGTTCCCGGTTCTGCGTCGCCATCGGCTCGCTCCTCCTTCGCCCCCACGTACACGTACGACGTCCCCGGACACGGTACGGGACCGTGGCCGGGGACGTACGCGAACCACCGGGTCGGCGGACCCGGTGCCCGCCGCGCTTACTGGTTCGCGGAGCGGAACCGCGGGAAGGCGCTGCGGCCGGCGTACACCGCGGCGTCGTCGAGGATCTCCTCGATGCGCAGCAGCTGGTTGTACTTGGCGACGCGCTCGGAGCGGGCCGGGGCGCCGGTCTTGATCTGACCGCAGTTGGTGGCGACGGCGAGGTCGGCGATGGTGACGTCCTCGGTCTCGCCGGAGCGGTGGGACATCATGCATTTGAAGCCGTTGCGCTGGGCCAGCTCGACGGCGTCCAGGGTCTCGGTGAGCGAGCCGATCTGGTTCACCTTGACGAGCAGGGCGTTGGCGGCGCTCTCCTCGATGCCGCGGGCCAGGCGCTCCGGGTTGGTGACGAACAGGTCGTCACCGACGAGCTGGACCTTCGTGCCGAGCTTCTCGGTGATGGTCTTCCAGCCGTCCCAGTCGTCCTCGAACAGCGGGTCCTCGATGGAGACCAGCGGGTACGCCTCGACGAGCTCGGCGTAGTAGTCGGTCATCTCGGCGGCCGTGCGGGACTTGCCCTCGAAGGCGTAGGCGCCGTCCTTGTAGAACTCGGACGCGGCGACGTCGAGCGCCAGGGCGATGTCCTTGCCCGGGGTGTAGCCGGCCTGCTTGACGGCCTCCAGGATGAGGTCGAGCGCGGCGCGGTTGGAGTCCAGGTTCGGGGCGAAGCCGCCCTCGTCGCCGAGGCCGGTGGACAGGCCCTTGTCCTTCAGGACCTTCTTGAGGGTGTGGTAGACCTCGGTGCCCCAGCGCAGGGCCTCGGAGAAGGACTCCGCGCCGATCGGGGCGATCATGAACTCCTGGATGTCCACGTTGGAGTCGGCGTGCGAGCCGCCGTTCAGGATGTTCATCATCGGCACCGGCAGCAGGTGCGCGTTCGGGCCGCCGAGGTAGCGGAAGAGCGGCAGGTCGGACGCCTCGGCTGCGGCGTGGGCCACGGCGAGGGAGACGCCGAGGATGGCGTTGGCGCCGAGCGAGGACTTGTCCGGGGTGGCGTCCAGGTCGAACATCGCCTGGTCGATCAGCCGCTGCTCGGTGGCGTCGTAGCCGACGAGCTCCGGGCCGATCTGCTCGATGACGGCGAGCACGGCCTTCTCGACACCCTTGCCGAGGTAGCGGTCCTTGTCACCGTCGCGGAGCTCAAGGGCCTCGAACGCTCCGGTGGAGGCACCGGAAGGAACGGCAGCACGGCCGGTGCTGCCGTCGTCGAGGCCGACCTCGACCTCGACCGTGGGGTTGCCTCGGGAGTCCAGGATTTCCCGGGCTACGACGACGTCGATGGACGGCACGAGCATCTCCTTCTGGGATGTGACGCGTGGAGTGCAGGATCTTTGGCCTTGCGGCAAGAGCCTAACCGGCGGGACGGCCGTGCCCGGCGACTGCCCGCCCCCTGGGACGAAAAAGGACACGAAGACTGGCGGTTCCGGACGAATGGACACCATTCCTACCCGCAGGTAACCGCTATGAGCAGGGCTTTCCTCATCCGTCATCGCCCGCTTTGTGACGGTTCGCCATGCGCGGCAGGAGGCCCCGGCCCGACGCGCACGGGGGAGGACGCGTCAGGCCGGGGCCGGTCCGGGGCGGCCGGTCAGCTCAGGTGGAGCTGCTGGCCCGGGTAGATGAGGTCGGCGTCCTCGACGATGTCCTTGTTGAGGTCGAACAGCTTCTTCCAGCCACCCTTCACACCCTGCTTCTCGGCGATGGTGCCGAGGGTGTCGCCGGCCACGACGGTGTACTCGCCGTCACCCTTCTTGACCGTCTTCGGCTTGGCCGGGGCGGTGGACGGGGCGACCTCGCGGGTCTCGGCGCGCGAGGCGCGCTCGCCGGACTGCGCGGCCTTCGGCTGGGCCTTGGGCTGGGCCTGGGCCTTCGGCTTCGGCTGCGCCTTGGGCTTCGCCTGGGCCTTCGGCGCGGCCTGGGCGGCGCCTCCGCCGTACGGGGCATTGGACAGGCCCACACCGCAGTGCGGCCAGGCGCCCTTGCCCTGACCCGCGAGGACCTTCTCGGCTATCTCGATCTGCTGGGACTTGCTGGCCAGGTTGGCCGTCGGGGCGTACTTGGTGCCGCCGTACGCGGCCCAGGTGGAGGCGCTGAACTGGAGGCCGCCGTAGTAGCCGTTGCCGGTGTTGATGGACCAGTTGCCGCCGGACTCGCACTGGGCGACGCGGTCCCACTCGGCGGAGGTGGCGGCGTTGGCGTTGGTGGCGACCATCAGCGGCGCGGCGACGGCGGCACCGGTGATCCCGGCGAACGCGGCGAATCGGACGGCCTTGGACGGGCGACGGTGCTTGCCCTTGCCGGAAAGCAGCATGGCGTATCTCCTCACCGACGCCTGCGAGGTGAGCTGTCGGGTTCGGGCGGGGAGTCGCCCGGCCGCGTGTGCGCCCTGACGGACGCGCGGCTTCACCCCAAGCCGGTGGCCGGCCGTCTCTCGACGGCCGGACCCGGCACTTACCTTGGGTCCCCCGCTCCTGCCTGCGGCGCACGAAGCGTCGACTGTTCCCGTCGGCCGTCGGCAGGATTCGGCGTACCGGTCGGCGGGGCCCGCGGTGGCGAGCGGTCCTGACCGTAATCAGAAAGCCGGTGCGAGTTCAAAGGGGGACATCGAGCTCAAACCCGGCGCACGCGCCCCCTTTTGGCGCACATTTGTGCAGGTGAGCCCTGGAGTGCGGCGACTTGGGGGCGGCCGGGCGCCACTTGGAGCGAAGAGACTCTTGTCTCACTTCCACGGAAGTGGACATTCCGCCCGTAACTACCCTTGTTCCTACCCCAGATCGAGGCTCTGACCAGGCAGGATGAGGTCGGGGTCGTCACCCACGACCTCGCGGTTCGCGCCGTAGAGCGCCGTCCAGCCGCCGGGGACCTCGTGGGTGTCCGCGATGGCCCACAGGTTGTCGCCCGGCTGCACCGTGTACGTGCCGTCGGCCGGGGCGCCGTCGAGGCCGCGCGCAGCCGCGTCGCCGCGCGAGGCGTGCCGCCCGTTCCCGCGCTCCTCGGCGACCGCTCCCGGAGCGGTCGCCTCCGCACCTTCGGTGCCGGGCACCCCGAGGCCCTCCGGGACCTCGTCCTTGGCCGGTTCGCCGCGGTGCTTGCCGGTGCCGGGCGCGGGGTCGGGGGCCGTGCCGGGGGCCGGTACGGCGCTCCCCTCGGCAGCGGCCTCGGTCCCGCCCTCCTCGGCGGGAGCGGTGGAGGGCTGCGCGGACGGGGAGGTGGAGGCGTCGGGCCCGGTGGAGGCCGCGCCGGGCTCCTCGGCGCCTTCCGCCGACCCGGCGGCATCCGACACGTCGGACACGCCGCCCTCACCCTCCTCGTCTCCCTTGTCCGCCTTGTCTGCCTTGTCGCTGCTCTTGTCCGCCCCGGTGCCGGCCTCTTCGGGGGTGGCCGTCTCCTGACCGCCGTCCGCCGGGGAGGTGGGGGTGGCGCCGCCGCCGACCGCGGTACCGAGGCCGGCGATCGGCGCGCAGGTCTCCCACGCCTTCGCGCCCTGCGCCGCGAACACCCGCTCGGCGACGGCTATCTGCTCGGCGCGGGTGGCCAGGTCGGCGCGGGGCGCGTAGTCGGTGCCGCCGTACGCCTGCCAGGTCTCCTGGGAGAACTGCAGCCCGCCGTAGTAGCCGTTGCCGAGGTCCGCGCTCCACAGACCGCCGGTCTCGCACTCGGCGACGCGGTCCCAGGTCGCGGCGTCCGCCGCCGACGCGGAGCCGGCGCCGAGCAGGGGCAGGGCGATCGCTGATCCGGTCACCCCCGCCGCGACGACGAGGGCAGGAGCCTGACGGGGTCGACGGTGTCGTCCGTTCCCGGAGCGCATGCGTTGGGCCTTTCGCGTGACTGCTGAGGTGACGGTGAACGTAGGCCATTCGCCCGTGCATCACAAGTCGATGCAGAGGAGATCACGCGTAGATCACAGCCTTGACGGAGTGTCACGGCCTTTCCGGGGTGAAGCGGACAGGTAGGGTGCGCAGCCCCCGCATGATGAGCCCGCCGCGCCAACGGAGTTCGCCCGGTTCGACCGCGAGGTCGAGGTCGGGGAGACGGGTCAGCAGGGTCGCCAGCGCGGTCTGCCCCTCCAGCCGTGCGAGCGGTGCGCCCAGGCAGTAGTGGATGCCGTGCCCGTACCCCAGGTGCTGGTTGTCGCTCCGGGCGAGGTCCAGGGTGTCGGGGTCGTCGAACCGCTCCGGGTCGCGGTCGGCGGCGGCGAGCACGACGAGGACCGGGTCGCCGCGCCCGATCTCCTGGCCGCCGAGGGTGAGCGGCTCGGTGGCGAACCGCCACGTGGCGAGCTCCACCGGCCCGTCGTAGCGCAGGAGTTCCTCCACACCGGTGGCGAGCAGGCCGGTCTCCCCCGCGGCCAGGGAGCGCTGGAGGCGCGCGCGCTGCCCGGGGTCGCGCAGCAGCGCGTACGTGCCGTTCCCGATGAGGTTGACGGTGGTCTCGAAGCCGGCGAACAGCAGGATGAACGCCATGGCGGCGGCCTCGTTCTCGGTGAGGTGCTCACCGTGGTCGGAAGCCCGGATGAGGCCGGAGATCAGGTCCTCCGCCCCTTCGTGGCGCCGGTCCTCGCGCTTGCGGTGGATGAGCTCCACGAGGTAGGCCCGCATCCGCTTCACGGCCCGGGCGACGCCGCCGCGGGGCGCGCTGCCGTGCCGGATCATCTGGCCGGCCCAGTCGCGGAAGTCGTCCTGGTCCTCCCGGGGCACGCCGAGCAGGTCGCAGATGGCGTAGATGGGGAGGGGGAAGGCGAAGTCGTGGATGAGGTCGGCCTCGCCCTTCGTGGCGAAGTCGTCGATGAGGGAGTCGGTCAGCTCCTGCACGCGGGGCGCGAACGCGGCGACCCGGCGCGGCGTGAACGCCTTCGACACGAGCCGGCGCAGCCGGGTGTGGTCCGGCGGGTCGATGTTGAGCAGGTGCGTCATCAGCTCGGCCTTGCGCTCCCCCGGGATGCCGGTCTTGCCCTTGGCGTGGGCGGGCTCGGCGTGGTGCGCGGGGTTCTTGCTGAGCCGCTGGTCCGCGAGGGCCTGCCGGGCGTCGGCGTACCGGGTGACGAGCCAGGCGTCGACGCCGCTGGGCAGCCGGGTCCGGTGCACGGGCGCGTGCTCCCGCAGCCAGGCGTACGCCGGGTACGGGTCGGCGGCGAACTCCCAGGTGAAGAGCTCGGGCGGGGTGTCGGGGCCGTGGTGCGGGGCGTTCACCCTCCGACGGTATCCGCCCGCGGGGCGGCCCCGACGGGCACGGTCCGCCTCAGGGGCCCGCGGCCCGCCGCCGGAGGGCCTGGGGCGGCCCCGGTGCCGGTCGAGCGCCCCGCCCGGCGGCCGGCGGCCTGGCGCCCCGCACGGTCCCGGCGCCCCGGCGGTCCGGGGCCTGGCGGGGGCGCGTGTCGGGCTACGCCCCCTGGCGTTCCGCCGTGAGGATGGCGTCGCGGTAGGTGCGGGCGGCGGCGCGCAGGGCGGCTTCCGGGTCGGCGCCTTCGGCCTCGGCGCGCACGGCCAGGGCCAGCAGTTCGTAGCCGACGCCCCGGCCGGCCGGCAGCGGGACGTCCAGGCCCGCGGTGCGGACGCGGCCCGCGAGCTTGGCGGCGAGGGCGAGGCCGGGCTGGCCCAGCGGGATGCCGTCCGTCACGGACGTGCGCTGCTTCTCCTCCGCCTTCGTGCGCAGCCAGTGCGCCTTGACCTCCTCGGGCGTCTCGGCGTGCTCGTCGCCGAAGACGTGCGGGTGGCGGTGGACGAGCTTGTCGACGAGGGTGGCCGCCACGTCGTCGACGGAGAACGGCTCCTCCTCGTCCTCCTCCGCGATGCGGGCGTGGAAGACCACCTGGAGGAGGACGTCGCCGAGTTCCTCGCGCAGCTCCCCGCGCTCCCCGTCCTCGATCGCCTCGACCAGTTCGTACGCCTCTTCGATGGCGTACTTGGCGAGGCCCCGGTGGGTCTGCCGGGAGGACCAGGGGCACTCGCGGCGGATGCGGTCCATGACCTCGACGAGGTCCAGCAGCCGCGCCCCCGGCAGGTCGTACGAGCCGGGGAGCAGCTCCAGATCGGGCAGGGCGGCGCGGCCGGAGCCGGCGAGGCGGGCCAGACCGTCGGTGAGGGCCCGGTCGCCCTCGCCGGACGCGAGGACCACCGCGGTGCGCGCGCCGTCCGCGCACCAGGCGGCCAGGTCCCGGGCCGCCGGTTCCGCGACGTCGACGGTGACGCCCGCCTCGCGGAGGTACGGCAGCTGCGGGTGGCGCGGGTCGGCGCAGAGCACCCGGTCGGCGGCGTGCAGGGCCTGCCATGCGGGCCAGGACAGCAGTCCGGGGGCCACGCGGTGGCTGGCGGTGAGGAGGACGATGCGGCCGGCTCCGGGGGCTTCAGCGTTCACCCCACGAACCTACCGCCCGCCGCCGCGTGCCCTCCGCGGGGCGGGGTCTACAGCCCTTCGGGGCCCGTCGCCGGGTCGCGGGTGAGCTGGCGGAGCCAGGGCGCCTCGTACCGGCCGAGCTGGATGTTCTCGTCGTCCCAGGTGCCGTAGCGCGGGTTCACCTCGATGTCGAGGGACTCGGACGCGGCGGAGAACAGCTCCATGAGCTTCTTCTGGCCCTCGGGGCTGTTGGTGACGCCGTGCTTGTCGGCCACCTTGTTCATGAGGATGTTGCGGCGGACGACGGTGTCGATCTCGTCGGGGGCGGTGCCCTGCTGCTGGAGGAGCATCGCGGCGAACTGGGCGTCGCCGCCGTACTGCTCGGCGGCGGCCTTCCGGGTCTGCTGGACCTCCTTGCGGGTGGCGCTCACCCCGGCGTCCGCGGCGACCTTGTCGACGACCCGGTCGAAGATCATGCCGTTGAGCTTCTCCCGGCTGAGGTCGCCCGTGGCCTTGATCAGCTGCTCGGCCTGGGGGGACGCCTCCTGCGCGGCGCGGACCTCCCGGACCTGGGCCTGGAGCGCGGCGGTCTGGATGCGGTCGCCGCCCACGACGGCCGCCGCCCCCGGGTGCGCCCCGCTGCCGCAGGCGGTGAGGAGCGGGGCCGCGACGAGTGCGGCGGACACGGTCAGGAGCGCGGTGCTGCGGCGACGGTGCAGGCGGTGCAAAGGGGGCCTCCCGGCGTGGGTCGTACGTCGGCTGGGGGACCGGGGGGCGTCCCCCGGGAAACGCAGTAACGACCTTGCGGTGATCGATGGTAAGCAGTGGCTGTGGCCCAGGCCACTACTTCGGCGCCACTTCTGCCACATCTGCCAACGATTCACGGTCCCGGGGGGTCTCGGGACGCAGCATGATCGTCCGGGAGACGACGAAGGTGACCGGGATCGCCGCGGCCGCCGCCAGCAGCGGCGCGTACGTGTCCGCCATCCCCGCGACGTCGACCAGCAGATACACGCCGGCGGTGGTGATCACGAAGTTGGCGGCGTTGGTCAGCGGGAACAGCAGGAACTTCCGCCACGTGGGCCGCGTGCGGTAGGTGAAGTAGCTGTTCAGGAAGAACGAGCCGACCATCGAGAGCAGGAACGCGACGACGTGCGCGGCGACGTACGGCAGCCCGAGCGTCAGGAACAGCAGGTACATGCCGTAGTACGTGCCGGTGTTCACCACCCCCACGAGGGCGAACCTGACGATCTGGCCGCTGACGCCGGTCATGTGCGCGTGAGCTCCTCTGCGGACGGTCGGCGGGCCCGGGGTGCCGACCGGCGCACCGGCGCGGCGTCGGTCTCCTGCACCAGGAAGTGCGGGCGCCGCTTCACCTCGTAGTAGATACGGCCCACATACTCCCCGATCACGCCGAGCATCACCATCTGGACCCCGGCAAGGGCGGTGACCGCCACCAGGAGGGTGACGTATCCGGGGGTGTCGACACCGTTGACGAGGGCGTCACCGACGATCCATGCCGCATACAAGCAGGCAGCGGCGACCAGGGCCATTCCGAGGTAGAGCGCGGCTCTCAGCGGTTTGTTGTTGAAGGACAGCAGACCGTCGAGTCCGTAATTGAGGAGTTTTCCGAACGTCCATTTCGAGCGGCCCTGCTCGCGGGTGGCGTTCTCGTACGAGAACGTCGCCGTCCGGAATCCGACCCAGGCGAAGAGGCCCTTCGAGAAGCGGTTGTACTCGGTGAGTTCCAGGATCGCGTCGACGGTGCGCCGGGACAGCAGCCGGAAGTCGCCGACGCCGTCGACGAGCTCGACGTCGACGAGCCGGTTGATCAGCCGGTAGTAGGCACGGGCCAGCAGGGTGCGGGTGACGCGGTCGCCGGTGCGGCTGCGGCGGGCGACGACCTGGTCGTGGCCCTCGGCGTGCAGCTCCAGCATGCGGCCCACCAGCTCCGGCGGGTGCTGGAGGTCGGCGTCCATGAGGACCACCGCGTCCCCCTCGGCGTGGCGCAGCCCGGCGAGGATGGCCGCCTCCTTGCCGAAGTTCCGGCTGAAGGAGACGTAGCGGACGCGGGGGTCCGCCGCTGCCTGCTCGCGCAGCAGGGCGAGGGTCCGGTCGCGACTGCCGTCGTCGACGTAGACCAGCTCGAATTCCACCCCGTATCCGGAGATCTCCTCGGTCACCCGCTCGTGGAAGCGGCCGATGATCTCTTCCTCGTCGAAGCACGGCACCACAATCGAGATCAGCACGGCGTTCACCACATCCCCGGTGCGTGTCGGGGGCACGGTCGTCCCGTTGCGCGCAGAAGGACATCCGGTGAACTCGCCTGCGGACGCCCGATTCCACCGCCGGAGCGCTGGCATATTCGGGGCGTGGTTCCGTCCCCGACTTCCTCCGCAGCGGCCTCCTCCCCCTCCGGACCCCCGCCCCCTCCCAGGCCCTCCCCGGCGGGCCGGCCGCGCGCGGCCGCCGCCCGCGTGGGCGGCCTCGCCGCGGTCCTCGTCGCGCTCGCCGTGTGCGCGGGCGACGCCGCGGCCCGCACCTTCCCCTTCGGCGGGCGCACCCGGGCCGTCAACGACCTCGGCAACCAGTTCGTGCCGTACCACGCGTACCTGTGGGACCTGCTGCACGGGCGGGCCGGCGGCGGGCCGCTGCTGAACTGGCGGGCCGGGTTCGGCACGAGCCTGCTGCCCGACCTGGGCACGTACCTGACGAGCCCGTTCGCCCTGCTCGTCGGGGTCTTCCCGCGGGACCGGATCGACCTCGCCGTGTACGTCGTCACGGTCCTGAAGACGTCGACGGCCGCCGCGCTCATGGCCCTGCTGCTGGTGCGCCACGGCAGGGGGTCCGCCAGCCGGTGGGGCGCCGCCGTGCTGGGGGCGTCCTACGCGCTGTGCGGCTGGTCGGTGATCGAGGCCGCCTACAACCCGATGTGGCTGGACGGGCTCGTCGGCTTCCCGCTGCTGTGCCTGGTCGCGGAGTGGGTCCGCGAGGGCCGCCGCCCGGTGCTGGCGCCGCTGGCCGTGGCCCTCGTGTGGACGGCCAACTTCTACACCGCCTACATGGCGACGATCGGCGCCGCCCTGGTGCTGGCGGCCCGCGGCGGGCTGCGCACCCCGCTGCGGGTGTGGGGCAGGGCCGCGGCGACGGTCCTGCTGGGCGTGGGGCTTGCCGCGCCGGTCCTCGCGCCCGTGTTCCTGGGGTCGCGGCACGCCTACCCCGGCTGGACGCGCGCGTTCGCGCCCGCCGACTGGACCGACCTGGCGGCGCGGGCGCTCCCCGCGACGTACAGCTTCTTCACGCCGGCGCTGTTTCTGGGTGCGGGGGCGCTGCTGCTGGCCGCGGCGCTGCCGTTCCACGGGGGCGTGCCGGTGCGCGAGCGGTGGGTGTGGGGCGGGCTCGCGGCGGGCGCCCTGCTGTCGCTCCAGTGGGAGCCGACGCACCTGGTGTGGCACGTCTTCGCCACGCCGAACGGCAGCCCGTACCGGCAGACGTTCGTGGTGGCGGGCCTCGTGGTGCTGGCCGCGTGGCGGGCCGTCGCCTACGGCTGGCCGGGGGCGCGGGCGCTGCTCGGCGGCGCCGGCGTGCTGGCCGCGGTGGCGCTGGCCGCCGCGTACAGCCCGCTGTCCACGGGCCCGGCGTTCGCGCTGTTCGGCGGCGCGGGCCTGGACACCCACAAGTTCGAGGCCGTCCTGTACGAGGAGACC
>NZ_MKXB01000111.1:2704-35578 GCF_001865245.1 Streptomyces sp. CC53 | reverse complement strand
GGGCCCGGCCGCGCCGCCGACGCCCGCGCGGCGGCGCAGGCGGGCCAGACGGGCCAGGCGGGGCCGCCCGCACCGCGCCGGCAGGCGAGCGGTACCGGCGTCGGCGCCGACGCGTCGGCGCCGGTGGACGGGGAGGCGCCGCAGACCGGTGCCGGACGCCCGGCGCCGGACGGGTCCGTCGCCGGGACCGAAGACGGACCGGCGTCCGCCGCGGGCAGCGGTTCCGGCACCGGGGCGGGCACGGCGGCCGTGAGCCCGGCGGACCACGGAGTGTCAGCACCGGGCGAGCCGCCCCCACCGACGGACGCCTCCGGGTCCCTGCCGACGGCGCGGCACGAGCCGGTCGGGACGGCGCGGCGGGAGGGCGACCGGCTGCGGTTCGTGGGGGCCGCCACGCGGCGGATCGCCCGCGGCCTCGACCTGGACGAGATCGTCCTCGGGCTGTGCCGCGCCACCGTCCCCACCTTCTCCGACGCGATCCTCGTCTACCTCCGGGACCCGCTGCCGGTGGGCGACGAGCGGCCCGTCGACCCGTTCGTGCTGCGGCTGCGCCGCACGGACCGGCTGCGGTTAACAGAGGAGGACTCCGCCTCGGACCTGGGCCTGCTGACGTCGGGGCCGGTCGTGGCGCCCGACGCGGGCGAGCCGAGCCCGGCCGCCGAGCTGTGCGAGGTGCAGCCGGGCGGTCCGCTCGCCGAGGTGCTGCGCGGGGTGCGGCCGGTGTTCGGCGACTCCGAGGCGGCCCGTGCCGCGCTGCCCGAACTGCTCGGCGAGGGCAGGACCGTGCCGTCCGGGCACCGGGCCGTGCTGGCGCCGCTGCGCGGGCGGCGCCGCGTCATCGGTGCGGCGGTGTTCCTGCGGGGCTCCGACACTCCGCCGTTCGAGCAGAACGACCTGCTCGTGGCGGCGCAGTTGGCGACGCACACGGCGCTCGGCATCGACAAGGCGGTGCTGTACGGGCGGGAGGCGTACATCGCGGACGAGCTCCAGCGGACCATGCTGCCCGAGAACCTGCCGCAGCCGACCGGGGTGAAGCTGGCGTCCCGCTACCTGCCGGCCGCCGAGACGGCCCGGGTGGGCGGCGACTGGTACGACGCGATCCCGCTGCCCGGCAGCAGGGTCGCCCTCGTCGTGGGCGACGTCATGGGCCACTCCATGACGTCGGCGGCGATCATGGGACAGCTGCGGACGACCGCGCAGACCCTCGCGGGGCTCGACCTGCCGCCGCAGGAGGTGCTGCACCACCTGGACGAGCAGGCGCAGCGGCTGGGCGAGAACCGCATGGCGACCTGCCTGTACGCGGTGTACGACCCGGTAGCGCACCGCATCACGATCGCCAACGCGGGCCACCCGCCGCCGGTCCTGCTGCACCTGGGCGGGCGTGCGGAGGTGCTGCGGGTGCCGCCGGGTGCGCCGATCGGGGTCGGCGGCGTCGACTTCGAGGCGGTGGAGCTGGACGCGCCCGCGGGGGCGACCCTGCTGCTCTACACCGACGGGCTCGTCGAATCGCGACTGCGTGACGTGTGGGCCGGGATAGAGCTGCTGCGGGAGAGGCTGGCGGCGACCGCCCAGCTGACCGGCCCCGACCACTCGCCTCCGCTGGAGGCGCTGTGCGACGACGTGCTGGACATGCTCGGGCCCGGTGACCGGGACGACGACATCGCGCTGCTGGCGGCGCGGTTCGACGGGATCGCGCCGAGCGACGTGGCGTACTGGTTCCTGGAGCCGGAGGACGCCGCTCCCGGCCGGGCCCGGCGGCTGGCCCGCAAGGCGCTGACCCGGTGGGGCCTGGAGGACCTGACGGACTCGGTGGAGCTGCTGGTCAGCGAGGTCGTGACGAACGCGGTGCGCTACGCGACACGGCCGGTGACGCTGCGGCTGCTGCGGACGGACGTGCTGCGGTGCGAGGTCGGCGACGACTCGCCCCAGCTGCCCCGGCAACGCAGGGCGCGGGACACCGACGAGGGCGGGCGCGGGCTGTTCCTGGTGAACCGGCTGGCCCGCCGGTGGGGCGCCACCCGGCTGTCGACGGGCAAGGTCGTGTGGTTCGAACTGCCGACCCCGGTGTAGCCCCTTCCCACGGCGCCGTACGGCTCGGATCTCCCCTGCGGCGGTCCTCCACGGCGCGGGGGCCGAGCCCCGCACTGCCGTACCGCTCGGAGCTCGGCCCTGGCGGTGCCCTGTCGGTGCGGGGCGTCATCGCGGCGTCCGCAGCGGGCGGGGCCCGTGATGCGCGGCGGCCGGCTCCCCCGTGGTCCGTGGGGAGCCGGCCGCTGTACGGGTGTCCGGGGCGGCCGTTACGCGCCGGGCGGCTGGAACGGCCTGGTGTCGCCCGGGCCGGTGATCGTGCCCGGGTCCGTGCCGGTGTCGCCGCCGCTGTCGCCCGGGGAGCCCGTGGGGTCCGGGGAGTCGGTCGGGGGGTCGACCGGCGGGGGCACGCTGGGGCTCGTGGGCGGCTTCGGCGGGTTCGGCGGGCGGCTGGAGGCCGGGGAGGACGACGCGGGCTCGGACGGCTCGCGGGACGGTCCGGTGTTCTCGCTCGCGGACGGTGAGGTGGACGTGCTCGGTGAGGGGCTCCGTGAGGCGTCCGGGTCGGGCAGCGGGTCCTGCCGCGGGCTGTCGATGAGGTCGAGGTCGAACTCGGCGTCGGAACCGCCGCCGAGGGCGTCGCGGGTGTAGTCGGCCCAGATCCGGGCGGGGAAGCCGCCGCCGCTGGCGCGGCCCGCGTTCGCCGTGCCCGTCAGCGTCACCTGCCGGCCCTTCTCGGCGTCCTCGCCGAACAGCGCCACGGCCGTGACGAGTTCGGGGGTGTAACCGACGAACCAGGCGGCCTTGTTGTTCTCCGAGGTGCCGGTCTTGCCCGCGGCGTCGTACGCGGAGGTGTCCGCGGCGCGGCCCGAGCCCGCGTCGACGACGCCGGTCAGCACGGAGGTGACGGTGTCGGCGCTCTTGCGGCTGATGGCCTGCGGACCGATCGGGTCGGGCAGCTCGACCGTGCGGTCCTTGTGCTCGACGGACTTCACGATCGTCGGCGTGACCTTCTTGCCGTGGTTGTCGAGCGTGGCGTAGACGCCGGCCATGTCCCAGGTGGAGGCGCCCATGGTGCCCAGCGACATGGCGGGCTTCTCCACGAACGCGTCGCCGTCCTTCATGCCGAGGTCGAGGGCGGTCTTCTTCACCTTGGCGGGTCCGACGTCCACGATCATCTGCGCGAAGACGGAGTTGACCGACTTGTTCATGGCCTGCTGGACGGTCACGGGGCCCCAGCTGCGGTCGTCCTCGTTCTCCGGGTCGAACGGGGTGTCGCTGCCTACGACGGGACGCCTGCTGGTGCCGTCGTAGACGGTGTTGACGCCGATGCGGCGCCCGTCCTGGGTCTCGGAGCCGTTCTCCAGGGCGGAGGCGAACACGAGGGGCTTGAAGGTGGAGGCGGGCTGGTAGTCGCGGCGGGTCGCGTTGGACAGCCAGTGCTCGGTGGCGCCGACGCCGCCGTACAGGGCGACGACGTGGCCGGTCTTCGGGTCGACGGAGGTGGCGCCGGCCTGGACGGTGGCGTCGACCTCGTCGCCCTCGCGGTCGAGCTTGCTCTCCAGCTGGTCCCCGACGGCCTCGACGAGTTCGTCCTGCCGCTTCTTGTCGACGGTGAGGGTGACCGTCCACCCGCCGGCGTTGATGTCCTCCTCGGAGACGCCCGCCCGCATCAGTTCCTGGTTGGCGGCTTCCACGAGGTACCCGGTCTGCCCCTCCATGCCGGGGGCGGCCTTCGGCTTCTGCGGTTCGGGGAAGGTGAGCCCGGCGCGCTCGGCCGCGTCGAGCCACTGCTTCTCGACCATGTTGTCGAGGACGTAGTCCCAGCGCTCCCGCACGAGCTTGCGGCCGGTCGGGGTCGCCGTGGACCAGTCGTACTGGTTGGGGGCCTGGAGCAGCGAGGCGAGGTAGGCGCCCTGCGGGATGGTCAGTTCGCTCGCGTCGACGCCGTAGTACGCCTGCGCGGCGGCCTGGATGCCGTAGGCGCCACGGCCGAAGTAGCTGGTGTTGAGGTAGCCGGCGAGGATCTCGTCCTTGCTGCTGCGCTGGTCCACCTTGAGGGCGATGACCAGTTCCTTGAGCTTGCGGGTGACGGTCTGGCTCTGGTCCAGGTAGTAGTTCTTGACGTACTGCTGGGTGATGGTGGAGCCGCCCTGGCGGCCGTTGCCGGTCACCGTGTTGAAGACGGCGCGGCCGGTGCCCATGACGTCGACGCCCGCGTCCGTGTAGAAGGTCTTGTTCTCGGCGGCGACGAACGCCTTCTCGACCGGGTCGGGGATCTTGTCCAGCCCGATGATGGAGCGGTTGTACTCGCCCTTGCGGGCGAGGAGCGTGCCGTCGGCGTAGCGGTAGACGTTGCTCTGGAGGGTGGCCGTCGCGTTCGCCGCGGGGACGGGCACCATCAGGTACACGATGTACAGGGCGCCCATCGCGAGCAGGGCGCCCACGAGGAAGGTGCCCAGCAGCTTCCGCCAGGTGAAGAGGCGCCGTATGCGGCCCCGTTCCGTGCCTTCCCGGCGCGACCCGCGCTGCCGGGACCGTCGCGCATCCGCTCGGGCCATGGCTCCGTTGCTCCGCTCTTCGTCTCTTCGGCTCTCTGCTGACGTCTTCGTTCGCTCTCACACCGCCGGATCGGCTCAGCAAGCTAACCCGTCACAGGCGACATAGACCAATGGATCCGGCCTTATCGGAACGTGACAATCAGCACCCGTTCCACACGGAACCGACTCACGGGGGCTGCGCAAGGTTGCCGCCCCCGCTAAAGTGATATCATTTTGCTCATACAGAGAGAGCAGATCAGTACGGCAGCAGACCGCTGCAGAACCGGGGGCCTCCCATGTCCGCATCCACACCGTCCGCAACCCCCTCCACACCGTCCGCCCCGGCGGCCGACACGTCACCCGCCGCAGCACCCGCGCCCGCCGGGGCGGCCGCGACCGAGGTGCGGGAGTTCACCGCCTACAGCGCGGGCGGCGGCCCCGCCCTGCTGGCCGGACTGACCGGCGTCCTCGCCGGCGGCGCCCTGTTCGCGGCGGGGTCCACCACCAGCGCCGCACCCGGGGTCCGCGCGACGCTGGTGGTCCTGGGCGTCCTCGTCGCGCTGGCCGCGGCGCTGGCCATGACGGGTCTCAACATGGTGGCGCCCGGCGAGGCGCGGGTCGTCCAGCTCTTCGGCCGCTACCGGGGGACGGTGCGCAGCGACGGCCTGCGCTGGGTGAACCCGTTCTCCACGCGGACGGCGATCTCCACGCGGGTGCGCAACCACGAGACCGCCGTCCTGAAGGTCAACGACGCGTACGGCAACCCGATCGAGCTGGCGGCGGTCGTGGTGTGGCGGGTGGAGGACACCGCGCAGGCGCTGTTCGAGGTCGACGACTACGAGCGCTTCGTCTCCACGCAGACGGAGGCCGCGGTCCGGCGCATCGCGATCGAGTACCCGTACGACGCGCACGACGAGGGCGGGCTGTCCCTGCGCGGCAACGCCGAGGAGATCACGGAGAAGCTGGCGGAGGAGCTGTACACGCGGGTGCAGGCGGCGGGCGTCCGCATCGTCGAGTCCCGCTTCACGCACCTCGCGTACGCCCCCGAGATCGCCTCCGCCATGCTGCAGCGTCAGCAGGCCGCCGCGATGGTGGCCGCGCGCCAGAAGATCGTGGAGGGCGCGGTGGGTATGGTCGAGGCGGCACTCGACCGGATCACCGAGCGCGACATTGTGGACCTGGACCCGGAGCGGAAGGCAGCGATGGTCTCCAACTTGATGGTGGTGCTGTGCGGCGACCGCTCCGCGCAGCCGGTCCTCAACACGGGCAGCCTCTACCAGTGACCGCCCGCCGCGAGCGGAAGCAGGTCCTCCTGCGCCTCGACCCGGGGGTGTACGAGGCGCTGGCGCGCTGGGCCGCGGACGACCTGCGCAGCGCGAACTCGCAGATCGAGTTCCTGCTGCGGCGCGCGCTCGCGGACGCGGGCCGCCTGCCGTCCGCACCGGCCCCGCTGCCCCGGCGGGGGCGCCCCCCGAAGGCGCCTCCCACCGGGCAGGCGCGTCCCGAGGACGGCTAGCGGATGCCTGCCCCTCCTCCCGCGCACACGCCTTCCGGGACGGGCCCGCGCCGGGAGCCCCTGCCCGCAGCTCCGCCCCGGTCGGACGGGCCGGCAGGAACCACCCGGGCAGGAGTGCGCGTGGTGGAGGATGTGAACGGGAGTACGAACAGGGGCCACAGGTGGGGGCCGGACGCGCGGGGGCGTTCGACGTGGGCGCGCGGGCGGATCGCCGCGGTGGCGGCGGCGCTGACCGCGTGGCTCCTCGTCTTCCACGCGACGGTCCCCGACCTGCCGGGCCGGCCGGGCAGTCTGCTGGAGACGTTCCTGCCCTGGCTGGGCCTCGCCGTGCCCGCGCTGCTCGCGGTGGGCCTGCTGCGCCGTTCCGCGACCGCGTTGCTGGCCGCGCTCCTCCCGGCGGTCGCCTGGCTCGCGCACTTCGGCCACCTGCTGCTCCCGCTGCCCGGCAGCGCGCCGCAGGACCCGACGGCCCTGACGGTGGTGCAGCACAACGCCGCCGACGACAACCCCGACCCGGCCGGCACCGCCCGCGCCCTGCTGGCGGCGGACGCCGGGCTCGTGGCGCTCCAGGAGGTCGTCCCCGCCACGCGGCCCGCCTACGACGCCGCCTTCGCGGAGCGCTACCCGCACTCGGCGGTGCTGGGCACGGTCGGCCTGTGGTCGGCGTACCCGCTGACCGAGGTGCGGGCGCTGGACATCCGGCCGCACGGGGTCGGCCGCGACTGGCAGCGCGGGCTGCGGGCCACGGCCGCCACCCCGCGCGGCGAGATCGCCGTCTACGTCGTGCACCTGCCGTCGCTGCGGCTGACGCCCCGGAGCGGCTTCGACTCGGGCCGCCGCGACGAGAGCGCCGCCCTCCTCGGGTCGCTGCTCGCCGCCGAACGCCTGGACCGGGTCGTCCTGCTCGGCGACCTGAACGGGACCGTCGACGACCGGGGCCTGGCGCCGCTCACCACCCGGCTGGACACCCCCGCCTCGGGGCTGGCCTTCAGCTGGCCGGCGTCGCTCCCGCTGGCCCGCATCGACCACGTACTGGCCCGACGGGCCGAGGTGACACGGGTCTGGACGCTCCCGGCCACGGGCTCCGACCACGTGCCGGTCGCCGCCTCGGTGGCCTTCTGACGCGGGCGCCACCCCCGCACCGGTCGCCCGTACGCCCTTCCGACCCGCCCGGCCGCTCGCCCTGCGCCTCCGGCACCACAGACGCCGGCGCTCGCAGCCGCTCCGGCCGCACCCCGCCCGGCGGTCCCCGGCGGACCGCCGTTCCGGCACCTCGTTCCCGCCGTGCGGCTCCTCCGGCCTAGCGCCCGTCCCGGACGACCTCCACCGGCAGTCCCGCCAGGGCGCCCCGCAGGGCCTGCGCCAGTTCGGCGAACTCCGCAGCCCGGGCCGCGCCCGTCCGCATGGCCAGCGCCACACGCCGCGACGGCGCCGGATCGGCGAAGTACCCCGTGGCGAGCCGCGGGTTGCGGCCCGTCTCGACCGTGACGGCGGAGCGCGGCAGCAGCGTCACCCCCATGCCGCCCGCCACGAGCTGGACCAGCGTCGCCAGCCCCGCCGCCGTCGTGGTGACCGCCGCCCCGTCGGTGCGGCCCGCCTCCCGGCACACGTCGAGGGCCTGGTCGCGCAGGCAGTGGCCCTCGTCGAGCAGCAGCAGGTCCAGCTCGCGCAGCACGTCCCGCGGGATACCGGCGCGCCCGCCGAGCGGATGGTCGTCGGGTGCGACCAGGACGAAATCCTCGTCGAACAGCGGCAGTTCGGTCACCCCCGGCACGCCCAGGGGAACGGCGAGCAGCAGGAGGTCGAGCCGCCCCCCGGCCAGGCCCTCCACCAGGGAGTGCGTCTGCTCCTCGTGGACCTGGAGGTCCAGCTCCGGGTAGCGGTCGTGGACGAGCCGCAGCACCGTCGGCAGCAGGTAGGGCGCGACGGTCGGGATGACGCCGAGCCGCAGCACGCCCGTGAAGGGCGCCTGGGCCGCCTCGGCCTCCTCCATGAGTTCGCCGACCGCGTCCAGCACGGCCTTCGCCCGCACGGCGAGCCGCTCCCCCGCCGGCGACAGCAGCACCTTCCGCGTCGTACGCTCAAGGAGCTGGACACCGAGTGCCTCTTCGAGAGCCGAAACCGCGCCCGACAGCGCCGGCTGGCTCATCCCGAGCGCCGCCGCCGCGTCCCGGAAGTGCAGGTGCTCGGCCACCGCCGCGAACGCCCTGAGCTGGGCCAGACTCGGCTGCTTCCCCTTGTGCGGGCTTTTCGGCATCGCCACCACTGATAACCACCTTCGATCAACAGCCCCCAGTCTAGCTATTTCACTGATCAATGCACGCCGTGCCATATTGGCCACCGTCCAACCCCCGGATGCCCCCACCAGGGACATCCTCAGCACTAGGAGAGCGCGTGCTCACTGTCGGTGACCAGTTCCCCACGTACGACCTGACCGCCTGCGTGTCGCTGGAGAGCGGCAAGGAGTTCGCGCAGATCGACCACAAGTCCTACGAGGGCAAGTGGCGCGTGGTCTTCTTCTGGCCGAAGGACTTCACCTTCGTCTGCCCGACCGAGATCGCCGCGTTCGGCAAGCTGAACGACGAGTTCGAGGACCGCGACGCCCAGATCCTCGGCGTCTCCGGCGACTCCGAGTTCGTCCACCACGCCTGGCGCAAGGACCACGCCGACCTGCGCGACCTGCCCTTCCCGATGCTGGCCGACGCCAAGCACGAGCTGATGCGCGACTGCGGCGTCGAGGGCGAGGACGGCTACGCCCAGCGCGCCGTCTTCATCGTCGACCCGAACAACGAGATCCAGTTCGCCATGGTGACCGCCGGCTCCGTCGGCCGTAACCCGAAGGAGGTCCTGCGGGTCCTGGACGCCCTGCAGACCGACGAGCTCTGCCCGTGCAACTGGAGCAAGGGCGACGACACCCTGGACCCGGTCAAGCTGCTGTCCGGCGAGTGACCGAGTCGTTCGAGAGCACCGAGAGACGAGTGATCTGACATGTCCCTGGACGCCCTGAAGTCGGCCATACCGGACTACGCGAAGGACCTGAGGCTGAACCTCGGTTCCGTCATCGGCAACAGCGACCTGCCGCAGCAGCAGCTGTGGGGCACCGTCCTGGCCTGCGCGATCGCCTCGCGCTCGGCGAAGGTGCTCGCGGAGCTGGAGCCGGAGGCCCGGGAGAACCTCAAGCCGGAGGCGTACGACGCCGCCAAGGCCGCCGCCGCGGTCATGGCGATGAACAACGTCTTCTACCGGACGCGCCACCTGCTGTCCGACCCGGAGTACGGCACGATGCGCGCCGGTCTGCGGATGAACGTCATCGGCAACCCGGGCGTCGAGAAGGTCGACTTCGAGCTGTGGTCCCTCGCGGTCTCCGCGATCAACGGCTGCGGCCAGTGCCTCGACTCGCACGAGCAGGTGCTGCGGAAGGCCGGCGTGGACCGCGAGACGGTCCAGGAGGCGTTCAAGATCGCCGCGGTGATCCAGGCGGTCGGCGCGACGCTGGACGCCGAGGCCGTCCTCGCCCCGTAGGCACCGCGCCCCGCGTGCATCGCGCGAAGGGCCCCGCCGGCAATCCGCGCCGGCGGGGCCCTTCACTCGTCCGGGTGGTTCTACCCGCCACCCCTGAGACCCGCCATCAGCGCCTTCGCGTCCTCGGCCATGAAGTCCTTGATGCCTTCCAGGGCCGTGGCGTCGGGCTCCACGGGGGTCTCGCCTTCGTCGTACTCGTAGACGGGCGACACCCAGAGCTCCAGGGTCGCCTGCCCGTCGAGGACGCGCAGGGCGGCGCTCTCCATCGCGGCCGCGTACAGGGCCCGCTCCCCGACGCCCGGCACCGGCTCCGCGTCGTACACGTTGCCCCACCAGAAGCCGATCCCGTAGGCGTCGAACTCCACTCCCGGATCGGCCTTCTTGTGCAGCTCGTAGCCCACCTGGACCGAGTACGTGGTCCGGCCGTCGCCGAACTGCACGTCGCACGCCAACCGGTCGACCGCCTCGTGGCGCCGGTCGGGTCCGGGTGAGTCGTCGGACCGCTGGCCCAGCGCCGTCTCCAGCGCCTTCAGCTCGGCCACCTCGCACAGGTCCTCCACCGCGCGGTAGCCGCCCAGGCCGACCCCGCGGCCCTGGTACGCGTGGAGGCCGCCGGCCCATAACGCGGAGGCGACGACCACACCGCCCAGCGCCCACAGCCAGGGACGGCGGCCACGCGGCCCCCCGGGGCCCGCCGAGGGCGGGGCGTCGCTGTCGAGCAGGTCGCCCCCGTCACGGCCCTGCCCCAGCGGTCTGCCATTCGCGTCGACCAGTTCCGGTTCGGATATCACGAGGGCTCCTCCCTGAGCTCCGGTCGTACCGGAACGAGGGTCCGCAGCGCCGTCTGCTCCTCGCTGTACGCGCGCAGGTAGCCCACCGCCGTGTTGGTGACCGCGACCAGCGGCACGGCGACGACCGCGCCGCCGATGCCCGCGACGAGACCGCCCGCGGCGACCGACAGCACGACGGCCAGCGGGTGCACGCGCACCGCCCGCCCCAGGATGAACGGCTGCAGCACGTGCCCTTCGATCTGCTGCACGGCCAGCACCACCACGAGCACCATGAGGGAGGTGAAGACCCCGTTCGTCACGAGCGCCACCACGACGGCGAGCGCGCCGGAGATGACCGCCCCGACGAGCGGGATGAAGGCGAAGAGGAAGATGAACACGGCCAGCGGGACGGCCATCGGCACGTCGAGGAAGAAGAGTCCGAGGCCGATGAAGACCGCGTCGATGAGCGCCACGATCACCGTGCCGCGGACGTACGCGGTGAGGGTGCGCCAGGCTCGCGGTCCCGCGCCGGCGACGCCCGGGCGGGCCTGGGACGGGACCAGCTTCAGCGACCACTCCCACACCTTCCTGCCGTCGTACAGCAGGAAGAGGGTGGAGAACATCGCGAGGAGGATCCCGGTCAGCACCTCGACCATCACCGTCACGCCCTGGAGGCCGGCGGAGGTGATCTGCTCGGTGTTGGTGCCGATGGCGTCCTGAAGGTTCTTCGCGATGTCGTTGATCTGGCTCTCGGTCACGTGGAAGGGGCTGTTCAACAGCCACGTCTTCAGTTCCTCGATGCCGTCGCGGACCCGCGCCGACAGGTTGTCGAGGTTGTCCATGACCTGCCACACCACGAACCAGCCGACCAGCCCCATGATGACGAAGCCGAGGACGGCGGTGACGGCGGTGGCGAGCCCGCGCGGCAGCCCGAGCCCCTTCAGCCGGGCGACCGGGGGCTGGAGCAGCGCGGTGATCAGCAGTGCGGCGACGAATGCGAGGACGACGAGCTGCACGGTGCGGATGACCTGCATCAGCACCCAGAGCGTGCCGGCCAGGACCAGCAGCCGCCAGCCGGCCTCGGCGGCGACCCGCATGCCCCACGGCACGGCGTCGACGGGTTCCGGACGGGCCGCGACGGCGGGTGCGTACGCGGGCGGGGCCGGCACGTGCTGCGGCGGTGCCCCCGTCCCGGCGCCCTCGGGGGCGCTCCGTTCGGGGTGCTGCGGCTCCCCGGGCAGCGCGGGCGGCTCGGCCCGGGTGGGCTTCGCCGGTACGAGGTGCGCCGCCGCGTCGGCATCGGCGCGGGCCTCGGCCTCCACCTCCGCCTCCGGGTCCGCCTCCGCGCGGGCGCGGCGCTCGGCCAGCCGCTGGGCGGCGGCGCTCAGACCGGCACCCAGCCGGTCGAGCCACCCTGGCAGTCTCGACATGCCTCTCTCTTCCCCCTACCACTCCTTCCGGAGTTCCGGCCCGGAGTTCCGACCACCCGACGTTACACGCGCGGAGCCCCCCACCGTAGGACGGCGAGGGGCTCCGGGAAGTTGAGCGGTGCTCAGTACCAGTGGTTGGCCTGCCAGAACGACCAGGCTCCGCAGGGGCTGCCGTAGCGCTCGTTCATGTAGTTCAGGCCCCACTTGATCTGGGTGGCCGGGTTGGTCCGCCAGTCGGCGCCCGCCGAGGACATCTTCGAGCCCGGGAGGGCCTGGACGAGGCCGTAGGCGCCCGAGGACGGGTTGACCGCCAGGTAGTTCCAGGTGGACTCGCGCTGCACGATGCTGCTGAAGCACTGGAACTGGTCGCCGGGGATCATCTGGCGGGCCATGGCCTGCACCTCGGCCACCGTGTACGAGGACTGGGCGGCGAAGGTGGACGCGTCACGCGTGGCGGAGCGGCTGGCGCGCTCCTTCTCCTCGCGCTCGCGGCGCTCCTTCTCCTTGCGCTCCTCCTCGGCCTTGTCGGCCGCGGCCTTCTTGGCCTTGGCGTCCTCGGCGGCCTGGAGGCGGGCGGCTTCCTCGGCCTGCTTCTGGGCGTCCGTATGGGCGGCGATGGCCTGTGCCTCGGCCTGCTGCTGGAGCGAGGCGACCTGCACCTGGGCCTGCTGACCGGCGGGGATGTCCGCCAGGAGCGTCGCGTCCGCGGCGGTCGCCTCGAAGTTGTCGTTCGGCGCGGCGGGGTTGCCCGCGGCGACACCGACGACGGCGCCGACTGTGGTGACCGCGGTGGCCGACGCCACCGCGAATCCCCGGACCGAGATCCGGCTCACACGGTTTCCTTCCAGCATCGCCCGCACAGGTGACCTCGCGGGCGCGATCGTGCCCCTGGCGCTGGTCTCCCCATTTCACTGGGTCACGGGAGACACGGGCCCGGTGGGCAACTCCCCTGCAGGGAGCGCCGCGTGGTGCTCGGGCGGCATACGGCGGGCGTCTGTGGAGTTGTCCTGGGTACAGCAGTGCCGTATGCGGGGCCTGACGGAAGCAAGACTTTGCCGGAAGAGATGAGGCAAGGCAATTCCTCGTTGCGTGGGAAAGCTCACACCTCGTTCGTCACAGGAGTTTTGGCCGATCGGTTCCCGCACGGCACGCCGCCCGGCTAAGCTCTCGCGCTTTGCCGGGCGGCAGCAAGTGGGTTTCCGGGCTTATGCCTTGGGTGGAATCAAACCACCCCGTCCTCCAGCATTTCGGTCACCAGGGCGGCGATCTGCGACCGCTCGGAGCGGGTCAGCGTCACGTGGGCGAACAGCGGATGCCCCTTCAGTTTCTCCACGACGGCGACGACTCCGTCGTAGCGACCGACGCGCAGATTGTCCCGTTGCGCCACATCGTGGGTGAGGACGACCCGGGAATTGGCCCCGATCCTGGACAGAACGGTCAGCAGGACATTGCGTTCGAGTGACTGGGCCTCGTCGACGATGACGAACGCGTCGTGCAGCGAGCGGCCGCGGATGTGCGTCAGCGGCAGCACCTCCAGCATGTTCCGGCTGAGCACCTCCTCGATGACCTCGCGGGACGTCACCGCGGACAGCGTGTCGAACACCGCCTGCGCCCACGGGTTCATCTTCTCGGCCTCGGTGCCCGGAAGGTAGCCGAGCTCCTGACCGCCCACCGCGTACAGCGGCCGGAACACCATGACCTTCTGGTGCTGACGGCGCTCCAGTACGGCTTCGAGGCCGGCGCACAGGGCCAGCGCGGACTTGCCGGTGCCCGCCCGGCCGCCCATCGAGAGGATGCCGACGTCCGGGTCCAGCAGCAGGTCGAGCGCGATGCGCTGCTCGGCGCTGCGCCCCCGGATGCCGAACGCCTCCCGGTCGCCGCGCACCAGCCGCACGGTCCCGTCGGCGGTGACGCGGCCGAGGGCCTTGCCCCGCTCGGACTGCAGCACCAGCCCGGTGTGCACGGGCATCCCCGCGGCCTCGGGCACGTCCAGGGTCTCCTCCGCGTACAGCCGGTCGATGTCCTCGCCCGACACGGACACGTCGCACATCCCGGTCCAGCCGGAGTCGGTGATGGCGAGCTCGGCGCGGTACTCCTCGGCGAGGAGTCCGACGGAGGACGCCTTGATGCGCAGTGGCAGGTCCTTGGAGACGACGGTGACGTCGTACCCCTCGGCCTGGAGGTTGCGCGCGACCGCCAGGATCCGCGAGTCGTTGTCGCCGAGCCGGTAGCCGGCCGGGAGGATGCCGGGGTCCGAGTGGTTGAGCTCCACCCGGAGGGTGCCGCCCAGGTCCCCCACCGTGATCGGTGCGTCGAGGCGGCCGTACCGGACGCGCAGGTCGTCCAGCAGGCGCAGCGCCTGCCGGGCGAAGTAGCCGAGCTCCGGGTGGTGCCTCTTCGCTTCCAGTTCCGTCACCACGACGATGGGGAGCACGACCTCGTGCTCCTCGAACCGGGTCATGGCGTTGGGGTCGGCCAGCAGGACGCTGGTGTCGAGAACGTAGGTGCGCCGGTCGTTCAGGCGGCGCTTAGAGCTGTTCACCACGGAAGGACAGACCCCCTCTTGATAGAGGACTGCGACGGCGTCGCGGGGGGATGGACCGGGAGCAGGCCGTTGGCTCTCGTCCTGGCGCGCAAGGGACCTCCCGGGCGAGCGGGTTCCGTACCGCTCACTTCTTGTCAGGGGTATGCCCCTGAACCCCGCTGACCATGCGGTCCGACCCCGTGGCATATGACACTCCCTCAGCCCTGGCGTCCGCCGGCAGCGCCCTGTCCCTCCGTCGGCGGCCGCCGCCGCAGCGACGGAGGGCCTCCGGGCGACGGCCTCACGGCGGGCGGCCGGGGCTTGTACGACGGGGTACGGCGGGCCGGGGCCGGCGACCGCGCGGCAGCGGACCGGGCGACGGCCTCACGGCAGGCGGCCGAGCGCGGGCGGCGCCGGTACGGCAGAGGCCCGGCGGACGGCCGGGGCAGCTGGCGGCGTCAGCGGACGGCGCTCCGCGGCGGGCGACCGGGGCTCGTGCGACGGGGCGCGGCGGGCGGCCGGAGCTGCCGGGCCGTGACGTCGGCGACCGGGGCTCCGGGCGGGCGGTGGCTGCCCGGCGGGCGGCCGTGGCCGGGGTGGCGGCCGCCCGGCTCGGGGGTGGCCTCCCGGGGGCGGCCGGTGCCCGCCGTCAGGTGCCGTAGCGGCGGTGACGGGCCGCGTAGTCGCGCAGGGCCCGCAGGAAGTCGACCTTGCGGAACGCGGGCCAGTGGACCTCGCAGAAGTAGTACTCCGAATGGGCGCTCTGCCACAGCATGAAGCCGGAGAGCCGCTGCTCCCCGCTCGTACGGATGACGAGGTCGGGGTCGGGCTGGCCCCGGGTGTACAGGTGCTCGGCGATGAGGTCGGTGTCGACGACCTCCGCGAGCTCCTCGAAGGTCGTGCCCTTCTCCGCGTGCTCCAGCAGCAGCGACCGGACCGCGTCGGCGATCTCCTGGCGGCCGCCGTAGCCGACGGCGACGTTGACCAGTATTCCGTCGATGTGGCGGGTGGACTCCTCCGCCTCCTTCAGGACCGCCTGCGTGTGCGCCGGCAGGCAGTCCGGGGTGCCCACGTGGTGGACGCGCCAGCGGCCGTCCGCCGCGATGGCCCGCACCGCCCCCTCGATGATGCCGAGCAGCGGCTTCAGCTGCTCCTCCGGGCGGTTCAGGTTGTCCGTGGACAGCATCCAGAGGGTGACGACCTCGACGTCCGTCTCGGTGCACCAGCCGAGCATGTCCATGATCTTGCTGGCGCCGGCCTTGTGGCCCTGTTCCGGGGTGCCTCCCGACGCCTTCGCCCAGCGCCGGTTGCCGTCGAGGATGACGCCGATGTGCTTGGGCACCTGGGTGTGGTCGAGGCGGCCTTCCACGCGGCGTGCGTAGAGCCTGTACACCAGGTCGCGCAAGTTCACCGATCTCACCTCTCGCTTGGGGGCCTGAAGGGGCCTGACGTCCATGTAGGGCCCGCACCAGCCGGCCGTCCCCCGGAGACGGCCACATTACTGCGCCCGGGAGGCGGCGACCCAACCCGGTATGTCACAAGTCCGTGATAGGGAGAAAGGCATGGCTGAATCCCCGTTCTCCCCCCATTACAGTGCCGCGCCCGACCGGTACGACTCCATGGAATACCGCCGCACCGGCCGCAGCGGTCTCAAGCTGCCCGCGATCTCGCTGGGCCTCTGGCACAACTTCGGCGACGACCGCACGCTGGCCTCGCAGCGCGCGATCCTGTGCCGCGCCTTCGACCTGGGCGTCACCCATTTCGACCTGGCGAACAACTACGGTCCGCCGCCGGGGTCCGCCGAGCTGAACTTCGGCAAGATCTTCGCCCAGGACTTCCGCCCGTACCGCGACGAGATGATCGTCTCCACCAAGGCGGGCTACCTGATGCACCCCGGCCCGTACGGCGAGTGGGGCTCCCGCAAGTACCTGCTGTCGTCGCTGGACGCCTCGCTGCGGAGGATGGGCCTGGACTACGTCGACATCTTCTACTCCCACCGCTTCGACCCGCACACCCCGCTGGAGGAGACGATGGGCGCCCTGGCGTCCGCCGTGCAGCAGGGCAAGGCGCTCTACGTCGGCGTGTCCTCGTACAGCAGCGAGCAGACCGCGGAGGCGGCCCGCCTGCTGCGGGAGATGGGCGTGCCGGCCCTGATCCACCAGCCGTCCTACTCCATGATCAACCGCTGGACGGAGGAGGACTCCCTGCTGGACACCCTGGAGGCGGAGGGCATGGGCTGCATCTCCTTCGCGCCGCTCGCGCAGGGGATGCTCACCGACCGGTACCTGAAGGGCGTCCCGGAGGGTTCGCGCGCCGCGCAGGGCAAGTCGCTGGACCCCGACCTGCTGTCCGAGGAGGTGCTGCGGCGGCTGCACGGGCTGAACGGCATCGCGGAGCGGCGCGGCCAGTCCCTGGCGCAGCTGGCGCTGACGTGGGTGCTGCGTGACGAGCGGATGACGTCCGCGCTGATCGGCGCGTCCAGCGTGGGTCAGCTGGAGCAGAACGTGGCGGCGCTCGGCGGTCCGCCGCTGACCGAGGAGGAGCTGGCGGAGATCGACGCCTTCGCCGTCGACACGGCGGGCGTCAACATCTGGGCCGCCCGGAACTGACCGCCGGCACGGGTGGCGGAACCGGCCCACGAAGAACGGGCCGGTCCGTGGGGGGGATACGGACCGGCCCGAGGGGGGGTTTCCACCATAACCCTTCATATGTGGTGCTGGGCGCCACGACATGCCGCCACTACGCTCCGAAAGCGCAGGACTGCGCTGTGAGACGAGGCGGGGGCGGTGTGCCGCCCCCGCGGCGTGTCGTCCCCAGGAGGGACCCGCCCGGCGGGGCGCCCGGTTGACGCCCGGGAGGGCGGCCGCGGGCCCGAGCGGCGGCGCGGGCCCGCGGGCGGCTCAGGGAAGCGCGGTGAGGTACATCCCGGACGTTCCGGCGCCCGGCGTGTTGCGGCAGGTGCGGTGGGACGTGGGCCCGGCGGCGTAGGCCAGTTCCAGGCAGCGGCCCTGGCCGAGCTGCCCGTAGTGGTTCGGGTGCATGGACTCCTGCACGGGTCCCTGGGTGCCGTTGCTGTCGATCCAGCGGGCCCATTCGCTGGTGGTGGCGGACGGCGGCTGCGCGGCGGTCACGAGTCGGCTGCCGGTGGCGCACACTTCGCGGCCCTGCAGCATGTCGCGCAGGTCGAGGAACTGGACGCCCTTGGCGGTGGCGACCCCGCGCAGCCGGTCGGCGAGCTGCGGGACCAGCGAGTCACGGGCCCAGTCGGCGTCCTTGTTCCAGAAGGGGCAGCCACCCGTGTGCACCCGGGACCAGCCGCTCTCGCTGTAACGGTTCTCCCGGCCGCGGGGGATGGGCGAGGGGTACGACTGGAGCACGATCCGGTAGTCGCCCGTCCCGTAGCCGGCGGCGCCCATCACGGCCCGGATCTCGTCGACGGCCTTGCCGACGTTCGCCATGACGGCGTCGATGCGCCGGTCCACGAGGACCTGCTGGTCGTCGTGGCAGTACGAGTACCAGACGATGTAGTCCTTGGCGCACTTCTCGATGATGGAGGCGAAGCCGAGGTCGTTGCCGCCGATGGAGAGAGCGATGGCCTGGACGTCGTACGCGGCGGCGACGGCGGCGAGCCGGTCGGCCTGCGGCGCCTCGCCCTTGTAGGCGGTGCCGCCGCTCGCGGCACGGAAGACGTTGCTCGTGGTGGCGCCGGAACAGGCGAGGTTGATGCGGGCCTGCACTCCCGTGCCGGTGGCGCTCTGCACCTCGGCGGAGTCGGAGCGGTGGCAGCCGTTGAGGGCCGTCTCGCCGTAGACGCGGGTGGGATCGTAGGTGCTTCCGGTCCAGGCACGGTCGGTGCCGTCGCGACTGCCGGTGTTCGTGAGGCTGTTGCCGCGCCACCGGCCCGCCTCGCCGGAGATGTAGCTGTCCCCCATCGAGACGATGGCGGTGGGGCCGCTCCCTGCCTCGGCCCCGGCGGGCGGCGCGCCGACGAGAGTGAGGCCCAGGAGCCCGGCCGAGAAGGCCGACACGAGGGCGGTACGGGTCCTGCGGGCGGCGCGGGCGGCGCGGGTCGAGCGGGCGGTGCGGAATCCGGACACGGCGAACTCCATCGTTCGGCCATACCAGGGGCAGCCTTCGAGACAGGTACGGAGCTGCCCGTGGACGTGTGGCACACGGGTGAGGGGAAAGCCGCCGGCCGGTGGCACCGGGAATCTGGCACGCCCGGCGTTGTTACCGCTAGGTAGCTGCTGGTCTCTTTTCGGTCACGTGACCATCCCGTTTTCCGCAACGCCGAGCAGCGAAATCCGGTCGCGTACGGCGGTGCGCGCTCCGGGCCTACCGGGGCCGCGGGGGCCGTGGGGTGAGGCCGGGAAGAGCCGCGGGGGCCGCGGGGGGCCCTTATTCCCAAGCCGCCGCGCCGACTCGGCCGTACGCTCGGCGGTGTGCTGAGACTGGAGCGCCTGCGCGCCGAACACGCCCCGGCCGTACTGGCCTTCGAGCAGGAGAACCGCGCCTACTTCGCCCGTTCGGTCCCGGACCGCGGCGACGCGTACTTCGCGGAGTTCGCGTCCCGCCACCGCGCACTGCTGGCGGAGCAGGAAGCCGGCGTGTGCCACTTCCACCTCATCGTGGAGGCCGGCGTGCCGCTGGGCCGCCTGAACCTGGTGGACGTGGCGGACAGCACCGCCGAGCTGGGCTACCGGGTGGGCGAACGGGGAGCGGGCCGGGGCGTGGCGACGGCGGCGGTACGCGAGGCGTGCGGCCTGGCGTCGGCGGCGTACGGCCTGTCATCACTGCGGGCCCTGACGACCCGCGACAACGCGGCGTCGATGAGGGTCCTGGAACGCAACGCGTTCACGCCGGTGGCGGAGACGTGGATCGACGACCGGCCGGCGCTGCGCTGGCATCGCGACCTCACGGTCGGGGCGGGCGCCTGAACACCGGCGTACGCCCCTCCCACTCGCTACGCCGGCGGGGCACTCCGGGAGGACACCGTGGCCATCAACCCCCAGCACCTTCAGCTACTTGAGGAAGCCCAGCGCATCGCGCCGAAGGCGATGAAGGTGGAGTACACGGACGGGACCGTCATCATGCAGGCATCGCCGTCCGCCCTGCACCAACTGAACCTCACGAAGGTCCGCGCCCAGTTCGACCGCCATACCCCCGTCGAGGCGGTGCCCGTCGGGAACATCGACCTCGTCTCCCCGACCATCACCAAGAGCCGCAACCCGGATCTGACCTACCTGCCCGAAGAGGCCCTGGAAACGGTCAGCGGCAAGATCCCCGCCGGGCTCGCCCTGATCGCGGTGGAGGTCGTGTCACCGTCCAGCCCCGAGAACGACTGGGTGGGCAAGCTGCGCGACTACCCGGCGATGGGCATCCCCCTGTACCTGATCGTCGACCCACGGCAGAAGACCGTCACCCTCTTCAGCCGCCCGGACACCACGAAGTACCACCGCCGAGAGGACATCGACTTCGGCGAGCAGATCCGTATCCCCGCGCCGTTCGACTTCGACCTGGACACGTCGGTCCTCCGCCCCTACTGAACGGTAGCCGTTCAGGCGGTGCCGGCCGCCAGCGCGCCGAGGAGCAGGCCGGTCGCCGCGCCGGCGATCATAAAGGGGCCGAAGGGGATGGCGGTCTTGCGGCCGGCGCGGCGCAGGGCGATCAGCCCGAGGCCGTACGCCGCGCCCAGCAGGAACCCGGCGAAGGCGCCGACGAACAGCACGTCCCACCCGTACCAGCCGAGCGCGACGCCCAGCGGCAGCGCCAGCTTCACGTCACCGAAGCCGAGACCGTTCGGGTTGATCAGGAACAGCACGAGGTACGCGCCGCCCAGCACCAGCCCGCCGAGCAGCGCCGTCTTCCAGGACCCGGCGTGCCCCGGCAGCAGCGCTACGCCGCCGAGCAGCACGGGCACCGCGGCGGCGAGCGGAAGGGTCAGGTGGTCGGGCAGCCGGTGCACCCGTACGTCGACGGTCGCGAGCAGCACCAGCAGCGGGGCGGACAGCAGCCACACCGCGAGTTCCGGGCGCGGTCCCGTCGCCCAGGCGAGCGCGGCGCAGCCCGCCGCGGTCACGGCCGGCGCCGCCCACCCGCGGCGCGGCGCCGGTCCGGCGGGCGCGGCCGTCGTCGTACAGGTCGCGCAGTCGGCCGGGCCGAGCCAGCCGCGCAGCCCGGCCGCGAAGGCGTGGCCGGACTCGCAGGCCCGGCGCCAGGGCTCCTCCGGCTCCACGGACAGCCGGAAGGCCGCGCGCCGGACGAGGACTCCGGTGACGGCTCCCCACAGGGCTGCGGCGATGAGGACGGCGTACACCCGGACGACGGTAGAGGACGGCGGGAGCCGGGGCATGGGCCCGTGGGCCCAGGGGGGCGCCCCGCGGGCCCAAAAGCCCTAGAGTGCGGGCCATGTCGACGACACGGCGGCGGAAGTGGCGCAACGGCACCGGGACCCTGACCGTCCCCGCGGCGGCCGACGTGCCGCTGGAGGTCGCCGCGAGCTACGCGCGGCGCGCCCGCGGACTGCTGGGCCGCGACGGCGTCGAGGGCGCCCTGCTGATCACCCCCTGCGCGAGCGTCCACACCTACCGGATGCGCTTCCCCATCGACGTGGCGTACCTGGACCGGGACCTGAACGTCCTGGCGGTCCGCACGATGAAGCCCGGCCGCCTCGGTCTGCCCCACCTGCGCACCCGCTCGGTGCTGGAGGCGGAGGCGGGGACGATGGAGCGGTGGGGCGTACGGCCGGGGACCCGGCTGTCCGTGCGGCTCTGAGCGGTGCTGCGGCAGCGGTCGGGGCGGATCACCATCGGCTTCCGCGCGCCCTGCCGGAACGGTCGGAGGGGCAGGCAGTCGGCTTCGACGCCCGCTGCGGCAGCGGTCGGAGCGGGTGACCGCCCTTTCTCCCGGGCCTGCCGGAACGGTCGGAGCGGACCACCGTGCGGCCTCCGCTGACGGCTGACGTCCGACGACAGCTGTCAGCTGTCAGCTGTCAGAGCGGATCGTCCAGTTCGACGATGTCCCGGTCGGTGACGACCGCCGTCAGCACCAGCGGCGCCTTGTCGTCGCCGTGCCCGACGGAGATCCCCACCCACCGTTCGGCGCCTGCGGGGCCGGCGGGGACGGGGCCCCACACCGTCAGGTCACCGAAGTCGTCGGCGTCGCAGAGTGCCTGGAACACCGGCGGCAGCGGCTCACCGGCCTGGTGCCGGAACATCGCCGGATGCATGGCGATCTGTCTGGCGGGCCCCCAGCGTCGGGTCAGTTCCGCCGTCAGGTCCAGGGCCTTCAGGTCGCCGCCGGCCACCTCGGCGTGCCACTCGTCGACGGACACGTCGTCGAGCCACCGGCTCGCCCAGAGCCGCGCCAGCACGAAGCCCTCCCCCGCGGTCCCGGTCCTCTCCCCGCTGAGCGGGTCGTACTCCGACTCCGTCGGCCCGTCCGCGGGCACGGGCCGCGCGAGCAGCACCTCGATGTCGGCGACCGCCCTGTCCCGGTCGAAACCGCCGTTCTGGTACGCCACTGCGCGCTCCTGTTCGTCGGTCGGATGCGGGACGGGCGGGACTGCGGTCGGCAGCGGGACGGGCGTGGAGCCGTCGCGCGAGGGCCGGGCCGCCGGGCGGGACCACGAGGGCCGGTCATGTCTCCGGGCTCGTCACGCCGGAGGCGGTGGACTGCGGCGGTGGGGGCCGGTCGGGAATGCGGCGGGCACCCCGGGGGGTCGCCCCGCGGGCGACGGCACTCCGGTCGGCGCCGGGCGGAGGCCCTGCCCCGGAGCGGCGGCACGCCGTCACAGCATGTCGCGGTCCATCGGCCTGGGCAGCGGTTGCAGGGCGCCGCTGTCGCGGAGCCGTACGTACGCCGCGACCACCGCGTCGGTGCCCTTGGCGGGCGGCGCGACGTCCAGGAGGACCCCGCCTCCGGGCAGGTCACGGCGCGCCGCGGCCAGGTCGTCGGGGACGAGCGCGGCGCGGGCCGCGGACAGGTAGCCGAGTCGCCCCACGCACGGGTCGCCGACGGTGAAGCCCCCGTCGTCCTCCAGCGCGTCCAGCAGGTCGTCGTCCGTCACGTCGCCGAAGTCGGGAGCCCACGCCTCCGCGACCAGCGCGAGCAGGGCGGCCTCAGGGACCTGGGCGCCGTCCGGTGACGTCACCGCGAGGACGAGGCTCTGCGGCAGGAACTCGGACGTCCCTCCCGCGTTGCCGCGGACGTCGACCTGCCAGGGGGTTCCCTCCTCGTCCCCGATCGCGAGCGACAGCCCGTAGCCCGTGCTGGAGGACCAGTCGTCCGCCGCCCCCACCGCGCCCAGGGCGCCGGCGAGCGACGTCGCGTCCGCCCGCAGGAGCACGGCGGACCCCGACTCGCGGGTCCGGCGCCAGGTCCACGGCCCGGCCGCCCCGCGGCCCGCCTCCGGGACCAGGGCGGCCACCCCGTCCAACGTCCGCAGCCAGCGGGCAGCCAGCGCCTCGGCGGACTCCTCCCGGGGGCCCCAGAAGCCCCGTACCAACCGTCTCATGCCGTGCCTCCTGCCTCGCGTGTCCCCGCCGCGGCGGCCCTGCTCCCGGCCACGCTAGTCGAACCGGTCCGGGTTCCTGTCTCCCGCCGGCTTCTCCGGTTGCGTGTGGACAACCCTGACCGGCAGGTTCTGGTCGCGGAACGCCCTGCGGGCCGCCTTGGCCACGTCCGGGTCGGAGAGAGAGGCCCTTGCCGACCTGGGCGGTCCGGTCCCAGTCACAGCCGAAGAGGCCCCAGCCGCCGCAGTCCTCCCCCTCCCCGCCGTCGTCCCCTGCGGCGGCGTCCTCGCCGCTGCCGTCGCCGGTGGCGGACGCCTGGACGTCGTAGGCGGCCTCCGGCTCGGGGTGCGTCTCGGGATACGTGTCCTGCGCAGGGGTTGCGGGAGCGGTGCCGCCCCCGGGGTCTGTGGTGCCGTCCGGGGCAGTGGTGCGGTCGGGGGCGGTGGTGCCGTCCGGGGCGGTGGTGCCGTCGGGGGCAGTGGTGCCGTCATTGGTACGGGAGCCGCTGGTACCGGCGCCACTGGTGCTGCCGGAGCCCCCGGGAGTGCCGGTGGAACCGGGTCCGCCGGTGGTACCGCTCGTACTGCTCGTACCGCCCGTACCGCCCGTACTACTGGTATCGCCCGCATCGCCTATGCCGCCCGTCACGCCCGTGCCGCCCGTCGGGGCTTCGTGCCCGCCGCCGGCCTCCGCCTGCGTGCCGTCGCCGCAGTCGCCGTCACCGACGAACTGGCACACCTGCCGGCCCAGCTTCGCGGCGACGTCCTGGCTGACTCCGGTGGCCACCAAGCCCGCGACGACGGCCGCCACCAACACGATCAGGCCGACGTGCTCCAGCGTCGACTGGCCCCGGTCCCGCCGCCAGGTCAGCAGGTGCGGCAGCGAGAACGGCGGCTCCTCCTCCCGCTCACGCTCCGGCAGCCGGAACCACTCCCGGCTCTCGGGGCGCGTCAGGAACCACAGCACCAGCACGGGCAGGAACAGCTCGGTGAAGCCGTGCACGTAGCCGTCGCCGATGTTGGCCAGGGCCCCGAGGACCAGCCAGACCTGCACGGCGAGCAGCCCCGCCCAGAGCCCGAGGCCGCCGCTCCAAGCCCGCCGCGACAGCAGCCACCCCACCACTCCCGGTGCCGCCCCGTACAGAAGGGTGCCGAGGAGCCCGGCCCCCAGGGCGTCCGCTGCCACCGCCGAACCGAACAGGCCAAGCCTGCCCAGTACCGTCGCCGCGAAGAGCACGTGCACCAGGAGCCGCGCCACACGCACCGCAGGAGGCAGCGCACGCCGTCCCCCATCGGGGACCGACACGGGCCCGCCACCGGACACACCACCTGCCCAAGCCATCTGGCCCCCCAACAAGACTTCATCAGAGCCGACATGGGTGGCCGTCAGGGTAGGCGGCCAGTCCGCTCCCGTCGTGGGCCCAGGGACCTACGGCTCACCACACCGGTGGCGACGCGGGAGCAGGCTGGTTCGGCTGCTTCCCGGCCTCTCCCCGGGCCGTCCGGCTCGTGCGGGGGAAGATGGGGCCGTGCTGCCCTACGTCTACCGCGTCACCAAGTACGATCCCGCCGACCGCGACGAACACGGCTACTACACCGGCTCCGAGGACACGGTCAGCGATCACGGACCGGTGGAAGAGGCCTATCTCCAAGCGGTCGAAGCCTTCGCCGTGAGCACCGGAATCGACCACCTGACCGTCCGTGAACCACATGTCTCTTCGTTCGTGCACCTCGGTGTCGAACCGCGAAGGGAAGACTTCGCTCTGGACGGACTCTTCCCCACAGGTCCGTCCGGCTTCCACGACGGGGCAGAGGTGCCGTTCACGATCGGTCGTGAACTGGTGCGGGCCATGCTGCGCGACAGTGGCGCCTGGTGCCGGCTGGAGGTCGAGGATGTCTTCGCCGTCCACGTGGGGTGGGACCAGTACCTCTACATCGGCAGCAACCGGCCCTGCGAAGAAGCGCTGGTCCGCACGCGTGCGCTCGGGCTGTTCCCGGAACGCGTGGGTGTCTCCGCCTACGAGGTGGAGCCCGACAGCGATGACGTCCAGCGGCCCGGCGACGACGAGTTCTGGGCCGCTGTGCATGCCGCGGTCGCCTCGTGCCGTGCCGGCCTCCTGGAGGAGACCCACCTCGAAGGCGCCTCCCGGTGGCACCGCCTCACCCGGGACACCATCGACACCGTCCGTGCCGGCCTCGCCCCACGGGCCCGGCTGGCCGTGTGGCCGGACCTGTCCCCCGACATCGACGCGGTCCTCGGCGCCCTCCCCTCCGAAGGACTGGTCGAGTGCGTCTGGCAGGGCCAGGACGGCCGGCTGCACGATGCGACCGTCGACGAGGACGAGTTCCCGGAGCTGACCGCCCGGATCTCCGGTGCCCGCGCTGCAGCACTCCTCCCCGCGTACGCCGATGAGCGCGTCCCCCTGTTCACCGCCGTCATGCCGGACAGCGACGGAGTGGTACGGGCTCGCTGGCGGACGGACCCGACGCCGAGCGACCGGAACTGGGCATACCTCAAAACCCTGCGCGCAGGTGGGACCGTCACCGGCACCGTGACCCGGATCGCCCCCTTCGGCGTCACCTTCGTCGACATCGGCGGATTCGAAGCCGTGATCAACATCCCTGAGCTGTCCTGGCGACCCGTCGACCACCCGTCCGACGTCGTTGCCGTCGGCCAGGAGATCAGTGCCGAGATCCTCGACGTCGACCCGCTCCGCGAACGCGTGTCTCTGTCGCTCAAGGCCCTACAGGACGATCCGTTGCGGCTGCTGACCGGACTGATCGGCCAGACCGTCGTCGGCCGCGTCACCAGGCTCGTGCCGTTCGGTGCGTTCGTACGCGTCGAAGAGACCGAGAACGGCTTCGAGGGACTGGTGCACACCTCCGAGCTGGGCGGGGAGCACCCGGACCACCCGCGACCGCTCGTCCGCGTCGGTGACATGCTGCCCGTCAAGGTCCTGGACATCGACCTCGTGCGGCGCCGCATCACGCTCTCTCACCGGCAGGCGGTCTCCGCCCGCCAGGGCGAGCCGGGCGCCTGACGGCGCATGCCGGTCCCGTACTTGACCCCTGGTGCACTGCCGCTTCGCCGCCGGACACACGTCGGGTGGCCCGGGTCGTCACCCGAGCCACCCATCCAGGCGAAGCCCCCCAGCTGCGCATCTGCGGCAGTGGCTCCTCTGCCGTCCGTTTCTCGGCACGGATCGGCGAGCCGCCGCCGTCACTCCCCGCGGGGGAACGAGATCTCCACGCGCCGGTTCTTCTTGCGGCCTTCCTCACTGCTGTTGTCCGCGATCGGGTAGCGCTCGCCGTAGCCCCGGATCTCGTACGTGACGTCGGAGCCGAGCTCCTTGGCCAGCACCTTGTGCACGGCGTCGGCACGCTTCTTCGACAGCACGTCCCCGCTCTGGGACGAGCCGAGGTTGTCGGTGAATCCGAAGACGCGGACCTGGGTCGCCCCCTGATCCTTGATCTCCGCGGCGACGGACGTGATGCGGGCCTGGGCCTCGCTGCTGAGCTCCGCGCTGTTCTTGCCGAACAGTACTTCGGCCTGCAGCGCGAGCCGTACGTCCGCGTTGGTGTCCTCGCGACGCTCCTCGCCCGCCAGGTCCTCGACCACGGAGCGGATGTCCAGCACCTTGGCCGGGGCCAGGGTGGCGCCTTCGGGCAGCTTGAGATCCGGGTCGGACGCGTCCACTTCGACGGGCGCCTCGGCCGAGGGCGTCGGATACGGACTGTCGCCCTCGTCCGCGACCGCCCGGGGGACGCCCGTCAGACCGAGCGCGAGCACTCCGGCGACCACGGCCGCCGCCGTACGCCCGCGCACACGTCGAGTACGGGTTGCGGTGGCACTCATCAGGAGATCTCAATCGGCGCGTTGGGGAAACCGGGGAACTGGAGGTCCACCTTGGTGGTCGTCTGCGGCGGTGCGGGGAACTGGGCGAAGAAGGGGAGGGACTCGTTCGGCTGGATCCAGGGCGAGAAACCGGTGGTCGTCAACGGGCGGTTATCCGTGTCACGGAGCACGTAGTACCGCTTCCTCTCCTTGGAGTCCACGAGAGTCATGGCTGCGAACGAGCGCCCGGTCCGGACGATGGCCGACTCTTCGCCACTCCACGCTGTCGGGACGGTGTAGCGCTTGCCAGCGGTGTTCCTGACCTCACCACTCACCGTGAGGAAGCCGCCGCCGTCGCGCGTCACCGAGTACAGCACCATCTCCACGCTCTCCCCCTTCAACGTGGCAATGACCTTGCCCGTGTCTGGGAGCGTTTGACCACCACCCTGCTGGTCTTGACCGCTACCAGCATCATCCCCCTGACCCTTCTCCCCGCTCGGGCTCTCGGACGCAGCGCTCGCCGACGGCGCAGCACCCTCGTCGCCGTTACAGGCCGTCACGGACACAGCCAGAGCCGCGACCAGGACGGCTGCCCCTCCAGCCCGGCGCAGCTTTCGTACATGCCGAATCTTCATGAATCGCTAGTCCTTCGTGTTTGGTCGCGGTCAGTCTCCGGCCAGCCGGACCCGGAAGAGGTCCGCCATGTCCGGAAGGAGGTCCAGGTCGTCCGGGTCGATAATCCAGTCCTCGCCGTCGTCGCACTGGATCGTGCCTGGAGACGGACTCTCTTCGTCCTCGCCGGGGGTGTCGTCCTCGTCCCCCGGCTTCTCCGGCTCCTTCGCGTCCTCGTTGGGCCGGAAGGTGCACAGGGGCTCGACGATGGCTGTCGCGGTGGCCGTGGCCCGCTGGTCTCGCGTGCCAGGAAGAACACTGTCGCCCACCGGACGCCCGGACTTCAGCTCGACCGCGAAGCCCCAGCGGCCGTCGTGCAGCGGGTCGCAGGCCACGGAACCGGCTTGGGCGCCGTTCAGCTCGGCGAAGCGGTACGCCTCGTCGCAGCCCCGGGTCCTGGCCGGTACGTCGCCCCTGATCAGGTCCGCCAGACTGTCCGGGTCGAGGATCTTGTCCAGCAAGCCGGCCTTCAGGCCGTTCCTGGAGTCCATCGCTGCTGCGAGGGCGGCGGCGTCAGCGGCCGTCTGCGCCTCGTTGCGCCGGATGTCCGCCTTGCCGAACACGAAGTACAGCAACGCGAGAAAGAGCAGACCGACCACCGCTGTGATGTACAGCGGAGCGGCCTGCCCTTCCTCACCGTGACCTCGACGGATCACCCGCCGATGACCTCGCCAATCGCGTCGGTGAACGCGGTCGCAATGGTGTCGCCCATCTCCGTGTTCAGCAGCGCCACCACGATCGCCACCACGAGGATGGTGATGCCGACGTACTCGATCGCGCCCTGACCCCGGTCGCGGCGGGACCGCATCTTCTCGATGCGGGTGTTCGCCCAGGTGCCGATGTAGGCGCGGGTGGTGGCGGTGGCCTTGAGTGCGGCGTCCTTCATCATGGGGTTCCCCTCCAGGTTCGGCCGGCCGCTGCCCGGCCGACTGTGCGGCGTACGGAGTGCGTGTGCCGTTCGCGCTTCCGACTTCCTCCCCGCCGGGCTCGCCGGCGACACCGGGAACGTACGCCGGGGAAGCCGCCGCCGGCATGGGTCCCAGGACCCAACCGCGGGCCCAGGAGCAAGAGGGTGACGGGGCCTGGGCGGCGGTGCCGCGGGGCGGGGGAGGCGGGACCGAGGAGGCGGCGTGTTCAGCCACGGCCCGCACCTCCTCGCGTCACACCGTTCCAGATGGCGATGGCCTCGCCTCGGCTCTGGGCGTGCAGCTTGGCGAAGATCCGGTTGATGTGGTTCTTGACCGTCTTCTGGCTGATGAAACAGGTGGCGGCGATCTGCTGGTTGGTCATGCCGGACGCAATCAACTCCATCACCTCCGCCTCCCGTTGGCTCAGCTCTCCGAGCACTGCCGCGGCCCCGGTGCGCGCTGGGGAACCAAGAGAAGAATGTGCCACACTCGCTTGCGGAAGCGAAGGGGAATGAGCAAATTGTTGCGCTCTCAACTCTCCTTGCCCGTAGGCAGTTCGGCGGCCTTCCGCTTGGTTCGGTGTTGGATTATGTGCGGTTGCAGATGGTGGAGCCGTCGGCGCGGGGGGAGGTGGCGGTTGTTGCGGAGCGGTCGGCTGGCAGCCGGGACCCGTGAGTGCCGCGCCCAGGCCGTCGGGGAGGGCGCGGCCTGCCGTGGAGCCGGCGCCGCGCAGGGCGTCGAGCAGGGCGCTCGAGGCCGTGGGCGTGAAGTGGGCGCGGCCCGCCCGGATGTCCCGTACGGCCGTGACCAGCTGGTCCGCGCTGAACTCGCCGTGCACGAGGTAGCCGCCCGCCCCGAGGCGCAGCGCCTCGTGCACGACCTCGGCCTCCCTGCTGTACGTCATCATCAACACGGGTGCGATGCGCGCCAGGTGCGGGAGCGCGGAGATGCCGTCCACGCCCGGCATCCGCACGTCCAGCAGGACGACGTCGGGGCGGTGCCGGACCGTCGCCTCGTAGGCCTGGCGGCCGTCGGCTGCCTCCGCCACCACCTGGAGGTCGGCGCGTCCGGAGAGGAGCGCGGTGAGTCCGGCCCGTACGACCGGGTTGTCGTCCGCCACGACCACGCGGAGCGGCCGCGTTCGCGGTGCCTCCGCTATCGGCGGGAAGGGGGGCGGGCATCCGGTGGTTGCGTCGGGGCGCAAGGGGGCCGGCGGGTGGGTGGGCGCGTCGTGCGCCGGGCCCCCGGCCGTGGGGTGGGTGTCGTCCGGCATGTGCGGCCTCCTCTCGGAAGGACGGGGTGGTGGGGGCGGCTAGGTGCGGGACCGGCTGAAGCGTCGGCGTGGGGGTTCCGTGTCCGGGAGGCGCCCCTGTGGTGCGGCGGCCTGCTCGGGGCGCGGCGGCACGTCGGGGCCCGGTGCCGGGTCCTGCGGGCTGAGCGCGGCGAGCGGGAGGTCGAGGCGTACTTCCGTGCCCCGTGCCGCGCGACCGCGGCCGACGCGGATGCGGGCGCCGATGCCCGCGGCCCGCTCCACCATGCCCACGAGGCCGAAGTGGCCGGCCCGCCGCAGCCCGTCCAGGGTGGTGCCGGCGGGCAGGCCGCTGCCGTCGTCGTAGACGCTGACGCGCAGCACGTCGCCGACGACTCCGGCGGAGACCTCCAGGCGGGTCGGTCGCGCGTGCCGGTGGGCGTTCTCCATCGCTTCGGAGACGATGGTGAGCAGGTGGCGCGCGGCGGCCTGCGGTACGGGGGGCGGCGGGGTGCCCCCCAGCGTCCGGTACCGGGCGGGGAGGCCCTGGCGCTGCTGGAAGTCGGCCGTTCTGGCGGCGAGTTCCGCGGTGAGGTCCACGCCGCCGTCCAGGCCGGACTCGCGGCGCAGGTCGGCGAGGAGCTCGCGGGACTCGGCGGCGGCGCGGCGGGCGGCGCGGGCGACCAGTTCCGCCTGGTGCTTGACCGCTGCGGTGTCCATGCGGTCGGCGGAGTGGGCCAGGCCGTCGGCGGCGAGGGCGACGCCGTGGAGGGTCTTCGCGACGGAGTCGTGCATCTCGCGTGCGAGGCGTGCCCGTTCCTCCTCGACGGCCTCGTGGACGGCGAGGCGGGCGCGGGTCTCCGTCAGGGCGTGGGAGGCGGCGCCGAAGCCGAGCAGCAGGCCCCGCAGACTGCTGCCGACAGCCCCGGCCAGGACGCACAGTCCGGCGACGAGCAGCGCGGAGAAGTCCGCTTCCGTGTGGCGGTCCACCGCGTACGCGGCGCCGACCAGCAGGCACTGGAGGGGGGCGAACACGGCGGCCCCGCGCCAGCCGTAGACGAGGCCGGCGAGGAGTGGGGTGCAGATGGTGACGTAGGCGAGCGTGGAGTTGGGCGACGCGGTGAACAGCAGCATCGCCCCGAACACCATGTCGGCGGCCAGGAGCGTGGGGTGGCGCAGCAGGACGGGGCCGAAGCGCTCCCAGTCGCGCAGGAGGGCGTACGACACCATGACGGTGACGAGGACGGCGGAGCCGACGAGCCAGCCCGACAGTTCCCCGCGCACCCCGGCCAGCGCGAACGGCGTGGCCAGGGCGGTCATCGCCAGGCGGAACCCGTAGAGCCGGCGGCAGAGCGCCGAGAGGGCGTTGACCTGGATCGGCAGGGCGGGGGCAGCCGCCCGGTCGGCGGTCGCGAGCGGGTCCGCGTCCTTGCCGCCGATGCTCGTGGTGAGGGTGCTCCCCGGCGGCATCGTTCAGGTCACCTCCCCGCCGCGGTCCGGGTCCGTGCCGGCGCCCATGTCAGCCCCCGAGGATGTCGTTGAAGTCGATGCCGGCCGCGTAGTAGAAACCGACGGCGATGAGGATCATCGTGCCGGGCAGCATGAAGCTGGTGACGATCAGTGTGGCCTTGGGGACGGCTTTGGAGGCGCGGCGGCGGGCGTTCTGGGCGTCGGTGCGGCGCATGTCGTTGGCGATCTGGATGAGCGTGTCGACGATGGGGGCGCCGAGTTCCTCGCCCTGCTGGAGGGCGGAGACGAACATGGACACCTGCTCGGAGTCGTTGCGCCTGCGGAGCTGCTCGAAGGCGTCGCGGCGGCTGACGCCCATGTCCATCTGGCGCAGGGTGATGCGCAGTTCGTCGGCCCAGGGGCCCGCGTACTTCTCGGCGACGCGCTCCAGGGCCTGGCGGAAGCCGAGGCCGGCGGAGACGACGACGGCGAGGACGTCGAGGAAGTCCGGGAGGGTGCGCTCGATGTCGGCCTTGCGGCGGTCCATGGCGGACTTGATGGTGACGTCCGTCCAGAAGAGGCCGTAGACGAGGAAGAGGACGGCCAGCATGATCTGCCCGTTCATCAGCATGCTGAGGCTGGTGAGCGAGCCCAGGCCGGCGAACACGGCGACGCGGGCCGCGTACCGGTCGACGGTCATGCCGTGGGGGTTGCCGGCGATGTCGAGCTTGCGGCGCACCTTGTCGACGCGGCGGGGGCCCAGGAGGCGGAGCACGGTCGGGGCGTACCGCATGCCGAGCCGGTCGACGGCGGAGCCGGCGGCGGTGGTGCGGGTGGAGCCGACCTCCAGGGCGACGGCGAGGTCGGCCGGGAGCTTGGCGTCCGCGCGGTAGAGGCGGACCCCGTGGAAGGCGCCGTAGACGGCGAGGCCGACGAGTGCGGCGAGCAGGAGTGCCATGCGGGGGTTGTCCTCCTTTCTGCGGGCGGGGGCGGCGTCAGACGCGGACGCGGGTGAGCCGGTTGATGAGGAAGAAGCCGAGGCCGTAGAGGCCGGAGGCGACGATGACGGCGATCTTGCCCGCGGTGGCGTCGGTCATGTCGTCGAGGGCGCCGTCGCGCATGCCGTTCAGGATGAGCAGGAAGCCGAAGCCGAGGAGGGGGACGGCGACCGCGGTCACCTTGACCTGGGAGAGCAGGGTCTTCACCTCGCGGCGGGTCTCCTTGCGCTCCTCCAGGGTGTCGGTGAGGTTGCGCAGCGAGGAGACGATGGTGCCGCCGGCCCGGTTGGACAGGACCAGCGTCGAGACGAGGACGGTGAGCTCGCGGGAGGGGAGGCGGTCGGCGAGTTCGTTGAGGGCGTCGTCCAGGCTGCGGCCGATCGCGAGCTGGTCGGCGACCCTGCGGAACTCCTCCCCCGCCGGGTTGTCGAGCTCCTCCGCGGCCATGGCGATGGCGGTGCGCAGTGCGAGGCCGGCCTGGGTGGCGTTGGCGAGGACGCGGGTCAGTTCGGGGAGCTGGCCGATGAATGCCTCGGTGCGCTTGGTGAGCTGGTGGTTCAGGAAGAAGTTGCCGCCCCACACGCCGAGCAGCGCGGCCAGCAGGCCGAAGAACGGCGCGAAGACCGAGCCGACGACGAAGTACAGACCGAGGACGCCGGCGAGGACGTAGACGGCGTACTCGCCGGGGGTGAGGTCCAGGCCCGTCGCGGTGATCTTACGTTCGATGCGCTTGCCGAGCCGGGTGCGGCGCAGGCGGCGGTCCACGCCGCTGAACCGGCGCCGGCGGCCCGCGGCGGGCGTCTCGCCGATCTGCGACATGCGCTGGAACAGCGCGTCCTGCTGCGCCTTGCCTGCGGAGTAGCTGTGCACGCCGATGACGGCGAGCACACCGGCGAGCAGGGTGACGCCGATGGTCAGGAG
>NZ_MKXB01000111.1:0-2336 GCF_001865245.1 Streptomyces sp. CC53 | reverse complement strand
CGGGCGGGTGTCGGGAGGGGCAGGTCCGAAGCGGGCCGCGGGGTGAACGAGGGTCGGAGGCGATCGGGTGGGGAGGGGAGCGGCTGAGGGAGTGAGCGGCCGGGGCCCGGGGCGGCGGGTCGGGAAGCCGGTGAGGGCCGGGGCGGCGGACCGGGAAGCGGCTGGGGCTGCCGTGCGAGCCGGGGGGCACGGGCGGGCTCAGCCCACGGCTCTGCGGACGGCCAGTTGGTCGTCCGACTGGGCCACCCCGAACGCCTGCGGGATGGGCTCCCCCCGCATGTAGAGCCGTTCGGCGACCCTGCGGGGCAGCGGGTGGTAGGCGAAGTGGCCGTGCACGACGCCGTCGGCGGCAAGCGGCCGGGCGAGGTACCGGCACACCGAGACGATCCGGTACTCCTCCCGTCCGTGTGAGTCCACGATGGCGATCTCCGTGATGCGGCGGGAGCCGTCGGAGTGCCGGGGGGGCTGCACGATGAAGTCGACGGCACTGTTGATCTGGTCTTTGATCGCGACGAAGGGGATCTCGACCTCCGACATCGAGGCGAGGGTCTGCAGGCGCAGCAGGGCGTCCTCGGCACTGTTGGCGTGGACCGTGGCGAGGGAGCCGTCGTGGCCGGTGGACATGGCCTGGAGCATGTCGAGCGTCTCCCCGCCGCGGACCTCACCGACGATGATGCGGTCGGGTCGCATGCGCAACGAGTTGCGTACGAGGTCGCGGATGGTGATGCGGCCCTTGCCCTCGACGTTGGCGGGGCGGCTCTCCAGGGTGATGACGTGGGACTGCTGGAGCCGGAGCTCCGCGGAGTCCTCGATGGTGACGATGCGCTCGCCGTCGGGGATGAGCCCGGACAGGGCGTTCAGCAGGGTCGTCTTGCCGGTGCCGGTGGCCCCGGACACGATGACGTTGAACTTGGCGCGGACGAGGCCGGCCAGCAGCAGCGTCATCGGCTCGTCCAGTGACCCCAGGCCGATCATCTCGTGCAGCGTGAAGGCCCGCGGGAAGCGCCGGATGGTGAGGACGGGGCCGGTCAGGGACAGCGGCGGGATGATGACGTTGACCCGCTCCCCGGACGGCAGGCGGGCGTCCACCATGGGGTTCGCCTCGTCGACGCGGCGGTTGACGGTGGAGACGATGCGTTCGATGGTCTGCATGAGCTGTTCGGTGGAGGCGAAGCGCAGGGGCAGCAGTTCGAGGCGGCCGCCGCGTTCCACGAAGACCTGGTCGGGGCCGTTCACCATGATCTCGCTGACGGAGGCGTCCTCCAGCAGCGGTTCGAGGATGCCGAGTCCGAGGGCCTCGTCGACGACGCGGCGGATCAGCTGGGCGCGCTCCACGGAGGACAGCACGGGCCCCTCGCGGCTGATGATGTGGCCGAGGACGCGTTCCAGTCGGATGCGGCGTTCCGACGCCTGGAGCACCGACATCTCGGCGAGGTCGATCTCCTCCAGGAGCTTGGCGCGGTAGACGGAGACGAGCCGGTTCTCCTCTGTCAGCCCCTTCTGCGGCTGCTCGGAACCGTTGAGTCGGGCCCGCAGGCTCATGGCGTCCTCTCCCTGGTGTGCTGGTCGGTGGTGCGGGTGCGTGCGCGTCGGTACGGGGCGGGGGTCAGGGGTCGTCGATCGGCATCGTGGCGCTGCGCCTGGCCTCCATGCCGTCCAGCAGGCCGGGTATCAGCGAGGGGATGGGGACGGTGGCCGTCACGGTGACCGCGTCGTGCCCGGCCTGCGCGTCGAAGCGCGCCCCGTCGGCGAGCCAGCTGCTCATCGCGTCCTGCCCCGCCTGTCCGTACGAGCGGTCGGGCTCGTCGTGCGACGCCATGCGGGCGGCGGCGCGGGCGGCCGTGCCGGCCTGCTGGACGGCGAAGACGGCGATGCCGAGCTGGATGACGAGGACGCCGACGAGGAGCAGCAGCGGCAGGACCCCGACGTATTCGAGGGCCGCCTGGCCACGGTCCCCGCGGCGGCGCCGGTACGCGTCCGTGGCACGCACGGGTCAGCCCTCCTTCGCGGCGGCGGCCCGGCCGCGGATCTCCAGCGGGAAGTCGACGCCGCCCGGGAACAGCACCGGCACCCTGACGCCGACGTCCGCCCTGACCATGTCGCCGTCGACCGTGCAGTCGATGCGTGCCGTCCAGCCGTCCGGCAGGTTCTCCCCGCCGCTCTGCCGGCAGGCGGCGCCCCGGCCGCCGCCCGAATCGACGGTGGCGGCGGCCCGTGCGGCCTTGTCGGCGACGTTGCCGGACACCACGAACGCGTAGCCGGTCAGCGCGGCCTGCCACAGGACGACGACGGTGACGAGGATGGCGGGCGCCATGCCGGCGAACTCCACGGCCAGT
>NZ_MKXB01000110.1:1266-25498 GCF_001865245.1 Streptomyces sp. CC53 | reverse complement strand
CCCGCCGCCCGCCGTACCGGCGCAGCCGGGTCCGCAGCAGTGGCTCCAGTACGACCCGTGGAGCACCCCGGGCGCCGCCGCGGTGGCGCAGCAGACCACCGCCCCGAAGGCGCGCCGCAGGGGCCTCGGTTTCGCCGCCGGACTCGTGTTCGCCCTGATCGCGGGCGTCCTGGGCGGCGCCGTCGGCGCGTACACGGAACGGAACGGCGGCCTGAGCACCGTGGAGCTGCCGCAGGCAGGGCCCGAGGCCGCCGACCGTGCCCCGGGCAGCGTCGCCGGCATCGCGAGCCGCGCCCTGCCCAGCGTCGTCACGCTGCACGTCGGCGGCGGAGGCGAGCAGGGCACCGGCACCGGATTCGTCCTCGACCGGCGCGGCCACATCCTCACCAACCACCACGTCGTCGACTCGGCGGGCACCAGCGGCCGGATCACGGTCACCTTCAGCAGCGGGGAGACGGCCCGCGCCACCCTCGTCGGCAAGGACAGCGGCTACGACCTGGCCGTGGTGAAGGTCCAGGGCGTCTCCCGCCTGACACCGCTGCCGCTCGGCAACTCCGACAGCGTCCGGGTCGGCGACCCCGTCGTCGCCATCGGCGCCCCCTTCGACCTCCAGAACACCGTCACCTCCGGCATCATCAGCGCCAAGGGGAGGCCCATCACCGCGGGCGGGCAGAAGGGCGACGGCAGCGACGTCAGCTACGTCGACGCCCTCCAGACGGACGCCCCGATAAACCCCGGCAACTCCGGCGGGCCGCTCCTCGACTCCCGCGCCCGCGTCATCGGCATCAACAGCGCCATCCGCGCCGCCGGTGACGGCGCGGAGCCCGACCGGGGCCAGGCCGGATCGATCGGCCTCGGCTTCGCGATCCCCATCAACCAGGGCAAGCGCGTCGCGGAGGAGCTCATCAACACCGGCAGGGCCACCCACCCGGTCATCGGCGTCACCCTCGACATGCAGTTCACCGGTGACGGCGCCCGCGTCGCCGAGCGGGCCCGCGAGGGCGGCGCGTCCGTGACCCCCGGCGGCGCCGCAGCCGCGGCGGGCATCCGTCCCGGCGACGTGATCGTCAAGGCGGGCGACGAGCGGGTGCACAGCGGTGAGGAGCTGATCATCAAGATCCGCGCCCACCGGCCGGGCGACGAGCTGCGGCTCACCCTGCGCCGCGGCGGCCGCGAGCTGGTGAAAACGCTCACTCTCGGCTCTTCGGCGAGCGACTGAGCAGCGGCGAACCACCGACCCGCAGCCGACACGCCGACGACGGGCGGGTGAACGGATGACCGGCTGTCCCTCCGCACCCGGCGGAGCGGGTACCGTGGACCGAGACTTTCAGGAGGAGCGACAAGGTGTTCGGTGACATAGGGGCACTTGAGCTGGTGGCGCTGGCCATCCTCGCCGTGCTCATCTTCGGCCCCGACAAGCTCCCCAAGGTCATCCAGGACGTCGCCGGCTTCATCCGCAAGGTCCGGGACTTCTCGGAGAACGCGAAGCAGGACATCCGCACGGAACTCGGCCCGGAGTTCAAGGACTTCGAGTTCGAGGACCTGAACCCCAAGACGTTCATCCGCAAGCAGCTCGCCGAGAACGACGACCTCAGGGAGTTCAAGGAGCTGCGCAGCAGCTTCGACCTCCGCAAGGAGATCGACGACGTCGCGGACGTCGTCAGGGGCACCGCCGCGCCCGCCGCCGCAGGCCCGTCCGCCGTCTCCCCGGCACCCGGGCCGGACCTGCTGAAGAAGCAGGACGCGACCGGCCCCGACCTGCTGAAAAAGCGCGACGCGCCCGATCGGCCCCCCTTCGACGCTGACGCCACCTGAGTCACAGGTCGTACCGACCTTCCCCGAAGAGCCCCGCCTCGGTGGATATCCTCTCCATCTGTCCGAACGGATCGAGGAGGCGGCCGGGCAGATGGAGACCACGAGTCAGGTGGAGGCGCAGGCGCAAGCAGAGCCTGCGCCCGATACCACACCCACCTCCGAGGGGGTGCCCGCCGTCCGTCGCACCGCCGACGGCTACCTGCGGGCCTCCTTCCCCTGGTACGGGCTGGACGGAGCGTTCACCGGCCCCCGCTGGCTGATGCAGGTCGGCACAGCCGCGGACGGCACCGTGCAGCACGGCTCCACGGGCCACGGAGAGGAGCCGACGATACGGCCCGAGGGCGGCGCCGACCGCAGCCGCTTCGCGGTCGTCGTCACCGTCGCCGCGAGCCCCGTGCGCCGCAGCGGCGACGGCACGGGCGTCCTGGACGCCACGACGGCGTCCTCCGCCGCCTGGCTGGCCGGCTCCGGCCTGCTGGCGTACACCTGGCCCGCCCAGCTCGACCACGCGCTGCGCAGCGAGTGGCTGGACCAGCAGACCGAGACGGCCTTCGCGCTCGCCGACGACCTGGACGGACCCGCGTGGACCACGCTGTCCCTGCCGGTCGACGGGGAGCCGCAGCCCTTCCACTACCGCGAGTCCGAGTTCGGCTGGGTGCTGGCCGGCTCGGCGCCGGGCGGGGTGCACCTGGGCGCGTACGGGCGCGGCATGAGCGCCTACGGGCTCGGCTTCTCCGTGGTGACGGACCTGTCCGCGTACAGCTGAGGCACCACGCGCCGCGGGGCGCCGTCCCGGAAGGAACGGCGCCCCGCGGCGGAGCGGTCAGAACTTGTTGCGGGGCGTGATCCCCAGGCTCATCCCGGACAGCCCGCGCTGGCGGCCGCCCAGCTTCCCGGCGATGGCGCGCAGCGCGGCGCCCGCGGGGGAGTCCGGGTCCGACAGCACGACCGGCCTGCCGTCGTCGCCGCCCTCGCGCAGCCGCACGTCGATCGGGATCGAGCCCAGCACCGGCACGGTGGCGCCCGTGGTCCGCGTCAGGCCGTCCGCGACCTTCTGGCCGCCGCCCGTGCCGAAGACGTCGACCATCTCGTCGCAGTGCGGGCACGGCAGGCCCGACATGTTCTCGACGACACCGACGATCTTCTGGTGGGTCTGCACGGCGATGGAACCGGCCCGCTCGGCCACCTCCGCCGCGGCCTGCTGCGGGGTGGTGACGACGAGGATCTCCGCGTTCGGCACGAGCTGCGCCACGGAGATCGCGATGTCACCGGTGCCCGGCGGCAGGTCCATGAGCAGGACGTCCAGGTCGCCCCAGTACACGTCCGCGAGGAACTGCTGCAGCGCGCGGTGCAGCATCGGGCCGCGCCACACCACCGGCGCGTTGCCGGGCGTGAACATGCCGATGGAGATCACCTTCACGCCGTGCGCCGACGGCGGCATGATCATGTTCTCGACCTGCGTCGGCCGGCCGTCCGCGCCCAGCATGCGGGGCACGCTGTGGCCGTAGATGTCGGCGTCGACGACACCCACCTTCAGCCCGTCGGCGGCCATCGCCGCCGCCAGGTTCACGGTCACCGACGACTTGCCGACGCCGCCCTTGCCGGAGGCCACCGCGTACACCCGGGTCAGCGAACCCGGCTTGGCGAACGGCACCTCGCGCTCCGCGGTGGTGCCGCGCAGCGCCGCCGCGAGTTCCTTGCGCTGCTCGTCGCTCATCACGTCCAGCGTCACGTCGACACGGGTGACGCCCTCGACGCGGGAGACCGCCTCGGTCACGTTGCTGGTGATCGTCTCGCGCATCGGGCAGCCCGACACCGTCAGGTAGACGGTGACGGCCACCGCACCGTCCGCGCCGATCTCCACCGACTTGACCATGCCGAGCTCAGTGATCGGGCGATGGATCTCGGGGTCGTTCACCGTCGCCAGTGCGTCGCGCACCGCGTCTTCCGTCGTCATGCTGACGATGGTACGGCGCCGGGCACGGGCCCGGGAAAGCCCGTCAGCGGTCGCCTTCGTCACTCCGTACGGTCCCCGCGGGCGGGAATACGGCCCGCCGCTCCTCCAGCTCCCGCACCAGGTCCTCCAGCTCCGAGCGGATCCAGTCCCGGGTGGCGACCTCCCCCAGGCCCATCCGCAGCGCGGCGATCTCCCGGGTGAGGTACTCGGTGTCCGCGATCGACCGCTCGTTCTGCGCCCGGTCCTGCTCAAGGTTCACCCGGTCCCGGTCGTCCTGCCGGTTCTGCGCCAGCAGGATCAGCGGCGCCGCGTACGACGCCTGCAACGACAGCATCAGGGTGAGGAAGATGAACGGGTACGGGTCGAAGCGCAGCGCCGCCGGCGCGCTGATGTTCCACGTCAGCCACGTGATGATGAAGACCGTCATCCAGACGATGAAGCGGCCCGTGCCGAGGAACCGGGCGATCCGCTCCGACAGCCGGCCGAACGCCTCCGGGTCGTACTCCGGCAGCATCCTCGGCCGCCGCACCCGCGGCTGGTCCAGCGGCTGGTCGAGCCGGGTCCGCGGGGCCGACCGGTCCCGCACCGCCGCGGCCCGCTCCCGCGGGGAGGCGGCACGCTCGCGCCCGGCGCCCCACTCCGGGACACGCTCGCGCTCAGGCCCCATGCGCGCCCCCTCCCGCCGGGCCCCGGCGCCGCTGCGCCCCGTGGGCGAGCCCGTGCCCGTTGCCGTCCGGTTCGAACTCGGCCTCCCGCCAGTCGTCCGGCAGCAGGTGGTCCAGCACGTCGTCCACCGTGACCGCGCCGAGCAGCGACCCGCCGTCGTCCACGACCGGTGCCGCCACCAGGTTGTACGCCGCCAGGTGGCTCGTCACCGTCCGCAGCGGCGTGTCCGGCGACAGCGGCTCCAGGTCGGTGTCGACGACCGCCGACACCAGCGTGAACGGCGGGTCCCGCAACAGCCGCTGGAAGTGGACCGTGCCCAGGTACTTGCCGGTCGGCGTCTCGTCGGGCGGCCGGCACACGTACACCTGCGCCGCCAGCGCGGGCGGCAGGTCCTGCTGGCGCACCCGGGCCAGGGCGTCCGCGACCGTCGCGTCCGGGCGCAGCACGATCGGCTCCGTCGTCATCAGGCCGCCCGCGGTGCGCTCCTCGTACGACATCAGCCGCCGCACGTCGGCCGCGTCGTCCGGACGCATGAGCCGCAGCAGCCGCTCCTTGTCGTCCTCCGGCAGCTCCGACAGCAGGTCGGCGGCGTCGTCCGGGTCCATCGCCTCCAGCACGTCCGCGGCGCGCTCGGCCTTCAGCTTGCCGAGGATCTCGATCTGGTCGTCCTCCGGCAGCTCCTCCAGCACGTCCGCGAGCCGGTCGTCGTGGAGGGCGGCGGCGACCTCGGCACGCCGCTTCGGGGACAGGTGGTGCAGCGCGTTCGCCACGTCGGCGGGGCGCATCCGCTCGAACGTGGCGAGCAGGCTCTCCGCGCCCTGCCCGGTCTCCTCCAGGGAGAAGCCGGTGACCGCCGACCAGTCCACGGTCAGCGTCTCGCCCTTGCGGCGCAGCGCCCCGCCGCCGCCCCGGCGGACGAACACCTTGTCGATCTCCCACTCGCGGCGGGCGGGCAGCTGCCGCATCGCGACGTCCAGCACGGTGACCTCGTCGCCGCCGTCGACCATGCGCACCCGGCGGTCGAGCAGTTCGCCGAGGACGAGCCGCTCGGTGGGCCGCTGTTCGAAGCGGCGCACGTTGAGGACCCCGGTGGTGATGACCTGTCCCGACTCGACGCCCGTCACGCGGGTCATCGGCAGGAAGATCCGGCGCCGGCCGATCACCTCCACGACCATCCCCAGCACCCGGGGCGGACGGCGCCCGACCCGCAGCATGGCGACCAGGTCGCGGACCCGGCCCACCTGGTCTCCGTTCGGGTCGAAGACGGCGGTTCCCGCGAGGTGCGAGACGAAGATGCGGGGGGCGCCTGCCACCATGCCGCCCTCCTCCCGACGTCCACTACCATATCCGTCATACGGGGATTCAGGCTAGCTCGATGTGGTTCGGCTCGGCCAGGCAGGCGGTCCGTACGGCTCTGTGCGGAGCCCGTCGCCGGGCCCCGGTACGCTGCGGGTCTGCGTCCCCCCACGGTGAGATTCTGAGAGGCAGCGCTGGTGACCTTCCCCCCTCCGGCTCCGCATGCCCGTCGTTCCCGTGCCGCCCTGGCCGTCGCGCTCTGCGTCGGCGCCGCGGCGGTGCTCAGCGGATGCGCGGAGGAGGATCCGGACGCGGGCACCAACGGGGTCGGCAAGCTGACCGCCCAGCAGATCGAGGCCAAGGCCCAGTCGGCCGCCTCGGCGGCGAAGGCGGTGCGGCTGTCGGGGACCCTGGTCAGCAAGGGCGTCTCGTACAAGCTGAACATGCGGCTCAAGCAGGACGGCGCGGCCGGCTCCGTCGCCACCAGGAACTCCCGCTTCGAGCTGCTGCGCATCGGCGACGTGCTCTACATGAAGGCCGGGGCCGAGTTCTGGCGGCGGGCCGAGAGCACGGGCGAACCCACCAAGGAGGACGTCCAGGCCGCGGAGAAGCTCGACGGCAAGTACGTGAAGGTGCCCCAGGACGATCCCTCGTACAAGCTGCTGCGCGGCTTCACAGAGAAGAACGTTCTGGTCGGCGGGTTGACCACGCTGCACGGGGAGACCGTCAAGGGCGACCGCGACTCCATCGCGGGCAAGCGCACGATCAAGGTCGCGGGCGGCCCGCACGGCGAGGGCGGCACGCTGGACGTCTCCCTGGAGGGGACCCCGTACCCGATGCGGTTCGCGCGCGGCGGCGGAGCCGGGGTCGTGGTCCTCACGGACTGGGACATGGACTTCGCGCTGGACCCGCCGGCGAAGGACGACACCCTCGACTACGGCAAGCAGCTGCCCCGCACCAGCGGCTGACGCGCGGAGGGGGCCCCGGCGCCCACGACTCCACGGCGGACGCGCCCGCGGAAACGGGGACGGACCGCCGTCGTGCGCCAGGTACGCGGGCCGGGCGGCGGCGGACGGGCCCTCGCGGTGAGTGCCGTGCGGACGGGACCCGCGGGCGCGGGGAACCGGGGTCACGGAGGTGCGGGCAGCACACCTAGCGGCGCTTGCGCCGGAACAGCAGTCGCGGCAGGGCCGCCGGGGCGGGGCGGCGGGTGGTCGCGGGGCTCGGCAGCGGCACCGCGGCCAGCGAACCGTCCGGCAGTTCGGTGCGCACGTCCCGCGGAGTGAGGCGCAGCACCCGGCACTCCCGGGCCCACCGCTCGGTCATCGTCTCCGCGTCCGGGGCGTTCAGCCGCTTGCCCTTGAGCTCCTCGACCGCCGCCTGCCACTCCCCGGACCCCGGGGCCGGCTCCCGCACGTCCGCCGTCCAGGCGACCACCCGGCCGCCCTTGTCCTTGCTGCGGACGGTGACCTCCGCGACCGCTCCGTCCACGAGGCCGCTCGGCAGCGGCTGCTCACCGGGGCCGTCCCCGACGACGTGGGCCGCCCCCTCGTGCCACACGTGCCACAGCGCCCGCGCCGACCCGTCGCCGCGCACCCAGACGAGACCGGACTTCTTCGTGGCCTCCTCGACGAGGGCGCGGCCGAGCAGCAGGTCGTCAGTCATGCCCGCAGCTTAGTCACAGCCAGCCGTTGCGCTTCAGGGTGCGGTGGATGGCGAAGCAGGTGCCGATGATCGCGGTGAGCACCAGCGGATAGCCGTACTTCCACTGGAGTTCCGGCATGTGCTCGAAGTTCATGCCGTAGACGCCGCAGACCGCCGTCGGCACGGCGATGATCGCCGCCCAGGAGGTGATCTTGCGCATGTCCTCGTTCTGCGCGACCGTCGCCTGGGCCAGGTTCGCCTGGAGGATGGAGTTGAGGAGCTCGTCGAAGCCGACGACCTGCTCCTGCACCCGGGCCAGGTGGTCGGCCACGTCCCGGAAGTACTTCTGGATGTCGGGGTCGACCAGCCGCATGGGCCGCTCGCTCAGCAGCTGCATCGGCCGCATCAGCGGCATCACGGCCCGCTTGAACTCCAGCACCTCGCGCTTCAACTGGTAGATCCGGCCGGTGTCCGCGCCGCGCGTGCTGCCCTTCGCGGGCGGCGAGAACACGTCGATCTCCAGCTGGTCGATGTCGATCTCGACGGCGTCCGCCACCGCGATGTACCCGTCGACCACGTGGTCGGAGATCGCGTGCAGCACCGACGAAGGGCCCTTCGCCAGCAGCTCCGGGTCGGCCTCCAGCCGGTGGCGCAGGTTGCGCAGCGAGCCCTGCCCGCCGTGCCGCACGGTGATGACGAAGTCCCGGCCCGTGAAGCACATCACCTCGCCCGACTCCACGACCTCACTGGTCGCGGTCAGTTCGGCGTGCTCCACGTAGTGGACCGTCTTGAACACGGTGAAGAGCGTGTCGTCGTACCGCTCCAGCTTCGGCCGCTGGTGCGCGTGCACCGCGTCCTCCACGGCCAGCGGGTGCAGCCCGAACTCGGCCGCGATGCCGGCGAATTCGGCCTCCGTCGGCTCGTGCAGCCCGATCCAGGCGAAGCCGCCGCCCTCACGCACCCTGCGCATCGCCTCACGGGGCGTCAGGGGCTCCTCCTCCTTCAGCCGGCGGCCCTCGCGGTAGACGGCGCAGTCGACCACCGCGGTCGACGCCGACGGGTCGCGCGTCGCGTCGTAGCCGCTGTACGGCGGGTAGGGGGCGGCGTTGCGCTTGCGCAGGGACGGCCGGACGACGGCACGCAGCTCACGGATCATCGACATGGCGGGCTCCTTCACGGGAAGCCGTCGGCGGGGGCGTGGCACAACCCGGAACGAGGACGTCGACGGGACCGGCGGGCGGCCTCGGCGCGTACGTCCCCGAAGCGGGTGGCACCGCGTTCACGATGACGGTGTTCGCGGTTTCGCGGTTCGGTTCCGCGGCCCACCGGGAGGCGGGAAGCGGGAAGAGGGCGGAAACGTGCTCTTCCGGCGGCGCGAGTGCCCCGTGTGCGTGCCTGGTACGCCTCATTCGCTCCGTACGGCCCGGTGCGGGGCGGTACGGGAAGGGAGCGGCGCCACGGCCGGCGGACCGGTCAGCGAGCGGGGAAGGCGTACGTGCTGCGCGGCGCGTGCGGCGCGGAAGAGCGGCTGGTACTGCACGATCGACTTCGATCCACCGCAGTCCCACCTCCTCCGGCCGGTCCCCCGTGGGGGATGACGAGTCGTCGGGACCTGAAAGCACTCTCGGAGCACCGTCCCGGACAGCGGCCCACACTATCAGCCGCCTGAAGGTCAATCCCTTCCTTTGCCCGTTCGATACGCACTCTATGCTCGCGGCATGGCAAAAGTTCTCGCGCTCGTCGAGGCGCGGCTGCGGACGGCGCTCGGCGAACCGGACGCCCGGGCGGCGGTGACCTTCCTCGGCGCGGACCGCATCGAGGTGCTGCGCTTCACCGGCACCGAGAACGGCGACGCCCCCCGCCCGGTGGTGCGCTACGCCACCCTCGGCATGTCCGCGCAACCGATGACCGACCCCACCGCTGCCGTCGCGGACCCCGTCAAGGGCCCGCGCGCCGAGCTGGTGCTCTCGGTGCGGGCCGGCCTCGCCGACACCGACAAGGTGCTCCGCCCGCTCGCCGTGCTCGCCGCGTCCCCGCAGGTCGAGGGGGTCGTCGTGGCGCCCGGGGCGTCCCTGGACGTCGGCGAGCCGCTGTGGCCCGGCGCCCCCTTCACCTCCGTACTCGTCGCCGAGCCCGGCGGCCTCGTCCCCGACTTGGAGCCGCCGGAGGAGGGCATGGACCCGGTCCGCTTCCTGCCGCTGCTGCCGATGACGCCGAACGAGGCCGCCTGGAAGCGGGTGCACGGGGCCCAGGCCCTGGAGGAGCGCTGGCTCGCCGCGGGCACGGACCTGCGCGACCCGCTGCGCTCCGGGGTGCGGCTGGACTGACGGCCGGACGGCCCCCGGAAGCCCGGCGTGGCACGCCGGACGGGCCGCCCCCGGGCACACGGCGAGCGCGGCGGGGCACACCGGACGGGTGATCGTCCTTGACGCGGCGACGGCGGGGGAGGACCGTTGAACGCTATGAGGGGCGAACCCAGTTGCCCGAAGTGCGGACGCCGGGTCCGGCCGCCCGGCCTCTTCGCCGACCGTTGGCAGTGCGACGTGCACGGTCCCGTCTTCCCGCTGCAGCCGGTGGTCCCACCCAGCGTGGAGGCGCTGCGGGTGGTGGTGCACCGCGCCCGCGTCCCGGTGTGGATGCCCTGGCCCCTGCCCGTCGGCTGGCTGTTCACCGGCGTCGCGTACGCCGGGGACGACCGCAGCGGCGGCCGCGCCACCGCCGTCGCCTGCTCCGGCCCCGGCCCGCTGGGCGGCGTGGGGGAGCTGCTCCTGATCGCCGAGGAACTGGGCGTCGGCCTCGGAGCCCGGCACGCCGGGCTCGACGGGCCCGACCCGGGACCGCACCTGTGCACCGCCAAGGCGCCGCACGCCAAGGTGCTGGCCGGCGGGCGCCCGACACCGCTGTGGCACGTCGGCGGCACCCCGGAGGACCGGGCGGTGTTCGCGGGTGAGGCGCGCGGCCTGTGGCTGTGGGCCGTCGCCTGGCCCGAGGCGGCCGGGCTGATGCTCTACGACGAGCTGGTCCTCGCCGACCTGCGGGAGGCGGGCGCCGAGACGGACCTCGTCCCCTGCGGGGCGCTGTCGCCGCGGCTGCTGGCGTGACGTGACCACGCCCACGGTCCGGGGACGCGCCGTGCCGGTTATTCTGGGGTGTCCCCGTTCTTCCGTACCGAGCCCTGGAGCCGAGTCGTGCGCATCGACCTGCACACCCACTCCACGGCATCCGACGGCACGGACACCCCCGCCGAGCTGGTGCGGCGTGCCGCCGCCACCGGCCTCGACGTGGTCGCGCTGACCGACCACGACACGACCCGGGGCCACGCCGAGGCGATCGCCGCGCTCCCCGAGGGCCTCACCCTCGTCACGGGCGCCGAGCTGTCCTGCCGCCTCAACGGCGTCGGCATGCACCTGCTCGCCTACCTCTTCGACCCCGCCGAGCCCGAGCTGGCCCGCGAGATGGACCTGGTCCGCGACGACCGCGTCCCGCGCGCCCGCGCCATGGTGGCCAAGCTCCAGGAGCAGGGCGTGCCGGTGACCTGGGAGCGGGTCGCCGTCATCGCGGGCGACGGCTCCGTGGGCCGCCCGCACATCGCGCAGGCCCTCGTCGAGCTGGGCGTCGTCCCCGACGTCTCCGCGGCCTTCACCACCGAGTGGCTCGCCGACGGCGGCCGGGCGTACGTCGAGAAGCACGAACTCGACCCCTTCAAGGCCATCCGCCTGGTCAGGGCGGCGGGCGGGGTCACGGTCTTCGCGCACCCCGGCGCGGTCAAGCGCGGACAGACGGCGCCCGACCACGTGATCGCGGACCTCGCCGCGTACGGCCTCGACGGCATCGAAGTCGACCACATGGACCACGACGAGCCGACCAGGAGCCGCCTGCGCGGCCTCGCCGCCGACCTCGGCCTGCTCACCACCGGCTCCAGCGACTACCACGGCACCCGCAAGACCTGCGCCCTCGGCGACTACACGACCGACCCCGAGATCTTCGGTGAGATCACGCGGCGCGCCGCCGGCGCCTTCCCGGTGCCGGGCGCGGGCGGACGCGTCGACGCCTGACGGTCCGGGGCCGACACCCCGCAGCACCCGGTGAGAGGCCCCGCCCCCACCGCCACGTCTTCCTCCCTGCCTGCCCGCCCCGCGGGCGGCATTCCCCTGCACAACCCTCTTCGCAAGGCCACATCGTGTTCGACCTCGCCCTCTTCGGCTCTCTCTTTCTGACCCTTTTTGTCATCATGGATCCCCCCGGGATCACGCCGATCTTCCTCGCGCTGACCTCCGGCCGCGCCACCAAGGTCCAGCGCCGCATGGCCTGGCAGGCGGTGGCCGTCGCCTTCAGCGTGATCACCGTCTTCGGCCTCCTGGGCCAGCAGATCCTCGACTACCTGCACGTGTCCGTGCCCGCCCTGATGATCGCGGGCGGCCTGCTCCTCCTCCTCATCGCGCTCGACCTGCTCACCGGCAAGACGGACGAGCCGAAGCAGACCAAGGACGTCAACGTGGCGCTCGTGCCGCTGGGCATGCCGCTGCTCGCGGGCCCCGGCGCCATCGTCGCCGTGATCCTCGCCGTCCAGCACGCCGACGGCGTCGCGGGGCAGGTCTCGGTCTGGGCGGCCATCGCCGCCATGCACGTGGTGCTGTGGCTGACCATGCGCTACTCGCTGGTCATCATCCGGGTGATCAAGGACGGCGGCGTGGTCCTGGTGACCCGCCTCGCCGGGATGATGCTGTCGGCGATCGCCGTGCAGCAGATCATCAACGGCGTGACCCAGACGATCAACGGCGCGGCCTGACCCGCCGGACCCCCCGGCTCCCGGGGTACCTCCGACTCCCGGCGTACCTCAGACTCACGCCGGGCCCCGACTCACGCCCTACCCGGCTGCCGCCGGGCCCCTGGCCTGAGAGGGACCCCGGGTTCCTCCTGGGCCCCTGACCTCCGGCGGGCCCGGACGCCCCCGTACACCGCGTGCGGGGGCGTTCCCCTGCCGCCGGCCCGGCCGCCCGTCGCGCCGCCCGGGCACCCGGACGGCGCGGCGGGCCGTCACGGGGCGTCGGATCCGGCCGGGCGGATGTAGATCCGCTGACCGGTCGCGGCCGCCTGCTGCACCATCCGGCCGACGGCGGCCGCGTCCACGACCGCGCGGTCCACGGCGGCGCCGTCGACGTCGTCGAGGCGCATGATCTCGAAGCGCATGGCGTTCCCCTTCGTCGCGCGGCGGGCCGCGCACCCGCGGCCCGGTCACGCCATGCTGGCCGACCCCTGTTACGCGGGTGCTTCGGCGGCGTTGCCGGGGCGGCCCGCCCGTTCCCAGAACGCCGCCACCGCGTCCGAGGTCTCCCGCGGACGGTCCGTGTTGGGGGAGTGCTCCGCGCCCCCGACGACCGTGCGGTGGGCGCCGAGGCGCGCCGCCATCGCGTCCAGCAGCGGCACCGGCCAGGTGTCGTCGCGCTCCCCGGACACCACGTGGCAGGGCAGCGCCGGGCCCAGCGCGGCCAGCTCCGCGACCCGGTCCGGCTCGGTGCACAGCTGGCGCCCGGTGGCGGTGAGCTGCGCCGGGTTGTGGCGCAGCCAGCGCTGCCGCAGGTCCTCCCGGTCACCGCCGCGCTGCGGGTCGTCCGCGTCCTCCGGCGGGTCCAGCGCGCGCATGGCCGTCCAGACCTCGTCCATGCCGAGGGCGCCGAGGGCGTCCGTGAGCAGCTTGATCTTCTCCCGCTGCGGCGCCGTGACCTCGGCCGGTCCCGAGCTCATCAGGGTCAGCGACGCGAACGGGGCGGGGTCGGTCAGCACGGCGGCCCGGGCGATCTGGCCGCCGAGCGAGTGCCCCAGCAGGTGCAGGGGCGTGCCGTCGCCGCGCAGGGCCTCCGCCTGGGCGAGCACGTCGAGCGCCAGCTCCCGCTGGGCGTAGGCCCGCTGGTCGTCCGGCCCGGCCGTCTCGTACTGCCCCCGCCCGTCGACGGCGACGACCTGGTACCCGGCGTCGGTGAGGGGCTCCAGCATGGCGATGAAGTCCTCCTTGCTGCCGGTGTATCCGGGCAGCAGGAGCGCGGCGCCGCGCACGGCGCCCCGGGGCGCGGCGTCGAGCACGGCGAAGGGGCCCCGGGCCGTCTCCAGCACACGGGCGCGGGCACAGGCGGGCGGTACGAAGGTGGGCGGCCGACTCATGTCCCGAGGCTAACGCCCCTTCACCTCCCCCTGATCACAGCCCCGGCCCTCCGGGGCCACCGGGGCACGGCGACGGCCCTGCGTGGCCGTCTGCCGCAGCGGCTGCCGGACAGCTGCACGACGGAGGCGGGGCGGGGCCTGCCCGTGGTTGCCGTGCCGCTCCGGGGCCTTCGGCCACGCTGTCCGCCGCCGACCGACCCCGCCCGGGGGACCGCCAGGCGCCCGCGGGTGGCGCCCCGTCCGTGCCAGCGCCGCGCCGCCCCGGCCGGCTGACCCGCGCACGGCGGTCGGGCCGTGCGCCCCGTGCGAGCGGGACGGGTGGGGCCTCGTGGAGAGCCTGCGCGCGGGGCCGGACAGCGCGACGCCCCCGCCGCCTCGGGGGAGGCTGCGGGGGCGCGCTCGCTGCGGTGTCAGGCCTCCGAAGGCTGCGCCACGGCGGCCTTGCGGGTGCGGCGGCGCCGGGGCGCGGCCTCAGCCACGGCATCCTCGACCGCCGCGGTGTCGGCGGACGCGGCGGCCTTGCGGGTGCGGCGACGCGGCGTGGCCTCCGGCTCCGCGGCCTCCTCGGCGACCGGCGCGCTCTCCTCGCCCGCCACCGGCGCCTTGGCCGCGGTCTTGCGGGTGCGCCGGCGCGGCGTGGGCTCCGCCGCGGCCTCCTCCACCGCCGGGGCGGCCGACTCCGTGCCCTCCGCCGTCTCGACGGCCTTGGCGGCCGCGGTCTTGCGGGTGCGGCGCTGCTTGGGAGCGGTGGGCTGCTCCGCGGCCTCCGCCGTCTCGACGGTCTCCGCAGCCGACGAGCGGGTGCGGCGCCGGGGCTTGCGCTCCGCGGGTGCCTCTGCGGTCTCCACGGCCGCTACGGCCTCGGGGGCCGGTTCCGGCTGCACGGCCACGGCGGCCTCGGCCTGCCGGGCCTCCGACGTCACCGCGGGGGTCGACTCGGCCGCGGCCGCGCCGCCCGCACGGGTACGACGGCGGCGGCGCAGCGTGCGGCGCTCAGCCGGCACCTCACCGGCCTCCGCCTCGGGGCCCACCGCGGGCGCGTCCGTCACCGGGGCGCCCTCTTCCCTCGCCTGCCCACCGCGCGTGCGGCGGCGCTGGCGGGGCGTACGGGTGCGTGCGGGACGCTCCTCCTCACGCTCGCGGCCTCCGCGCGCCGCCCGGCCGCGCCCGCGACCGCCCGGCTCGCCGAGGTCTTCCAGCTCCTCTGCCTTGAGCCCGGCGCGGGTGCGCTCGGCCCGCGGCAGGACGCCCTTGGTGCCCTCCGGGATGTCCAGGTCGCTGTAGAGGTGCGGTGAGGTGGAGTACGTCTCGACCGGGTCGTTGTAGTCCAGCTCCAGCGCCTTGTTGATCAGCTGCCAGCGCGGGATGTCGTCCCAGTCCACCAGCGTGACCGCCGTACCGGACGCTCCCGCGCGGCCGGTGCGGCCGGTGCGGTGGAGGTACGTCTTCTCGTCCTCGGGCGACTGGTAGTTGATCACGTGCGTGACGCCCTCGACGTCGATGCCGCGAGCGGCGACGTCCGTGCAGACCAGCACGTCGACCTTGCCGTTGCGGAACGCGCGCAGCGCCTGCTCGCGGGCGCCCTGGCCGAGGTCTCCGTGGACCGCGCCGGAGGCGAAGCCGCGCCGCTCCAGCTGCTCCGCGATGTCCGCCGCCGTCCGCTTCGTACGGCAGAAGACCATCGCCAGGCCGCGGCCCCGGGCCTGCAGTATGCGGGCGATCATCTCCGGCTTGTCCATCGAGTGGGCGCGGTAGACGAACTGCTTGATGTTGGCGTGCGTGACGCCCTGGTCGTCCGGGGCCGTGGCGCGGATGTGCGTGGGCTGCGACATGTAGCGGCGCGCCAGGCCGATCACGGCACCGGGCATGGTCGCCGAGAACAGCATGGTCTGGCGCTTCGCCGGCAGCATGCCGATGATCTTCTCGACGTCGGGCAGGAAGCCCAGGTCGAGCATCTCGTCCGCCTCGTCCAGTACGAGGGTGCGGATGTGGGCCAGGTCCAGCTTCCGCTGCCCGGCCAGGTCGAGCAGCCGGCCAGGGGTGCCGACGACCACGTCGACGCCCTTGGAGAGGGCCTCGACCTGCGGCTCGTACGCCCGGCCGCCGTAGATCGCCAGCACGCGGACGTTGCGGACCTTGCCCGCGGTCAGCAGGTCGTTGGTGACCTGGGTGCACAGCTCGCGGGTGGGCACGACGATCAGGGCCTGCGGCGCGTCGGTCAGCTGCTCGGGCTGCGCCCGGCCCGCCTCGACGTCCGCCGGGACGGTGACGCGCTCCAGCAGCGGCAGGCCGAAGCCGAGCGTCTTGCCCGTGCCGGTCTTGGCCTGGCCGATGACGTCGGTGCCGGACAGGGCGACCGGGAGCGTCATCTCCTGGATGGGGAACGGAGTCGTGATGCCGACGGCCTCCAGGGCCTCGGCGGTCTCGGGCAGGATCCCGAGTTCTCGGAAAGTCGTAGGCTGCGTAGTCAGGGTGTCGCCTCTTCTGTGAACCGCGGCATGAGGCGAACGCTGGGGGTCTCGACCGCGAGGGTCGTGACCGCGCCGGAACATCTGCCGGCCGCGGACCTGATCAGGTCGCTGCCGGGTGGCGCGGGACCACTGCCGTCGCTCGAAGCGTCACACCGCTGAGGGCCCCTCATGTGCGAGAGCGCACGGAGGGCTGTCGGGTCGGAGCCGATCGGGCCACCGACCGGGCATCCTCATTCATGGAACGGCCTCCCGAGCCCATGCGGAAGTGTCCGCATACTCGACAGGCGCCTTATCACTGTACCCCGGAATCGCGCAGGTGTGTTGGGGCAATTCACAAGGAGGGGGAGGTCACACTCGATGGCCGCGTCCTTCCGGGGCGCGGGGGGCGGGCTATTGTGCGCTTCTATGGAGACGCCTGACAACGCCAGCACCGCAGCAGAGACCGCCACCGACAGCCCCGCGCCGACCGGCATCGCCGCCAAGGACTGGGCCGCCGCGTCCGCCGACCCGCGGTACCGCGAGGCGATCGTCGACCTGCTGGGCGTGCTCGCGTACGGGGAGCTCGCGGCCTTCGAGCGGCTCGCCGAGGACGCGAAGCTCGCCCCGTCGCTGGCGGACAAGGCGGAGCTGGCCAAGATGGCGTCGGCGGAGTTCCACCACTTCGAGCAGTTGCGGAACCGGCTCGCCGCGATCGGTGAGGACCCCACGGCCGCGATGGAGCCGTTCGCCAAGCCGCTGGACGACTTCCACCTCCAGACCGCTCCCTCGGACTGGCTGGAGGGCCTGGTCAAGGCGTACGTCGGGGACTCCATCGCCAGCGACTTCTACCGGGAGGTGGCGACCCGGCTGGACTCCGACACCTGCGCGCTGGTGCTGTCGGTGCTCGACGACACCGGGCACGGGAACTTCGCCGTGGAGAAGGTGCGCGCCGCGATCGAGGCGGACCCGCGGGTCGGCGGCCGCCTGGCGCTCTGGGCGCGCAGGCTCATGGGGGAGGCGCTCTCGCAGGCCCAGCGGGTCGTGGCGGAGCGCGACGCCCTGTCGACGATGCTGGTCGGCGGGGTCGCCGACGGCTTCGACCTGGCGGCCGTGGGCGAGATGTTCTCGCGGATCACCAAGGCGCACACCAGGCGGATGGCGGCGCTGGGCCTGGCGTCCTGACGCCGTTCACCCGACCGGTCGCCCGGGGCGTGTGCCCGCCCGGAGGTGCTCCCTCGGCCGGCGGGCGCCTGCCGGCGGCCGGCTAGGGCTGCTCGTCGTTCCGGCGTCCGCGGCCGTCCGTGTGACGCCCGCGGTCGCCGCGGACCGGTTGGTCCTCGGGAGGCGATGGGCGGCGGCGCGGTGCGTCACGCCGCCGCGGATCGGCGCAGCCGGCGGCCCGCCGGGCGGATCAGCAGGGACAGCAGGACGGCACTGACTGCGGCCGCCCCGGCGAGCGTGCCCAGCACGAAGCCGGGGCCGAGCGCCGTGTGGCTGACGAAGGCGCCGAACAGGGCGCCGAGAACACCCGTCACCAGCACCGTGCGCCGCGGCGGAAGCCGGTCGGGCATCCGCAGGAGGGCCGCCCACGCCAGGGCGAGCCCGAGGAGGACGGAGCCGAGCGCTTCCCAGTACACACGCATCACCTCGCGGACGGCGGGGCGGGTCATGACGGACGTAGGCCGTCCTACCCGTGACACGCCGACCGCAATCCTCCCGACCACCCCATCAGGCGCCCCCGACCAGCCGCTTCCCGGCGTTGACCGACCGCCCCACATACCCGTGTCCCGGCGAGGGCGGGCGGCCCGGCGCGACGGGGGCCCGCGCCCCGTGCGGACACACCGGACCCGCGACCCCGCCGCCCTCCCCGCCCGCCGGTCCCGCGGCCGCTCTCCCGCGTGCCGTCGGGCGGCTGCGCGCCATTGCGGTCTCCGGTGGCCGTGTGTCCTCGGGCTACCGCTGTCACCGTCTCCGGTGGTCGCGCTGCCTTGCGCCACCACTACGGCCGCCGCCGTCTCCGGTGGCCGTGCGGCCGCGTGCCCCCTCGCCGCCCGCGCCTACGTCCCGGCGCCCGCACCACGGCCTGGGACCCCACGCGCCCGCACTGCGGCCCGCGCACTATCGCCAGGCGCCCGCACCACGTCCCGAGACCGCCGGCGCACTCGCGCCACCACGCTCCGGCGCCCGTGCTTCCTCACCCCGACGGTCCTGGGCCACTGCCCGCCGGCCCCTCGGGGGAGCCGCACCCCTGCGTCCGGGAAGCCCCCACGGCCCGGTGACTCCGGAGGCGCACTCCTCCCGCCGCCCCGGCGGGGACCCGCACGCGGGGCCGTCGCTGCGGCTCGTCGTGCCGGGCGGCGGAACAGCGCGGAGGCCCGGCGGGTCAACCCGCCGGGCCTCTCACATCCGGTGCCCCAAGGCGCCGTGCTGCTTCAGATGGCGCCGAAGCCCACGCGGCGCACCGAAGGCTCGCCGATCTCCACGTACGCGATCCGGTCGGCCGGCACGAGCACCGTACGGCCCTTCTCGTCGGTCAGGCTGAGAAGCCGTTCCTTGCCGGCCAGCGCCTCACCCACGAGGCGCTCGACGTCCTCGGCGGACTGCCCGCTCTCCAGAACGATCTCCCGGGGCGCGTGCTGCACGCCGATCTTGACCTCCACGGCTATGTCCCTCCGAACGGTCAGCGATGCGCGGCCAGCCGCGCCGTACGCTGCACACATTAGCCCGGAGAGGGGAAGGCCCACGGCCCGGCGGCGCACGCCAACAGCGAACAGCCGCGCCGCCGCCCTGTCAGTGGCCCTCGGCGCCGTGCAGCGGGAAGCCCGCGATGCCCCGCCACGCCAGCGACGTCAGAAGCTGCACGGCGCGGTCGCGGGGCACGGGGGAACCGCTCGCCAGCCAGTGCCGGGCGACCACCTGGGACACCCCGCCGAGGCCCACCGCCAGCAGCATGGACTCGTCCTTCGACAGGCCCGTGTCCTCGGCGATCACCTGGGAGATCGCCTCCGCACACTGGAGGGACACGCGCTCCACGCGCTCCCGCACGGCGGGCTCGTTCGTCAGGTCCGACTCGAAGACCAGTCGGAAGGCGCCGCCCTCGTCCTCCACGTACGCGAAGTAGGCGTCCATCGTCGCCGCCACGCGCTGCTTGTTGTCCGTCGTGGAGCCGAGCGCCGTGCGGACCGACTGGAGCAGGGAGTCGCAGTGCTGGTCGAGGAGCGCCAGGTACAGCTCCAGCTTGCCCGGGAAGTGCTGGTAGAGGACGGGCTTGCTGACGCCGGCCCGCTCCGCGATGTCGTCCATGGCCGCCGCGTGGTATCCCTGGGCGACGAAGACCTCCTGGGCGGCGCCGAGGAGTTGGGTGCGTCGGGCCCGGCGCGGCAGGCGGGTGCCTCTCGGGCGTGCTGCCTCTGTCTGCTCGATGGCTGTCACGCCGCCTCCCAAATCGATCCACATGTGCGGTGTGCCGCGCCCGCCATCGTACTTTTCGGTAACCCGACTGTGCGCGTCGCGAGCGCAGAATTTCACGTATCGGACGCCGGCGGTAGGCAGAGCTTCAACCGTGAACCAACCGGCGCGGCGGGGAACCCCGGCATACCGCCAGAAAGCGGCGGACCCGCGGCCGACCTGCGGCGCGGCGAGCCGCCGGGCGTCGGACCCACCGGCGGGCTAGCCCCTGCCGCCGCCCTCGGCGGTGGTCGCCTCAGCGGTAGTCGTCCTCGTCCAGCGCGACCACCCGCCGCTGCTCCACGGCGTCCGCCTCGTTCGCCGCCGCGGGGTCGATCCCGGTCAGTGGCTCGTCCTGGTGCTGTCGGAGTTCGGTGTGCTGCTCGGCCGCGTCGGCCTCCGGGGCCTCGTCGTCCAGCCCGGCCGCCGACTCCTCCTCGCCGTTCTCCGTCAGGGTCTCGGGATCCGTGGGGTCGACGGTCATGGCTCCCCTTCCTCTTCCTGGGCCCCGCCGCGGGGGCGTGTCGGCGCACGAGTACCCGCGGCGAGCTCTCGAAACGAGCGTATGGGCTCACTCTTTCCAGCGCTATGCGACGTGTGACGGCGGACACAACCATGCGGGCGTGATCCTCTCGTAACATTGCCGCATGTCTTCGACCGAGCTGCCCGCGTCCGCGTCCTCGACCGCCGCCGCGGCCTCCCGGGCCCGCTCCGTGCGGGTCGCGGACGGCGAACGACTCCGCTCCGTGGCGCTGCCCGGGCTGACCCTGAATCTGCGCTTCCGCCCCTCGGAGGGCCGTGGCCGGGCCCCCGCGCTGTATGTGCACGGCCTCGGCGGTTCCTCGCAGAACTGGTCGGCGCTCATGCCGCTGCTGGAAGACCTGCTGGACGGCGAGGCCGTCGACCTGCCCGGTTTCGGTGCCTCCCCGCCGCCCGACGACGGCAACTACTCCGTGACCGGGCACGCCCGGGCCGTCATCCGCCTGCTGGACGGCGGCGGGCGCGGCCCGGTCCACCTCATCGGCAACTCCCTCGGCGGCGCCGTCGCCACCCGGGTCGCGGCCGTCCGGCCCGACCTGGTCCGCACGCTCACCCTGGTCTCGCCCGCGCTGCCCGAGCTGCGGGCGCAGCGCACGGCCTGGCCCACCGGCCTGCTGGCGGTGCCCGGGGCGGCCCGCCTCTTCGCCCGCATGACCAGGGACTGGACGCCCGAACAGCGGGTGCGCGGGGTCCTCGCGCTCTGCTACGGCGACCCGCGGCGGGTCACCGAGGAGGGGCTGCGCGCCGCGGTGGAGGAGATGGAGCGGCGCCTGGAGCTGCCGTACTTCTGGGACGCGATGGCCCGTTCGGCGCGCGGCATCGTCGACGCCTACACGCTGGGCGGCCAGCACAACCTGTGGCGCCAGGCGGAACGGGTCCTCGCGCCCACCCTCCTCGTGTACGGGGGGCGCGACCAGCTCGTCTCGTACCGGATGGCGCGCCGGGCCGCCGCGGCCTTCCGCGACGCCCGGCTGCTGACGCTGCCGGAGGCCGGGCACGTGGCGATGATGGAGTACCCGGACGAGGTGGCCCGGGCGGTGCGGGACCTGATCGGCGGGCGCGGCGCCGCCGGCCCGCGCGCCGGCGGCCGGACGGGGAGCTGATCCGGGGGTGGGACGCCACAGCCGCAAGGGTTCGGCCCGCACGGAGCCGGGTGGCGACGCCGACCGGTCCGGCGCCGCGGAGGGCGCGGGCACGGGGCGCCGCCGCAGGTCCGGTGCCACGCAGGCCCCGGCGCCCGTACCCGCGCAGGACGCGCGGCTGAAGGCGGCGCACGGCCCGCATCGCGGCCACGGCACGGCCGACGGCCGCCGCACCCCCGCCCCGCCGGTGCGGGGCGGGCATCCGGAGCACCGGGAGGCCGGGGGCGGCTGGGGCGGCGGCCCCTACTCCGCGGCGCCCGACCCGGCGGCGCAGCCCCCCCGGGCCGCCGCGCGGATCGCGCAGGGGCCGCCGCGGATACCCGGGCCGCGGCGGGAGTTCGTCGAGGCGTTCGACGAGCCCGCAGAGGGCGGAGCCGGCGGGCACCGCCCCGGCGCCGACGCGGAGGGCGGAGAGGGCGCCGCGCAGCGGCGGTCCGGGTTCGGGCGCGCCTTCACCGGTGTCGTCGCGGCGGCCGTGACCACCGTGCTCGCGGTCGTCGTGGCCGGGCAGGTCGCCGACGGGCAGCGCACGGCCCGCGGTGCCCGGGCGGCGGACGCGTCGGCCCGGCCCGGCGGCGACGACCCCGTCTCGCGCTCCGACGAGCGGCCCACGCCGTCGCAGGGCTCCGCGTCGCCGTCCCCCACGGCGTCCGCTCCCGCGCCGCCGACGTATGCCGTGCTGATGACACGGCAGTTCGACGTCGACCCCGGTCTCAAGGGCTCCGGCGACTTCGAGGCCGTGCCGGGCGCCGACCCGGCCCCCGGCAAGGGGCGCAAGGTGCGCTACCGCGTCGACGTGGAGAAGGGCCTCGGCCTGGACGCGGCGCTGTTCGCCCGCGCCGTGCAGGAGACCCTCAACGACGACCGCAGCTGGGCCCACGGCGGCGCCATGACCTTCGAGCGGATCTCCAGCGGGGACCCCGACTTCGTCATCACGCTCGCCAGCCCCGGCACGACGGGCGTCTGGTGCGCCAAGTCCGGGCTCGACACCACCGTCGACAACGTGTCCTGCGACTCCGCCGCCACCCAGCGCATCATGATCAACGCCTACCGCTGGGCGCGGGGCGCCGACACCTACGGACCGGACAGGATGCTCGCCTACCGGCAGATGCTCATCAACCACGAGGTGGGCCACCGGCTGGGCCACAACCACGAGAACTGCCGGAAGCCCGGCGGGCTCGCGCCCGTGATGCAGCAGCAGACCAAGACCTTGGAGATCGGCGGCATCTCCTGCCGCCCCAACCCGTGGGTCTACCCGTCAGCCTGACGCAGCGTGACCACCACGTGATCTAGCGCAACGGAACGCAACCGGTCCGCGAAAGTTACGTGCATTCACCCCTTCCGGTGGCGCGACGGACAACCGTCCGCCGCGCCACCGCCCTGTCCGCTTACGGTCGTCCCGCCGCGAGTCGCCGGAGCAACGGCGGCCGCACACAAGGGAGATCGGGGGTGTGCTCGTGCGCATCGGACTACTCACGGAAGGTGGCCACCCGTACGCACCGGGTGGTTCCAGGCTCTGGTGCGACCGGCTCGTGCGCGGGCTCGCGCCGCACGAGTTCGACGTCTACGCACTGACCGGCGGCACGCAGGACGGCACCGGCCCACACGGCCCCGCCGCCTCCCCGGGCCGCGCGGGGCAGCCCCGCAGCGGCGCGCTCCACCCGCCCCGCAACGCCCGGGTGCGGACCGCCACCCTGCGGGCGCCCGCTGACGACGGCCGCGTCCACGGGCGGCGCGACCGGCAGCGCTTCACCGGCCACCTCGCGGACCTCGTCACCGCGCTGTGCCGCACCACCGCAGAACCGGCCGCGCCCCCCGCCGGAGGCGACGACCCGCAGGCCGCCCTCTTCGCCTCGGGGCTCTACGGCCTCGCCGACCTCGCCCGCGACCGCGGCGGTCTGGGCGCCGCCCTCCGCTCCGAGAGCGCCGCCCGCGTCCTCGAATCGGCCTGCCGCGCCCCCGGCGCACGCCGCCGCGTGCACCCCGCCACCGTCCCCGACTACCTCGCGTTCGCCGACCGGCTCGCCCACGCGCTGCGCCCCCTGTCACTCGACTGGTACGACCCCGCCGACGGGCTCGGCGCCGTCGACCTCTGCCACGCCGCCTCGGGCGGCACGGCGGCCCTGCCCGGACTGGTGGCCAAACGCTTCTTCGGGACCCCGCTGCTGGTCACCGAGTACGGCGTCCACCTCCGCGCGCACTACCTCTCGGCCGCCGGCACCCGGCTCAGCCCGCCCGTGCGCGCCCTGCTCGCCGCGTTCCAGCGCCGCCTCGCCACCGAGGTCTACCGCCGGGCCGACGCCGTCACCCCCGGCAGCCGCCACGCCCGGCGCTGGCAGGAGCGGTGCGGCGCGGACCCCTCGAAGATCCGCACGATCCACCCCGGCCTCGAAGCGGAACGGTTCGCCGCGGTCGGCGAGGCCGCGCACTCCGCGGGCGACGACCGCACCCTCGTGTGGGTCGGCCGGGTGGAACCCGGCAAGGACCTCGTCGGGCTCCTCCACGCCTTCGCCCAGGTCCACCGGGAGCTCCCGCACACCCGGCTGCGCGTCGTCTCCGCACCCGTACGGGACGCCGAGGCGCGCGGCTACCTCGCCCACTGCGCCGCCCTCGCCGCCCAGCTCTTCCCCGACGAGGCGCCCGGGGCACACGCCGTGGGCGAGAACCCGGTGTCCTTCGAGGAGATCGGCGGACCGGAGGTTCCCGACCTGCCCGCCGCCTACGCCTCCGGATGCGTGAGCGTGCTGTCGAGCGTCGTCGAGGGCTTCCCGACCGGCCTCGTCGAAGCCATGCTCTGCGCCCGCGCCACCGTGTCGACCGACGCCGGCGCGGTCGTGGAGGTCGTCGGCGGCACCGGACTCGTCGTGCCCCCGCGCAACCCGCGGGCTTTCGCCGGCGCGTGCCTCGCGCTGCTGCGCGACCCGGAGCGCAGGCAGCGGCTCGGCGCCGCCGCCCGCGCCCGCGCGCTGGAGCTCTTCACCGTCGAGCAGAACCTCGCCGCCTTCCACGCCCTCTACCTCGAACTGCTGTCCCTCGCACCCGTGCACCGCGAGAGCGAGGCGGTGGACACCCACGGAGATCCGGTGCCCTTCGCCCACCCGGCCGAGACCCGCGTA
>NZ_MKXB01000110.1:0-1256 GCF_001865245.1 Streptomyces sp. CC53 | reverse complement strand
CCCCCGCCCGGCACCCGCCTGGGCCGCACCCGGCCCCGCCGCCGCGCCGCGCACCCCCGCAGGACACGGCGGCCCGCCGCACGCCCCCGCGGGCGCGGCGCCCCTCGGGGGTGCCCGTGCCTGAGCGCACCGCCCCCACCCGCGGCCCCGCCGACCCCGTGAAGGTCCTCCTGCACCGGCACCGGGACCTGTGCGAGCGGGCCGTGGACCCCCTGGAGATCGCCGCGGGCCTGGAGGCCCGGGGGCTGACCGACCGCACCGCGGCCCGCTTCCGCCACCGCGACGTCTTCTCCCTGGCGGAGGAGCTCTACGCGCGCGTACCGCGAGGCGACGACCGCCCCCGCCCCGTGCGTGCCCGTGAGCGCGACACGGCCCCGCCGCCCGCCCGGTGGTTCCCGGCCACCCTCCTGCCCGGCGCCGCGGCCTGCCTCACCACCGCCGCCCAGACGTACACCACCGGACCGGTGCGGCCCGCCGTCACCGCGGCCGGGCTGCTCGCCCTCGCCGTGGCGGTCGGCGCCTCCCTGCGGCACGGTCCGCTGCGCGCCCCGGGGCGCACGCCCTTCGCCCTGACCGCCTGGACGGTGCTCCTCCTCGCGTACGCCGCGTACGGCGACGGGCTGCTGGACCAACTCGTCCGCGGCGGCCTCCACGCACCGTGGCCTCCCGCCACCGGACCGCTCCTCGGGCTGGCCCTCGCCGTGCCGGCGGCGGCCGCCTGCACCCGGCTGTTCGCCGTGCGGGCCGGGCAGCGGCTGGCCGCCAGCCGCGGCCTGGACGACTTCGCCGCGCGGGCCCGGCCGCTGCTGCTCGCCGTGGTCGCTCTCCAGCTCGCCGCGGTCACCGGCCTCGCCCTGCTCGCCGGTCTCGTCCCGGGCACGGTCCCCGGGGCCCTCGCCCCCACCGTCGCCCTGGGCGTGCTGCTGTTCACGGCCCGGCTGCTGGCCGTCCACGGGTACGGCGGGGCAGCGGCGGCCGGGCTCGGGGCCGCCTGCGCCGCGGAAGCGCTCGCCTGTGCGTCGCTGCTGGTCGCACGGCTGCCGCTGCCGGGATTCGACGTCCTGGACCGGCCCGTGCGGATGGCCGTCGCCACCTGGGGCACCGGCACCGTGCCCGCCGCGGCCTGCGGGGTGGCGGCACTCGCCCTGCTGGCGCACGCCACTGCCGTCCTCGCCCGCGCCTCCGCGCACGCCCGACCGTGACGGCGATCCGAAGGAGTGGATGAGGCCGTACGGGCGGCAGCGGGCGCGCGGACC
>NZ_MKXB01000109.1 GCF_001865245.1 Streptomyces sp. CC53 | reverse complement strand
GGGGCTCCGCGCCCGCGGGGTGGGGCCGGATGGGGCGGGCGCCCGCCCAGGTAGCCTTGTCGCGTGCCCCGTCTGTCTGAAGTCCTCGCCGAGCTCGACGCCCTCTGGCCCCCCGAGCGGGCCGAGCAGTGGGACGCCGTCGGCACCGTCTGCGGCGACCCCGACGCCGAGGTGACCCGCGTCCTGTTCGCCGTCGACCCCGTCCAGGAGGTCGCCGACGAGGCGGTCGCGCTCGGCGCCCAACTCGTCGTCACCCACCACCCCCTCTACCTGCGGGGGACGACCACCGTCGCGGCCTCCACGTTCAAGGGTCGCGTCGTGCACGGCCTGATCAAGCACGACATCGCCCTGCACGTCGCCCACACCAACGCCGACACCGCCGACCCCGGCGTCTCCGACGCCCTCGCGGGCGCCCTCGGCCTGCGCGTCGTCGGCCCCCTCGTACCGGAGAACGGCCTCGGCCGGATCTGCGAGCTCGACGTCCCCGAGACGCTCCGGGACTTCGCCGCGCGGGCGGCCCGCAGGCTGCCCGCCACCGCGCAGGGCATCCGCGTCGCGGGCGACCTCGACGCGCCCGTCCGCCGCGTCGCCGTCAGCGGCGGCTCCGGCGACAGCCTGTTCGACGCGGTGCGCGCGGCCGGAGTGGACGCGTTCCTCACCGCCGACCTGCGCCACCACCCGGCCTCCGAGGCCACCCAGCGCACCCCGCTCGGCCTCGTCGACGCCGCCCACTGGGCCACCGAGTGGCCCTGGTGCGAGCTGGCCGCCGCGCAGCTCGACGAGATCTCCGACCGCAACGGCTGGAACCTGCGGGTCCACGTCTCCACGACGGTCACCGACCCCTGGGCCGCCCACGAACCGTCCACCTCCGCTCACCACACCTCCCCTGGAGCCCCCAACTGAACGCCGCGCCCGCCGACCAGATCCGCCTCCTCGACGTCCAGGCCCTCGACACCCGCCTGTCGCAGCTGGCCCACAAGCGCCGCACGCTGCCCGAGCACGCCGAGATCGAGTCGCTGACCAAGGACCTGACGCAGCTGCGCGACCTGCTGGTCGCCGCGCAGACCGAGGAGAGCGACTGCGCCCGCGAGCAGACCAAGGCGGAGCAGGACGTCGACCAGGTCCGCCAGCGCGCCGCCCGCGACCAGCAGCGGCTCGACTCGGGCGCCGTCTCGTCCCCGAAGGACCTGGAGAACCTCCAGAAGGAGATCGTCTCCCTGTCCAAGCGCCAGGGCGACCTGGAGGACATCGTCCTGGAGGTCATGGAGCGCCGCGAGTCGGCCCAGGAGCGCGTGGCCGAGCTGACCGGGCGCGTCGCCTCCGTCCAGGCGAAGGTCGACGACGCGACCGGCCGCCGCGACCGGCAGCAGCAGGAGCTGGACGCCGAGACGGCGTCCGTCTCCAAGGAGCGCGGCCTCGTGGCGGACGCGGTCCCCGCGGACCTGATGAAGCTGTACGAGAAGATCCGCGAGCAGCAGGGCGGCGTGGGCGCGGCCCGGCTGTACCAGCGGCGCTGCGAGGGCTGCCACATCGAGCTGAACATCACCGAGGTGAACGAGGTGCGGGCCGCGGCCGCCGACGCCGTCGTGCGGTGCGAGAACTGCCGCCGCATCCTGGTCCGTACGCCGGAGTCCGGCCTGTAATGACCGGGACGCAGCAGCCGCAGGAGCTGGTCGTCGAGGCCGACGGCGGCTCCCGGGGCAACCCGGGGCCCGCCGGGTACGGCGCGGTCGTCCTGGACCCGGTGTCGGGGGAACCCCTCGCGGAGACGGCCGAGTACATCGGTGTCGCCACGAACAACGTCGCGGAGTACAAGGGACTGGTCGCCGGGTTGCGCGCCGCCCGCGCACTCGCCCCCGACGCGTCGGTGCGCGTCCGCATGGACTCCAAGCTCGTCGTCGAGCAGATGTCCGGCCGCTGGAAGATCAAGCACCCGGACATGAAGCCGCTGGCCGCGGAGGCCGCGCGGGTGTTCCCGCCGGGCCGCGTCACGTACGAGTGGATCCCGCGCGAGCGGAACAAGCACGCCGACCGGCTCGCGAACGAGGCGATGGACGCGGGCAGGCGAGGCGCCCAGTGGCAGCCCTCCACCTCACGGGCCCAGCTCGACGCGGGCGCCGCCCGGGTGGTCGGCGACGCGGCGGCGGGCGCGGCGAAGGCCCGCGCGGCGCTGGCCGGAGCGGCTGCGGCGTCCTCCGCCGCGCCCCCGGCGGAGCGGCCCGAGCCGCCGACGGCCCCACCCTCGGAGGCAGCGTCGGACGCGGCTGCGCGGGCCGGGACGGAGCCGGGCGGCCCGTCCACGGCGGGCTCCACCGCTTCGGACGTCACCGCCGCCCCCGACGGTACGGCTGCCGCCCCCGGCGGTACGGCCGCCGCTTCGGACGGCACGGCCAAGGCTCCCACCGTCGGCTGGGGCTCCTCCGCCGACCTCGGCGCCCCCGCCCTGTTCGTGCTGCTCCGCCACGGCGAGACCGCGCTCACCCCCGAGAAGCGGTTCTCCGGCAGCGGCGGCAGCGACCCGGAGCTGTCCCCGACGGGACTGCGCCAGGCGGAGGCGGCGGCCGGCCTGCTCGCGGCCCGCGGCACCGTCCAGGACATCGTGGCCTCGCCGCTGCTCCGCTGCCGCCAGACGGCGGCGGTCGTCGCCGACCGCCTCGGCCTCGACGTACGCATCGACGACGGGTTGCGGGAGGCCGACTTCGGCGCCTGGGAGGGGCTGACCTTCGCCGAGGTGCAGGAGCGCCACCCCGACGACCTCGCCGCCTGGCTCGCCTCACCGAAGGCCCCGCCCACCGGCGGCGAGTCCTTCGCGGCCGTCTCCCGCCGGATCGCGGCCACCCGCGACCGGCTGACGGAGCGTCACGCGGGCCGCACCGTGCTGCTGGTCACCCACGTCGCACCGATCAAGACCCTGGTCCGGCTCGCCCTCGGGGCACCGCCCGAGGCGCTGTTCCGCATGGAGCTGTCCGCGGCCTCGTTCTCGGCCATCGCGTACTACCGCGACGGCAACACGTCGGTGCGGCTCCTCAACGACACCTCGCACCTCCGGTGAGGCGCCCCGCGTGAGGTACCGGCCCGGGCCGGGAACTCGCTTGCGGTATCGGAGCGTTAGGCCGCGGAGGCCGGACCGTGCCTGAGGGGCGACCCGGCCCTGCTGCACCGTCCTCCTCACGACCGCGCAGATCCTGCGGAGGCACTGGCAGGGGGCGTACGGCGCCACGCCGCGCCGCGGCTGGTGGCGGGCGGCGGACGGGCCCGTGGAGGGCGCCTTCGTCCACGCGCCGCCCTTCCCGCCCGCGCTGCCGCAGGCCCGCCGTGCCGGGCCCCGGCCACCGGGCCGTCACCGGCCGGCACGGGCCGGGTGACCGGTCGCCGCGGCCGTCGACCGCCACGGCGGG
>NZ_MKXB01000108.1:4066-12644 GCF_001865245.1 Streptomyces sp. CC53 | reverse complement strand
GGGCGGGCTCAGCGGCCCAGGGTGAGGCCCGCCGCGGCGGCGCCGCGGCCCAGGGCGGTCGCGGTGATGCGGTCGCGCACCGGGACGAGCGAGGTGTCACCCGAGGCGATGGCGGCGTTCAGGTCCACCACGCGGTTCCTGGCGGTGTCGAACCACTGGGGCAGGAACTCCGCCCGGGTCACCTCCCAGCGCCCGCCCTGGGCGGTCGGCGGGGAGAAGGTGAAGCGGCTGATGGTGCCCTCGTTGCCGCGCGGGTCGTAGGCGCCGGAGTGGTTGACCATCCGCCCGGCGATCTGGTCCCCCATGCCGTAGACGATCCACGTGCCGCCGACCTTCTCGTACGCCTGCGGGACGTGTGCGTGGGTGCCGAGCACGAGGTCGACGTCGGGGCGGCCGTCCGTCGCCGACGCGGCCAGGGCGCGACCCAGCCGGAGTTGGCTCCCGTCGGGGGCGGTCTGCCACTCCGTGCCCCAGTGGACGCTGACCACGACGATGTCCGCGCCCGCCTCCCGGGCGGCCCGGGCGTCGCTGAGGATGCGGCTCTCGTCGATGAGGTTCACGGACCAGGGGCGGTGCGCCGGTACGGGGATGCCGTTGGTGCCGTACGTGTACGCGAGGTGGGCGACGCGGGCGCCGCCCGCCTCCAGGAGGGCGGGGGTGACCGCCTCCTCGGCCGTGCGGGCGGACCCCGCGTGCCGTACGCCCGCCGCGTCGAGGTGGTCGAGGGTGCGGCGGATGCCCTCGGCGCCGGCGTCCAGGGTGTGGTTGGAGGCGGTGGAGCAGGAGTCGTAGCCGGTGTCGGCGAGCGCGGCGGCGATCTGGGGCGGGGACGCGAAGGAGGGGTAGCCGGTGAAGGGGCCGCCGTCCGGGCCGTACACCGTCTCCATGTGGCAGACGGCGAGGTCCGCGGCGGAGATGACGGGCTTGACGCCGGCGAGCATGGGCCGGAAGTCGTAGCCGTCGCCGCCGGCGTCGGCGTGCGCCTGCCGGATGATCGAGTCGTGCGGGAGGACGTCGCCGGTGGCCGCGAGGGTGAAGGGGCGCGATGCCCGTCCCGCGGCGCCGGCGGCCGAGGTGGGGGTGGTGCCGGGTGCGGCCGGGACGTCCGGGGGCGGCCCGGTGCAGGCGGCCGCAGCGGAGAGCAGGGCCAGCAGGAGGGTGGCGGGTGCGGCGGCGGCGAGCGGGCAGGCGCGGAGGCGTCCGGGGGTCATCGGGCTCCCTTGCGGTGGTGCGTGCGGGTCTGCGGAGGAGACGCGGGGCTCCCTGGATCCATAGGAGACGAAGGGGGACACCAATCCCGAAAAGCCGAAAGTATGACTAATTGGCTGGAACGGTGTCACCCGCTTTCCGTCGACCGCTCACCGCACCATTCACCGCTCCGTGCGACCGCTCGTCGCACACCGCGGTGCGTTGCCTGTCCCTCGGGCCCCGAATGCGCTCGTATACCGCTCGTGGTTCGTTGAGCAGCGGGAAAGGGTGTGGACGATGACGACGGCGACCACCGACGAACGCGCTCTCGCGCGACTCCAGCGGGAGCACGGGCCGGCCCTGCTGACCTACCTGCTGAGCCTCACCTACGGCGACCGGCAGCGGGCGGAGGACCTGCTCCAGGAGACGCTGGTGCGGGCGTGGCAGCACCCGGAGGCGTTCGAGGCCCCGTACGCGTCGATGCGGCCCTGGCTGTTCACGGTCGGGCGGCGGCTGGCCATCGACGCCCGCAGGTCGCGGCTGGCACGGCCTGCGGAGATCGGCGACGGCGCCCTGGCCGCCACGCCCGACCCCGCCGACGCCACCGAGTCGGCGGTGGCCGCGCTGGACGTGCGGGCGGCGGTGCGGGAGCTGAGTCCCGAGCACCGCGCGGTGCTGGAGCGGATCTACTTCGACGGCCTCACCGTGAAGGAGGCCGCGGCGGAGCTGGGTATACCCGCCGGCACGGTCAAGTCGCGCTCCTACTACGCGCTGCGGGCCCTCGGCCGGGGCCTTCCCGGCTACAGCCGCACGGCCGGCGGCCCCGCACGGGGAGGGCGCGGCGGCACGGGCAAGGCACGGCGCACCGCCCGCCCCTGAAGCCCCTGCACATACTCCCTTTCCCTCCCGTAGCACCGCGGAGGGGAACGTATGCGAAACCACACCGTCAAGTTGTGCAAAGAGCGGGCTCCGGGACCGCGGTTCGGTGGAGGCTCGTCCTCTAGGGGTGCGTGGCGGAGTTACGCGCGGAAGAGTACGTCCGGGAGAAGGTGGGAGCGTTGCGGCCCGAGAGCACGAACGGCACCGGCGGGGGCGGGCTCGCCGTCCCGATGGACTGGCTGTGTGCCGAGTACCTGGCCGATGAACTGCTGAGGGCGGGCGGTCTCGTCGAGACCGGCTCCCTAGAGTACGTGGCGGGGCGCAGGACACTCGCCCTGACGATCTATCTGAGCGACGGTGCCGCACCGGACGAGCAGCTCGACGAGTGGCTCGACCGCACCTCGTACGACCACCCCTGGCAGGACTGGGTCCGGGACCGGCTGACGGAGCGGCGACTGCGCGAGGGCGACGGCGAGCCGGGGGTGGCGCTGGCGCTGGAGACGTGGCGGCTGCTGGAGGAGACCCAGCTGCTCGCCGCGGACCTCGGCGCGCTGCCCGCGTCGCCCGCGCTGGGCGTGGTGGTGGACGAGTCGGCGCAGGTGTGGCTGCCGTCGTGGCGGCTCGGACTGCCGCTGGGCCACCTGGCGCTGCACCTGTACTGAACGGCCGGCCGGCCGGGCACGGGGGCCGGATCGCGCTGTTGCCGCCGCCCGGGGGCGCAGCCATCCTGAGGGGGCCGCCGGCACGGGCCGGTGGCGCGCCGAGCGGGGGTGGTGGCGTGGCCGGGGGCGTGGGGCCGACCGTGGGAGTCGAGGAGGAGTTCCTCCTGGTGGACGCGGCCGACGGCTGTCCCGTGGGCCTCTCCGACACCGTCCTGGATGCGGACCGGCGGCGGCACCGGCCCGGTGGGCGGGCGCCCGGGTGCGGCGCGGGGCGGGAGTTCCAGCGGGAGCTGCTGTCGACGATGGTCGAGACGGCGAGCGGGGTGTGCACCGACCTCGCGGGGCTGCGGGCCGAGCTGACGGCGTCCCGGTCCCGTCTGGCCGCCGCGGCGCGCAAGGCCGGGGCGCGGCCGGTGGCCTGCGGTACGGCGCCGATGGCGGCGGCGCCGCGCGCGGTGAGCCCCACCCCGCACTACCGGCAGATGGCCCGGCTGTACGGACGGCTCACGGACGAGACGGAGACCTGCGGCTGCCATGTGCACGTGGGCGTGCCGGACCGGGAGGCGGCGGTCGCGGTGCTGAACCACCTGCGGCCGTGGCTGCCCGTCCTGCTGGCGCTGTCCGCGAACTCGCCGTTCCACCAGGGGGCGGACACGGGGCACGCGAGCTGGCGCACACTGGTGCTGTCCCGCTGGCCCACCCACCAGATCCCGCCCTACTTCGAGTCGGCGGAGCACTACGACCGGACGGTGGCCGAACTGCGCTACGCCGGGGTGCTGCCGGTGCGGGCCGCCAACGCGTACTGGTTCGCCCGGCCCTCGGCGCACCTGCCCACGGTGGAGGTGCGGATCGCCGACGTCACGCCCAGCGTGGACGAGGCCGTGCTGCAGGCCGGGCTCACCCGGGCCCTCGTCGCCACCGCGCTCGACGCGGTGGCCGCCGGCCGCCGGGCGCCGCGGCTGCCCGAGCACGCGGTGGGCGCCGCCCTGTGGACGGCCGCGCGCCACGGGGTGCGGGGGCCCGCGGTGCACCCGGTGTCGGGGCGGCGCGTCCCGGCGGCCGAGGCGGTGCGGGCGCTGCTCGACTGGGTGGGGCCGGCGCTGCGCGCCACGGGTGACGAGGAGGAGCTGAGGGCTCTCGCGGCGGACGTCGTCAGCCGGGGCACGGGCGCCGACCGGCAGCGGCAGTGCTCCGGCTCCGGCCCGTGGACGCCCCTGCCCCTGCTGTGACCCCGCGGCATCTCGTCGCCCGCCGCGCGGGCGCCTTCCGTGCAACCGCCACGGCCTGCGTCGCCCGCGGCGCCGGCGAAGGCGGGAAGCGGGGCGGCCCGTCGGGGGCCGGCCGGGTGGGGCGGGGAAGCGGGCGCGGCGGTCCGAAGCGGTGTGCACGCCGCTGCCCGGGTCCCCTGGTCAGTCGGGCGGACCGGTGCCCCCGGGGTGCACGCCGGCGTGGTACTTCGGCAGGCGGACGGTGACCTTCATGCCGGCGCCGACGCCCGTCTCGGCCACGAGACCGTAGGCGTCGCCGTACACCTGGCGCAGCCGCTCGTCGACGTTGGACAGGCCGATCCCGGAGGACCTCGGGCGCTCACCCGCGAGGACGGCCCGCAGGTCGGCCGGGTTCATGCCGACGCCGTCGTCCTCGATGGTGACGACCGCCTCGGCGCCCACGTCCCGCGCGGCGATGGTGATCCGGCAGGTGGTGCGCGAGTCCTCCAGACCGTGCTTGACGGCGTTCTCCACCAGCGGCTGGAGGCACAGGAACGGCAGGCTGACCGGCAGCACCTCCGGGGCGACCTGGAGGGTGACCTGGAGCCGGTCCCCGAAGCGGGCCCCGGCCAGGGCGAGGTACTGCTCGACGGCCCGCAGTTCGTCGGCGAGCCGGGCGAACTCCCCGTGCCTGCGGAAGGAGTAGCGGGTGAAGTCGGCGAACTCCAGCAGCAGTTCACGGGCCCGCTCGGGGTCGGTGCGGACGAAGGAGGCGATGGCGGCCAGCGAGTTGTACACGAAGTGCGGGGAGATCTGGGCGCGCAGCGCCCGGATCTCGGCCTCCATCAGGCGGGTGCGGGACCGGTCCAGCTCGGCCAGCTCCAGCTGCACGGACACCCAGCGGGCCAGCTCGGTCGCGGCCCGGGCGAGCACGGCGGACTCCCGGGAGCCGTAGGCGACCAGCGCGCCCAGGACGTCGTCGTCCGCGGTGAGCGGGGCGATGACGGCCCAGCGCAGCGGGCAGCCGGGGTCGTCGCAGGCGGCCCGCACGCTGCGGCCGCGGCCCGACTCCAGCACCTCCGCGACCCCTGCGGCGATCTGCTCCGCGTGGTGGGCGCGCCCCGGGCCGTCCCAGGCGAGGACCGAGGTCCGGTCGGTGAGGGCGAGGGCCTCCGTCCCGAGGAGCGCGCGCAGCCGCCTGGCGGCCTTGCGGGCGGTGTCCTCCGTGAGTCCGGCCCGCAGCGGCGGCGCCGCCAGGGACGCGGTGTGCAGGGTGTGGAAGGTGGCGCGCTCCACGGGGGTGCCGAGGTCGCGCCCGTCGGCCCCGCCGCGCCGCGAGGTGAGCCGCCCGAGGGCGTACCCGGCGGCGAGCAGCAGCGTGCAGGACGCGGCGAGCGCGGCGGTGAGCATGCCGGTCACGTGCGGCCCACCAGCCCTTCCGGCAGGTGCAGCCGGGCGAGGATCGCCGGGGTGCCGGGCGGTATGTGGCGGGGGGTGGCCAGGGACACGGCGATCATGGTGGCGAAGCCGAGCGGCACGGACCAGACGGCGGGCCACGCCATGAGGGTGTGCGGCCAGCCGCCTGGGGCGAGTCCGGCGCGCGTGGCCAGCACGGCGGCGAGGGCGGCGCCGCCCCCGGCGAGGAGTCCCGCGACCGCGCCGGGCGGGGTGAGCCGGCGCCACCAGATGCCGAGGACGAGCAACGGGCAGAACGACGACGCCGACACCGCGAACGCCAGCCCGACGGCGTCGGCCACCGGGACGTGCGAGGCGGCGGCGCCGAGTCCGAGCGGCACGGCCATCGCCAGCGGCGTGGCGAGCCGGAAGTGGCGCACCCCGCGGGACGGCAGGACGTCCTGGCTGAGCACCCCGGCGACCGACATGGTGAGGCCGGACGCCGTCGACAGGAACGCGGCGAAGGCACCGCCGGCGAGCAGCGCGCCGAGGAGGTCGCCGGCGAGGCCGCCGACCACGCGGTCGGGCAGGACGAGGACGGCGGCGTCGGCGGCGCCGGTCAGGGCGAGCTCGGGTGCGTAGATCCGGCCGAGGGCGCCGTACACCGGGGGCAGCAGGTAGAACACGCCGACCAGGCCGAGGACGACGAGGGTGGTGCGGCGCGCGGTGCGCCCGTCGGGGCTGGTGTAGAACCGGACGGCGACGTGCGGGAGTCCCATCGTGCCGAGGAAGGTGGCGAGGATCAGCCCGTACGTGGCGTACAGCCGGCGCCCGTCGTGGTCGCCGGTCAGGGCGCTGGACCAGCCGAGGGGGTCGCCGTCGCCGGGGGCGCGCTCGGGCACGCGCGCCCCGGGGGCGAAGCCGAGGACCGTACCGGCCTCCACGCGGTGCAGGCCCTCGGCGAGGGTGACGCGTTCGCCGCGGTACGCGGTGGCGTCGACGCGTCCGGTCACGGTCACCGTCAGCGGGGCGTCGAGCGAGACCCGTACGGTGTCGTCGAGCCGTACGGTCGTGTGCTCGCGGAGCACGGCGGGCGCGTCGAACCGGGCGCGCGGGGCGTCGTCGGCGCACCAGGCGGCGACGAGGAACAGCGCGGGCACGAGGAGCGCGGTGAGTTTCAGCCAGTACTGGAACGCCTGGACGAAGGTGATGCTGCGCATCCCTCCGGCGGCGACCGCGCCCGTGACGACGACCGCGACGAGGAGGCCGCCGAGCCATGCGGGGGCGCCCGTCACGGTCTCCAGTGTCAGCCCGGCGCCCTGGAGCTGCGGCAGCAGGTAGAGCCAGCCGACCCCGACGACGAGCAGCCCGGCGAGGCGCCGCACGTACGGAGACTCCAGGCGGGCTTCCGCGAAGTCGGACAGCGTGTAGGCGCCGGAGCGGCGCAGCGGGGCGGCGACGAGGACGAGCAGCACAAGGTACCCGGCGGTGTAGCCGACCGGGTACCACAGCAGGTCGGGGCCCTGGATGAGGACGAGCCCGGCGATGCCGAGGAAGGACGCGGCGGACAGGTACTCGCCGCTGATCGCGGCGGCGTTGAGGCGCGGGCCGACCGTGCGGGAGGCGACGTAGAAGTCGGAGGTGGTGCGCGAGATCCGCAGGCCGAGGGCGCCGATGAGGACGGTGGCGAGGACGACCCCGGCGACGGCGGCGACGGCGTAGGCCTGGTGCACCGGGGCGGGTCACCGGCCTTCGACGAGGCGGGTGAAGTCGCGCTCGTTGCGCTCGGCGCGGCGCACGTACCAGCGGGCGACGAGCCACAGGGCGGGGTGGACGGCGACGCCGAGGACGGCCCAGACGACGAGTTCGGCGGTGGGCGCGGGAGCGGACAGGGCCTCGGGGAGGACCAGCAGCAGCGGCAGCGTCCCGACGGCGAGGGCGAGGACGGCCAGCGCGGTGAGCCCGGCCCGGAGCTGGCTGCGCATCAGGGAGCGGACGTAGGTGTGGCCCAGCGTCGTCTGCTCGCTGATCTCGGACCGGGCGGGCGCGTGGCGCGGTGGGCGCCGCCTGGCACGCGGCACCCCGGTGACGGTCTCGCGGCGCGGCGGGGCCGCGGGCGGTCGGGGGCGCTCTGGGGACATCAGCGTGGAGTCTACGCAGCCGCCCCCACCGGAAGGTAGGGCGATGCCCCCGCCGGTACGCGCCGCCCCGGGCGCCCCCGGTCAGCTGCGCACCTGTCGCATCAGCAGGTCGCGGAGCTGGCGTGCGTGGCGCCGGCTGACGGACAGTTCCGCGCTGCCGACGCGCACGGCGGTCGCGCCGCCGTCGAGCCGCAGTTCGTCGATGCGGCCGAGGGCGACGAGGTGGCGCCGGTGGATGCGGACGAAGCCGTGCGGAGCCCACCGCTCCTCCAGGGTGGACAGCGGGATGCGGACGAGGTGGCTGTCGACGTCGGTGTGCAGGCGTGCGTAGTCGCCGTGCGCCTCGACGTACGCGATCTCGTCGATCGGGACGAACCGGGTGACTCCGCCCCGTTCGACCGGGATCTGCTCGGCGGCGGCGCCTCCGGCGGGCGCGGGGGGCCGCGCCAGGTCGCTGACCCGCCGCACGGCCTCCGCCAGGCGCTCCTTGCGGACCGGTTTGAGGACGTAGTCGACGGCCTTCAGGTCGAACGCCTGCACGGCGAAGCCTTCGTGGGCGGTGACGAACACGACCAGCGGCGGCTTCGCGAACCCGGCGAGCAGCCGGGCCACGTCCAGCCCGGTCAGCCCGGCCATGTGGATGTCGAGGAAGACGACGTCGACGGCGTCCTCCCCGTCCGGCCCCGCCTCCAGGGCCAGGCCGATGCGGCGCAGGGCCTCGGTGGCTCCGGTGGCGCCTTCCGCCCGGCGCACCCGGGGGTCGGAGCGCAGCAGGTAGAGCAGCTCCTCCAGGGCGGGTGCCTCGTCGTCGACGGCCAGTACGCGCAGCATGGTGCGGAGTGTAGGCGGGGGCCCGTTGAGCGAGAAGCGTCCGCCGTACGTACGGGTCGGTGCGGGAACGGGAGCGAACGGGGGGTGTCATGGAACGGCACACGGCGGTGGGTGCCTACGCCTTGGGCGTCCTGGAGCCGTACGACGCCCTGTGCTGTGCCGAGCACGTCGCCCGGTGCGATCCCTGTGCGCTGCGCCTGGTGGAGCTCGGCGAGGTGGCGTCGGCGCTCGCCCAGCTGACGGGGCGCGCCCCGCTGGACCCGCCCGCGTCCCA
>NZ_MKXB01000108.1:0-3745 GCF_001865245.1 Streptomyces sp. CC53 | reverse complement strand
AGCCCGCGGCTCCGTGGTGGGCTCGGGGGTGGGAACGCGGGCGGCAGTACGGCCGGGGGCACCACTCGGGCGCAGGGGCGGGACGGGGGCAGGCGGGTGCGTAGGCGGCGGGCACGCGCCGGGAGGATCGGCACACGCGGCGGCGACCCGCGCACCCGGGATGCGGCGACGCCCTCGGGCACACGCACGGCCACGCCTCCCGGGCGCGCCCGGGAGGCGCGCCACCACACGGCATGCACACGCCACCGGCAGTCACGGCACCCCCGCAGACCGGCGCACACCCGCCCGCGAGCGTCGGACGCACCCCGCAGGCCCGGCGCCCCGCACCGCACCGCACACACGCGACCGGCGGACTCGGTACCGCAGGAACGCACCACCAGGTGTGGAGGCCGTGCGCACCGGGACCCACGGCGCTCGCCGCGGGTGCCCGGCGCGGCAGCCGCGTTCGGGCCGGACAGCGCCTGCGGTGGGCCTCGCGCCACCCCTGCGTGGAGGTCCGCCTACTTCAGGAGGCGGGACATGCGGCGGTCCGCCAGCGGTCTGCCGCCGGTCTGGCAGTGCGGGCAGTACTGGAGGGAGGAGTCGCTGAAGGACACCTCCCTGATGGTGTCGCCGCACACCGGGCAGGGCTCGCCCGTACGGCCGTGCACGCGGAGCCCGCTCTTCTTCTCGGCCTTGAGGCGACCGGCCTCCATGCCGTGCGCGCGGGCGACGGCACCGCCGAGGGTCGTGCGGAGCGCCTCGTAGAGGGCGGTGACGTCGTCGTCCGTGAGGTTCCGGACCGGCTTGAACGGCGACATGCGGGCGGCGTGCAGGATCTCGTCGCTGTAGGCGTTGCCGATGCCCGCGATGAGGCCCTGGTCGCGCAGGGCGCCCTTGATCTGCCGCCGCTCCCCCGCGAGGACGGCGGCGAAGGCGGCGCGGTCGAAGCCCTCGGCGAGCGGGTCGGGCCCGAGCCGCGCCACCCCGGGGACCTCGGCCGGATCGCGCACCAGGTACACGGCGAGCCGCTTGGTCGTGCCCGCCTCGGTGAGGTCGAAGCCGTCGCCGCCGGTGAGCGCGACCCGCAGGGCGAGCGGCCCCTTGCCCGGGCGGGGCGCCCCGGAGGGCAGGACGTCCCGCCACTGGAGCCAGCCCGCACGGGCCAGGTGCACCACGAGGTGCAGGCCGCCCGCGGTGATGTCGAGGAACTTGCCGTGCCGGTCGACGGCCGTGACGGCGGCCCCGTCGAGGGCGCTCAGCGGCGGGTCGTACGTCTTGAGAACGCTGATCGCGACGGGCAGGGCCCGGGCGATCTCCTTGCCGGTGAGGTGGACGTCGAGGAACTCGCGCAGTGCTTCGACCTCGGGCAGCTCGGGCATGTCCCCAGCCTGCCGCAGTCCGCCGCCGCGCGCCTCACGGACGGTAGGCGCGGGTGGCGGAGGACCGGCGCTCAGCCGCACCGGCGCACGGCCGGGCTCGCGCCTCCGTGCTCCTCCTCAGCCGGCCGCGGCCGAGGAGGCCCCGGGCGTCTGCGGCGTGCGCGGCACGTGGGGCGTTCCCGCCGCGGGCGGGGTGCCCGGCGCTGCCGCGGCCCGCTCGGGCAGGACGAACTCGCACCACACGCACTTGCCGCTGCCGCGCGACTCCACGCCCCACGCTTCGGCGAGCTGGTCGACCAGCAGCAGTCCGCGGCCGTTGACGCCGTCCTCGCCCGCCTCGCGCCGGCGCGGCAGGACGCTGGAGCGGTCCTCGACCTCGACGCGGAGGCGCCGCTCGGGGCCGGTCAGCATCCGCAGGGTGACGACGGCCCCGCCGTCCGTGTGCAGCAGCGAGTTGGTGATCAGTTCGTCGGCGGCCAGCTCGATCTCGTCGGACCGCTCGCGCCCGCCCCAGGCCCGTACGGCCGCGCGGATCATGTGCCGGGCGGAGCGCAGGGCCTCCGGGTCGCTCTGGGCGACGTGCTGCTGGAGCTTGCCGCCGGCCTGCGGGGTGTAGCCGCCACGGCGGCGCAGCAGCAGGATCGCCACGTCGTCGTCGCCGCCGCGCTCGTCGACGACGTCGCACAGGTCGTCCGCGAGCGCCTGGAGGTCCTGCGGGCCGCCGCGGACGCGGGCGGTGAGCCACTGCATGCCCTCGTCGAGGTCGGAGCCCGGCTGCTCGACGAGGCCGTCGGTGTAGAGGACCAGGGTCTGGCCCGGGTCCAGTTCGAGGACGGTCACGGGGTAGTCGAGTGCGCCGAACTCGGCGGACAGGCCGAGCGGCAGGCCGCCCTGGACGGGCACGCGGCGGCAGTTGCCGTCCGCCTCCCGCAGCAGCGGGTCCACGTGGCCGGCGCGCACCACCTGCACGACACCTGAGGCGAGGTCCACCTCCATGTAAGTGGCGGTGGCGAAGCGGTCGGTGTCGAGTTCCTGCAGGAACACGGAGGCGCGGGCCATGGCGGTGGCGGGGGTGTGGCCCTCGGCGGCGTAGGCGCGCAGCACGATGCGGAGCTGGCCCATGACGGCGGCGGCGTGGGTGTCGTGCCCCTGCACGTCTCCGATGACCGCGCCGACCCGGCCGCCGGGCAGCGGGATGATGTCGTACCAGTCGCCGCCGATGTCCCGGCCGAGGCGGCCCGACCGGTAGCGGACGGCGATGTGGGCGCCGGGCACTTCCGGGATGCGGCGCGGCAGCATGGCCTGCTGGAGCCCCTCCGCGAGGTCGTGCTCCTGCTCGAAGAGCATGGCGCGCTGGATGCTCTGGGCGATGCTGCTGCCGAGCGCCACGAGGACGTTCCGGTCGTCGGCGGTGAAGCCCGACTTGTCGCTGTAGAGCAGGCCGATCGCGCCGATGGGGCGGGCCTGCGCGATGAGCGGCAGGTAGGCGGCCGCGGTGATGCCGAGGTCGGTGATGTGCGGCCACAGCAGCGGGTAGGAGGCGGCGAAGTCCTCGGGCGACTCGATGAAGCGGGGGGCGAGGGTGCGGATGACCTCGCTCATCGGGTACGACTCCTCCACCCGGGTGTAGCGGGTGCCGGGCACGAAGGACCCGTCGGGGCCGTCGGCCACGAGGTGGATGCGGCCGGATTCCAGCAGGCCCATGACGACGCTGGTGGCGCCCAGGTGTTCCAGGCCCTGCGAGTCCTTGAGGAGGTCGATGACGTCCTGGACGGTGCGGGCGTGGGCGAGGGCGGCCGTGGTGGACTCGACGACGCTCGTCAGGCGGCGGCGTTCGACGTCCACCTCCAGGCGGGCGGTCGCCTCGGCGAGCTCCTGCGTGGCGTCGCGGACGATGCCGATGATCCGGTGGGGGCGCCCGCTGTCGTCGCGCCGGATGAAGCCCTGCGTGTGCGTCCAGCGCAGACCGCCGTCGCGGGTGCGGATGCGGAAGTACGCCCCGTAGTGGGAGCGGCCGCTCTTGAGGGCCTGGGTGACCATGCCGTCGAGCCGTACGGCCTCGCTGGGAGGCACTCTCCGTGACAGGCTCGCCGGCTTGCCGTCGTACTCGTCCGGATCCAACTGGAAGACGTCGAGGGCGACCTCGTCCATGTGCATCAGGCCGTTGTCGAGGTCCCAGTCGAAGCTGCCCATGCGGTTGAGGGACAGGCTCTGATCCGGATGGGCGGGCCAGTCCTCGGGGAGCGACAGGGCATCCGCTGCCGGATCAACCATGTGGCCACTCTGCCATCATTTGTCTGTTTTATCGACCTCATGCGGACAGCGGGAGGCGCCGGCTCGCCGCCCCGTCACCCGTCCGCTCCCATCGGCCCGACCAGAAGCCC
>NZ_MKXB01000107.1 GCF_001865245.1 Streptomyces sp. CC53 | reverse complement strand
CAGCGCGGCCAGGGCAGCCTCCGCCGTGCCGAGCCGCCCGGCCAGCTCGCGGCACCGCTCGTCGGCGGCGTCCAGCGCTTCCTTCGCGGACCCCGGCGCGCTCCTGAGGGCGTCGAGGACGTCGGACGCCTCCTCCAGTCGGCGCTGCGCGTCCACGCTGCGGGCGACGACCTCCTCCAGCATCTCCCGCCGCGCCGGCTCGTCCTCCGGCCGGGCGTCGTCCAGCTCCTGCCTCAGCCGGAACGCCGCCGCCAGCTCCCCCTCGGCGTGCCGCACCGCCTGCGCGAACGGCTGCGCCGCCCCGGCTCCGGCGAGGGCCGTCGCGGCGGCCAGGTCCTCCCGGCCGGTGCGGACCGCGTCGTCCGCCGCGACCAGCGCGGCCCGGGCCCGGCCGTCCAGCTCCGCGAGCTCCGGCACCGGGACGCCGCCGTGCGGCGTGGTGCGGGTGGCGGCGCGCCGCCGCCGCGTCAGGAACGTGTACGCCGCGACCGCGACCACCGCGGCCAGCAGCGCCAGCGGGAGCACCAGGTCAGCACCCGACGTGCCCACGTCGTCCTGCTGCCGCGCGTACCCGTCCGCGGCGGCGGGCCCGGACAGCCACCACGCCACCACCAGCACCCCGGCGGGCAGGGCCCCGAACCCCCGGGTGGGTCGTCGCCTCACACCAGCGAGGCTAAGCCGACCCCCCGCCGCCCGCGACCGGACGACGGTCCCCGGAGCACCCGCCGAACCGCCCTCCGGGGCCGCACCGTCGGGGCCTTGCGCGGCCCGCACACGGGAGCGGCCCACAGGTGTCCAGGGAGCCGCCAGGAGCGGCGAGGGGATCCGGCCCCCGGTCGCGCGGGAGGTGCGTACGAGCGGTCCACCGCGCGCCCCTTCGGCGGGATCGGCGTGCCGTCGGCGGCCCCTCCGGGGCACACCGTGGTGCAGCACCTCGTGATCCCGCAGCAGCCCGGCCCGCGCCCGGTCCGGGCGGTACGGCGCCGGTCCGGGCCGCTGCGGGTCGGGTGGTCCCTCCTGCGGCGCGACCCCGGGCGCTGACGCCGGCGTCACGGAGAGCGGCGGTCCCGGTGGCCGGTGCCCTCGTCTTCCGTGCCCCGCCGTCCGGACGCGCCGTACGGGGCGTCGGGCGCGGCGGCCAGGGCCTCCGGGCGGCCCGGCGCGACCGCGGGCGACTGTCTCTCCTGCGGCGCCTGCTCACGCGCGAGGTCCCTTTCGAGCTGTCCGACCGAGCGGACCAGTTCGTCGAGGCAGCGCTTGACGGCGTTCACATCGTCCTGAAGCGACATGTCCTGCCCTCACTTCCGTGTGGTGCGGGCGGCCGGCACGCGCGGGCAAGTGTCGCGTGCCCGTCCCGGTTCGGGAAGCCGCGTGCACGGTTCCACTCTGCCGCCCTCGCGCCCGCACGGCTTCCGGGCGCGTTGGGCCGCACGGGTGGGGTTCGCGGGCCGCGCCGCCGTGTCGCCCGGGAGGCGGCGGCGCAGTCGTCTTCAGTAGAGGGGCAATAGGTGTGATCATCTCCAAATTCGTGACCTTTGCACCTTCTCCTTGAATCCCCCTGAAGATCCTCAACCCGGACGAAGAGGTATCCGTCATGTTCCAGGTCCGCGCCCGCGCCCGCGCAACCCGGACCGCCGCGCTCCTCACGAGCGGGGTGCTCGCCGTCTCCGTCCTCGCCGGCTGCGGCTCGGGGGGCGACGAGGAGAACCGCTCCCGGGCCGTACCCGTGGACATCGCGCCCGCCGACCGTTCCCGGACCGCCGACGGCGGCTCCCTGCGCTGGGCCGTCGACGCCCTGCCCACCACCCTCAACGCCTTCCAGGCCGACGCCGACGCCGCCACGGCCCGCGTCGTGGGAGCCGTGCTGCCGGCCCTCTTCACCCTCGACGACCGCGGCCGGCCCCGGATGAACCCGGACTACCTGGAGTCGGCGGAGATCGTCGAACGCGAACCCCAGCAGGTCGTCCTCTACAAGCTCCACCAGGAAGCCGTGTGGAGCGACGGCCGTGAGATCGGCGCCCCCGACTTCGTCGCCCAGTGGCGGGCCCTGAGCGGCAAGGACAGCGCCTACTGGACCGCGCGCAACGCCGGCTACGAGCGCATCCAGAAGATCGAACGCGGCGCCTCCGACCTGGAGGTCCGGGTCACCTTCAGCAAGCCGTACACCGACTGGGAAGCGCTGTTCACCCCGCTCTACCCGAAAGAGGTGATGGGCTCGCCGGACGCCTTCAACGACGGCGCCCGCACCAAGCTCACCCAGACCGCGGGCCCCTTCCGCCTCAAGACCGTCGACACCAAGACCGGCACGGCCACGCTCGACCGCAACCCGCGCTGGTGGGGGAAGGTCGCCAAGCTCGACACGCTGGTCCTGCGCGCCGTCCCCCGGAAGGACCGCGCCGCCGCGCTCGCCGGCGGCAGCCTCGACGTCGCCGAGGTCGAGCCGTCCACCGCCGACCGCATCACCCGGGCCGCCCGCCAGGGCGGCGCCGACCAGGGCGGCCCCCTGAGCCACGGGCCCGGCGCGCAGGTCACCGCCGCCGACGCCATCCGCTCCTGGGCGCTCGCGTACGGCTCCGACAAGGCCAAGGCCGCCGAGGAGCGCGCCGCCCGCAAGGCCGCGCAGGAGGCGGCCGCCGCGTACGCCGCCGAGCAGGCCGGACTGCGCCGCTACACCGTCCGCAAGACCCTGGAGCCCGCCTACACCCAGCTCGCCCTGAACGGCGAGACCGGACCGCTCGCCGACGAGCGGGTGCGCCGCGCCGTCGCCCGCGCCCTGGACCGCCGGGAACTGGCCGAGACGGTGCTCGGCCCGCTGGGGCTGCCCGCGCAGCCGGTCGGCTCCCACCTGGCGCTCGCGGGGCAGGACGCCTACGCCGACAGCAGCGGCGCCCTCGGCAGCCAGGACACGCAGGAGGCCCTGGCCCTGCTGGCCGACGCCGGCTGGACCAAGGCGGGGGCGCGCGCGACCGCCACCCCCGAGGACGGCACGAAGGCGGGCGCCGAAGCCTCCAAGGCCCCGGCCTCCGCCTCGCCCTCCCCGTCGGGCGGCTCACCCGCCGCCGGGGCCAGGGCGGCGGACCGGGCCTCCGACGAGGGCCTGTACATCGTGGGCGACGACAAGGGCGGCGCCCGCACGGTCCGGGCGGACAGCGCGCCCGGCACACACGTCCTGGCGCCCGCGCCGGCGCCGGCCGTGCACAGCGCCCTGCTGCGGCAGGCCCGCGCCCTCACCGAAGCGCTCGCCGACGCGAAGCCGGCCGCCGGCACCGACGGGGCCGCCGCGGAGGACGGCGCCGCCGGCGACCGCTCCGACGCCCAGGGCGGTGCCCCGGGCGCGTACGCCCCCCGGGGCACCGCCGCGGCCCCCGCTCCCGCGCCCGACAAGGCCGCCGCGGGCCCGCTCGGGAAGGACGGTCAGCCGCTCAGCCTCCGCTTCGTCCTGCCCTCCGGCCCCGGCTCCGAGGCCCTGCGCACCGTCGGCGACAAGATCGTCGGGATGCTGGACCGCATCGGCATCCGCACCGAGATCGTGAAGGTGTCCGACGACAGCTTCTTCAAGGACCACATCGCCTCCGGCGACTACGACCTGGCCCTCTACTCGTGGCCCGGCACCGCCTACCCGGCCACCGACGGACGCCCGATCTTCGCCAAGCCGGAGCCCGCGACGGACGGCTCCCTGCTGGTGGAGCAGAACTACACCCGGGTCGGCACGGACCACATCGACCAGCTCTTCGAGCAGGCGGCCGCGGAGCTGGACGAGAAGGCGTCCCGGGACCTCGTGCGGCAGGCCGACGCCCGCATCTGGGCTGCCGCCGGGTCGATCCCGCTCTACCAGCGACCGCAGCTCGTGGCGGTGAGGAAGACCGTGGTGAACGCCGGCGCCTTCGGCTTCCTGACCCCGCGCTACGAGGACATCGGCTTCCGCGCCCCGGAGAAGGGCCCGGAGGGGAGCCCGGGGGCGAGCCCGGAGAAGAGCCCTGGGGCGAGCGCCGGGGCGCAGGGCGAGGAGAGCGCCGAGAAGGCCGGTGAGAAGAGCACCGAGGCGAGCCCGGGGAAGAGCCCGGACAAGAGCACCGAGGCGAGCCCGGGGAAGAGCCCGGAGAAGAGCGCCGCGAAGGCCGCTGACGAAGCCGCCGACAAGACCGGCGACAAGACCGGCGAGAAGGCCGCCGACGAGGCCGCCGAGGAGAGCTCCGAGTAGCGCGCGGAGCGTGGCCGAGGCCGCCGCCCCGACCGGGGTCGGCCCGGTCCCACCGATTCCCCACCGTGCCCGCCGGCTCCCCCGGCGGGCACGGCGGTGTTCCGGAACCAGTCGTTCCGCGGCCGTCGGGGCTTCGGAGGGCGGTCCGGACGGCGGGCGCGATCCCGCCCGGGAGGCCGACCACCCGGCCGCCCCGTACCATGGGACACAGCCGTGGCGCATCCGCCCGGCGGGCGTACTGAGGAAAACGAGACGCCGCACCCACGATCCGAGAGAAGCGCCAGCCACTCATGCCCACGCGCCACGACATCCGTAACGTCGCCATCGTCGCCCACGTCGACCACGGCAAGACGACCATCGTCGACGCCATGCTGAAGCAGGCGGGAGCCTTCGCCGCCCACCAGCTCGACTCCGTCGACGACCGCGTCATGGACTCGAACGACCTGGAGCGTGAGAAGGGCATCACGATCCTCGCCAAGAACACGGCGGTGAAGTACCACCCCAAGGACGGCGGGGCCCCGATCACCATCAACATCATCGACACCCCCGGCCACGCCGACTTCGGCGGCGAGGTCGAGCGCGGCCTGTCGATGGTCGACGGCGTCGTGCTGCTCGTGGACGCGTCCGAGGGCCCGCTCCCGCAGACCCGCTTCGTGCTCCGCAAGGCCCTCCAGCGGCGGATGCCGGTCATCCTGTGCATCAACAAGACGGACCGCCCCGACGCCCGCATCGACGAGGTCGTCAACGAGACGTACGACCTCTTCCTGGACCTCGACGCGGACGAGGACCAGATCGAGTTCCCGATCGTCTACGCCTGCGGCCGCGACGGCGTCGCCTCGCTGACCAAGCCGGACGACGGCACGGTCCCCGCGGACTCCGACAACCTGGAGCCGTTCTTCTCCACGATCCTGGAGCACATCCCGGCGCCCGTGTACGACGGCGACGCCGCGCTCCAGGCCCACGTCACCAACCTCGACGCCGACAACTTCCTCGGCCGCATCGCCCTCCTGCGCGTCATGCAGGGCGAGCTGAAGAAGGGTCAGACCGTCGCGTGGATGAAGCGCGACGGCTCGGTGCAGAACGTCCGCATCTCCGAGCTGATGATGACCGAGGCGCTGACCCGCAAGCCGGCCGAGAAGGCGGGCCCGGGCGACATCTGCGCCGTCGCCGGCATCCCGGACATCATGATCGGTGAGACGCTGGCGGACCCGGAGAACCCGGTCGCGCTGCCGCTGATCACGGTCGACGAGCCGGCGATCTCGATGACGATCGGTACGAACACCTCGCCGCTGGTCGGCCGGGGCGGCACCGGCAAGGGGGCCGACGCCAAGGCCGCCGTCAAGGACCGCAAGGTCACCGCCCGCCAGGTGAAGGACCGCCTGGACCGCGAGCTCATCGGCAACGTCTCGCTCCGCGTCCTGGAGACCGACCGCCCCGACGCCTGGGAGGTGCAGGGCCGCGGCGAGCTGGCGCTGGCCATCCTCGTCGAGACGATGCGCCGGGAAGGCTTCGAGCTGACCATCGGCAAGCCGCAGGTGGTCACCAAGGACGTCGACGGCAAGGTCTACGAGCCGGTCGAGCGCATGACGATCGACGTGCCCGAGGAGCACATGGGCGCGGTCACGCAGCTCATGGGCGTCCGCAAGGGCCGCATGGACAACATGTCGAACCACGGCTCCGGCTGGGTCCGCATGGAGTTCGTCGTCCCGTCCCGCGGCCTCATCGGCTTCCGCACGGAGTTCCTGACGCAGACCCGCGGCACCGGCATCGCCCACTCCATCCACGAGGGCCACGAGCCGTGGTTCGGTCAGCTGACCACCCGGAACAACGGCTCCCTGGTCGCCGACCGGTCCGGCGCCGTCACCGCGTTCGCGATGACCAACCTCCAGGAGCGCGGCGTCCTCTTCGTCGAGCCGGGCACCGAGGTGTACGAGGGCATGATCGTCGGCGAGAACTCCCGCTCCGACGACATGGACGTCAACATCACCAAGGAGAAGAAGCTCACCAACATGCGGTCCTCGACGGCCGACGTCTCCGAGTCGATCGTCCCGCCGCGCAAGCTGTCGCTGGAGCAGTCGCTGGAGTTCTGCCGCGACGACGAGTGCGTCGAGGTGACCCCGGAGGCCGTCCGCATCCGCAAGGTCAACCTGGACCAGCGCGAGCGCGCCCGCGCCGCCTCCCGCGCCAAGCACGGCTGACCCGCCGGAACGCATAGGCCCCCCCGCCGTGGGACGGCGGGGGGCCCTGCGCGTTGCCGGCCGCGGCCGGACCGCGGGGGGCGCCAAGAGGGCGGCGCTTCGGCCGGCCGGCGGGGCCGCCACCGTACGGGCCGCGGGCCCGCGGCGGCACGGGTGCCCCCGGTGGCGTAGGGCCCGGTCCGGGGGCCGGCGGGGCACAGTGGTAGCCGGCCGGGAACGGCCGTCGCGCAGTCCCGGGTGAGCGGCTCAACTGCCCTTTTCCTGCTGCCCGTCGGCACGGCATCTGTGGCTCGCTGGTCGACGGCCCGCCACCCGGCGGCCGTTGCCGGCGACTTCCCCGCCGTACGCTGCGGCGGCGTGCGGTGAGCTGCGTCACCCCTGCGCCCCTTTCACCTTTCACCCGCTCGCGCCTCGGGCCTGCTGTCCGCTGGCCTGCCAGCGGCCCACCCGCCGCCTGTCACCGAGGGCTCCCGCGCCCGCGAGCCTCCTCGGGGCGTTGCGGCCGACAGGTCGACGCGGCCCGCCCGGCGGCCTCGCAAGGCGACGGGGGTGTCCTCGGGTGGATTCGGGGGGATTCGCCCGCTGTCGGGCGCCGCTCGTTTCGGCGGTCGTACGGGCTCGCGGGGGAGCGGCGGACTGCTGCCGCGGTCGGGGGCCGCGTCGACCGCGGAGGGGCGACGGCGGCCACCGGCTCGGGTCCCCGGCTGCCGGCCGCAGCGGCACTCGTCCGCGTGGTGCAGCGCCCGCTACGGGGGGCTCTCCGGCCGAGGGTCGGACGGGTCGGGGCGTCATTCTCGCTTCGGGCACGGTGGCTTGGGAAGCGTTTTGAGGATCATCTGAGCTTCGCCGTGGGCGACGGACGGTCAAGCCGATTTCGTACCCCGAGCGTCCGTCTACCGGACGGTGATCACCGAAACATGTGTTAACAGTCCGTTTCGCGGGTGTCTGTCTATGATCGTTTTGTCCGGATTTCGGTCACGCGAAGCCGGGTGATGTTGTCAAAACGAGACCCTTTAAGTGTGGTTTACGGACCCGTCGTACTTAATAGTTGGCTCCACTGAGCTCGGGTCAATGGGTCACGCGCTGTGGGGAGCGCGCCGACTCACGAGCACACACAGAGGGCACTGCGCGAACGCCGTCAGGGGTGTCGGTGGGCTGCGTGCGTCCCTCACTTCAGTGACAAGTGACTCATGAGGAGGAACCCATGCGCGGTGCCAAGGGCGCCAAGTGGGTGGCGGGCGCGATCGTCGTCGCCATGGCCGCGACCGCCTGTAGTGGCGGCGGTAACGATGGTGGCGACAAGGGCAAGGACAGCGGCAAGTCCGCGTCCGGTGGCACCTTCCGCCTGGGCAGCACGGAGCCGGACACGATCGACGCGGGCAAGGCCCACGAGTCGACCGGCATCATCGTCTCCAAGGCCCTGTACGCCGGTCTGTTCGAGAACACGCCCGACGGCAAGTCGGAGGCGAAGCTCGCCGAGTCGGCCGTGGCCAACGACGACTGCACCACCTGGACCTTCAAGATCAAGGGTGGCACGAAGTTCTCCAACGGCGAGCCGGTGGACGCCGAGGCGTTCATCCGCGGCTGGAGCCGTGCCGCGTCGAAGGAGCTCGCCTCCGACGTCGCTTACCACCTGTCCGGCATCGACGGCTTCAAGGACGTCCAGGGCGGCAAGGCCGACACCCTGTCCGGCCTGAAGGCCGTGGACCCGAACACCCTCGAGGTCAAGCTCTCCGGCGCCGACTGCGAGTTCGACAAGAAGACGGGCCACACCGTCTACAGCCCGATGCCGAAGGTCGCTCTGACCGACAAGGGCTTCGGCGAGGCCCCCATCGGCAACGGCCCGTTCAAGATGAGCGGCAAGTGGGAGCACAACAAGCAGATCCACCTCGTCCGCAACGACGACTACGGTCTGGAGAAGGCGAAGCTCGACAAGGTCGAGATCACCCTGCTGAACGCCGCCAACGCGCAGGACCTGGAGTACCAGGGCTTCCAGGCGGGCCAGTTCGACTACGCCCACATCCCCACGCCGCACCTCAAGCCCGCCAAGGCGAAGTACGAGCCGCAGGGCAAGTGGTTCGAGAAGGACACCAACGGCGCCAACTACCTCCTGCCGGCGGACGACAAGGGCGACCTCCTCACCAAGGACGCGCGCTGGGCCATCGCCTACGCGATCGACCAGAAGGCCATCGCCGACGGTGTCTTCCAGGGCTTCCAGAAGCCCGCCAGCGCCATCGTGCCGCCGGCTCTCCCGGCCTCGTACCAGAAGGGCCTCTGCGGCGACGCCTGCGAGGGCCAGAACCCCGCGAAGGCCAAGGAGTTCGCCGCCAAGGCGGGCCTGAAGCCGGGCACGCCGATCACCCTCGCCTTCAACACCGGCGCCGGCCACGAGCAGTGGATCCAGGCCGTCGGCAAGCAGCTGGAGGACGTCCTCGGCCTGAAGGTCAAGCTGGACGGCAAGACCTTCCCCGAGCTGCTGGACGCGCAGACCGCGCCGGGTGCCCAGGGCCTGTTCCGCTTCGCGTGGGGTGCCGACTACCCGACGCCGGACAACTACCTGTACCCGCTGCTCCACACCGACTCGATCAACAAGGACGAGAGCGGCAAGGTCATCGGTGACAACCGTGTCCGCTACAGCAACCCCGAGTTCGACAAGCTGGTGAGCCAGGCCCGTGCCCTGAAGGACGAGGCCCAGCGGATCGAGCTGTACAAGAAGGCCGAGAAGATCGCCATGGACGACATGGCGCTCATCCCGATGTTCGACCGGACCCAGTACCGCCTCATGGCGACCGACAAGTTCAACGGTCTGGACGACATCGACTTCGGCGAGGACCCGATCCTCGAGAACATCTCGCTGAAGAAGTAACCCCGTAGGGGCGGTGGGGCGCACCCACCGCACCAGCGAAGGCCGCGGAGTGCCGGGACGGCACTGGTACTCCGCGGCTTTTCGGCCGAAGTACACCGATTCCGGCGGGCTCCACAGCGCCCGCCGCTCCACACCCGTACCGCAATCCGGCAGCGGGGTCGGCCGCTCTCCCCCGTCCGGAGCGGCCGTGAAGAGAGGCACGTCATGGGAAGGTATGTCGCCCGACGCCTAGGGCAGATGGTCATCGTCCTCATAGGCGCGACCATGATCCTGTTCGCCTGTCTGTTCGTCTTCCCGAGCGACCCGGTGGGGTCCCTGGCAGGCAGCGACAAGGCGCGTGATCCCGCGGTCATCGCGGAACTCCACGAGCGTTACGGACTCGACAAGCCGATTTACGAGCAGTACGCCAACTACGTGGGCCGGCTCGTCACCGGCGACATGGGCGAGGACTACGTCCAGCGCCGCCCGGTCTCCGAGATCCTCGGCCCGAAGCTCGGCAACACCGCTCAGCTGGCCGTCGCGGCGATCATCATCGACGTCGGCCTCGGCATCGTCGTGGGCCTGATCGCGGCCTTGTACAGATACAGCGTCTGGGACATGCTGACGACCTTCGTCACCACGCTGATCATCGGCTTCCCGACCTTCATCACCGCCTTCCTCCTACTGAAGGTGTTCGTACTGGAGCTGGAATGGTTCCCCTTGTTCAGCCAGGGGGACCTCCAGTCACTGATCCTGCCCGCGTTCACGCTGGCCATCCTCGACGCGGCCCTCGTGGCCCGGCTGATGCGCGGCACCATGCTCGAGGTGCTGCGCGCCGACTACGTCAAGACCGCCGTCGCCAAGGGCCTGCCGCGCCGCGCCGTGCTCTTCAAGCACGTGCTGCGCAACTCCGTCATCCCCGTGGTGACCTACCTCGGCATCTCCTTCGGCGCCCTCATGGGCGGTGCCCTCATCACCGAGACGATGTACAACTGGGACGGCGTCGGCCTGGCCCTCGTGACGGCCATCCAGGCGCAGAACAACCCCGTCGTCATCGGTGTGGTGACCTACAGCGTTGCGATCTTCGTGATTCTCAACCTGATCGTCGACCTGTTGTACGCGGCACTCGACCCGCGCATCCGCTACGAGTGACCGGCGCCCTGAGGACGGAGGAAGTTCCATGACGGAAACCACCAAGACCGAAGCGGCGCCCGCGGGCGCCGCCGCAGAACCCGCCACCACCGCCAACGGCGAGGCGGCCATCCCCAAGATCACGCAGTGGAGCGAGATCCGCTACCGCTTCATGCAGAACAAGCTGGCGGTCGCCGGCCTGGCCATCGTGGTCGTGATGTTCCTGCTCGCGATATTCGGGCCGTACATCACACCGCACGACCCTTACCACCAGGACCTGCTGAAGCCCCTGCAGAAGCCGTCCGCCGAGCACTGGTTCGGCACCGACGACCTGGGCCGCGACCTGTTCTCCCGGGTGCTGGCCGGCACCCGCATCGCGATGATCGTGGGCTTCAGCTCGATCGCGCTCACCTGCTTCATCGGCATCGTGCTGGGCGCCCTGGCGGGCTACTTCGGCAAGTTCGTCGACACGCTGATCATGCGTACCGCCGACATCTTCTTCGCCTTCCCGCTGCTCATCGGCGCCATCGTCATCATCCTGGTCGTGGGCCGCGGTGTGCTGCCGGTGGTCCTCTCGCTGGCGCTGTTCTCCTGGGCCACCGTGGCCCGGCTGCTGCGCAGTTCGATCCTCTCGGTACGCGAGATGGACTACGTCAACGCGGCCCGCGCCCTGGGCGCGAGCAACGGCCGCATCATCCGCAAGCACATCCTGCCCAACTCGCTGACCGCCGTGATGGTGTACGCCGCCTTCAACATCGGCACCGCCGTCGTCGCCGTGGCCTCGCTGTCCTTCCTGGGCGTCGGCGTGTCCCCGGAGGTGCCGGAGTGGGGCAACATGCTCGCTCTCGGCCGCGGCTTCATCGGCGTGGAGGACCACCTGTGGCTCTTCCCCAGCCTCGCCATCGTGCTGACCGTTCTCGGGTTCGTGTTCGTCGGTGACGGCCTGCGCGACGCCCTCGACCCGAAGCTCCGGTAGGCCCCGGATGCCCGCAGCGAACACGAATCGGCAGGACGAAGGTAGGACGGCATGACGAATGTCGAGAAGACGGCCGCAACCGGCACGTCGACCGCGCGGGACGGCGCCACCCCCGTGCTCGAAGTGGAGAACCTCCACGTGGAGTTCAAGACCCGCGAAGGCGTGGTCAAGGCCGTCAACGGCGTGAACTACAACGTCTCCGCGGGGGAGACCCTCGCCGTGCTCGGCGAGTCCGGCTCCGGCAAGTCCGTGACCGCGCAGGCGATCATGGGCATCCTGGACAGCCCGCCCGGAGAGGTCAGCCAGGGAGCCATCCGGTTCCAGGGCCAGGACATCCTCAAGCTCGGCGACGAGGAGCGGCGCAAGCTCCGCGGCGCCAAGATGGCGATGATCTTCCAGGACGCGCTGTCCTCGCTGAACCCGGTCTTCTCCGTCGGCAACCAGCTCGGCGAGATGTTCCGCGTCCACGAGGGCATGTCCAAGAAGGACGCCAAGGCCAAGGCCATCGAACTGATGGACCTGGTCAAGATCCCGGCGGCGAAGGAACGGGTCAACGACTACCCGCACCAGTTCTCCGGCGGTATGCGCCAGCGCATCATGATCGCCATGGCGATGGCGCTGCGCCCGGACCTGATCATCGCGGACGAGCCCACCACCGCCCTGGACGTGACCGTCCAGGCGCAGGTCATGGACCTGCTCGCGGAGCTCCAGCGCGAGTTCAACATGGCGCTGATCCTGATCACCCACGACCTCGGCGTCGTCGCCGACGTGGCGGACAAGATCGCCGTCATGTACGCCGGCCGGATCGTCGAGCAGGCGCCCGTGCACGAGCTGTACAAGCGGCCCGCGCACCCCTACACCCGGGGTCTGCTGGACTCCATCCCGCGCCTGGACCACAAGGGCCAGGAGCTGTACGCCATCAAGGGCCTGCCGCCCAACCTGCTGCGCGCGCCGGCCGGCTGCGCCTTCAACCCGCGCTGCGACCGGGCGCAGGACATCTGCCGCACGGACCTGCCGGCGCTGCACCAGGTGACCGAGCGGGACGGCGCCGAGATGCCGGGCCGCGCGAGCGCCTGCCACTTCTGGAAGGAGACGATCCATGGCTGAGCTGGCCAAGAAGGACGAGGCCGTGGCCGTCCAGGACCGGGGTGAGCCGATCCTCCAGGTGCGCAACCTCGTCAAGCACTTCCCCCTGACCCAGGGCGTCCTGTTCAAGAAGCAGATCGGCGCGGTCAAGGCCGTCGACGGGGTCGACTTCGAGCTGTACAAGGGCGAGACCTTGGGCATCGTCGGCGAGTCCGGCTGCGGCAAGTCGACCGTCGCCAAGCTGCTGATGCTGCTGGAGACGCCGACGTCCGGCGAGATCCTGTACAAGGGCGAGGACATCACCCGGCTGTCCGGAAGGGCGCTGAAGGAGGTCCGCCGCAACATCCAGATGGTGTTCCAGGACCCCTACACGTCCCTGAACCCCCGGATGACCGTCGGCGACATCATCGGCGAGACCTTCGAGATCCACCCCGAGGTGGCCCCGAAGGGCGACCGCCGCCGCAAGGTCCAGGAGCTGCTGGACGTCGTCGGTCTGAACCCGGAGTACATCAACCGGTACCCGCACCAGTTCTCCGGCGGTCAGCGCCAGCGCATCGGCATCGCACGCGGCCTGGCGCTCAACCCGGAGATCATCATCTGCGACGAGCCGGTGTCCGCGCTGGACGTGTCGGTCCAGGCGCAGGTCATCAACCTGATGGAGAAGCTGCAGGACGAGTACGACCTGTCCTACATCTTCATCGCGCACGACCTGTCGATCGTCCGGCACATCTCCGACCGCGTCGGCGTGATGTACCTGGGCCGCATGGCCGAGGTCGGTACGGACGCGCAGATCTACGACCACCCGACGCACCCCTACACTCAGGCGCTGCTGTCGGCCGTGCCCGTCCCGGACCCGGAGGCCCGCGAGGGCCGCGAACGGATCATCCTCACCGGTGATGTCCCGTCGCCGGCGAACCCGCCGTCCGGCTGCCGCTTCCGCACCCGCTGCTGGAAGGCGCAGGACAAGTGCGCGCAGGAGACGCCGCTGCTGGCGATCCCCGAGCGCTTCGCGGACACGGACTCCCTCGCGGCGCACCCCTCGGCGTGCCACTTCGCCGAGGAGAAGGACGTGATCCACGCGGCCTGACCGCCCACGCCGCACCCGGTGCCCGGACCTCCCCGCGGAGGTCCGGGCACCGGGCTTTCCGGCGACCGGTCCGGCCTGTGTGCCGTCTCTTCCTCCGGGGCCCGCAGTGGGCACCGCCTTCCGGCCCCGCCCACCCGTACGGCAGGTTTGGCGGGGCCACACGTCACCGGATGGGTGCCGCCGAGGTGCGGGCCCACATCGCGCGCGGTGTATTGGGGCGCAGTCGACACCGACCGTCCCCCTCCAGGAGGCATCCCATGCGCGGAGCCAGGCACGCCAAGTGGGCCGCATGCGCCGTGGCCGTCGTCCTCGCGGCGACCGGCTGCGGCGGAGGCAACGGCAGCGGCAGCGGCGAGGGGGTCCTGAGCTCTTCGTGGGGTGATCCGCAGAACCCCCTGGAGCCCGCCAACACCAACGAGGTGCAGGGCGGCAAGGTCCTCGACATGATCTTCCGGGGCCTCAAGCAGTACGATCCGGACACCGGTGCCGCCGAGAACATGGTCGCCGAGAGCATCGAGACGACCGACTCGCAGAACTTCACCGTCACCCTCAAGGACGGCTGGACCTTCAGCAACGGCGAGAAGGTGACGGCGAAGTCCTTCGTCGACGCTTGGAACTACGCCGCGAACGTCGAGAACCGGCAGGCCAACGCGCCCTTCTTCAGCGACATCGTCGGCTACGACGACGTGCACCCCGAGTCCGGTGCGCCCCGGGCCGAGACGATGAGCGGACTCGTCGTGAAGGACGACCGCACCTTCACCGTCGCCCTGAAGGACAAGTTCTCCACCTGGCCCGACACGCTCGGCTACAACGCGTTCATGCCGCTGCCGCAGGCGTTCTTCGACGACAAGGCCGCCTGGCTGAACCAGCCCGTCGGCAACGGCCCGTACCTGGTGGAGTCGTACGACAAGGGAAGCGTGATGCGGCTGCGCCGCTGGGACGGCTACAACGGGCCCGACAAGGCGCAGAACGCGGGTGTCGACCTGCGGGTGTACACCGACAACAACACCGCCTACACGGACCTGCTGTCCGGGAACCTCGACCTCGTCGACGACGTGCCCGCGCAGCAGCTGAAGAACGTCGAGAACGACCTCGGCGACCGCTACATCAACCAGCCGGCGCTGATCATCCAGACGGTCGTCTTCCCCTTCTACCGGTCGGAGTGGACCAAGCCCGGCATGGAGAAGGTCCGCCTCGGCATCTCCAAGGCGATCAACCGCGAGGAGATCACCCAGCAGATCTTCCAGAACACCCGCACCCCCGCGCAGGACTGGACGTCCCCGGCCCTCGGCGAGGAGGGCGGCTACGCCGACATCTGCGGCGACGCCTGCGAGTACGACCCCGACGAGGCCAAGCGGCTCATCGAGGAGGGCGGCGGCCTGCCCGGCGGCCGCATGACGCTCACGTCCAACGTGGACACCGGCTCCCACCGCCAGTGGATGGACGCCGTCTGCAACAGCATCAACAACGTCCTCGACCAGGGCACGGTCTGCACCGTCAACCCCGTCGGCACCTTCGCGGACTTCCGCAACCAGGTCACCACCGACAAGATGACGGGGCCGTACCGCTCCGGCTGGCAGGCCGACTACCCGCTCATCCAGAACTTCCTCCAGCCGCTCTACTACACCGGGGCGTCCTCCAACAACGGCAAGTTCTCCAGCGAGCAGTTCGACTCCCTCGTGGACCAGGCCAACGCCGCGACCGACCAGTCCCGCGCCATCGAGCTGTTCCAGGACGCCGAGCGGGTCCTCGCCGAGCAGATGCCCGCCATCCCGCTCTGGTACCAGAGCGGCAGCGCCGGCTACAGCGAGCGCCTCTCCGATGTGAAGCTCAACCAGTTCAGCGTCCCGGTCTACCGCCAGATCAAGGTCGGCTGAGCGGGCGCCGGCCATGGGACGCTACGTCATCCGGCGGCTGCTCCAGATGGTCCCCGTCTTCATCGGGACCACCCTCCTCATCTTCCTCATGGTGTACGCCCTGGGGGACCCCGTCGCCGCGCTCTTCGGAGACAAGGCCCCCGACCCCGCCACCGCCGCGCGCATCCGTGAGGACCTCCACCTCGACGAGCCCCTGTGGAAGCAGTACCTGCTCTACATGGGCGCCATCTTCCAGGGCGACTTCGGCACCGCGTTCAACGGGCAGCCGGTCCTGGAGCTCATGGCGAGCGCCTTCCCCGTCACGCTGCGCCTGACGATCGTCGCCATCGTGATCGAGATCGTCGTCGGGATCACGCTCGGCGTCGTCAGCGGCCTCAAGCGGGGCCGCCCGCTCGACACGGGGCTGCTGATCCTCACCCTGGTCGTGATCTCCGTCCCCACCTTCGTCTCCGGCTACCTGCTCCAGTACCTGCTGGGCGTGAAGTGGGGCTGGGTGCGGCCCTCGGTGTCGCCCGACGCCCCCTTCGACGAGCTGATCCTGCCCGGCGTCGTGCTGGCGCTGGTGTCCCTCGCGTACGTCACCCGGCTCAGCCGGACCTCCATCGCGGAGAACGTCCGCGCCGACTACGTCCGCACCGCCGTGGCCAAGGGACTGCCGCGCCGCCGGATCATCACCCGCCACCTGCTGCGCAACTCCCTCATCCCCGTCATCACCTTCATCGGCGCCGATGTGGGCGCGCTCATGGGCGGGGCCATCGTCACGGAACGGATCTTCAACATCCACGGCGTCGGCTACCAGCTCTACCAGGGCATCCTGCGCAACAACTCACCCACCGTCGTCGGCTTCGTGACGATCCTCGTGATCGTCTTCCTGCTGGCGAACCTGCTCGTCGACCTGCTGTACGCGGTCCTGGACCCGAGGATCCGCTATGCCTGACCCGCAGACCCCGGACCCGCAGGAACCTGACCGCCAGTCGCCGGACCCTGACCGCCGGCCTCCGGGCCCGCAGGACCCCGACCGCCGGCCCCCGGACCCGCAGGACCCTGACCGCCCGTCCTCGGGCCCGCAGGACCCTGACCGCCAGATGCCGGACCCCGACCGTCGGCCTCCGGGCCCGCAGGACCCCGACCGCCAGATGCCGGACCCCGACCGTCGGCCTCCGGGCCCGCAGGACCCCGACCGCCGGCCTCCGGACGCGCAGGACCCTGACCGCCAGTCGCCGGGCCCGCAGGACCCTGACCGCCGGCCCCCGGACCCGCAGGACCCTGACCGCCCGTCCTCGGGCCCGCAGGACCCTGACCGCCAGATGCCGGACCCTGACCGCCGGCCTCCGGGCCCGCAGGACCCCGACCGCCGGCCCCCGGGCGCGCAGGACCCCGACCGCCCGTCCTCGGGCCCGCAGGACCCTGACCGCCAGACGCCGGACCCTGACCGCCGGCCCCCGGGCCCGCAGGACCCTGACCGCCAGACGCCGGACCCTGACCGCCGGCCCCCGGACCCGCAGGACCCCGACCGCCCGTCCCCGGACCCGCAGGACCCCGACCGCCCGTCCCCGGACCCGCAGGACCCCGACAGCCGGTCCCCGGGCCCGGCGGCCCCGGAGGGCGGGGTGCCCGCCCCGCAGGCCGCCGACGCCGGGTCCCCGCGGCAGCCGCGGTCCCCGGACGACGGGGCACCCGGCCCGTCCGACGAGGCCCCGGGCCACGCCCACCGGCCGCACCGCGGCGGCCGCGTCTCCCGCTCCCACCGTGCGGACGAGCCGCACGCCGGCCCGACCAGCCCCGAACCGCAGGGCCACGACCGGCCGCCGGAGGACCATCCCCACGACCCGGCCGACCCGAAGGACCCGGGCGGCATCGGCGCCCCCGGCAACCCGCACAGCCCCTACGCCCCGTACGACGACCCGCGCGAAGCCATCGCCCCCACCGGCGCCGGCGGCGCCATGGACCTTGCCATGAGCGAAGCGGAGACCCTCGACAAGAGGGAGACCGAGCCCACCACCACCGACGGCGCGGCCCCCGGGCCCGGCGGCAGACCCCGCAGCCTGTGGACCGACGCCTGGCACCAGTTGCGCCGCAACCCCGTCTTCCTCGTCTCGGCGCTCCTCATCGTCTTCCTGGTGCTCATCGCGATCTGGCCGCAGCTCCTCACCAGCACCGACCCCCTCCGCTGCGACCTGTCCAAGTCGCAGCAGGGCGCCGAGCCGGGCCACCCCTTCGGCTTCGACACCCAGGGGTGCGACGTGTACGCCCGAACCGTGCACGGTGCGCGCGCCTCCATCACCGTCGGCATCACCGCCACCCTCGGCGCCGCCCTCCTCGGCAGCCTCCTCGGCGGGCTCGCCGGGTTCTTCGGCGGCTGGTCCGACGCCCTGCTGTCCCGCACCGCCGACATCTTCTTCGGCATCCCCGTGGTGCTGGGCGGACTGGTGTTCCTCTCCGTGGTGACCAGCACCACGGTGTGGCCGGTGGTCGGCTTCATCGTGCTGCTGGGCTGGCCGCAGCTCGCCCGCATCGCCCGCGGCTCCGTCATCACCAGCAAGCAGCACGACTACGTGCAGGCCGCCCGCTCGCTGGGCGCGAGCCCCGCCCGGATCCTGCTGCGGCACGTCGCGCCCAACGCCGTCGCGCCCGTCATCGTCGTCGCGACCATCGCCCTCGGCACCTATATCGCCCTGGAAGCCACCCTGTCGTTCCTCGGCGTGGGCCTGCGCCCGCCGACCGTCTCCTGGGGCATCGACATCTCCAACGCCGCCCCGCAGATCCGCAACGCCCCCCACATGCTGCTGTGGCCCGCCGGCGCCCTCAGCATCACCGTGCTCGCGTTCATCATGCTCGGCGACGCCGTCCGCGACGCCCTCGACCCGAAGCTGAGGTGAGCCGCCGTGCTGCTCGAAGTCCGCGACCTGCACGTGGAGTTCCACACCCGCGACGGCGTCGCCAGGGCCGTGAACGGCGTCAGCTACGCCGTCGACGAGGGCGAGACCCTCGCCGTCCTCGGCGAGTCCGGCTCCGGGAAGTCCGTCACCGCCCAGGCCGTCATGGGCATCCTCGACATGCCGCCCGGCCGGATCACCCGCGGCGAGATCCTCTTCCAGGGCCGCGACCTGCTCCAGGCCAAGGAGGACGAGCGGCGCAAGGTCCGCGGCGCCGGCATGGCGATGATCTTCCAGGACGCGCTGTCCGCGCTGAACCCCGTGCTGACCGTGGGTGACCAGCTGGGGGAGATGTACGTCGTCCACCGGGGCATGTCGAAGAAGGACGCCCGGGAGAAGGCCGTCGAGCTCATGGACCGCGTCCGCATCCCCGCCGCACGCGAACGCGTCGGGCAGTACCCGCACCAGTTCAGCGGCGGCATGCGCCAACGCATCATGATCGCCATGGCGATGGCCCTGGAGCCCGACCTGATCATCGCCGACGAGCCCACCACCGCCCTCGACGTGACCGTCCAGGCCCAGGTCATGGAGCTGCTCGCCGAGCTCCAGCGCGAGCTGCGCATGGGCCTCATCCTCATCACCCACGACCTCGGCGTCGTCGCCGACGTCGCCGACCGCATCGCCGTCATGTACGCCGGCCGGATCGTCGAGACCGCCCCCGTCCACGACATCTACAAGGCGCCCGCCCACCCCTACACGCAGGGCCTGCTGGACTCCATCCCGCGCCTCGACCAGAAGGGCCGCGAGCTGTACGCCATCAAGGGCCTGCCGCCCAACCTGATGGCCATCCCGCCCGGCTGCGCCTTCCACCCCCGCTGCCCGCGCGCCCGCGACGTCTGCCGCACCGACGTCCCGCCCCTGTACGAGGTGTCGGAGACCCGCAGCAGCGCCTGCCACTTCTGGCGCGAGACGCTCGACAAGGAGCCCGTCGATGGCCGCCGCTGACGCCCGCGAACCCCTCCTCGAAGTACGGGACCTGGTCAAGCACTACCCGCTCACCCGCGGCGTGCTGTTCAAGAAGCACATCGGCGCAGTGAAGGCGGTCGACGGCGTCTCCTTCGACCTGTACAAGGGCGAGACCCTCGGCATCGTCGGGGAGTCCGGCTGCGGCAAGTCCACCGTCGCCCGCATGCTGGTGAACCTGGAACGCCCCACCTCCGGGCACATCCGCTACCAGGGCGAGGACATCACCCGGCTGTCCGGCCGCGCCCTGAAGGCGGTGCGCCGCGACATCCAGATGGTGTTCCAGGACCCGTACACCTCGCTCAACCCGCGCATGACCGTCGGCGACATCATCGGCGAGCCGTACGAGATCCACCCCGAGGTCGCGCCGAAGGGCGACCGCCGCCGCAAGGTGCAGGAGCTGCTGGAGGTCGTCGGCCTCAGTCCCGAGCACGTCAACCGCTACCCGCACCAGTTCTCCGGAGGCCAGCGCCAGCGCATCGGCATCGCCCGCGGCCTCGCCCTGCGGCCCCGGATCATCGTCGCCGACGAGCCGGTCTCCGCCCTCGACGTGTCCGTGCAGGCCCAGGTCGTGAACCTGCTGGAAGGCCTCCAGGCGGAGTTCGGCCTGTCGTACGTCTTCATCGCCCACGACCTGTCGATCGTCCGGCACATCTCCGACCGCGTCGGCGTCATGTACCTCGGCCGCATCGTGGAGACCGGCACCGACGCCGAGATCTACGAGCACCCCACGCACCCCTACACCCAGGCCCTGCTGTCCGCCGTGCCGGTGCCCGACCCGGAGGCGCGCGAGCACCGGGAGCGGATCCTCCTCGCCGGAGACGTGCCGTCCCCGGCGAATCCGCCGTCCGGCTGCCGCTTCCGCACCCGCTGCTGGAAGGCGCGCGAGCGGTGCGCCCTGGAGCTGCCGCCGCTCGACGTGCCGCCGTGGTTCCGGGACGCCGACACCGGTGCCCGGCACGCCTCGGCCTGCCACTACGCCGAGGAGAAGCACGTGGTGCCGGAGGCCGGTTGACCGGCGGCCGCCCCGAGGGCCACCGGGGGCGGCCCGTGTTAACAGCGGTGACACCCCGCCGACTCCGTTCCGATATACGGACACGGGAGTCTGTACTGCGTACGGCCGTGCGGGTGCCGTGGACCGGCCGGGGCGTTGCCATGTCGCCCCGGCCGGTCGCCATGTGGACACCATCACATACAGATTCGGCCAACTTCCCGTGTGGGGGCTCGTGACGCGCGCAGACCTGTTCCGTGCCGCGGTCCCGCCCTTCCGTCCTCCGCCACGGCCGCCCAACTGCCCTGTGAGCCCCCGCAGGACGGGATCCGGCCGCGCAACCGTCCGACCTGCGGACGCGCCTGCGGCAGGCTGCCCCGGCGGACCTCTCGGGCATGGATTCCAGCCACCTGGGACCGGGTGGAGAGCGTCGGCGCAGTCGCGATCATGTGACCGAAACCGGCGTTGTGCGCCCCCAGTGCTGCCGTGCACCGGACACGGAGCGGCATCGCAAAGTTATGATCCGTAGCGCAAGGTGGGTAGGAAGTTCCCGGCACGTGCACGCTGCCCGTTCCCGACCGAACGTCTCTGGAGGTGAACCGCCGTGGCACTGGAGATTTCGGCGGTGGTGCTGCTGGCGATCATCGTCTTCTTGCTGATCAAGAAATCGGGCCTGAAGGCCGGTCACGCGGTGGTCTGCGCGCTGCTCGGCTTCTACATCGCCAGCTCGTCCATCGCGCCCACCGTCAGCCAGCTGACCACGAGCGTGGCGAGCATGATCGGCAACCTCAAGTTCTGAGCGGCCCCGCACCCGGACCGCCGGGCGGTCACCGGGCTTCCGGGGCACACGGGCGGGAGGACTCGTAGGGTGTCCGTATGACGGATCTGCCAGCCCGTCGTCTCCTCCTGGTGCACGCGCACCCCGACGACGAGTCCATCAACAACGGCGCCACCATGGCCAAGTACGCGGCCGAGGGCGCCCAGGTCACCCTGGTGACCTGCACCCGGGGCGAGGAGGGCGAGGTCATCCCGCCCGCCCTCGCCCACCTGGCACCGGACCGGGAGGACCGGCTCGGCCCGTACCGCGTCGGCGAACTCGCCGCGGCCATGAAGGAGCTGGGCGTCACCGACCACCGCTTCCTCGGCGGCCCCGGCCGGTTCCGCGACTCCGGCATGATGGGCGCCCCGCAGAACCGCCGCCCCGGTGCCTTCTGGAACACCTGCGTGACGGACGAACCCGGGCCGCACCTCGTCGAGGTGATCCGCGAGGTCCGCCCCCAGGTGCTGGTGACGTACGACCCGAACGGCGGGTACGGCCACCCCGACCACATCCCGGCCCCCCGGGTCGCCATGTGGGCCGCCGACGCGGCCGCCGACCCGGACTACCGGCCCGACCTGGGTGCCGCCCACACCATCGACAAGATCTACTGGAACCGCGTCCCCCGCTCGGTCGCCGAGGACGGCTTCGCGGCCCTGCGCGCCGCCACCGACGTGACGTTCCCGGGCACCGCGGCCATCGAGGACATCCCGGGCGTCGTCGACGACACGCACGTCACCGCGTGCATCGACGGTGCGGCGTACGTCGACCGCAAGACGGCGGCCATGCGGGCACACGCCACGCAGGTCGCCGTGCAGGGGGCGTTCTTCGCCCTCTCGAACGACCTGGGGCAGCCCATCTTCGCCGACGAGTACTACGAGCTGGCCCGCGGCACCTCCGGTGCTCCGGAAGGCGAGCGCGAGACCGACCTGTTCGCCGGGGTGACGGCCCCGTGAAGGCGCTCCTCCACGCCGGGCTGGCCCTGCTGGGCGTGCTGGTCGCGACCGCGGGTGCCCTCGTCCAGGGCGGTTGGTTCCCGGGTGGCCTGCTGCTGGCCCTCACCGCGACCACGGCCCTGTTCTACGGCGGGCTGCGCGCCGCCGGCGGCCAGGCGGGCGTCATCAGCACCGGGGCGGGCTGGCTGGTCGCCGTCGTCCTGCTGAGCCTGGGCCGTGGCGAGGGGGACAAGTTGTTCTGGGGCGGTCTCGCCGACCTCGTGTACCTGCTGGGCGGCATGGCCCTGGCTGTGATGTGCGCCACTCTGGGGATGTTCCCCCAACAACCGCGTCCGGTCCGCCCACTTGACAAGTGAGCGGGAGAACTTGCTGCATCGGGCACCCTGATGTCCCCCGGGCCGGGGAGGGCGCGCCGACGGCGGCCAGTATGGTGGTGCGTCGCCGCCGGACGCCCGCGGGTGTGAGAGCGGGCGGCGGAGCCAACCGGGAGAGCCTGCTTTGACTCGTGACACTGACACTTCGCCCTCGGGGCCCCAGGGAAGCGGTGGAGCCGCCTACCCCTCGGGCACGCAGCCGTACGGATCCGGCCACCCGTCAGAGGAGGCGCCGGAGGGCTCCGGCGCCACCGCGGCCGAGCCGGAGCAGCCGAAGACCGAGACGACGCTGACGACGCGGATCCGGATCAACATCCCCGGGTCGCGGCCGATCCCGCCGGTCGTGGTCCGCAAGCCGGTCGGCGACGGCGACAAGCCGGCGGCCAGGACCGACGCGGACGAAGACGGCGAGCACCCGCAGCCCGGCCCCCCGGCCGCGGGCCCCGCTGCCCGCGAACCGCAGCCCGAGAGCCCCGCCGAGCGCACGGGCGCGACGCCGCGGCCACAGGCCGAGGAGCCCGCGCCGCAACCCCGCGAGAAGGCGACCAGCGACTGGTTCGCGCCGCGCAAGCCCCCGCCGGCCCCGCCGCAGTCGGGCGGCCCCGGAGGCCCCGCCGACCAGGCCGCCCCGGCCGGCCCGACGCCCGCCGGGGGCGCTTACCCGGCCGGCGGCGTGCAGGAGCCCGCCCCCTACGGCGCCGCCGCCGCGCAGGCCGGCGGGTTCGGTGGCGCCCGCGACGCCGACCCGTACGGCGGCGGCCCGCGGACCGGCGACCTCCCTCAGGCCGAGGACGCCCAGGGACAGCGGGCGGCCGCGCCGGGCATGCCGTACTTCTCCGACGGTCCCGACACCCCGTCGGGCCCGACCACCGGCCCCGCCCTGGGCACGACCCCCGTGCCGCCCGTCGACCCGACCCCCGACCCGCTGGGCGCAGGCCCGCTGGGTCCCGACCCCTATGGTGCAGGGCCCCTCGGCGCGGGCCCCCTCGGCTCGGCGGCCCCGGTGGGCGACCCGCTGGCGGGGCCCCCGCACCCGGGGGACGACACGGCGCTCCTCGCCCCGCAGGACCCGCGCCCCGGGCCGCCGCCGCAGGTGTCCGGCGACACCCTGACGACCGGCATCCCGGTGATCCCGCAGGAGCCGCAGGCGCGCCCCGGCGCGCCGTTCCCCCTGTCCGGGCCCGCACAGGTGACGCAGGACCAGCAGCACCATCAGGGCCCGCCGTCCGGCCTCGGCGCCTACCCGCCCGCCCTGGACGAGCCCGCCCCGCCGGCGCCCCGGCCGACGCCCGTCCCGGAGACCCGGGCCCCGCAGACACCGTCGGCCGCGCCCAGGAAGAAGGGCCGGTCCAAACTGGTCGTCGCCGCCGCGGGCCTCTTCGGCCTGGTCGGCGTCGCCTACGGCGCGGGCCTGCTGCTCAACCACTCGGACGTGCCCAAGGGCACCGTGGTCCTCGGCGTGGACATCGGCGGCGGCACCAAGGAAGAGGCCGTTCAGAAGCTCGACGCCGCCCTCGGCCCGCGTGCGACCCGCCCGCTGGAGATCAGTGTCAGCGGCGAGCAGCAGAGCCTCGCCCCCGACAAGGCGGGCCTGACCCTGGACACCCAGGCCACCGTCCGCGGCGCCGCGGGCAGCGACTACAACCCGGTGTCCGTGATCGGCTCGCTGTTCGGCCAGGAGCGCGTGGCCCAGCCGGTCATCCCGGTCGACGAGGAGAAGCTCGCCGTCGCCCTGCGCGACCTCGCGGGGGGCGCCGGCACCGTGGTGGAGGGCACCATCACCTTCGAACCCGGCAAGGTCACCGCCGTACCGGGCAAGCCGGGCAAGGCCCTGGACGTCCAGCGGTCCATGATCTCCGTACGGGACGCCTACCGCGCCCAGGTCGAGACCGGCCGGACGAACACGGTCGAACTTCCGGTCGCGTCCCAGGAGCCGACGATCACCCAGGCGGAACTGGACCGGGCGATGAAGGAGTTCGCCAAGCCCGCCATGTCCGACCTGATCACCATCAGGGCAGGCGGCAAGCAGATCCAGTTCGGCCCGCAGCGCTCCCTGCCGCAGATCCTGTCGATGAAGCCCATCGACGGCCGCCTGGTGGAGGTGTACGACAAGAAGGCGATCGACCGCCTCCTGGACGGCGTCTTCGACGGCATCGAGATCACCAAGGGCGACGGCGAGAAGCACCAGCTCTCCGCCGACGACGTCGCCAGCGCCATGCAGAAGGCGCTCCTCGGCAAGACGCCCGCGGAGCGCACGGTCACCATCGAACTCGACCCGCAGGGCTGACGCGGGCGGCAGAGCGACCGGCGACGGACACCGATGGGCACGCCCGAAGGGCGTGCCCATCGGTGCTTCTGGTCATGCTGTGATCTGCGGCCACCGTCTCATCGTCAGTCCGCACAACTCACGATGATCAACGGTGGCCGCACCGGACCCCGCCGGCGGGATCACGATCCGCAGATGCCGCACTCGGACTGTGCGGAGTACTAGCGAGTGAACGGCCCGTTCGCTCCCTCGTCCCTCAGCACCTGCCTCAGCGTCTCAGCGAACTCCTTGGGCTGCCCGAGGAAGCCGCCGTGGTCACCGGGGAACTCGACCGGCGCTGTGCCGAGCAGTTCGGCCAGTGCCGTGGAGGTCGGGTACGTGAGAAGGCCGGCCGAGGCGGCGCCGACGCCGACGACGAGACGGGTCGGTCCGCCCGTCAGCGCGGGGATGTCGGGCACGTAGCGGGTGGTGCCCCGCAGCTCATGGGCGAAGAAGCGGGCGCTGTTGGCCAGGTCCTGCTCCGAGGGCTCCCCCGGCGGCGGAGTGGGGGCACCGTCCGCGCCGTCACCGACGTCGAATCCGGCGTTGGCCATGAACTTCACCCACGCCGCCCCTACCCCTTCCCGGTGGAAGGTCTCGATGATGTCGTCGGTTGCGGCGCGCTGCTCAGCGACATCGGGGAGCAGCTCCAGCAGGGGAGGCTCATGCGCGACAAGCGTGCGTACCCGCCCAGGATGCCGCGCGGCCAACGCGAGCCCTGTCACTGCGCCACCGCTGCTGCCGAACACATCCGCTGACTCGGCTCCGAGGGCGTCCAGGAGAGCGGCAACGTCATCCGCCCGCAGTTCGGGCGTGGAGTCCTGCTCAGGGTCGTCGAGGACGCTGCCCGAGATGCCCCGCGGGTCGTGAGTGACGACGGTGTGGTCGCTCGCGAGCGCATCAGCCAGCGGTGCGAACTCCTGCGCGGCCATCGGCGCTCCCATGACAAGCAACAGCGGTCCCGCGCCGCGGACTTCGTAGTACAGGCGTGCGCCCGGGACGGTGAGGGTGCGGTGGGTGGTCATGGCGGTCGTCCTTCCCTGGGTGGTCGTCCGCGGTCGCGGGGACGGAAGGAGGACTCCCGCCGTCGGGGAAACTCATCGCCCGCTCGCTCACCCCCCTTGATCACCGCACCGGCTCGACGCCTCGCCGACAGACCAGAACCACTATCGATCTGCGGCAGCCGTGGTCGCCCGCAGATGGAGGACGGCGTGGGCCCTGTGCCTGGTCCGGTTCGTCCTGCTCGTGGTCGTCTGTGCCCGGGTGGCCGGCTCACTCTGAAGCTGTGGGGCGCGGCCCCCCGGCGAAGCCGCACCCTTCCTGCCGCCTGTCACGCGACCACGGGAGCGTTCGGCTCACCAGCGGCCGCCGTACTGCTTGCGCTTGGTGTCCAGCCAGAACTGGATCTCGGCCGCCTCCGCCGTCCTGGCGGCGCGCAGATCCCGCACGTGGACGCTGGCGACGAAGTGCACGAACCGCACGCGCCGCCAGTCGCCCGCCCCGCCGAGGTCGTCGACGCCGAGCACCTTGCCGGGCCCGTAGACGTCGGTACCGGTGTGGGCGACGTACGCGCCGGGCGGGAAGGGGATGTCCATGATCTGCGGCCTTTCGCTCTGTGTGGTGAACCGCTTACAGGGTGGCGCGGCTGTCGCTACGCTCGGAAGGGGGTCGCCTGTGGCGACGCGGTTGGAGCGCGAGGGAGCTGCGCATGGCCATCGAGGACACACCGGAAGCGCGTGAGCGGTACGGGGAGGAACTCAGGAGGCTCCGTGAGCTCGCGGGGCTCACGCAGCAGGAGCTGGCCGACCGCGCGGTGATGTCGCGATCGCTGATCGCCCACTTCGAGTCGGGGCGCCGCCGCCCGTCACTGCCCGACGCGAAACGCCTTGACCAGGCACTCGGCTCGGGAGGAGTGCTCGTACGGTTCCTGCCTGCCAAGGAAACGTGGGATGTCGGCGAGCATTTCAAGGTGGCAAGGGAGCTCGAACAGCAGGCCACGGAGATTCGGGAGTTCGCCAGCGCTTTGGTGCCCGGTATGTTCCAGACTGAGGCATACATGCGAGCCGTGTTCCAGCATGCCGTGCCCGTGAAGACGGCCGAGCAGTGTGACAGCGCAGTTGTAGCGAGGCTTGAGCGTGCGCGGCTCCTCGACAATCCCCAGTCGCCCATGGTGTGGGTTCTGGAGGACGAGGCTGTGCTGCGACGTCCGGTCGGTGGTGCTGCGGTGATGGCTGAACAGCTCTGGCGTATCGTGGAGTTGGGTCAGCAGCACCGCATTCGCGCGCACGTTCTCCCTTTTCGGGTCGGAGCGCACGCGTTGGGCGAAGGGTCGCTCAAGCTGATGCGCTTCAAAGAACTGCCGCCGATCGCCTACGTGGAAGGGTGGAAGACAGGGAAGGTCTGGGAGCAGGTATCCCGAGTGGAGCAGGCCTTCGCCGCCTACGATCTTGCTCTGGGGGACGCACTGTCGCATCAAGATTCGCTGGCCCTGATGAGATCCGTAGCGGAGGGATTCGAGCATGAAGCGAAGTCGGCACATCGTCCCTGACGCATCGATGCTGCCCTTGTGGCGCAAGTCGAGCTACAGCGGTTCCAACAACGGCAGTTGCCTCGAAGTCAGCGACGTCTGGCGCAAGTCCACCTACAGCGACCCCAACGGGGGCAACTGCCTTGAAGTCGACGACTCCGCCCGCCCGGTCCGCGTCCCCGTCCGGGACAGCAAGAATCCGACCGGCCCCGCCGTCGTCTTCGGTGCCGCCGCTTGGGGGACGTTCGTCGGCGCCGTACGGCGGAACCCGCTCGGCTGAGCAGCGGTGCCCCCGCCCGGCGCCGCACGCCTCAGTTCAGGCGGGAGCGGGCCACGCGCGCCTGTGAGCGGAGGGTCTCCGCCGTGGCGGGCTCCACCACGTCCAGTACATCGGCGTACGCGTCGAGTTCCGCGGCGCCCGCCAGGAACTCGCCCCGCTGGATCAGCAGCCGGCCCTTCTCGTAGCGCAGCCGGGCCGGGTGGGCGGGCAGCAGCAGCGCCAGCTCCAGGGCCCACAGGGCGACCGCCGAGTGCTCGGGGCGGGCCGACGCCCAGGCGCGGATGTTGTTCAGGATCCGCAGGACGATGTCCAGCACGTCCGCGGGCAGCAGCACGGAAGGGTCGAGGGGCTCCCCGGTCGCACCGGCCACCAGCAGTTCCGTGTCCGCGCCCGTCAGGAGGCGCCCGCCGGCGAACGGGTCGGCCAGCACCTGCTCGGTCGGGTCCCCGAAGCCGACCACGAAGTGCCCCGGCAGCGCCACCCCGTACACCGGCGCCCCCGCCCGCCGCGCGACCTCCATCCACACCACCGAGAGCGTGATGGGCAGCCCCCGGCGGCGCAGCAGCACCTGGTGCAGCAGGGACGACTCCAGGCGGCGGTAGTCCGCGGGCGTGCCGTGGAAGCCGTGCCCGCCGCCCAGCAGCCGTTCCAGCGCCCGCGCCCAGTCCTGCGGGCTCTTCGCCCCGTAAGGGACGAGGCCGGCCAGCCGGTCCAGTTCGATCTCGGCGGCGTCCATCCGGTCCCGGCCGAAGCCCGGCTCCGCCTCCGCGCAGAGCAGCAGGCAGAGCTCGGCCAGGTCCGGCCGTTCCTCCCTGGCCTCCGCCGCGAACCGGGCCCTCCGGTCCTCGCCGTCGTCGCTGTCGTTGCGCTGCATAAGGTTCACGTACCCCGTCAGAGGCGGAAGTGGTGGTAGTGGTGGTGGACCGCGAAGCCCATCCCGGCGTACAGGGCCCGTGCCGCGTCGTTGTCCGACTCGACCTGGAGCCAGGCCGCCGACGCGCCCTCCTCCAGCGCCTTCGCCGCGAGCGCCGCCGTGACAGCCGTGGCCAGGCCCTGCCTGCGCCGCTCGGGGGCGACCTCCAGCGCCAGCAGGCCGGCCCAGCGGCCGTCCACCACGCAGCGCCCGATGGCGGCCGGGACGCCGCCCTCGCCCGGCACGGACGCGAACCACACCGACGGGCCCGCGGTCAGCACCCGCAGCACGTGCCCGCCCGGCTCGCCGACCCGGTGGTAGCGGCGCAGCCACGCGGGGCCGGGCGTGCGGGCCACCGCCACGTCGGCCGCCACCTCCACGTCCGCGAGCGGTGCCAGGGCGGCGACGCGGACCTCCGCCGTCACCTCGCGCCGCAGGCCCCGCTCGTCCAGGGCCGCGCACAGCGCCTCCTGCGTGCCCTCGGCCCCGGTCGCCACCTGGACGTACGGGGGCAGGCCCCGCTGCGCATACCAGGCCCGGACGCTTCCGAGGGCGTCGTCGAGCGGCAGGCCCGGGTCGCCGAGGGGCAGCACCGAGTTGGCCCTGCGGGTGAAGCCGTGCGCGGCGCGCAGCGTCCACTCTCCGAGTGGTTCGCTCTCCAGGGGCTGCCAGGCCCGCGCCTGGGCCCGTGCCAGCTCCGCGAACCCGGCGGCGGGGCCCCTTCGCCGGGCCGGCGCGGCGGGCACGACCTTGCCCGCGACCAGGGACGATTCCGCTATGCGGACCGTCTCCCCGGTCCGCTGTGTGATCAGCAGCACACCTCCGGTCCAGGATGTGAGAACGCCGACCGCGTCCGTGAACGTCCCCGCACCGTCGTCGGCGTTCCTCAGGCGGCGCACCGAGATGCGTTTGCCCACGTCAGAGGGCGTGATGTGGACGTCGAGCCGTCCGCCCGCAGTGAATTCCACAGCTGCCTGCGCCCCTCCTGTACGGATCCTCTCCAAGAACGGAGATACTAGGGGCGGGCATCGACGACGCCGCGCTCCCGCGCAGAGCCAGCCCTACCAAGGAGGAACGACAGCGTGACCTACGTCATCGCGCAGCCTTGTGTCGACGTGAAGGACAAGGCGTGCATCGAGGAGTGCCCCGTCGACTGCATCTACGAGGGCAGCAGGTCCTTGTACATCCACCCGGACGAATGCGTCGACTGCGGGGCCTGTGAGCCGGTCTGCCCGGTCGAGGCGATCTTCTACGAGGACGACGTGCCGGAGGAGTGGAAGGACTACTACAAGGCGAACGTCGAGTTCTTCGACGAGCTCGGCTCGCCCGGTGGCGCTTCCAAGCTCGGCCTGATCGAGCGCGACCACCCGTTCATCGCCGCCCTGCCGCCGCAGGGCTGACCGGATCGCCTGTTCATCGCCCTCGGTCCCGTACGGTCTCCCGCTGTACGGGGCCGAGGCGTTTCGCGACCGTGCGCCCGCGGCGCCGGACGGTGTCCGCCGCCGCCCGTACGAGAAAGTGAGCACCACCCGTGTCCGGAGTCTCGTCCCGCCTGCCCGTCTTCCCCTGGGACAAGCTTGAGCCGTACAAGGCGACGGCCGCCGCGCACCCCGACGGGATCGTCGACCTGTCCGTCGGCACCCCGGTGGACCCGGTGCCGGAGCTGATCCGGCGCGCCCTCGTGGACGCCGCCGACTCACCCGGCTACCCGACGGTGTGGGGCACGGCCGCCCTGCGCGACGCCATCGCCGGCTGGTGCGGGCGGCGGCTCGGCGCGCGGGACGTGGCGCACCCGAACGTGCTCCCCGTGGTCGGCTCCAAGGAACTGGTGGCCTGGTTGCCGACGCAGCTGGGGCTCGGCCCCGGCGACCGGGTGGCCTACCCTCGGCTCGCCTACCCGACGTACGAGGTGGGCGCCCGCCTCGCGCAGGCCGAGCCGGTGGTGTACGACGACCCGACCGAGCTGGACCCCGCGGGGCTGAAGCTGCTGTGGCTGAACTCGCCGTCCAACCCGACCGGGCGGGTGCTGCCGAAGGAGGACCTGGTCCGGATCGTGGCGTGGGCGCGGCGGCACGGCGTCCTGGTCGTCAGCGACGAGTGCTACCTGGAGCTGGGCTGGGAGGCCGACCCGGTCTCCGTGCTGCACCCTGACGTATGCGGCGGCTCGTACGACGGGCTCGTGGCCGTGCACTCCCTGTCGAAGCGGTCCAACCTGGCCGGCTACCGCGCCGCCTTCCTCGCGGGCGACGCGGCGGTGCTGGGGGAGCTGCTGCAGATCCGCAAGCACGGCGGCATGATGACGCCCGCCCCGGTGCAGGCGGCGACGGTCGCCGCGCTCGGCGACGACGACCACGTGCGGGAGCAGCGGGAGCGGTACGCGGCCCGCCGCGCCGTGCTGCGGTCGGCTCTGGTCGGGCACGGCTTCCGCATCGAGCACAGCGAGGCCAGCCTCTACCTGTGGGCCACGCGCGACGAGCCGTGCTGGGACACGGTGGGGTACCTCGCGGAGCGCGGCATCCTCGTGGCGCCCGGCGACTTCTACGGCACGGCGGGGGAGCGGTTCGTGCGGGTCGCGTTCACGGCGACGGATGAACGGGTCGAGGCGGCGGTCAAGCGGCTCGGCTGACCGGGGCGAGCGCGCATGCGGAAGGCCCGGGGAGGCGTGCTCCCCGGGCCTTCCGCATGGAGGGGCGGCGGGCTGTGGTGCCCGCTCAGGTCGCCCGGCTCCGGGCGTCCCGTCCGTCGCGGGCGGGCGCGCCCGGTCCGTTCAGAGCCCGCCGACCGGCATGCCGCCGAGCAGGCCGCCGCCGAGGCCGCCGCCCGGCAGCTCGGCCGGGGCGGTCTCGCCCGCGACGTCCGTGGTGGCGCCGGCGGCGTCACCCGCGGCCTCGCCGCCGCTGCGGGCGACGTCGCCGGCGGCCTTCTGGGCGGCCGGGGCGGTCTTCTTGGCGGTTCCGCCGACCTTCTCGGTCGCGGCCGGGACCGCCTTGTCGGTCACCGTGCTGCCCGCGTCACCGGCCAGGCCGGTGACGCCCTGCGAAGCGGTGCCGACCGTGTCGGTCGCCGCGGCGGTGTCGAGGGCGGTCACGCCGCCTGCGAGGTCGGTGTTCTCGGGAAGGGCCACGGCGCTCGCGGAGCCGGCCGCACCGACCACGGAGGCAGCTCCCGCTGCGGTGAGCAGCGCGGCACTGGCGATCCGGCGGGTCAGGGGGAGGGACATGATGCTCCTTCGACGAGGGAGAGTCGTGTGGGCTGTGCTGCCTGTCCGACGATCGGACGCTGTGACAACCGCTCGGAGGCCCGGGAAGGTTGCGGCGGGCCAAGGTAAAGAGTTGGCAATGCGCCGGGCGGTCCCTCGGTATTCGGCCCCGCCCAAAACCGGGCAAACAATGGGCTTTCCCGCATGCTGAGGAACCGTCACTGCCCAGCTCCCGCAGCGAATTCGCGGGCGGCGGCGGGAACGGGCGGCCCCCCGGGCGGGGGCGGCTGCGGCCCGGGCCCGGCTAGCTCTTCCAGGCGTACCGCCGGGAGGATGCCCGAATGCTGTGCGAGAGCAGCGTGATTACTCTGTGATCAGAGTCGACTACGATGCGGAAAGGGTCTGCGCGCTCACCGTGCCGTGCGCGCCGCCACCCGGATCCGCACGCGGTCCGTCTCCCCCCGCTGGTCCCCGCCCCCGGGCACCTCCCGCCAGCCGTGCGCCGGAAGCCGGGCGCTCCACACCCGCCCCGCGTACGAGACCTCCTCGATCCGCAGCGCGTCCGCCTGCGCCACCGCCCACTGGGCCAGCTCCCAGCCGCGCCGCGAACCGGCGGGCGCCACGCCGCCGCCCGCCGTGTCCTCCCGGTCCGCCGCCTCGTCCGCCGGCGAGCCGGGGACCGGGCCGACCGGCACCGTCACGACGTCGGCGCCCTCCGCGGGAGCCGAGGTCCCCGCGGACCCGCCGCCGGCCGGCGCTCCCTTGCCGTCGTCCGGGCCGTCCTCCCCGCCCGCGCCCTCCACCAGCAGGTCCGTACCGAACGAGCGCGTCAGCTCCGCGCGCACCTGCGCCGCGTCACCGGTCCGCGACCCCAGCAGCGTCGTGCACGTGAGCGACGCCCGCGAGCGGCCCGTCAGCGCCGCCGCCAGCAGCGCCGCATCGGGTTCGTGCTTCGCGTACGCCTGGGGGAACCCGCTGCGCTGCACCTTCTGTGCCGCCACCGTCAGCGGGAGCCGCGAGTAGCCCGGCACCTCCGCCAGCCGGTCGTAGAAGATGGCCGACGCGTACACCGGGTCCATGATCTGCCGCTCCGAGCCCCACCCCTGGGACGGCCGCTGCTGGAACAGGCCCAGGGAGTCCCGGTCGCCGTAGTCGATGTTGCGCAGCGCCGACTCCTGCAGCGCCGTCGCCAGCGCGATCGTCACCGCCCGCTCCGGCATCCCCTTGGTCGTGCCGACCGCGGCGATCGTCGCCGCGTTCGACGCCTGTTCGGGCGTGAACCGGTACGTGTGGCTGCCGCTGCCCACCACACAGCCCGGAGCCCCCCGGCCGCCCGTCTCGTAGCGCACCGCCACATAGCCGGCCACGGTGAGCAGCACGGCGAACCCGGCCGCGATCCGGGCACGTCGGGACGCACGGGACGCACGGGCGACCGGAGGCGGGGGCGACGCGGGAGCTGCGGTGGACTTGGACACGGCCCCACCGTACAAGGGGCCGGGATAGGCTCGGCACATGCCTGACTCCACGCCCGAAGCGCCCCCGTACACGGCTCTCGACCTGAAGCAGGACGGCCCCGCGCTGACCGCCGCACTGGTCGACTTCCCCTCCGTCAGCGGCACCGAGAAACCCCTCGCGGACGCGATCGAGCAGGCCCTGCGGACCCTCCCGCACCTCACCGTCGACCGGTACGGCAACAACGTCGTGGCCCGCACCCGCCTCGGCCGGGCCCAGCGGGTCATCCTCGCCGGCCACATCGACACGGTGCCCATCGCCGACAACGTCCCGTCCCGGCTGGACGCCGACGGCGTCCTGTGGGGCTGCGGCACCTCCGACATGAAGTCCGGCGTGGCCGTCCAGCTGCGCATCGCCGCGACCGTCCCCGAACCCAACCGCGACCTGACGTTCGTCTTCTACGACAACGAGGAGGTCGCGGCGCACCTCAACGGCCTCGGGCATGTGGCCGCCGCCCACCCCGACTGGCTCGAAGGCGACTTCGCCGTCCTCCTGGAGCCCACCGACGGCCAGGTCGAGGGCGGCTGCCAGGGCACCCTGCGCGTCCACCTCAGGATGACCGGCGAGCGCGCCCACTCCGCCCGCTCCTGGATGGGCGCCAACGCCATCCACGCCGCCGCGCCCGTGCTGGCCCGGCTCGCCGCGTACGAGCCGCGCCGCCCCCTGATCGACGGCCTGGAGTACCGCGAGGGCCTCAACGCCGTCGGCATCGAGGGCGGCGTGGCCACCAACGTGATCCCCGACGCGTGCACCGTCGTCGTGAACTACCGCTACGCCCCCGACCGCAGCAAGGAGGAGGCAGAGAAGCACGTGCGGGAGGTCTTCGCCGACTGCGGGGTCGACGAGTTCGTCGTGGACGACCACACCGGCGGCGCCCTGCCCGGCCTGTCGCACCCGGCGGCCGCCGCCTTCATGGAGGCGGTCGGCGGCACGGCCCAGCCCAAGTTCGGCTGGACCGACGTGTCCCGCTTCAGCGCCCTCGGCGTGCCCGCCGTCAACTACGGGCCCGGAGACGCGCTCTTCGCGCACAAGCGGGACGAGCACGTGGCCGTCGACCGGATCACCCACTGCGAGCGGCGGCTGTACGACTGGCTCACTGCCTGACGACCGTAATTTCGCCACGCGTCACTTTCGCCGTCCTACGCTGATCCCGGCAAACGATGTCCAGCGTAAGGGAGCGGATCATGGGTAACCCCGAGGCCGAAGGGCTGCGTGCGCTGGCGGAGCAGCGGCTGGGCCCGGTGCTCCGCCGCAGGGAGCAGGTCCAGCCGGGCACGGCGGACCAGCGCCTTCTGGACACCGCCGGCGACTCGGACTGGGTGCACACCGACCCGTGGCGGGTGATGCGCATCCAGTCCGAGTTCGTCGAGGGCTTCGGTGCCCTGGCCGAACTGCCCAGCGCCATCAGCGTCTTCGGTTCCGCCCGGACCCAGCCGGACACCCCCGAGTACGAGGCCGGCGTCAAGCTCGGCAGGGCCCTCGTGGAGGCCGGCTTCGCGGTGATCACCGGTGGCGGCCCCGGCGCGATGGAGGCCGCCAACAGAGGCGCGCGGGAGGCCAAGGGCGTCTCCGTGGGCCTCGGCATCGAGCTGCCGTTCGAGCAGGGGCTGAACCCGCACGTCGACATCGGCATCAACTTCCGCTACTTCTTCGTGCGCAAGACGATGTTCGTGAAGTACGCGCAGGGCTTCGTCGTCCTGCCGGGCGGCCTCGGCACCCTGGACGAGCTCTTCGAGGCGCTGACGCTGGTGCAGACCCGCAAGGTGACCCGCTTCCCGATCGTCCTCTTCGGCACGGAGTACTGGACGGGCCTCGTGGACTGGCTGCGCCACACGGTCATCGCGCAGGGCAAGGCCGCGGAGCGGGACCTGATGCTGTTCCACGTCACGGACGACGTGGACGAGGCCGTGGCCCTCGTCAGCAAGGAGGCCGGCCGCAACTGACGGCGCGTGCACCCGTCCGCTCTACCGGGGCGGTCCCGCGCCGAGGCCGGGTTCCGGAGCGCCGCGCCCGCCCCGGGGCCCGGCCCGAGCGTCCGACACGGGCGGCCGGGCCGGGCGCCACCAGGCGGCCGGGACGACCCCCCGGGGCGGCCGGGACGCTCAGGCCAGGCCCCGCCGGGCCACGGCGGGCTCCCGGTGGCCGGCGATGGACGCGACCATGTCGAGGACCTGACGGGTCTCCGCGACCTCGTGGACCCGGTACACCTGCGCCCCCAGCCAGGCCGACACGGCGGTCGTCGCCAGCGTCCCCACCAGCCGCTCCTTGACCGGCCGGTCCAGGGTCTCGCCGACGAAGTCCTTGTTGGACAGGGACACCAGCACGGGCCAGCCCGTCTCCACCATCTCGCCGAGCCGCCGCGTCGCCTCCAGCGAGTGCCGGGTGTTCTTGCCGAAGTCGTGCCCCGGGTCGATCAGCACCGACTCCCGCGGCACCCCCAGCGCCACCGCCCGCTCGGCGAGCCCCACCGTGACGCGCAGGATGTCCGCCACCACGTCCTCGTACGCCGTCCTGTGCGGCCGCGTCCTCGGTTCCACGCCCCCCGCGTGCGTGCACACCAGCCCCGCCCCGTACCGTGCCGCGACCTCCGCCAGCTTCGGGTCCACCCCGCCCCAGGCGTCGTTCAGCAGGTCCGCGCCGGCCTCGCACACCGCCTCGCCGACCTCGTGCCGCCAGGTGTCGACGCTGATCACCACGTCGGGGTGGCGGCGGCGCACCTCGGCCACGAAGCCGACCGTCCTGCGGGCCTCCTCCTCGGCGGTCACCTCCTCGCCCGGCCCCGCCTTCACCCCGCCGACGTCGATGACGGCCGCGCCCTCGGCGACGGCCTGCTCCACGCGCGCGAGGGCCGGCTCGTCGAGGAACGTGGCGCCCTGGTCGTAGAAGGAGTCCGGCGTCCGGTTCACGATCGCCATGATCACCGGCTCGTGCCGCCCGAATTCGCGTCGTCCCAGGCGCAGCATCCCGTATGTCCTCCTCGCGTGACGTCCCTGCGACCCTAACCGCCGCCACCACGTGGCACGATCGGGGCCGGACGTTTTCCGCTCCCGGGAGAGGCGCGCTGTGTTCTGGTTCTTGGCTGTGGCGATGGTGGTCGTGGTGGCCGCGGTGACCGTCGCGGTGATCGGCGGGGGGCGGAGCGAGCCGCTGCCCGAGGCGGCGCCGGAGCACCTCGTCGACCCGCTCCCGGCGACCCGGCCGGTGAGCCGCGCCGACGTCGAGGCGCTGCGGCTGCCGATGGCGGTCCGGGGCTACCGCATGGTGGACGTCGACGACGTGCTGGACCGGCTGGCCGCGGAACTGGCCGAGCGCGACGCCCGGATCGCGGAGTTGGAGGCGGCCCTCGCGGGCGCCCAGGCGACGGCCGTCGGCGGCGACCTGTTCGCGAAGCGGCCGCAGCAGCCGCCCGGGACCGGCGACGCGGGCGACCGGGAGGCCGACGAGCGGGGCGGCGCGCCGGCCGACGACGCGGCAGGGGAGGCCGGGGACGCCGCACGCGGGAGCGGGGACTGATGGCGGCCGGCGGAGCCGTGCCGGGACCGGACGGCGCCCTGCGCTGCCCGTGGGGCGTCTCGACGGCGGACTACCTGCCGTACCACGACGGCGAGTGGGGCCGGCCCGTCCGCGGGGACGACGCGCTCTTCGAACGGCTCTCTCTGGAGGCGTTCCAGTCCGGACTGTCGTGGATCACGATCCTGCGCCGCAGGGAGGGCTTCCGCCGGGCGTTCGCGGACTTCCGGATCGCCGTGGTGGCGGCCTACACCGACGAGGACCGGGCGCGCCTCCTGGCCGACGCCGGCATCATCCGCAACCGGGCCAAGATCGACGCGACCCTCGCCAACGCCCGGGTCCTCGCCGGATGGGCCCCCGGCGACCTGGACGCCCTCATCTGGTCGCACGCCCCCGACCCGGAGACCCGCCCCGCGCCCCGGACCTTCGACGACGTCCCGGCGATCACCGACGAGTCGACGGCGCTGTCGAAGGCGCTGAAGAAGCGCGGCCTGCGTTTCGTGGGCCCCACGACGGCGTATGCGCTGATGCAGGCCTGCGGTCTGGTCAACGACCACCTCGCCGACTGCGTGGCCCGGACGCCCGCGGACACCTGACCCCCGCGCTTCCCGACCGCGTCCCCCGCCACCGCCGGTGCAGGCGCGGGCGCGGGTGGGCCCCGGCGGTCCGGCGGGTCGGGCGCGGCCCCGGGTCGACCTCCTGCCGGTCCGCGCGGCGGCGTCGGCCCAGCGGCCGCCCGTCGCCGTGCCGGGCGGACCCACCAACCTGCGCCGGCCCACCGGCCAGGGGACCGGCAGTCGCCGAGCGGGCACCGGAAAGCCCCTGTGCCGGAGGCCGCCCGCGGGATGAGGACAGGGCCTGCGTCCGGTGGACGCGCCCTGCGCGGCCCCGCACCGGGGGCCGCCCCCGCACCGCCGGAGGAGCAACGGCCCCGCGCGCCGCCGGTCCGGGACCGGACGGAGCCCGGCTTCCGCACGCCAGCGGCTCCCGCGGGACCGGCGCCGTGCGACGGCCCGGCCACCGCGGGGGCGCGGTCAACGGCCCACGTAAGCGGGCTTCTCCTTCGCCAGGAACGCCTCCACCGCGATCCGGTGGTCCTCCGAGGTGCCCGCGCGGCTCTGGAGCTCGTCCTCCTTCTCCAGTGCCTCGACCAGGCCGCGGCCCGCGCTGTACGCCAGGGCCTCCTTCAGCCCCGCGTACGCCACCGTCGGCCCGGCCGCCAGCGTGCGGGCCACGGCCAGCGCCTCGGCCGCCAGCTCGGCGGTCGGGACCAGCTTGTTCACGATCCCCAGCTCGTCGGCCTCCTGGGCCGACACGGTCCGCGGGAAGAACAGCAGGTCGGCGGCGCGGCTCGGGCCCACGAGGCGGGGCAGCGTCCAGGACATGCCCGAGTCGGCGGCCAGGGCCACCCCCGCGAACGCCGTGTTGAAGGACGCCGTGTCCGCGACGACGCGGTAGTCCGCCGCCAGGGCGAAGCCGAAACCGGCGCCCGCCGCGACCCCGTTCACCCCCGCCACGACCGGCTTCGGCATCCCGGTGATCGCGCGCACGATGGGGTTGTAGTGCTCTCGGACGGTCCGCATCGGCTCGTCCTCGCCCAGGCTCCGCACGTGCTCCTTGAGGTCCTGCCCCACGCAGAACGCCCGCCCGGTAGCGGTGAGGAGCACCGCCCGCACGGCCGGGTCCGCAGCCGCCGCCTGAAGGCAGTCCCGCAGGGCCACCTTCGCCTCGGTGTTCAGCGCGTTCATGGCATCGGGCCGGTTGAGGGTGACGGTGGCGAGTCCGTCGCTCACCTCGTACAGCACGGTGTCGGCCATTGGCGGGTCCCTTCGCGGCTCCGGGCGTCTGGTGTCCCGCCCAGCATGGCGGAGATCATCCGGCTCCGACACGAGCCCGGGCATGTGACCTGCGTCAAAGAACGGCACTCCGGGCCAGGTGCGGCGAGGGCGCAGTATCGCAGGCGGAAAGCCCAATTGTGGGGTTTTGCGTAATCGCGTTGCCCAAGCGATGCGGCCCGATGTTGGTCATCGGGTGTCGCCATGCGGGATAATGACCTGGAAGCAATGTGTTCGAAGCCGGTACGTGCCCTTCCCGGGGCCTCCGATCGGCTTGCGATGAGCTGGTTTCAGGAAGGGGAACGAGCATGGCGGCCATGAAGCCGCGGACGGGCGACGGCCCGCTCGAGGTGACCAAGGAGGGGCGGGGCATCGTCATGCGCGTTCCGCTCGAAGGCGGCGGTCGGCTTGTCGTCGAGCTGACCCCGGACGAGGCCGAGGCCCTCGGTGACGCGCTGAAGAAGGTCGTCGGCTGACACCCGGCACCGGCACGCGCGTCGCGCTGTCTTCCGAGCGCCCTGGCGGGCTGGGGACCTCCCCGACCCGCCAGGGCGCTCGCGTGTGAAGCGGGCGGTGCCGGAAGCGGGGAAGGGGCAGGACCTCCCCGGCGGAGCCGGGTCGCGGCGGACGATCGCCGACCGGCAGCGGGTGGCGGCCCCTCGGCGGCGGCCGCGCGGGAAGCGGGCCGTCGCAGGCCCGGCGGTGGCGCGGCCCCTGGGAGGCGGACGGCCGGCGTCGCCGACGGGGAGCAGTCCGCCGCAGTGAGGCGGTCCCTCGGATGAGGCCGGTCCCGGGCGGCCCGTCGCCGGCCGGCCACGGTGAGGCGGACGGTCAGGGACGGACCGCGCAGAGCAGGCCGTCGCCGACCGGCAGCAGCGAGGCCACCAGCCCGCCGCTCTCCCGTACGGTCCGCAGCAGGTCGCGCAGCGCCAGCACCTCCGCCGGCTGGGCCGCGGAGTCCACCGTGCGCCCCTCGGCGAACACGCCCTCGAAGCACACCAGCCCGCCGGGCCGCAGCAGCCGCAACGATTCCGCGAGGTAGTCGGGGTACTCGGTACGGTCGCCGTCGCAGAACACCAGGTCGTATCCGCCGTCCGCCAGCCGCGGCAGGACCTCCAGGGCCCGGCCCGGGATGAACCGCGCCCGGTTCCCGGCGAAGCCCGCGGCGCGGAACGCCTCCCGGGCGAACTGCTGCCGCTCCGGCTCGGGGTCGACCGTCGTCAGCACCCCGTCGGGCCGCATGCCGTGCAGCAGGTGGATACCGGAGACCCCGGTACCCGTGCCGATCTCCGCCACCGCCTTGGCGTCCACCGACGCGGCGAGCATCCGCAGCGCGGCGCCCGTGCCCGGGGACACCGAGGGGAGCCCCGTCTCCCGGGCCCGCTCACGAGCCCAGAGCAGCGCTTCGTCCTCGCAGACAAAGGCGTCGGCGAACGCCCAGCTCGTCTGCCGGTTGGCGGTAATGGCCCTCTCCTGTCCCGTAGTCGGCAACCGTGACTGTAGCCGTTCGCCGTCGGGAACCCGCAGATGGGACCGAGCGTTGGGAGGGGCAGGGGGGAACGCCGTGGACAGGATCGCGGACCCGGGCGCGGACCGGGACGGAGGGCCGGACCGCACGTCCGTCCCAAATGCACGTAAAGATTCTTATCCGGAGCTAACGGGCGAGGTGGCTATGGTAGGGGCTCCACTGGACACCACCAGAGCCGACAGGGGAGGTGCGGCTGCGCCTGTGGATCGGGGAGGAGTGTCGCGGTTGCGGCGCTTTCTCAGGTCGGCGGGTGAGCCGAAATCCGTGACCGACATCGCTGACAGCCACGCCGCCGACGACACCGCAGCCACCACGGCGACCTTCGCATCGGATGCGGAATCGCAGGCGTGGGCTCCGCCCTCCTGGGAGGAGATCGTCAGTACGCACAGCGGCCGCGTCTACCGACTCGCCTACCGTCTGACGGGCAACCAGCACGACGCCGAGGACCTCACACAGGAGGTCTTCGTCCGGGTCTTCCGCTCGCTGTCGACCTACACGCCCGGCACCTTCGAGGGCTGGCTGCACCGCATCACCACGAACCTGTTCCTCGACATGGTCCGGCGCAAGCAGCGCATCCGCTTCGACGCCCTCGGTGACGACGCGGCGGAGCGGCTGCCGAGCCGCGAGCCGTCCCCGCAGCAGGTGTTCCACGACACCCACTTCGACGCGGACGTGCAGCAGGCGCTGGACACCCTCGCCCCCGAGTTCCGCGCGGCCGTGGTGCTGTGCGACATCGAGGGACTGTCGTACGAGGAGATCGCCGCGACGCTCGGCGTGAAGCTCGGCACCGTCCGCAGCCGCATCCACCGCGGCCGCTCGCATCTGCGCAAGGCCCTGAAGCACCGCTCTCCCAAGGCGCGTGCCGAGCACCACGACGCCGCCACGGAGCCCCAGTCAGGCCCGTTCGAGCACAGCCGGGGGAAGGTGTTCGTCGCCGTGGGCGGGGAGGGTGGAGCTGCGTGAGTGGCACACACCCCACCCCGGCCGAACAGCACCTCGGGGACCGGCTCGCCGCCCTCGTCGACGGCGAACTCGGCCATGACGCCCGCGAGCGGGTCCTCGCCCACCTGGCGACGTGCGCGCGCTGCAAGGCGGAGGCGGACGCCCAGCGCCGCGTGAAGAGCTACTTCGCGCAGGCGGCCCCGCCACCACCCTCGGAAGGGCTGCTGGCCCGGCTCCAGGGGCTGCCCGCCCTCGGAGACGACGGCCCCGGCGGCGGCCTCTTCGGCACGGGCACCGGCTTCGACGTCCAGCCGGGGCCCGGGCCCGACGGCGGCGCGGGGCCGGGAGCGGAGCGGATCGCAGGGGCCCGCGGCGGCTACGCAGCGGGCACCGGCGGGCTCGGCTGCCTGCCCGCGCCGGACGGCCCCGGCGCGCACGGGCCGGTCCTGCCCGGCGGCCGGTCCGGTTCCGGTTTCCGGATCCACGAGGTCGGCCGTCCCGAGGCGGAGAGGTCGCCGTGGCGCGGCCGCAGGTTCGCCTTCGCCGCCGCCAGCGCCGTGTCGTTCGCGGCGATCGCGTTGGGCGGGGCGCTGCCCGTCGCCACGACCGCGGACGCCCGCGGCGACGGCACCGGGAGCAAGGTGACGCCCCTGCGCTCGGCGTCCGGCCAGTCCTCGTCCACGGGCGCGGACGGCCAGCGCCGCCGCAGCGGCGGTGCCCTCAGCACGGCGGGCACCGGGTCCAGCCTGTCCGCGCACACCGGCGTGGCGCGGCCCTCCGAACGGTCGGGGGCGGCCCCTCCGCCCTACCTGCACGCCGCCGTGCCCCCGGCGGCCGCCGGATCGCTGCCGCCCGGGCCCGTGCCGGTCAGGCTCGACCTGTTCGCCCCGCTCGTGGGACCGCTCGGCACGGCCCCCGGGCCGTACGCCTCCGATCCGGTCCCCGCTCCCGTGGCGGGGCCGCCGCCCACGGTCGCCGCCACCACCGGGATCGCGGCCCCGCCGCCGTAGGGAAGAAGGCGCGGGGTCCGCTGCGGGCCGCCCGGGAGACCTGGTTGAATCCAGGGGCACGGGCGCCGCGGAAGGCGTGTCAGTGGCCAGTAGCGGGGAGAGCATGGACGACGGGAAGCGGACGAGCCCGAAGCCGACGTGGTGGAGCCGACCCGGCGCGCCCAAGGCGCCGGTGGCCCCGCCGCCCGTCGACGCCCCGGACACGCCCGGACCTGGCGGGCCCGTGCCCGCCACCGCCGCCGGTGGGCGTGCCGCCGCGCCCGGCCTGCCCG
>NZ_MKXB01000106.1:74918-75717 GCF_001865245.1 Streptomyces sp. CC53 | reverse complement strand
CGTCGCGGCCGGCTGCGGCGGCGATGGCGGGGCCTCGGCGGGCGGCGAGGGCGGTGGCTTCGGGGTAGTAGCGGGTGACGTAGGGCTGGAGGAGGTCGAGTTGCTCGGGCTGCCAGAAGCCTTGGGCGGTGGCGGTGAAGAGGTAGTTGGAGAGGGTGTCCTCGTGGAACATGCGCTCCCAGGCGGTGGCTTTGGCTTCGGGGGTGGGGAGGGCGGCGCGGCAGCGGGCGGCGCCTTCCAGTCCGGTGGCGCTGGGGTCGCGGTCGAGTTCGGCGGTGATGTGGGTGTCGTCGACGGCTCCGAGGACGGCGAGGCGCTTGAGGATGCGCCAGCGGAGCTCGGGGTCGAGGTCGGGGCCGCCGGGGACGTTGTTGTCGGCGAGCCAGCCGTGGAGGGTGCCGGTGCGGGTGGTGGTGTCGATGTAGTGGCGTACGGCGGTGAGGCGCAGGCCGGGGTGGGAGCCGTCCTCGGTGCGGCGGATGAGGTCGCGGGTGAGGTCGTTGAGGGTGGTGAGGGTGTCGGGGCGCTGTTCGGCGCGGAGGTAGCGGTCGGCGATCTGGTCGCCGGCGAAGCCGAGGACGGCTTGGACGATGGCGACGTCGGTCTCTTCGCAGAGGTGGGCGCGGGCGGTTTCGACGTAGGCAACGGGGTCGAGGTCGCCGTCGCGGACCATGTCGCGGAGGGTGTTCCAGAGGACGGCGCGGGTGAGGGGGTCGGGGACGCCGGAGAGGGTGCGCAGGGCGGTTTCCTCGGAGTGGGCGTCGAGGCGGATCTTGGCGTAGGTGTAGTCGTGTTCGTT